>JAZKDH010000031.1:0-16937 GCA_040387665.1 Pseudomonadota bacterium | reverse complement strand
TGGAACCGCGACCGCAACTGGGACCGCAATCGCGGCAACCACAACTGGAACCGCGATTGGCGCCGCGATAACCGGTATGATTGGTCCGGCTGGCGTAACCAGAATCGCCAGGTCTTCCGCATGGGCCGATACAACCCGCCGTATCGGGATTGGTCATACCGCCGCCTGAGCATCGGATTTTATCTGCAGAGCGGCTTTTACGGCAGCAATTATTGGCTGGACGATCCCTATGCATATCGACTGCCGCCGGCCAACGGACCCTACCGCTGGGTGCGGTACTATGACGATGCGCTGCTGGTGAACATCTATGACGGTGAAGTGGTGGACGTGCTGCATGATTTCTTCTGGTAATCGCTGCGGTCGTTGACTGGACTGGCGAACCGGCCCCTGCCCCTGCGGCAGGGGTCTTTTTATTGCCTGCGTCAGGTCGGCGGACGATCGACAACGCGCATCACTGGGATCAAAGGCGCTTGTTCTTCCGTCGCGGCACGGTAGCCTGATGGTCTGCCTCTACGGAGCCATGACATGCCCACCACCGCCGATACGCCCTGCCAGCCCGATCACCGTGCGCCACTGGCCGACCAGGCGGCGTTGATATGGCTGGGGGACGCGGTCCGGGGACGCATCGGCGCCGACCCGACAGCATACCGGATCCCTACCGAAAAGGCAGAAATGTGGGCTTTCGCCGATTTTCTGAGCCCCGCTGAATGCGACCGGATGATGGCCTTGGTCGATCTGGGAGCAAAACCGTCGTCGGTGTTCAACGCGGCCTATGATTCGGCCTACCGAACAAGTTATTCCGGAGATGTGGACCGCGCCGATCCACTCGTCAGGATGATCGAGCGTCGCCTCGATGATCTTTTGGGGATCGAGCCAGCGTGGGGCGAAACCATTCAAGGCCAGCGTTATCTGCCGGGCCAGGAATTCCGGGAGCATTGCGACTGGTTCTGGACGCTTGGCGATTACTGGCCAGATGAGGCCGGACGGGGCGGGCAGCGTGGGTGGACCGCGATGGTCTACCTCAATGCGGTCGAAGCAGGCGGCGCCACTGACTTCGTCCGGCTCGGAATATCGATAACGCCGCAACCGGGCGCCTTGCTGGTGTGGAACAACGCCACGCCCGGCGGGGCGCCCAACTGGGACACGATGCACGCCGCCCTGCCCGTTGTTCAAGGAGTTAAGTACGTCATCACGAAATGGTATCGGACGCGCAAATGGGGATGAAAGCCGGACTTGCCGCAGCGCTTGGGGTATTGCTCGCTGCGGCACCGGGACCGGCTATTGGACAGCGCGAAACTCCGTCCACATCGCGCGACCCGGCGAACTCCGAAGATGCCAGGTTGATGGAGCTGCTGGCGGATGATGCGCGCCGGACGCGGCTGCTCGACCCGCTTGACCGGCTGGCCGATGGCGAACCGGTGACCCCCGCTGCGCTGGAACTGGTGTTTACCGATACGCTGAGCCGCAATCGGCTGGCGTCCGTCCGTCAAAGCCTGCTCGCCCTCGCGCGGGTAGACGCCGCGCGCCTCTCCCCCGAACGGCGCCTGTCGTTCGAAGCGTTCACGTTTGAAAAGCGGTCCGAGCTGGAACGTCTCCAGCCGGATATTCGCGCGCTGGCCGACGTTCAGCCGATGGAGCATTTTGGCGGGCTGCATGTTGATTTTCCTTCGCTGCTGAGCGCCAACGGTCCTCTGCCGTTTCGCAGCGAAGCGGATTACCGGCGGGCGCTGGCGTTGCAGCAGGCAATTCCCCAGATCTTTGCCCAGGCGGAGTTGCGCTTTCGCGAGGGCATGGCGAGCGGCGTGGTCGTGCCAATGATCACGGTCCGCAACATGATCGGCCAGATCGACGCGCTGCTGGCGCAGCCGGTGCAGGCATCGCCGTTCTATTCGCCAGCGCGCAAATTTCCCCGGAGCGTGCCCGAAGGTGCGCGCGAGCGCTTGCGCAACGGCTATGCAACGACGCTGCAAGACACGGTCTACCCCGCGTATCGCCAGCTTCGCACGTTCCTCAACGACGAGTATCTGCCGGCGGCGCGCGACAGCGTTGGCCTTGGCGATCTTCGGGGCGGATTGGTGCTGTACCGTCACCTGATGCGGCAGCACACCACGCTGCAGATGGATCCAGCAGAGGTTCACCAGCTGGGCCTGTCCGAAGTTGCGCGCATTCAGCGCGAGATGAGCAGTGTGCAGCGCGAGCTAGGCGACACCGGCTCGCTGCGCGCATTCTTCGACACCATCCGCCGTGACCCGCGGTTTCATCCACAACGCAAGGATGACCTTGCCAAGGGTTTCGCCCGGATTGCGGTAGCTGTGGATGCGCGGGTGCCGAAGCTGTTCGCACGGGTGCCCCGGACCCGGCTCGCGATACGCGCTCATCCCCCGTACCGCGAGAAGTACGAGGCGGGCGGAAGCTATAACGAGGGCAGCGCAGATGGCGCGCGTCCGGGCGTGTTTTTTTATAACAACTACGATTTCAAGAGCCGCTTCCTGACCGGCATGACCACGCTTTACCTGCACGAAGGCAGCCCGGGCCACCATTTCCAGATCAGCCTGGCGCAAGAGGACAAAACCCTGCCGGACATCCAGCGGTTCGACGGCAACACCGCCTATGTCGAAGGCTGGGCACTGTACGCGGAGACGTTGGGCCACGAGATGGGGCTGTACCGTGATCCGATGCAGCATTGGGGAATGCTCGATGACGAAATGCTGCGCGCGATGCGGCTGGTCGTGGACACCGGACTGCACACCATGGGCTGGAGCCGCGACCGGGCGATCGATTATATGCTGTCGAATTCAGGAATGGGCCGCACCGACGCCACGGCCGAGGTGGAACGCTACATCGCGGTGCCCGCCCAGGCGTTGGCCTACAAGTTGGGAGCGCTGACCATCCAGCGGCTTCGTGCCAAGGCAGAAGCGTCGTTGGGACCAAAGTTCGACATTCGCGCCTTCCACGAGCAGATCCTGGGATCGGGTGCGCTGCCACTACCGGTGCTCGAAGCGAAGGTCGATCGATGGATCGCCGCACAGCCCGACGCAACGATCAAGACGCAGGCTGCGCTCCGACTGCCTCGCTGACTGCCTCGGTTTTCGAGCCGACGTCTTGGACGTCACCCTGCAGCTGACCGATCTTGTTGAATATCTTGTCGATCTTGCGGTGGAGCAGCAGCAGTTCAACCGTGGTACGCAGGTTCACCTCGTAGTCGTGGCGATTGGAGATGCGATCCTTCTTTGCCTGGCGGTTCTGGCTCATCATGATGATAGGCGCCTGCAGCGCCGCCACCGTCGACAGCACCAGGTTCAGGAAGATGTAGGGATACACGTCCCAAGCGATGCCAAAGCGGGACGCCAGAGGTCCGTTGATGACCATCCAACCCATCAGCACAATCGCGAAAAAGATGATGAACCCCCAGCTGCCGCCGAGCGCAGCGACCCGGTCCGCAAGCCAATCGCCGAACCTGACGCGAACAGCTTCTTCCTCGTCCGGATCAAGCTGAATGTCGGACGACATTACCCGGCATAGCGCGCGCTGCTCGTCCTCGTGCAGATCGCCATACGCTCGGCCAAGCAACTCTTCGGCCAGCGCCTCCGGGCTGGTATCAAGTCTCACCCCGCAGAAACGAGCGCCTCTGCAATTAGTTTCCGGGTGTTGGCAACGCCATACAAGGCGATGAAGCTACCCATTCGCGGGCCTTGCGAAGATCCCAGCAACGTTTCGTACAGCGCCTTGAACCAATCGCGCAGCTGCTCGAATGCAAAATGAGGGTCCTTGCCGATTTCATAGACGATGTTCTGCAGTTCTTCCGCTGACGGGTTGTCCGGCAACGTCGCCAGTTCCTCATCGAGCGCGATCAATGCCGGTACCTCGCCCCCTTCCGGCGCCCGGCGGTGCAGGTTCGGGGCGATGAAATCGCGGTTGTAGGCCAGTGCCTTGCCGACCAGATTGTCCAGGGCCGGGTGCGCGGCCGGTTGGGCATCGGCAACATAATTCGCCAGGTATGACCATACCTGTTCGCGGGTGGCATTGGCGCCAAGAACGCCCACCAAATTGAGCAGCAACCCGTACGAGACCGGCAGCCGGTCGCCAGCCCCGCCGTCGTATCGGTTTGTGCGCAGCAGATGCCACACCGCGTTCCCCAGTTGTTGCTCGATCGGCTGATCGGCGAGCTTTTCCCGGAACTGCCAGTATTCATCCACCGCGCGCGGAATAATCCCCACGTGCAATTGCTTGGCGCTTTTAGGCTCCCGGAATAGATAGAACCCCAGGCTTTCCTCGCTGCCGTACGTCAGCCACTGGTCAATCGTCAGCCCGTTGCCCTTGGACTTGGAAATTTTCTCTCCGCGCTCGTCCAGAAACAGCTCGTAGATCATTCCTTCGGGTCGACGCCCCCCCAAAACCTGAGCGATCTTCCCCGACTGGGTCACGCTGTCGGTCAGGTCCTTGCCGCACATCTCGTAGTCAACCCCAAGCGATACCCAGCGCATTGCCCAGTCCACCTTCCACTGCAGCTTGGCCTGCCCGCCCAGCACGCAGTGCTCCACATCCGTGCCCAGATGGTGAAAGCGCACGATGCCCGCATCCGCATCGACGATGGTGAGCGGAACTTGCAGCACCTGCCCCGTCGTCGGCGAGATCGGCAACACCGGCGAATACGTCAGCCGGCGCTCCTCGCGCAGGGTCGGCAACATGATGCCCATGATCGCGTCATGGTTGCGCAATACCTGCTTGAGCGCTTCGTCGAACGCGCCCGAGTCATAGCGATCGGACGCGGACACGAATTCATAGTCGAACCCGAACCGGTCAAGGAAATCACGCAGCCGCGCATTGTTGTGATGCGCAAAGCTTTCGTACTGGCCGAACGGATCGGGGATCCGGCTGAGCGGGTGGCCCAGGTGGGCCGCGAGCAATCCCTGGTTGGGAACATTGTCGGGAACCTTGCGCAGTCCGTCCATATCGTCGGAAAACGCCACGAGCCTGGTGGCTGCGCCCCCGGTCAGCACCTCATAGGCGCGCCGCACAAGCGTAGTGCGCAGCACTTCCTGGAAGGTGCCGATATGCGGCAGCCCCGACGGGCCATAGCCGGTTTCGAACAGCACCGGCGCGCCGCTTTTCCCTTGCGGGTAGCGCTTGAGCAGCTTGCGCGCTTCGTCGAACGGCCAGGCTTTGGATACCTGCGCGGCCGCGATGAGTTCTGGATTGCCGGGATCGGGTTGGGTCATGTCTGCCTTTTGCGAATGTAGCGCTGCGGTGCAAGGGGCATTGGCGCTTTACTCGCATCCGGCGGACCGGAACCTGCCTCCTCGAACGTCGTTGCACTACCGGCGACATTTGGATCGCGGGCCGGCGAAGGCTGGGAACCCGGAGCCGGGTTTCAGCGTTGCGTCGTCAGGAACACCATTCGGCTTATTTGTGCTGGTATATCAGATGGTCCGAGGCGTATGGCGATGATCGAGATACATAACCTGTACGGCATACAGCGCGGATCACCGTCTTGGTCGAACCGGTCGTGGACCGGGACCAATCAGCCGCTCGATCCAGGATTGCGGCGTGCAATACATGGCCCGATCCAAAGCATGGACGAGGATCGTAAGCCGTCGCTCTGGCACTGGCTGTTCCATCGCTGCTGACGCGCGCGAAATTATACGTGCAATAAATTATACGTGCAATGACGTCATCCCTGCGGTTGTTGCGCGGGTTGCCCAACGTTCCAGTTTCGTTCTACATGCGGCGATGGCTGACAGTCTTTCCGCTGCACCAATAGTCATTCCCGCGCTCCATGCCAGTCATGGCGGCTGCTGGCTCAGTTCAGCAGGCGAGACGAGCGAGGTCGGCAAAGGCGACGCAATCGTTGCCGCGGCCGATACTCCGCTGCTGCTGGTCAACGCACCGCTTGTTGCCAGCCGGCTCGGATATCCGGATCTGTCGGGCCTCGATCTGCTGGAACTGTTCGCATTCGTCCATCCCGCGCGGTTCGTCGTTCCGACTGCAAAAGGCCTTGCCCATGCGCTGGGGCTTGATGAACCAGGCGCCGACCGGGATGTGCCCGCGTTGCTGCAGCACGCGGCGGCGGCGTTGCTCGCCATGTGCGAGGCGCCTGACTGGCCCGAGCGCGAGGGCGCGTGGTCTCAGGTACAGACGCTGATCCGGTTTCGTTGGCCGTGGGCATCGCTGGTAGCAGCGCGAATCCAAAAACCGCAAAGGGCCGAACGGTGGCTGTTCGCGCGGCTTCCGGAATGGGAGGAAGCGGCCGAGCGCGGCCCGCCGACCGCTGTTTCGCTCGACCCGGCCCAAGTCGAGCAACGGCTTGGCAGGCTGGTGGGAAGCGGCGCTGAACCCAGGCCCACCCAGCGGACATACGCGCGCGCTGCCGCCGAAGTGCTGTCGCCGCGCCGCCGCGAAGGACAGCCGCACCTGTTGCTGGCCCAGGCGGGCACCGGGATCGGCAAGACCCTTGGGTACCTCGCCCCGGCTTCCCTGTGGGCCGAACAGGCCGGCGGAACGGTCTGGATATCGACGTACACCAAGGCCCTGCAGCGCCAGTTGCGCCGCGAAAGCCGCCGCGCGTGGCCCGCGGCCCGGGCCGACGGTTCGGCCCCGGTGGTGATTCGCAAGGGCCGAGAAAACTATCTGTGCCTGCTGAACCTGGAAGACGCGTTGCAGGGCGGGTTCAGCGGCCGTGCGGCGATACTGGCACAGCTTGTTGCGCGCTGGGCTGCTTATACCCAGGACGGGGACATGATCGGGGGGGACCTGCCGGGTTGGCTCGGCACGCTGTTCCGCCAGCGCGGGATCGCGGCGTTGACCGATCGACGCGGGGAATGCGTCTATGCGGGGTGCCCCCATTTCCGGAAGTGCTTCATCGAACGGTCAACGCGCGCATCGGCACAGGCAGACCTGGTGATCGCGAACCACGCGTTGGTGATGATCAACGCCGCCCGGTCTGGCGGGGCGACCGCGCAAGGCGCGAATCGACCGACCCGGATCGTGTTCGATGAAGGTCATCATGTGTTTGATGCGGCCGATGCCACGTTTGCAGCGGCGCTGACCGGAGCCGAAACGATCGAACTAAGGCGATGGGTCATCGGGCCGGAGCGTGGATCGAAGGGTCGCCGCCGCGGGCTGTCGGCGCGTCTGGCGGATGTGGCAAGCTATGACGAAGCCGGCGGGAAAGCGATTGCCGCCGCGCGCGATGCTGCACTGCTTTTGCCTGCGGACGGCTGGTTGCAGCGCCTCAACGAGGGTGCGCCGTTCGGCGCTCTGGAGGAATTCCTGGCCGAAGTGCGCGCCACGGTGTTCGCGCGTGACGAAAGCGGCGGGCAAGAAGCCGGCTACGGATTGGAGACGGAGGCCGCGCAGCTGCCCGGCACCCTGATCGAACTGGCGGCGGCCGCGCAGGCTGCGATCGCCGCCTTGCGCCAACCGCTGATGCGGCTTGACATGCGGTTGGAGGCGATTGTGGCCGAACCGCCCGATTGGCTGGATTCGCAGGGCCGCGCGCGGATCGAGGGGGCGCGCGCCGCGATGGGGTGGCGGATAGACCTGCTGGCGGCGTGGGAGGCGATGCTGGATCGTCTGGGCGGGCCGATGGACCCTGAATTCGTTGACTGGCTGGCAGTCGACCGGTCAGACGCGCGTGAATTCGATATCGGGCTGCACCGGCGTTATCTGGACCCGATGAAGCCGTTTGCCCGCACCGTGCTTGAACCGGCACACGGGGTCATGCTGACCAGCGCCACGCTGACTGATCGCACCGGCAGCGACGATGCCGATTGGGCGGCAGCCATCGCCCGCAGCGGCGCGGCCTATATCGATAGCGCGCCGATCCTGTCGAACGCGGAAAGCCCGTTCGATTATGCCCTTCAGGCCGAAGTGCTGATCGTGACCGATGTCGCCAAGGGCGACATGCCGGCGCTTGCCCGGGCCATGGCCCGCCTGATCGAGGCTGCGCAAGGTGGCGCGCTGGGGCTGTTCACCGCAATCCGCCGCCTGCGCGCGGTGTATGGCCGCATCGCCGACCCGCTGGCCCGTGCGGGCCTGCCGCTTTATGCGCAGCATGTCGATCCGATCGATACCGGGACGCTGGTCGACATCTTTCGCGATGATCCGCGCGCGTCGCTGCTGGGTACCGATGCGCTGCGCGACGGGGTGGACGTGCCGGGGCACTCGCTGCGGCTGGTGGTGATGGAACAGGTGCCGTGGCCCAAGCCATCGATCCTCCACCGGGCCCGGCGGGTAACCGGCGGCGGATCGGCCTATGACGACAGGATCATCCGCGCGCGCCTGGCGCAGGCGTTCGGGCGGCTGATTCGCAGCAAGCACGATCGCGGGCACTTCGTAATGCTGTCCTCTGCTTTTCCCAGCCGCCTGCTCGGCGCATTCCCGCCCGGAACGCCAATCCACCGCGTCACGCTGGAACAGGCTTTACAGCGCATAGCGAGCGGTGTTTCAGGGGAAACGCTGCCCGACAAACTGCGGGTCGAATCCCCTCCTGATACCGGAACAGCATGAAGCTCCTAGGCCTTTATCGCCATGCCAAGTCTGACTGGCACGACGCGCGCGCGCGCGATTTCGACCGGCCGCTGAACGACCGTGGACGCAAAGGCGCCGCGGTGGTCGGCAAGCATATCGTCGAGCACGGGATCGCCTGGCAGCGCATGGTTGCATCCCCGGCCGTGCGCGTGGCCCAGACGATCGAGATCGCAGCGGCGGCAACCAAGCGGAACATTCCGGTGGAATGGGACCGGCGGATCTATCTGGCGAGCTCGGCGACGTTGCTCGACGTGCTGCGCGACCAGCCAGACGGCATCTCGCAGGTGCTGATGGTGGGTCACAATCCGGGGCTGGAAGACCTGATCTTCGACCTGGTCCCCGACGACGGCCGTTCACCGCTGCGACGCCTGGTCGAGGAAAAGTTCCCGACCGCTACGTTTGCGGTGCTCGAGTTGGCGATCGACCGGTGGGACGAGCTTGACGATAATTGCGGCAGACTGGCCCATCTGGTGCGCCCGCGCGACTTGGACGCAGACCTTGGCCCGGAGCTGGTCGACTGAGTTTCATCAGGTTGCCGGCAAAGTTCGCAGAGAATACTTTAGCGATCCAGTGCTTTCGCCAGAACTTCGCGGATCGCCCTGAGCCCCGAAAGGACCTCAGTACCGGCAGGCACCCCGGTAGGGCGGTCGGGGGCACGGGCAGAGGGAGCGTCCTGAACCGTGCGCGCTGTGGTTGCATCGGCCGCTTTACCTTCCAGCACCAGCCGGGCACCGCGCAGCGTGTAACCTTCGCGATGGACCAGCCGGTAGATCGTTTCCACCAGCGCAATGTCTACCTGACGGTAGTATCGCCGCCCGCCGCTGCGCTTCAGCGGTCGCAGCATCGGAAACTGTTCTTCCCAATATCGCAGGACATGCTGCCGGATAGACAGCGCATTCGCTACCTCGCCGATGGTGCGTAAGGCCTCCGGGGCCTTTCCATCATCAAACAGCGTGGAAGTGGCAGGCTCGCTCATGACGTCATGCTCGCGCGATGAAATCCTTCAGCATCTGGCTGGCACGGAACGTCAGAACGCGCCGCGGAGTGATCGGCACTTCCACGCCCGTCTTGGGATTGCGTCCGACCCGTTCGGTCTTGTCGCGGAGCAGAAACGTGCCAAATCCGGAGATTTTCACATTCTGCCCTTCGGCAAGAGCTTCACACATATGGCAGAGGATCGATTCGACCATGCTCAACGATTCTGCTCGTGAGAACCCCAACTTGCGATTGATCGCATCAGCAAGATCCGCACGCGTAAGCGTACTCATGGAACGCATTCCAGCCCCTTCACCCCAAACCTGGGTCCAACCCCGAATCAGGTGATTGCAGAACACGTCGAAAAAGGCAACGCAATGTGTTGTGCCAAAACGATAACCGTGCGCCCGCTGCGGTGACCCGTCCGATCTTTCAGATCCTGATGAGGCTGGCACCCCACGTGAAGCCGCCACCCATCGCTTCCAGCATCACCAGGTGCCCGGGCCTGATCCGACCATCGCGGACCGCCACATCAAGCGCAAGCGGGACCGAAGCCGCGGATGTGTTGGCGTGACGATCAACGGTGACAATCACTTTTTCCGGCGGCAACCCGAGTTTTTTGGCGGTGCCATCAAGGATGCGCTTGTTGGCCTGATGCGGCACGACCCAGTCCAGATCGTCGGCATGCACGCCGGTATCCTGCAGCACTTCGCGCAGCACGTCGGCAAGGTTGGTGACGGCGTGGCGGAACACTTCCTTGCCCTTCATCCTGAGCTTGCCGACCGTGCCGGTGCTGCCGGCGCCGCCATCGACGAACAACAGCTGGTTGTGCGTTCCATCGGCATGCAGCTTGGTTGCCAGGATGCCGGGCGCGCCGGGATCGTCGCTTTCGCGGGCTTCCAGAATGACCGCGCCCGCGCCGTCACCGAACAGCACGCAGGTCGTGCGATCCTCCCAGTCAAGAATCCGGCTGAACGTTTCCGCCCCGATCACCAGCGCGCGATTTGCCATCCCCGTGCGCAGCATCGAATCCGCCACGCCGAGTGCGTAAAGGAACCCCGAGCACACCGCCGCAACATCGAATGCAATGCCCCCATTGCAGCCCAGCGCGTCCTGAACGATCGTCGCGGTTGCGGGGAAAGTCTGATCCGGCGTGGCGGTGGCCAGCACGATCAGACCGATCGTCGCCGCATCGATGCCGGCTGCGGCGATTGCTGCGCGTGCGGCGCCAGTGGCCAGCGTGGCAGTGGTTTCCCCCTCGCCCGCAATGTAGCGCTGCCGAATACCCGAGCGTTCAACGATCCATTCGTCGGTCGTATCGACGATGGTCGACATTTCCGCGTTGTTGACGATCCGGACCGGCAAGGCCGAGCCCGTGCCGATGAGCACCGAACGACGGATCATCAAACATTTCCTTCGCTTTTGTGCTTGCGGCCGGATCCACTGGCCTGACGCAGCCCGTCGGCTCCGACCCGTGCAAGATCGGCGGCGATCCGCTCTGTAAGGTTTTCTTCGAGAAGCCGTGCCGCCACGGCCACCGCATTGGCCACCCCAAGCGCATTGGCGCTGCCGTGACTTTTGACGACAACCCCGTTCAGGCCGAGAAAGACCGCGCCGTTGTGGTTGTTGGGATCAAGATGATGCTTGAGCAATTCCGTTGCCGGCCGCGAGATCAGGAATCCGATCTTGGACCGCAGCGAGCTGGCGAACGAGCGCCGCAGCACGTCGGCAACGAATCGCGCAGTTCCCTCAACCGCCTTGAGCGCAATATTGCCCGAGAAGCCGTCGGTAACCACCACATCGATATCGCCGCGGCATAGCTTGTCGGCTTCGGTAAAACCTTCGAACGACATCGCGAGACGCGACGCGGCGTCTTTCAGCTGGTTGGCCGCCACGCGCAGCGAATCGGTACCCTTGATTTCTTCGGTACCAATGTTGAGCAACCGCACCCGCGGCGCCTCCAGCCCGGTGACGATTCGGGAATAGGCAGCGCCCATGATCGCAAACTGCGCAAGGTTGCGCGCATCACAATCGGTATTCGCGCCAAGATCCAACATTACCAGATCGTTCTGGCCAAGCGTGGGCAGCAATGCGGCAAGGGCCGGCCGATCAATGCCCGGAAGCGTGCGCAGGGCGAGCTTGCTGATCGCCATCAGCGCGCCGGTATTGCCGGCGCTGACCGCGGCCCCCGCCCCGCCCTTTTTCACGGCGTCGATCGCCATGCCCATCGATGTGGACTTTGCGCGGCGCAGCGCCTGGCTGGGCTTCTCCTCGCCGCTGATCGTGTCCGGCGCGTGCAGGATATCTGATGCCGCGCGCAAGTTGGGGTGATTCTGGAGTGCAGCCTCGATCAGGGGCTGATCGCCCACTAGCAGAAACTTGAACTGCTCGTGCCGACGACGTGCGAGTGCAGCGCCCTCTATCATGACGCGCACGCCGACATCGCCGCCCATCGCGTCGACTGCGATACGCGGCAGGCTCATCCCCCAACCTCGCCTTGTCTACAGGTCAGACGCCGACTGCGACGATCTCGCGCCCGTTATAATGACCGCACGCGGTGCACAGGTTGTGCGGGCGCTTGAGTTCACCACAATTTGAGCATTCGTGGAATGCATCGACCTTCAGCGCATCGTGGCTGCGGCGCATGCCCCGGCGTGAGGGGCTGGTTTTTCTTTTAGGGACAGCCATTTCGGCACCTGTTCCTGAATTAGTTGTAGCTGGCGAAGACCCGCGCAAAAGCCCGATGGGCCGGCGGAGCGAAGGCGCGCCTATAGCGAATTTATCGTGCGTTGCAAGCATTGCCGGGGTAGCAAGCGCTCCTGACGGAGAGGGGAAATATCCTGATGCTGCTGACAACCACTCTATGCCTTGGCGCCGCGGCGCTGGTGGTGAACTTCTGGCTGACGATGCGGATCGGACGGCTGCGCGGCAAGACCGGGATATCGGTCGGCGACGGCGGAAACGAGCTGTTGCTGCGACGCATACGGGCGCAGCTGAACTTTGCCGAACAGTTCCCGCTTACCCTGCTGCTTGTGGGTCTGGTCGAACTGGCGGGACAAGGCGGCGCTTGGCTCGCTCCGCTCGGCGCCCTGTTCATTCTGGGCCGCGTGGCGCATGCGATCGGGATGGACGGGGCGTTCCGTCCGGGGCGGCCGATCGGCATGGTCACCGGAATCGTGCTGCAGCTGGCCTTGGTCATCGCAGCGGTCGTTGCATCGCTTGGCCGGTTTTGAAGCCCGGTCCCGACCAGCGCGTCTAACCGAACCGCTGGTCGGCCACGAACGGGTTGCTGCGGCGCTCGGCCCCGAACGTGCTGGTTCCGCCGTGGCCCGGTATGAACGTGACGTCATCCCCCAACGGCCATAACTTGCCCCGGATCGAATCGAGCAGATCCTGGTGGTTGCCGCGCGGAAAGTCGGTCCGCCCGATCGAGCCCTGAAACAGCACGTCGCCCACAACCGCCAGCCGCGATTCCGGGTGGTGGAACACGACATGGCCCGGCGTGTGTCCGGGGCAATGCAGCACGTCGAGCGTGATCTCACCGAACGTCACCGTGTCCCCGTCATGCAGCCAGCGATCGGGCTCGAATGTGTGGCCTTCCATTCCGTATCGCGCCGCAGCTTCCTCAAGCCCTTCGATCCAGAAGCGATCGTCTTCGTGCGGACCTTCCACCGGAACGCCAAGTTCCTTGGCAAGCACACCGGTCATCCCGCAGTGGTCCATGTGCCCGTGCGTCACCAGCAGCTTTTCCACGGTAATGCCGGCGCTCTCGATCGCCTGCCGCAGCCGCGGCAAATCGCCCCCCGCGTCGATCAGCACGCCGCGCATGGTGGCGGTGCACCACAGCAGCGAGCAGTTCTGTTCGAAGGCGGTGACCGGAACAATGGCGGCACGCAGCGGCAGTGCGCGCGCGGGTTCAGAGGCGGGGTGATCGGGCATCGCCGGCAGATGGGACCGCAGCGCCACGGAATCAATGAAAAGCGTGACCGATCGGGCCGGCTGATCATAACCGGCCGCTTTTCCACACCACGCGCCCGATCACTTCCACGTTCAACGGATCCAGTTCGATCGCGCGATATGCGGGATTGGCGCTTTCCAGCACCAGCCGGCCGGGCACGCCGGTCTGCACCCGCTTTACCAGCAGGATGTCTTCCACGCGGACGACATGGATGCCGTCGCGCAGCGGACGCGGCGTGCGGTCCACCAGGATTTCATCGCCATCGCGCAGCAGCGGCTCCATCGAATCACCCGCAACCTGTATGGCGCTCAGCATTGCCGGTTCAAGGCCCTGTGCTCGCAGCCACCGTGCGGAAAAACGAAATGCGCCCACCGGCTGCTCATTCCAGTCGGCGATCATGCCCGGACCGGCCGACGCATTGATGAACAGCCGGGGAACGTCCAGCCAATCCTGGTGAACGGGAAATTTACCATCGAACGCGCTGTTTTTTCCCGCGTAAATTTCCTGTGGGCCGCCAAGTTCGGCCTCCTCCACGCCAAGGAATTCAGCAAGCTTGCGGCGGTCCGTTTCTTCCAGCTTGCGCGGACTGCCTTTACGCACAAATTGCTGAAGATAGGTCGAATTTCTGCCGATTAGAGCAGACAGAGCGGCAAGGCTCACGCCCTTAAGATCAGCCAGGGCAAGAAGCCGGGCGCGGGGTTCAATGGTAACCATAAATCGACACTAGCCGATGTATTTTTCCTAGACAAGTAGGATTTGAATGAGAATGAAAGGGGAACACAAGGCGATTCGAAGGGGGATCATGTTGCTGCGAAAGATCGAGCGGTTTTTGAGAGAGACCGGGATGCCATGGACAAAATTCGGCCGACTGGCAGCGCATGATCCTCGCTTCGTCCAGGACTTGCGCAATGGCCGGACGCCGCGTGCGGAGACCGCGAAGAAAATAGAACATTTCATGAACACTTATGGGGGCAACGCAAATGCATTATGATTTTCGCGATTCTCTGACGCCGCCAGCAGACACGCGCCGGGTTCGAACGCGCGGCAGCTGGGCCAGGCTGGTGGAGCAGGTTTTGAAACTGGGGGAAAACCAGGCGCAGCTCGTCCGTCATGCCGAACGGCCGTGGGCCAGCGCCACATTCACGGGCAGCCGCCATGCAGTCACGCTGGCGTTCGAGGGTGCGGACGCGGTTGCGGCCGGCGAACGGATGGCCGCCGCGATCGGTGAACACGAGTTCGACATTCCGGGGCAACTGGTCGCCGATGCCGCCGTGGTGGACGTCACGCACGAATACCTTCCCGAGCCGCGGTGTCAGGTCGATCTGGAACTGCTGCTGCTGGAAGATATCTGAACCGGTCGCGGGCGCTTAAGGGGAACAAGCGCCCGGCATCCCGGGTGGATTGCGCGTTCAGTCCAGCCGCCAGTCCCACCGCAGCGGATCGCCGTCCATCACCTCAACCCCGCGCCCGGCCAGTTCGGCGCGCAGTGCGTCGGATGCGGCAAAATCTTTTGCCGCCCGGGCCGCGTCGCGGGCGGCCAGCGCGGCGTCGATTTCCTGATCGCCGATCACTGCCTTAGCGGGGCGCAGGCGCAGTTCGGCGCGATCGAGGCCGAGCAGGTTCAGGCCCAGCACAGCGTCCATCGCGGCGAGCGCGGCAAGCTTTTCCGACGGGTCCGTCTTTTTAAGCGCCGCGACTTCCTCCAGCACGGTCAGAGCGACCGGCGTGTTGAGATCGTCGGACATCGCCGAATCGAAGCGATCGCGAAACGGCCCGAACCACGCCCCGGCTGCAACTGCAGGCCCGGCCTGCGCGCGCAGCCCGGAAACCGTCATGAGCAATCGCTTGAGCCGCGTGAGTGTTGCGGCCAGGCCTTCCCACGAAAATTCCAGTTCGCTGCGATAATGCGCCTGCAGGCACATCAGCCGGTAGGCGAGCGGGTGGAAGCCCCGGTCGATCAGCAATTGCAGCCGGAGGAACTCGCCGGACGACTTGCTCATCTTGCCCGAGCGCTCGACCAGGAAATTGTTGTGCATCCACACCCGCGCGCCGGAATTGGCAGGCAGGTCAAGCCCGCCCGCGCAGCAGAACGCCTGGTTCTGGGCGATCTCGTTCGGGTGGTGGATCTCGCGGTGGTCGATCCCGCCAGTGTGGATATCGAACGGAAACCCCAGCAGCGCGCCGCTCATTACCGAGCATTCGAGATGCCAGCCGGGCGCACCGCGGCCCCACGGGGAATCCCATTCCATCTGGCGCTTCTCGCCAGCGGGCGTGCGGCGCCAGATCGCAAAGTCGGCCGCGTGGCGCTTGCCGTCGACGGGGTCGATCCGCCCTTCCCCCTCCTCCGTGGCCGAACGCGCCAGCAGGCCGTAATCGGCCACCGTGGAGACGTCGAAATAGAGCCCCGAGGACAGTTCGTAGCAGTGCCGGTCCGCGATGCTGCGGGCGAATTCGATCATCTGCGGAACATAGTCCGTCGCGATCGACCATTGCGCCGGCTGGCGGATGTTCAGCGCGGCGATGTCGGCCCAATAGGCCTCGGTATAATGGCGGGCGATGTCCCAGATCGACTGCGCGCGGTCCTTCGCGGCCTTTTCCAGCTTGTCCTCGCCCGCGTCGGCGTCATCCGTCAGATGGCCGACGTCGGTAATGTTGATGACGTGGGTGAGCTTGTAGCCCTTGAACGACAGCGTCCGCCCCAGCACATCGGCAAAGACATAGGCGCGCATGTTGCCGATGTGCGGATAGTTGTAGACCGTCGGCCCGCACGTATACACCCGCGCCTGGGGCGGCTGCGCCGCATCCCCGGGAACCCCGGGATGGACCGGCTGGAAGGCTTCGTTCCGGCGGGTCAGGCTGTTGAACAGCGTCAGCGGATGGGCGTCGGTCATGCGCCGCGGGCTTACGCCGAGGCGAAAAAAGGTCAAGCGGCCGCGCGACTGGTTATCGCGCGGCTACTGCGCGGATGGATGGCGCTTAAGCTGAATTCTAAAATGCACTTACACATACTTGTGCCTTCCCCGATGATCAGGCTAGTAGGTCGCACTACGAGAAATCACCCGGAGTAGCTTCGCGAAAAAGGTTTCCGACTTAAAATCAGCGTTAAACAGCGGGGGTCATCAAACGTATGCATAAACGACTAATCGCGATCGCAGCAGCAAGCTTGGCCACCAGCCCACTTCTGGCAGCTAGTCAGCCGGGCCTGATCAAGCCTAACAGTTCACTGACGCAAGGGAACGTCCAACTTAACGTTCGTGTCGGCGAAACTACGAAATCGCAGATTCTTGAGGCGTTCGGAGCTCCAAACATCACCACTCGCGATGGCGGCGGCCAAGAAGTATGGTCATATCAGAGACATGCAACGGTCAGCCAATCGAAAGACAAAGGCAGTTTCTGGACTATCCTTCTTCTGGGTGGATCTACTAGGCCCTGTTGACAAAAGGGATTCCTAACTGCCCCGAGTTCTGATTCAAGA
>JAZKDH010000030.1:0-51256 GCA_040387665.1 Pseudomonadota bacterium | reverse complement strand
ACGGCGTCAAGATGATCGGCGCCGATGCCGACGCGATCGACAAGGCCGAGGACCGCCAACGGTTCCGCGAGGCGATGGACAGGATCGGGCTGGAATCCGCGCGCTCGGGCGTGGCCCACAACGTCGAAGAGGCGTTCGCAGTGCTCGAACGCACCGGCTTGCCCTCGATCATCCGGCCCAGCTTCACTCTTGGCGGCACCGGCGGCGGCGTGGCCTTCAACAAGGCCGAGTTCGAGGCGATCGTCCGTTCCGGTATCGATGCTAGCCCGACCAACGAAGTGCTGATCGAGGAATCGTTGCTCGGTTGGAAAGAGTACGAGATGGAAGTCGTCCGAGACCGGAACGACAACGCCATCATCATCTGCGCGATCGAGAACGTCGATCCGATGGGCGTCCACACCGGCGATTCGATCACCGTCGCGCCGGCGCTGACGCTGACCGACAAGGAATACCAGATCATGCGCTCCGCCAGCATCGCGGTGCTGCGAGAAATCGGCGTGGAAACAGGCGGTTCGAACGTACAGTTCGCGGTCAATCCCGCCGACGGCCGGCTGATCGTGATCGAGATGAACCCGCGCGTGTCGCGCTCGTCGGCACTCGCCTCGAAGGCCACCGGCTTCCCGATCGCCCGCATCGCGGCGAAGCTGGCGGTGGGCTACACGCTCGACGAGCTGACCAACGAGATCACCGGCGCCACGCCCGCGAGCTTCGAACCCTCGATCGATTACGTCGTCACCAAGATCCCGCGCTTTGCCTTCGAGAAGTTCAAGGGCTCGGAAGCGGTGCTCAGCACTGCTATGAAGTCCGTCGGCGAAGTTATGGCAATTGGACGCAATTTCAAGGAATCGATGCAGAAGGCGCTACGCGGTCTGGAAACCGGGCTCGACGGGTTCAACCGCGTGCCGGCGCTTGAAGGCGCCACCCGCGACGAAATCAACGCCGCGCTGTCCAAGCAGACGCCGGACCGGCTGCTCAACGTCGCGCAAGCCTTCCGCGAGGGCTTCACCGTCGAGGATGTCAACGCGATCACCCATTTCGATCCGTGGTTCCTGCGCCAGATTGCCGAGATTATCTCCGAAGAGTCGGAAATCCTGGAGCATGGCCTGCCGCTCGAAGCCGCCGGGTTGCGCCGGCTCAAGGCGATGGGCTTTTCCGACCGCCGACTGGCCACGCTGGCGGTGCGCTCGGTCGGGGTCGCAGGCGGGCTGGGCGAGACGCAGGCGCGCCGCTCGGGCCTGCTGCACGATGCGCTGAAGGGGCTGGCGGGTGCAACGTCGGCCAAGGAGGTGTGCGAACTGCGCCACAGGCTGGGCGTGCACCCGGTGTTCAAGCGGATCGACAGCTGCGCTGCCGAGTTCGAGGCCGTGACGCCCTACATGTATTCGACTTATGAGGCACCCAGCTTCGGCGAGCCCGAATGCGAAGCTGCCCCGTCGGACCGGCGCAAGGTGGTGATCCTCGGCGGCGGGCCAAACCGGATCGGGCAGGGGATCGAGTTCGACTACTGCTGCGTCCACGCCTGCTTCGCACTGGCGGATGCCGGGTATGAGACGATCATGATCAACTGCAACCCGGAGACGGTTTCGACCGACTATGACACGTCGGATCGCCTCTATTTCGAGCCGCTGACTGACGAAGACGTGCTGGAAATCCTGCGGGTCGAACAGTCGAACGGCGAGTTGGTTGGCGTGATCGTACAGTTTGGCGGGCAGACCCCGCTCAAGCTGGCGCAGGCGCTGGAGGATGCGGGCATCCCGATCCTGGGCACTTCGCCCGACGCGATCGACCTCGCCGAAGACCGCGAGCGGTTTTCCGCGCTGGTGGAAAAACTGGGCCTGCTCCAGCCCGCCAACGGTATCGCGCGCAGCCGGGACGAGGCGGTCGCGGTGGCGAACCGGATCGGCTTCCCGGTGCTGATGCGGCCAAGCTATGTGCTCGGCGGCCGGGCGATGGAGATCGTCGACAGCGTGGCGCAGCTTGATGACTACATCGCCACTGCGGTGCAGGTTTCCGGCGACAGTCCGGTGCTGATCGACCAGTATCTGCGCGATGCGATCGAATGCGACGTCGATGCGCTGTGCGACGGCGAAGACGTGGTGATCGCAGGCGTCATGCAGCACATCGAAGAAGCGGGAATCCACTCCGGCGACAGCGCTTGCACGCTACCTCCATACGATCTGCCTACGGGAATCGTGGAGGAAATGGAGCGTCAGGCGCAGATGCTGGCGCTGGCGCTGGGCGTCAAAGGACTGATGAACATCCAGTTCGCGGTGAAGGACGGGCTGGTGTACCTGATCGAGGTCAATCCGCGCGCGTCACGCACCGTGCCGTTTGTCGCCAAGGCGATCGGCCAGCCTATCGCCAAGATCGCGGCGCGGGTGATGGCCGGCGAAAAGCTGTCGACCTTCCCGCCGATCAAGCGCAAGCTCGATTACATGGCGGTGAAGGAAGCGGTGTTCCCCTTTGCCCGTTTTGCCGGGGTGGATCCGGTGCTGTCGCCGGAAATGAAGTCCACCGGCGAGGTAATGGGGCTCGACAAGGATTTCGCTACCGCCTTTGCCAAAGCGCAGCTTGGCGCGGGGGTACGCTTGCCGGACAGCGGGGTCATTTTCGTATCCGTCAAGGACAGCGACAAGCCGTGCATCCTGCCCGCCGCGCAAAAGCTGGTGGCGCTGGGCTTTTCGCTCATCGCGACCGGCGGAACCCAGCGCTATCTTGCCGAGGCCGGTGTCCCGGTCACCCGGGTGAACAAGGTCGCGGAAGGACGGCCGCATATCGTCGACCGGATAGTGGATGGCGATGTGGCCATGATCTTCAACACCACCGAAGGGTGGCAGAGCCTGAAGGATTCTCAATCGATCCGCATGGCCGCGTTGTCGGCGAAGGTCCCTTATTCCACCACCGCATCGGCGGCGGTTGCCGCGGTCGAGGCGATCGCGGCCTTGCGCGGCGCGCAACTTGAAGTACATTCGCTTCAGGACTATTATAACTAACCAACCGCGTTTCCCCACATCGAGGCGGGTTCCGTTTGCCCTGTTTACGCACACGATGCGTGTCAGGGCGCGGGAGACTCATCCCCGAAGTCGGAACAGGAGGAAGATCAGGGATGGCGAGTGTCGAAAAGCTGCCGATGCTGGCGGATGGCTACGAGAAGCTGATCGCCGAGCTGAAAGCGCTGCGAGAAGAGCGGCCGCTTATCGTGGATGCGATCGAGGAAGCACGCGCACACGGCGACTTGTCGGAAAACGCCGAATACCATGCTGCCAAGGAACGGCAGGGACACGTGGAAGCGTCTATTGGCGACCTTGAGGATAAGGTCAGCCGCGCGCAGATCGTAGATCCGACCACTCTTTCGGGCGACCGGATCATCTTCGGCGCGACGGTGACCATGCTGGACGAGGATGAAAAGTCCGTGCGCTATCAGATCGTCGGTCCGTACGAAGCCGATGCACGCCTCGGACGGATCAGCTATAATTCCCCGCTCGGCCGCGCGTTGATCGGGCGGCGTGCCGGCGACGAAATAGAAGTGACGGTCCCGTCTGGCGACCGGTTCTATCTCGTCAAGAAGATCGAATTTATTTAAGCTTCGGTCCTGCGCATGAAAAAAGGCGCCGACACGGCGCCTTTTTTGCTGTGGCGATCCGCTTCAGGCGGTCTGGTCCAGCCCGATTTCAGGCTCCAGCAGCTTGTGCAAATGGACACCAACGTATTTCATCTCAGCATCGTCGACCGTGCGTTGTGCGTGGCTGCGCCAAGCGTCTTCGGCCTCGGCATAGCTGCCGTAAACCCCCACGATGTCAAGCTTGTCGAGATCGACGAATTCAAGTCCCTGAGGGTTGCTCACGCGGCCCCCCATTACCAGGTGAAGTTTCTGCATTGGGTCTGTTCCAGGGGAGAGAGGAGCGTGCGGTTTAGCCGCTAACGCTCCTCGTTCCAAGGGTCAGGTCCAGGTCAGTGGCGTAAATGGGAAGTCAGTTTCAGGACCTGCTGCGCGAACCGCAGCCCGGCATCGCGCGCGCCCTCGGCTGCATCGGTCGCGACCGTGCTCGCGCGTTTGCCGGCCGTATGCGCATTTTCGCTCACGCTGTCGGTCAGATCTGCGAGCCTTTCCGACAAACCGTCAATCGCCCGGCGCCTTCCCCGGCTGACGGAACTGGCCGTATCACTCGCCTTGTCCAGGGTATTGCGGCTGTACGTCCGGCCCAGCTCGCCCGCTGCAGCAGCAGCAGCGACCGCACCGCGGGTCAGCTTGCGCGCCGCGCCCTTGGGCAGCAACGCGCCGATTACCGCACCTGCGGCCAGTCCACCGATCATCAGGACAAACGGATAATCCATCACCAGCGCCGCCACGCCTTCGGGCGGATCGCGCCGTGGGACACCCGGGTTTACCGGATCCGACTTGGCCAACTCCGCCTGCGATTGCTCTACCTTCTCCCGCAACGCCTGGCGCTTGGTATCGCTGTTGGTCACATCCTGATCCTTTTTCCGGTCCATTCCCGCAAACGTACCCACCGCGAACGCGGTTCCCTTCCAGTCAGACGGTTTGCAGCCCGGGCCGTCAACCGCCCGACGGGGCGACGAACAAGCCAGGCAAGAAGGGCAAGCCCGGTGCCGGCAACGATCAGACGGTTCTCGCGCGCGACTGCTACAGCCTCTTCAGCCGTTCCTTTTGCTCGGTCGCGCCCTTCCTCCAGTACCCGCGAGCCGATTCCCCGCTGGGCCAAGGCATTGCGTACGCGCGTGAGCCGGGCGTTGAAAACTGCCCGCGCCGCGTCACGCGTGACGCGGTCATGCGCCAGTTCCTTTTCCTGCAGGTTCATTGGACAGTTTCCGTTCCGGCCAGCGTTGCCTTGGCATCCTGCCACCGACGGCTTGCACGTTTCACACATAAAAACGCTATCAGCGCGTATCCACCCACGACGATTGCGGTCGCGCCCCAGGCCGTTACCAGCGGTGTCAGCGCAAGTAGCAGCCCGACCGTTAAAGCTACCATCGCGAACAGGCCCAAGACTGCAGCGATCGCTCCGTAACCGATAATCGATTTGGCGGCCGTCGCGGCCACCGTGGCCCGCATGGTCTGATAAGCGATTTCGGCCGAGGCCAAAGTCTTGCCGTCGTCCATAAGACGCCGAACGTCAGCGAACAGCCCACTGACGCCCGCGTCTGCCGCGGAACTCGCGGTGGCGTCCGAATCTGCTATGAAAGCATCCGGCGCGGAATCTGCGTCGGCGGGCGGACGCCACGTCTGGGCAACGGGCTCAGTCATTGTCGTCGGGCTTGGAACCCTTGAACATGCGCGCGATCAGGAACCCGGCCGTGGCCGCGATACCTATGGCCAAGGCAGGGCTGTTGCGCACTGCCTCGCGCGCATCTTCGCCCAGTTCGGCGATATCCTTCGCATCAAGCTTCGCCGCAGCCTCTTCCATCGAACGGGCGGCTGAGCGGGCATAGTCGCCGTATTTGGCGCCAAGCTTTTCGTCGATCGTGCCAACGTTCTCGTTCACGAGCCGTGACATCCCGGTCAACCCTTCAACCACCTTGGCCTTGCCATCGTGGGCCAGCATCGTGGCTTTTTCCCGGGCCTGGTCGCCCATGACACGGGCATCTTCCATCAAGGCGTCGCTGCGGGTCGTAATGCGCTCGCGGTAGACGCCTGCGGTATCCTGTGCCTGCTTGCCCAGCACCTGTGCGCCGGCCTTGGCTTCTTCCAGGGCCTTAGCAAACTTGGCCTTCGCCACGCCCGAATCAGGGGCCGGAGCAGCGGCGCTTTCGGCGGGAATGCCAGTGGGCATGAAGCTTTCCGTTTCCGGGGTCACAGTGCTGTCGGCCATTATCCTGTCAGTCCTTTGGTTTGCAGGCCCGTGCCTTGGTGGCCGGCGCCTTGTGGTACCTTCACTCGCGGGAGCCTCCACCTGACTCCAAGGTCCGGCCGGTCCACGATCGATGCTCCACAATCAACGCGAACGCGCAATATTAGTCGCGCACCTCACATGATGCGGCAACGCGGCTTGCCTGCCAAGGTTCCTTACGCCAAGGGGCGTGCAATTTTACGAATATCGCACCGCAACTAGGAGTAAACCGCAATGACCGCGATCATTGACATTCACGGCCGCGAAATTCTGGACAGCCGTGGCAATCCCACGGTCGAGGTCGATGTGCTGCTTGACGATGGCAGCTTCGGCCGCGCTGCAGTCCCTTCCGGCGCGTCCACCGGCGCGCACGAGGCGGTTGAACTGCGCGATGGCGACACTGGTCGTTATCTTGGCAAGGGCGTGCTGAAGGCCGTGGATGCGGTCAACGACGAGATCGCTGACGCGCTGCTGGGCGTGGACGCCGAAGACCAGCGCGATATCGATCTTGCGATGATTGCGCTCGACGGCACGGAGAACAAGGGCCGGCTCGGAGCCAATGCGATCCTGGGCACGTCGCTGGCGATCGCCAAGGCCGCAGCTGCGGCACGCGGTCTGCCGCTCTATGCTTACATCGGCGGAGTTTCGGCGCACGTCCTGCCCGTGCCGATGATGAACATCATCAACGGCGGCGAGCATGCCGACAACCCGATCGATTTCCAGGAATTCATGGTCATGCCGGTGGGCGCACCGACGCTGGCCGAGGCGGTGCGGTGGGGCGCAGAGATCTTCCACACGCTGAAGAAGGGCCTGCATCAAAAGGGTCTGTCGACAGCGGTCGGCGACGAGGGCGGATTTGCCCCGAATCTCGCCAGCACCCGCGCCGCGCTGGATTTCGTGATGGGCTCGATCGAGCAAGCCGGCTTCAAGCCGGGCAGCGAAGTGGTGCTGGCGCTGGATTGCGCGTCGACCGAATTTTTCCGGAACGGCAAGTACGAAATCAGCGGCGAAGGACTGTCGCTGTCCCCCGAACAGTTCGCCGATTATCTGGCGGACCTGACCACCGCCTATCCGATCCGCTCGATCGAGGATGGCATGGGCGAGGATGATTTTGCCGGGTGGAAAGCCCTAACCGACAAGATCGGCGACAAGGTCCAGCTGGTCGGTGACGATCTGTTCGTGACCAATCCCAAGCGGCTGACAATGGGTATTGGCCAGGGCCTGGCCAATTCGCTGCTGGTGAAAGTCAACCAGATCGGATCGCTCACCGAAACGCTTGAGGCGGTCTCGATCGCCCAGCGCGCTGGATACACTGCGGTGATGAGCCACCGGTCGGGCGAGACGGAAGATTCCACGATTGCCGATCTCGCCGTCGCCACCAATTGCGGACAGATCAAGACCGGGTCGCTCGCGCGGTCGGACCGGCTTGCGAAGTACAATCAGCTGATCCGGATTGAGGAAGAGCTCGGCGGGGCGGCGATCTATGCCGGGTCTGCGGCGTTCGGCCGGCTCGCCTAGGCGTCGCGAACGGAAGGCGCGCGGGCCGTATCGCGCGCTTTCCTGAGCATTTACGTACAACCCCGATCAGCTGGTGGTCATCGATCCGCGGAGCGTTCAAGCGCGCGGCGGTGTGCGCGTGCGAGCTCTATCGTGTCGTCTGCCCCGGCTCCTTCAGCGCGGGCGAAATACGTCACCATTCGTGAGTACGCGTCCGCCGAAAGCCTTACAAACACCCGGCGTGCGTCAGCCGGATCGGCTTCGCGCAGGATCAGGCTGCGCTGCTCCATCAACGAAAGCCAGCGCAGCGCAGTCGTCGTGGGAACCGCCGCGCCGATGCACGCGCTCGTCACTGGCACACGCTTGCCCTCTTTTGCTGCGATGAACAGGTCGAGCAGCAGGTCCCAGGCCGGTTCGCCGAACAGCGCCTCATCCCCGAACACGTCTCCGCGGCTGCGCCGGTCAAGGTACAGGCGCCGCGCCTGATGCAGCCAGCGTGCATCATCTTCGAGTGTGGCTCCGACGCGGGCGGCGCCCGGAGCGAACCCGCGCGCCGCCTCCTCTTCGAGCTCTGCGGCCATGGCCAGCAGCTCGTTGGCGGCCGCGATCAGGCGCCGGGCCTGCCGCGCCGCGTATTGCCCGCGCTGTTCGATGGCAACGCCACAAACGAACGCCGACGCAGTCGGGTCCAGAGAACCATTGAACCCATGTTCGGAGCCAGTCTGGTCCATCGCCCCGTATTCGACCGCCATTGTCGCCGTGCTCCGCAGCGGGTGCCGCATCGCGGGCTGCCCGTTGCGCGAACTCTATCTCAGGGGCTGCCTGCAGCATTGCAGAGACTAATCGGTTTCCGAGCTATTCCGATCCAGATCGAACTGGGCGCGAAAGTGGTGGATCGCGCTTTCGAGATACGCCGCTGCCAAGCGTGCATCCACCCGATCAAGATCGCGCAGGCAGGCAAGCAGACGCAGCAGGATCGCATCCGGATCGTTGCTGCTAGGACTTGGCGGCCACATGCGCTGTACTCCGCCTGGCTGGATCAGCATGAATTCGGACATGGCTGCGTTTCCGTCAAGGACGTGTCGGATGATCCCGGCACCATGAGACATCGGGCCGGTTTAAGGAGCACCCGTGCAAGAACGGTTTCACGGCCGCTAGCGGACTATGCGCACACCGATCGGCGCCGGCGATAGCGTCGAGGTGGTCTGACAGTCCTCTCCGCCAAAGCAGGATTCTGCCGCTATTTCGCCATATTTGCAGGTGGCGGGCGCCGCGCAGAGCGATTATACGGACAATCCGCGACCGGGACCGAGTGCCCCGACGTGGGCAGGTTGAACCGCCAGAGGTCTGATGAAAAAAACCAGCAACATTCGTTTTTCCGGTCAGGCCGCGCTTTCCGCGGTTCTGCTGGGAGCCGCCGCGCTGGCGCTGGGGCCTGCGGGCTGCTCGGTCGGCGGCGAGGGCGATGCCGCGGTCAGTCCAGGAACCGGGCTGGGCATTTCCGTTGCGGCGATGGACAAAACCGTCAAGCCGGGCGACGATTTCTACGCGTACGCGAACGGCGGGTGGCTGCGCACCGCCGCAATCCCGGCCGACCGGGCCAGCGTGGGCGCGCACACCGTGGCCGACGAATCCACGCGCGCACGGCTGGCAAGACTGGTCGGCGACATCGTCCAGGGAAATGCCGCTCCGGACAGCAATCCCGGGCGTATCCGCACGTATTACACGGCCTATGTCGATACACGTACGATCGATCAGGCCGATATGGGACCAGTCAAGCCGCACCTCGAGCGATTTTCATCCATTTCGGATGTGACGGCGCTGTCGCGGGTGCTGGGCGAGCAACTGCGGGCAGACGTCGATCCGCTCAACGCGACTGACTGGTACACGGAAAACCTGTTCGGCGTATTCGTCACGCAGGCGCTGACCGGCGGGCGGGTGGTGCCTTACCTGCTTCAGGGCGGGCTCGGCCTGCCCGAGCGGGAATACTACCTGTCGGCCGATCCCAAGATGGGGGCGATCCGCGTCCAGTACCGCGACTACATCGCCGGGTTGCTGGCGGATGCGGGAATACCGGACGCCGCGGCACGGGCCGAGCGGGTGTATGGGCTTGAACTGAAAATCGCAGCCGCCCACGCAAGCCGTGCGCAGAGCGAGGACTTTGTGGGTTCCGCCGAGGAGTGGACCCGGGCCGAAATGTCCGAAAAAGCGCCCGGGATCGATTGGGATGTGTTCCTGTCAGCCGCGGGGCTGGGCAGCCAACGGGAGTTTGCCGCGTACCACGCCGAAGCGATTCCGAAGCTTTCGGCGCTGGTCGCGCGCGAGCCGTTGGAAGCGTGGAAGGACTGGCTCGCGTTTCACCAGATCAACGCGCATGCCGATGTGCTGCCAGGCCGCATCGATCGCCGTGCATTCGCGTTCTATGGCACTGTCCTGAAAGGCACCACCGAGCAGCGACCGCGCGCACAGCGCGGAATCGAGGCCTTGAACGAGGCACTGGGTGATGCCTTGGGCAAACTTTACGTCGACGAATACTTCCCGGCGTCGGCCAAGAGGGAGATCGAGGTGATGGTGGCCGGCATCAAGCAGGCCTTCACCCGCCGCATCGACGCGCTTGAGTGGATGGCCCCTGAAACAAAGCAGGAAGCCGTCCAGAAGGTGCGCACGATGGAGGTAGGCATCGGCTATCCCGACAGATGGAAGGACTATTCGGGTTTTACCGTCACGCCAGGCGCCGCCTATGCGAACAAGGTGGCGGCCGGCAATGTGCGGTACGCGCAGCAGCTGGCCAAGCTTGGCCGACCGCTGGACCGCCGCGAATGGTGGATGAACGCACAGCTGGTCAACGCGGTAAACCTGCCGGTTCAGAACGCCCTGAACTTCCCCGCCGCGTTCCTGCAGCCGCCCTACTACGACCCCAAGGCCGACTCCGCCTTCAATTATGGCGCGGTTGGCGCGGTTATCGGGCATGAAATCAGCCACGGATTCGACAACAACGGCGCGGCGTTCGACGCCGCTGGTAAGCTGCGCAACTGGTGGACTGCGGCCGACCTGGCCCGGTTCAACCGTGCCGCCAAGGCCCTTGTCGCGCAGTACAACGCGTATACACCGCTGCCCGGCCTGCGCGTCAATGGCCGGCTGACTTTGGGCGAGAATATCGCGGATGTGGCCGGGCTGGCGGCCGCGTACGATGCGTACCGAGCATCGTTGGGGGGCAAGGAGCCGCCGGTGATCGACGGTTTCACGGGCGATCAGCGCTTCTTCATCGCCTATGCTCAGGCGTGGTCGATGAAGATGCGGGAAGCATCTGTGCGCGGCCGCATCGCCACCGACGGCCACGCCCCGGGTCAATTCCGCGCGCTTACCGTCCGCAATGTCGATGCCTGGTACCGCGCGTTCGACGTCCAGCCGGGCGACAAGCTGTACCTCCCCCCGGAACGGCGCGTGCGCGTCTGGTAGACGTCAGGCGGCTTCGTCGCGCGCCACTTCGTCTTTGGCCTGCTCGGCGATTTCTTTCTGCTTTTCGATTTCGCGTTTCTTGCGCGGGCTGAGCAGGTATTGCCACACGCCCCACAGGTTGACTGCCAGCAGCAGGCCATTCTGGGCTATGAGCGTCCACGCCTGATTGGATACGCCCGAGATAACCCAGGCAATCGAAACCGCCACGAACAGGACGAACGCCCACCCGGTGAACTTACGGCCAAGATCGGCCGCGATCAGAGCCGCTGCGACAATGGCGCCTACTGCGCCGAACCATTCAAGGGGACCGTTCATTCCTCGCCAAGCGTCCGAAGCATGCTTCGGGTTCCCGGCCGGGAATTGTCAGCTTCCGAACTTTTCCTGAAGGTTCAGCAGCGCCAGCGCCGCGGTTGCCGCCTCGCCGCCCTTGTTCTTCTGCGCGGGGTCCGCCCGGACCAAGGCCTGGGTTTCGTTCTCCACGGTCAGGATCCCGTTGCCGATGGCTACCCCGTCCATCGTCAGCGCCATGATACCGCGCGCCGATTCGCCTGCGACGATTTCGAAGTGATAGGTCTCGCCCCGGATGACCACGCCGATCGCCACATATGCATCGTAATCGCCGGAATTATCCGCCAGCGCGATCGCGCCGGGAATTTCAAGAGCCCCCGGCACGGTGATGACATCGGCGGTGTGTCCGGCCCCGGTGATCGCGCGTTTGGCGCCCGCGATCAGCATGTCGTTGAGGTGGTCGTAGAAGCGCGCCTCGACGATCAGAATGCGGCTCATGGCAGACGTTCCCTCAGGTAATCGGCTGTTCGCCGACGATGGACAGGCCATAGCCTTCGATCGCGACAACATTGCGGTGCGAATTGGTCAGCAAGATCATGTCGTGCACGCCAAGATCGGCCAGGATCTGTGCGCCGATGCCATAGCTGCGCAAGTCCATGGAAAATCGCTCGCCGCCGATCTGGCGCGCCACGTCATCTGATGTTTCGGGCATGAGCAGGACGATGACGCCAGAACCGGCACGGCCGACTTCCTCCATGGCCCGCTGCAACACGCGCTTGCGCGGGCCCGGACTGCCGAGCACGTCATGCACGATGGAAAGGCCATGCATGCGCACGAGCGTGGGCGATTCCGGCACGATCCGGCCTTTCTGCAGCACCACGTGGACCGAGCCGTCGACCTTGTTGCGATAAGTCTTGGTGGTCCAGTCACCGCCGTAGTCGGACACGAACGGCGCTTCGCCAATGCATTCCACCAGATGGTCGTTGCGGCGGCGATATTCGATCAGATCCCGGATCGTGCCGATCTTCAGATCGTGCAGCCGCGCAAAGGTTACCAGGTCATCGAGCCGGGCCATCGTACCGTCTTCCCGCATGATCTCGCAGATCACGCCCGATGGATTCAGGCCAGCGAGCCGGGAGATGTCGACAGCGGCTTCGGTATGGCCCGTGCGGACCAGGACCCCGCCATCGCGTGCGCGCAGCGGGAAGATATGGCCCGGCGTCACGATGTCATCGCGGCCCTTGGTGCCGTCGATCGCCACGCTGATGGTGCGCGCACGGTCGGCCGCCGAAATTCCGGTTGTCACGCCTTCGCGCGCCTCGATCGAGACGGTGAAAGCAGTCTCGTGGCGGGTGCCGTTGTTCCGGCTCATCAGCTCCAGCCCCAACTGCTCGATCCGCTGGCCCGTGAGCGTCAGGCAGATCAGCCCGCGCCCGTGGGTAGCCATGAAGTTCACCGCCTGGGGCGTCGCCATCTGTGCGGGGATGATCAGGTCACCCTCGTTCTCGCGGTCTTCATCATCAACCAGGATGAACATCCGGCCGTTGCGCGCCTCGTCGATGATCTCCTCGATCGGGACCAGCACCGGCCGTTCGTTGTTTGCCAGCAGGAAGCGGTCCAGCTTGCCCAGCGTGTCCGATGTCGGGTTCCATTCCGCCTCGGTGCAATCGCGAAGCGAGTTGGCGTGAAGGCCGGCCGCACGGGCCAGACCGGCGCGGGTCATGGTGCCGGCAGCGATCAATTGGCGGACACGTTCGATGGTCGTGGTGTACATGGGCGCGCTTTATCATCGCGCAATGTGATGCGCAACTCGCGCACACACATTTCAGTGTGCAGGAATGTAATTGGTGTGCAAGGCTCGTGGTTTTTTGCGAGGTGCGAGCGCCCGCGTGACGATCGCGCCCGCGACCACTGCAACTATCAGACCCGCCCAGCCCGAAAGTCCATACGCGTCGGCTACCAGCAGAACTGGATAATGGACCGCATACAGCGGAAACGACAACGCCCCCGCGAGCGACGAAATCCGCGCGAACCTCCGCTGCCGAAGCCCACCCCACAGCAACAACGGGCATCCCAGCACGACGAAGGCCAGATCCAGCCGGAAATCGTCACCCAGCCATCGGGCGAGCGAGAATACCGCCGGCATTGCCAACCAGGCGAGCAGCGGCGGCACCGGAACGGGCGCGCGGTCTCCGAACCGGCGCCACAGCACGATGCCCGCCACATACGCTAAGGCCACGCGCGCCAACCCGCCGATTGCGTTGTCCAGCCGCGACCCCAGGTCGAGATGGCCGTAGTGCCAACCCAGAGTAGCCAGGATGCCGAACGCCGCCACCGCGATCACCGCGAGCGTAGCCATCCGCAGCCGGCACAGCACCCATGCGTGCGCGGCATTCGCGACCAGTTCGAAGAATACCGACCACGCGGGCATGTTGAGCCCGAAGATCTGCGGTGCGGCCAGGCTTGGCAGCAGCAGCAGGTTGGGGATCACGATCATCAAGAACGTGTCAACGTGGGGATGGTCACGCCACGCGAACGGCAACGCCAGCACCGCGCCGACTGCCAGGGTCGGCCACAGCCGAACCGCCCGCGCGCGCAGGAACCGGCACACGCCGAAGCCGGCAACCAGCCGTGCCTCATACGTGCGGGCCATCACGAACCCCGACAGCATGAAGAAAAAATCGACTGCAAGGTACGAATAGCCGGCAAGGTCGGGAAATGTGGGCCAGATTGCGTGGACGTGCATCACCACCACGCACAGCGCCGCAATTGCCCGGAGCGCATCAAGCCCGACAAGTCGATCGGGTGGGCCCGGCTGGTGATCAAGCGGCGCAGCGGCGGCAGTATCAGGTAAAGGCACGGTCCTGTCCGCAAATGCCGAGAGCCGGCTTGGTTGCGAGGAAGGAAATGGTGGACGCACTTGGGCTCGAACCAAGGACCCGCTGATTAAGAGTCAGCTGCTCTACCAACTGAGCTATGCGTCCACACCGGCGCGCCGGAGGTCCCGTCCATCGGGAGGGCCCCCTATAGCGCCAGATACCGCGAGTGGAAGGGGCTTTTTGCCGGCGCTGAACTTTTTGTGCCGACGCGGTCAGCGTGTTCAGCTCAGCGAACGCGGCCCGCTGCGGGTCCAGTTCTGGACCGCCATGATCGACCCGATGCAGATCATGTTCGTCATCATCGACGATCCGCCGTGGCTCATGAAGGGCAGGGGGATCCCCACGACCGGGGCCAGGCCCATCACCATCATCAGGTTGATGCAGACATAGAAGAAGATCGTCGTTGTCATCCCCGCTGCCAGCAAGTGCGAGAATCGGTCCGGCGCGGCTCTGGCCACTTTGAGGCCATAGCGCAGTATCCAGGCAAAGCTGCCGATCACGAACAGGCCGCCCAGCAGGCCCCATTCCTCGGCCATCGTGGCGAAGACGAAGTCGGTGTGCGATTCTGGCAGGTAATCCAGGTGGCTTTGGGAACCGTTGCCGAAGCCCTTGCCCAGCAGCCCGCCCGACCCGATCGCGATCGTTGATTGCAGGATATGATAGCCTGTGCCCAGCGGATCGTTGGCCGGATCCAGGAACACGAACACCCGCTGGCGCTGGTAGTCGTGGAGCAGCGTGAAGAACGCGATCGGCGCCGCGATGGCGGCTGCCGCACCGGCGGAAACGAACCACCAGATCGGTACTCCGGCCAGGAAGATAACCACCGCCGCACCAAACGTTATCGCCAGCGACGTGCCCAGATCCGGCTGGAGCATTACCAGCACCATAGGCACGCCGAGCAGCGCCACCGCCGGAACCAGCGCGCGCCAGCTTGCGGTGAGCGCCGGGGGAAGATCATCGTAGAACCGCGCGAGCACGAGCACGATCAGCGGCTTCATCAGCTCTGACGGCTGCAATCGCATGAACCCCAGGTTGAGCCAGCGCTGGCTTCCGCCAGCGATGCCGCCGATCGCGTCCACGAGCACGAGCAGCACGAGAACGGCCCCGTACAACGGGTATGCAAGCTGCTTGAAAACACCCTGCCGCACCCGGGAAATGATGATCGCCATCACCAGGAACATCGCAAAGCGCACCAGGTGCATCAGCGACCACGGATAGAGCGAGCCGGCAGCGGCAGAGTAGAGCACGGCGGCGCCGAAGCACACCAGCACCACCAGCGGGAGGATCAACCGCCACGGCTGCCGCGCGACGGGTTCCGGGATCACACCGCGCGGCATCATGGTGTGATGCCCGCGGCGGGCGAACGTCCGCCCGGTGCACGGGGGGTGGATGCGGCGGCTTCTGCCACCGGTTCCGGCGCGGGGGAGGCAGCCCCGCTCTGGATCGGTTGCGGCGGGGTGCCGGCGGCATCGGCGCCGCGCTCCGCCCCGGCGTTCGCCGCATCGTCGGCAGGCTTTGGCGCGGTCACGCCATACTGCGCGGCGAAAGCGTTGTATTTCGCCGTCATCCGCTGAACCGGGGTGCCGCCCCAACCTTTTTCCATCTCCAGCAGCACCTCCCACGCCTTCGCCGGATCGAACAGATAGGTCATCACGTCGCGCGCGATGGGGTATGCCGCGCCCGATCCGCCGCCGTGTTCGATCACCACCGCACAGGCATAGCGGGGTTTATCGAACGGCGCGAAGGCGATGAAGTGCCCGTGATCGCGGTACTTCCACAGCCCGCCCTTGCCGCTACCCATGTTAAGCCCGACGACCTGCGCCGTCCCGGTCTTTCCGGCCATCAGCACGTTGGCGAGCGGCAGGCGGGCCCGGCCGGCGGTGCCCGCCCCGTTGACGACCTCGCTCATGGCCGAATGGATCAGGTCCAGATGCTCCTGGCTGACGCCGAGCGATCGCGCCTGAGGCGCCTTGCGGTCCAGAATCAGTCGCGGCATCAGTTCGCGCCCGCTCGCCAGCCGCGCGGCCATGACCGCCTGCTGCAGCGGGTTTACCAGCATGTAGCCCTGGCCGATCGTGGCGTTCACGGTATCGTACAGCGCCCACTCCTTGCCATACTTGCGCTGCTTCCAGGCGGGATCGGGGACCGTGCCATAGGACTGCCCGGCAACCGGCAACGGGAATTCCTGCCCCAGCCCCAACCGCCGCGACATCGCGGCGATGGCGTTCATCCCGATCCGCTGGGCAAAGTGATAGAAGTATACGTCGCAGCTTTGGTAAATGCCCTTGGCCATATCGACCGTGCCGTGACCGCGACGTTGCCAGCAGTGGAACACCCGGTTCCCCACGCGCAGGCCGCCCGGGCAATGGACCGTTTCGTGCGGGTCGAGCCCGGCTTGCAGGAACGAGAGCGCGACCATCGGCTTGACGGTGGAGCCGGGTGGATACAGCCCGCGCAGCACCTTGTTGCGCAGCGGAACGTGATCGTCATCGGCGAGCATCTTCCATTCGATCCGGCCGATGCCGTCGGAAAAGCTGTTGGGATCGAAGCTGGGCATCGAGGCCATGCACAGCAGATCGCCGGTCAGGCAGTCCATCACCACCACCGCACCCGATTCGAGCCCGATTCGGCGCGCCGCGTAATCCTGCAGGCCGCCGTGGATCGTCAACTGGATCGGCTGGCCCGGCACGTCTTCGCGCGTGTCGAGATCGCGCACGATCCGCCCGGTTGCGGTGACTTCGACCCGCCGCGCACCGGGGACGCCGCGCAGGGTCTCCTCGAAATGCTTTTCCAGGCCGTCCTTGCCGATCTTGTAGCCGGGCGTGATCAGCAGGGGATTCTTGTCGCGTTCGTAGTCCTCGGCCGACGCGGGGCCGACATAGCCGACAAGGTGGCCCACCGAAGGGCCCGTTGCGTATGACCGGGTAAAGCCGCGCTGGGGAACCACGCCGGGCATGTCGGGCAGGCGGACCGAAACCGCGGCGAATTTTTCCCAATCCAGCCGCGACGCCACTTCGACCGGCTGGAACCCGTGCGCCTTATCGAGCTTGTCGCGCAGATCCTGAATCTCGACCGCCGTCAGTCGCAGCAGCTGGCCCAGCTCGCTGATCGTGCGCTCGCCGTCCACCAGGCGTTCCGGAATGAGGTCGATGCGAAAATCGGCGCGGTTGTCTGCCAGCGGCGCGCCGATCCGATCGAGGATCCAGCCCCGCCGGGGCGGGATCAGCGAAAGGTTGACGCGATTACTTTCCGACAGCGTCTGGTAGCGCTCGTTCTCGGCCAGTGCGATCCACGCCATGCGCGAAGCCAGCAGCACCCCCACGCCGCCCTGGACCGCTCCCAGCACGACGCTGCGCCGGTCGAAACTGTTCGCCAGCGTGCCCGAGCTGATATGCCGCCCGAAGGTCTGGCGCGTACGGTCGCGGCGGAACGGCCAGATCATGGGTGCTCCGTCACCGGACCGCGCGGAAGCGGGTGAGCCGCACCCGGTCGCACCCGGCGATGAAGCGTTCGCCGGCGGGAAAGATCAGCGCCGACAGCAGCAATTGCGGGATCAGAATGCCAATGAAGGGTCCACTTTTGCCAACGTGGGCGATTGCCGAACACAGCACGAGGTAGCCAGCGATGAACGCCGTGCCAACCAGCCAATCGAGCAGATAGCTGCGCCAGGGAAAGCGCTGCTCCAGCGCATCAAGCACGATCATCACCGCCGACCACAACAGCATTGCCGACCCCAGTGGCTGGCCGCTGTATAGATCGTCGAACAATCCCAGCGGCAGTCCCGCCCAGACCGGCAACAGTCCCGGGCGCAGCTGCCGCCAGGCCAGCAGGAACAGGAATCCGAACGGCGGCATGACCGGCGCGGATGCGATTATCGGTAGCGTTTGCAGCACCGATCCCAGCATGATCGTGATCCATGGCACCGCCCGCGCGATCACGGGCGAGGGCGCCCGGTTAATCTGCCGCGGGGAATCGGCGCCGCCGCGCTCGAACAGGGCCATCCGGGTCAATCCGCGGCCGGGCGCGCTGCACCGCGCGGCGGTTGACCGGCGGGAGCCAACGCATCCGGTATCCCTGCGCTGACCGCGAATACGGGCTCGACCGCCACGAATTCGCTGTCGGTGGGGTCGCTCAGCACGCGCGCGACCGCCCCGTCGCGGGTCAGACCTGTCACGACGCCCACCGCCGTTCCCGGGCGATACAGCCCGCCGGACCCGGACGTGACGAACACGTCGCCCGGCTTCAGCGGATTTACCCCCAGGCTGATAAGGCGCAGTTGTATGGTGCCGTCGCCATGCCCCTGCGCGAATGCCGGAATACCGTCGCGCGCGCGCTTGACCGGAACCACGCTTTCGGGATCGGTGAGCAGCAGCACGCGCGCGGTGCGGCTGGAAACTTCGAGCACGCGCCCGACCAGTCCACGGGGCGAGCGCACCGGCATGCCAACGGCAATGCCATGGTCACGGCCGACGGAAATCGTCGCGAACCGGCGCAGGCTGGAAGCGGTCGCATTGATCAGGCGCCCATGCGCGAGCGGCTGGACGGCGCCATCCCGCAGCCCTAGCAGCGCCTTGAGCCGGCGGTTTTCGTCCGCCAGCGCGCGCGCTTCGGCAAGGCGGATCCGGGCGAGTTCGAGTTCGCGCGTCATTGCCGCAACCCTGCTGCCCGAAGTTACGAACCCTGCCAGGGTGGCGCTTGCGGACTGCGCGCCGCTTCGTCCCGCGGTCACGGCCTTTCCGGCCGGCGCGACAAGATCGGCCGCGATGCCGCGCGCACCTGAAAACGCGTCCTTGTCCAACATCGAGATGATCAGCACGGCGCCCCCGACCACGGCCCCCGCCAACGCAGCGACATAGCCGAAAAAGGTGCCGTATTGTGCTCGTTTGGAAAAGCCGGAGCGCCGGGGTGTCGGCGGCGCCATGCCCTTCTCCTCAATAAGGGGCCGCCAATGGACCCGAACCGCCTGCTGCCGGCGTTACGCCGTCATCAGGACGCCGCGATAGATCGGGTCTTCCATCGCCCGGCCAGTGCCGATGGCGACGCACGACAGCGGGTCTTCCGCAACGCTGACCGGAAGCCCGGTTTCCTCGCGCAGGAAATCGTCCAGCCCCCTGATCAGCGCGCCGCCGCCGGTCAGCACGATCCCCTGGTCAACGATATCGGCCGCGAGTTCGGGCGCGGTGTTTTCCAGCGCGATGCGCACGCCTTCGACGATCGCCCCGATCGGTTCGGACAGCGCCTCGGCGATGTTGGCCTGCGTGATGGTGATTTCCTTGGGCACGCCGTTGACGAGGTCGCGGCCCTTGATGTGAATGGTCTCGCCGATCCCGTCGGCCGGGATCGTGGCGATGCCATAGTCCTTCTTGATCCGTTCGGCCGTTGCCTCCCCGATCAGCAGGTTGTGGTGGCGGCGGACATAGGACACGATCGCCTCGTCCATCTTGTCGCCGCCGACACGGACAGAGGTGGTATAGGCCAGCCCGCGCAATGACAGCACCGCCACTTCGGTGGTGCCGCCGCCGATATCAACCACCATCGAGCCCACCGGCTCGGTCACGGGCATGTCCGCTCCGATCGCGGCGGCCATCGGTTCCAGGATCAGGAACACCTGGCTGGCGCCGGCATTCGAGGCGGCGTCACGGATCGCGCGGCGTTCCACCGAGGTGGAGCCAGAGGGTACGCAGATCACGATTTCGGGATAGCGGAACATCGACCGCTTGCCGTTCACCTTGCGGATGAAATGCTTGATCATCTCTTCGGCGATCTCGATGTCGGCGATCACGCCATCGCGCATCGGGCGGATCGCCTCGATATGGGCGGGGGTCTTGCCCATCATCATCTTCGCATCATCGCCGACCGCCTTGACCTTCTTGATGCCGTTGATCGTTTCGATCGCCACCACCGAGGGTTCGTTCAGCACGATTCCGCGATCCTGCGCATAGACCAGCGTATTCGCAGTACCCAGATCGATCGCCAGGTTCTGGGAGCCAATCTTGAAGAATCGGGACATCAGTGAGGACATCAGGAAATCCGTGGCTTATTTGTGCGAAGGGCGGCCTATTTCGCGGTCGAGAAACGGGGCCGTCCGGGGCGGGGACGCGGCTCCTTAGCGCAGCCCGCCAGTAAACGCTAAAATTTTGTCGCGGGGGGTTGTTGGTAAAGTCGGTGATACCGGTTGCGGCCGTCTCGAATTGTCCGCGCTTCGCCGCTAGGGTCACGGGTTCTGATGCGAACCATCCGCCGCCTGCCCGAAACGCTCGTGAACCGCATCGCCGCGGGCGAGGTGGTGGAGCGCCCGGCCGCCGCACTCAAGGAACTGGTGGAAAACGCGATCGACGCCGGGGCGGCCAACGTGGCGGTCCGGCTGGGCAGCGGCGGGCTGGACCTGATCGAGGTGACCGACGACGGCTGCGGCATGACGCCGGCGGAAATGTGCCTGGCACTGGAACGCCATGCCACCTCCAAGCTGCCGGACGAGGCGATCGAACTGGTCACCACCCTGGGCTTTCGCGGCGAGGCGCTGCCGTCGATCGCCAGCGTCGCGCTGCTGACCGCAGAAAGCCGCCCGAACCATCCGAACGGGCCGGGCGCTGCAGAAGGCTGGCGCCGGACGGTGGATCATGGCGTGCTTTCCGGGGAGGGGCCTGCCGCGCTGCCGCCTGGCACGCGAATCCGGGTGGAAAGCCTGTTCGGCAAGGTGCCGGCGCGACGCAAGTTCCTGCGCAGCCCCCGGAGCGAATATGCGGCCTGCCTGGACGTGGTCCGGCGGCTGGCGATGGCACGGCCCGACGTGGGGTTCAGCATGGACCACGATGGCCGGCGGGTGCTGGCGGTTCAGGCGGGGGAAGGGCTGGCCAGCCGGGTTGCCCGCCTGATCGCGCGCGAACTGGCGGATGACGGCGTCGTGATCGATGCGCAGCGCGGCGGAGCGTCGCTGACCGGGGTCGCGGGCTTGCCTACGTTTAATCGCGGCGTGGCCGATCACCAGTACCTGTTTGTCAACGGTCGGCCGGTGAAGGACCGGTTGCTGATCGGCGCGGTGCGCGGCGCGTATGCCGATATGCTGGCGCGCGATCGCCACGCGGTGCTGGCGCTGTTCCTTGCCGTGCCGCCCGAGGACGTTGACGTGAACGTTCATCCGGCCAAGACCGAGGTGCGATTCCGCGATCCTGCGTTCGTGCGCGGGTTCATCGTCAGCGCGCTGCGCCATGCACTGGACAGCAGCGCCCAGCGATCCGCGCAGGCGCCGGCTGCAAGCGCGATGGGCAACTGGCAGGCGGAGCCGGTAACGGCCGCGCCATCGCTCGGCTCGCTGTTCGCGCGGGAGCACGGCGCGCCCCGGCTGGGCGAGGCCGGACGCACGTGGCGGAGCTATGAGCAGGAGGTGCTCAGCCCGGTCGGCCGGGCCGAGGCCGCCCCCGCGGACGTTCCCGGCGCGCCCGACTATCCGCTCGGCGTGGCGCGCGGTCAGGTCGCGCATACCTATATCGTGGCCGAAGCGGCTGACGGGCTGGTATTGGTGGACCAGCACGCCGCGCACGAACGACTGGTGCTGGAGCGGCTGAGGTCGGCGGGCGCGGCAGACACGTTCGCGGCGGGGCAGAACCTGCTTCTGCCCGAAGTGGTCGAACTGGACGAGCCGGCGTGCGACCGGCTGGAAGACTGCGCGGCGCGGCTGGCCGAGTTCGGCTTGGCGATCGAACGGTTCGGCCCCGCCGCGGTGCTGGTCCGCGCGGTTCCCGCCCCGCTTGCGGGGGGCGACGTTGCTGCGCTGGTGCGCGACGTTGCCGACGATCTTGCGCAGAATGGCGACGCGTTGCTGCTGGGCGAGCGGCTCGATCATGTGCTGGCGACAATGGCGTGCCACGGATCCGTCCGGGCTGGCCGTGCGTTGTCCGTGGCAGAGATGAACGCACTCCTGCGTGAGATGGAACGCACCCCTCGTTCAGGGCAGTGCAATCACGGCCGGCCCACTTGGGTCAAGCTGGCGCACGGCGATATCGAGAAACTGTTCGGGAGGAAGTGATGCAGGCACGCCGGTCAAACAGTGCGCCGATGGCGGCGCCCGTGCTCGGCGCGATCCTGCTGCTGACCGGGTGCGCCGAGCAGCCCAAGGATCCGGCCGTGCAGGCGCGCGAAGATGCCAAGGCGGTCGCCATGGTGGAAGCCGCGCAGAGCGCAAAGCCGCCGCCCACGCCGATGGCGCCGCAACCAATCACGGCCGCCGACATCAAGGCCAATCGCTTCTACGGAGCCGGGTGCAGCCTCGTCCCGGCCGGGCAACCGGGCGGCAACCCGATCGTGATCGCCAACGATCGCCGCGCAGTGTTGAAGGTCGGGGGCAAGTTCGTGACCTTTGCGGCGGATTCCGGCAGCGCGCTCCTCGCGATGGGCACGCGCAGCCGTTATATCGGCAAGGCCCAGTCGCTCGATCTCAATCGCTCACCCAGCGACGGAACCCGTCTGGGCCAGGAAGCCTCGCGCTGGTCGGCAGGGATGGTCGTGCGCGATCCCTGGGGGCAGATGATCTATTCGTCGGGCGGAGAGCTGATCTGCGGAAGTTAGGCCGCGTCAATCGGCGCATCGGGATCACGCACCCGGATCATCCCGGTGCTGGTCAGGTGCATGACTTCCTCGCCGTGCTGGTTGAGCGTGCGCTGGCTGAACTCCATCAGGCCAAGGTCCGGGCGCGAGCGGCTGCGGCGTTTTTCAATGACTTCGACTTCCAGCGTCAGCACATCGCCGGGATAGACCGGCCGGGTCCAGCGCATGTCCTTCACGCCCGCGCCGCCGCGGCTGTCCTGCCGCGACAGGAATCCCTGAACCAGCAGTCGCATCGTGATCGCCGCGGTCTGCCAGCCGCTGGCGGCGAGCTTGCCGAACGGACCGGCCGCCGCCGCCGCGTCATCAAGGTGGAAGTCCTGCGGATCATACTCGGCCGCAAAGGCAAGGACACTCTCGCGCGTAATCTCGTACCGGCCAAACCGCTCGGGCCGGCCGACTACGATATCCTCGAAGCACAGCTTGTCCGTCACCATCGGGGCTTCCTTCACGCTCAGACGTTGAACTTGAAGTGCAGCACGTCGCCGTCCTGCACCATGTAATCCTTGCCTTCCTGGCGCAGCTTGCCGGCGTCCTTGGCGCCGCCTTCGCCGCCCAGCGCGATATAATCGTCATAGGCGATGGTCTCGGCCCGGATGAAGCCGCGCTGCATGTCCGAATGGATTTCGCCCGCAGCGTCGGGCGCCTTCGCGCCGCGATGGACAGTCCACGCGCGGGCCTCTTTCGGCCCGACGGTAAAGAACGTGATGAGGTGCAGCAGATCGTAACCGGAGCGGATGACGCGGGTCAGGCCGGTTTCGTGCAGCCCCATTTCCTCGAGGAACACCAGCCGTTCGTCGCCGTCCATCCCGACCAATTCCGACTCGATCGCAGCGGACACGATCACCGCGTTCGCGCCTTCAGCGGCAGCTTTCTCGAACACCCGCGCCGAAAAAGCATTGCCTTCCGCGGCCGATTCTTCCTCGACGTTGCAGACGTAGAGCACCGGCTTGGCGGTCAGCAACTGGGCCTGGCGGAACACGCGCAGCTCTTCTTCGTCACGCGGCTGGGTCAGCCGGGCGGGCTTGCCTTCGCGCAGCAGGTCCAGCGCCTGGCCGAGAACCGCGGCAATGATCTTCGATTCCTTATCGCCCTGTGCGGCTTTTTTCTGCGCGGCGGGAACGCGTTTTTCCAGGCTGTCCAGATCCGCCAGCATCAGTTCGGTCTCGACCGTCTCCGCGTCGGAAATCGGATCGACCTTGTTGTCGACATGCTGGATATCGTCGTTTTCGAAGCAGCGCAGCACGTGGACGATCGCGTCAACCTCGCGGATGTTGCCGAGGAACTGGTTGCCCAGCCCCTCGCCCTTGGATGCCCCGCGCACCAACCCGGCAATGTCCACGAACCCCAACTGCGTGGGAATGATCTTCTGGCTGCCGGCGATTGCAGCCAGCCGATCGAGCCGCGGATCGGGTACGCCGACGTTGCCGACGTTCGGCTCGATCGTGCAGAACGGATAGTTCGCCGCCTGCGCCGCCTGTGTCTCGGTCAGCGCATTGAACAGGGTTGATTTGCCCACGTTCGGCAAGCCCACGATTCCGCAACGAAAACCCATTCCATGCTCCAGATGCCCGAATAAGCGCCGGCCCATAGCGGGCGGGGGCGGGTTTGGCCAGTTGTCCGGCGCGGGCGGCTGCAGGCCGCGGTTCGCTCAGTCCTGGCGCAGCGCGATGTCGTTCATGAATCGCACGTCATCGCTTTTGGCCAGCCATCCGGCTTCGGCAGCGATGGCGCCAAGCATGTCTGCCAGCGGGTCCAGTTCGTTCTTGGCATAATTGCCCAGAACGTGCCCGGTCACGCGGTCCTTGTGGCCGGGATGGCCGATCCCGATCCGCACGCGGCGAAAATCGGGTCCCATATGCTGGTCGATCGAGCGCAGTCCGTTGTGGCCGGCAGTGCCGCCGCCCTGCTTGACCTTGACCTTCATCGGCGCGAGGTCGAGCTCGTCGTGGAAAACGGTGAGGGCATCCATGCCCAGCTTGTAGAAGCGCAGCGCCTCGCCCACCGCTCGCCCGCTTTCGTTCATGTAGGTGGCGGGTTTCAGCAGGATCACCCGCATTCCGCCGATTCGGCCATCCTGGGCCCAACCCTGGAATTTCTTCTGCACCGGGCCGAAATCGTGCACTTCGGCGATCGTATCGACCGCCATGAAACCGACGTTGTGGCGGTTCAGCGCATATTGCGTCCCCGGATTGCCGAGGCCGACCCAGAGTTGCATGGCTGATCCGTACTGCAAGGGAACCGGCCCTCCCGCCATGCGGAAGGGCCGTGAACCGGGTTAAGCCAACGGGGCCTCGTTTTCGCCCTCTTCGCTCTTCAGCGCAGACGGGGCAACGATCGTGGCGATGGTGAAGTCGCGGTCGGTGATTGCCGAGGTGACGCCCTCGGGCAGCGCGACGTGGCTGATATGGATCGAAGCGCCGATATCAAGCCCGGTCACGTCGATCTGGATGTCGTCCGGGATCTGGTTGGGGTTGCACACAAGTTCCAGTTCGTGGCGGACGATGTTGAGCACGCCGCCTTTCTTAAGGCCAGGCGAAGCGACCTCGTTCACGAACACCACCGGCACTTCGACGGTAACCTTGGCGTCAGCGGAAACGCGCAGAAAGTCTGCGTGCAGCGGACGGTCGGACACGGGATGAAAGGCAACGTCCTTCGGCAGGGTGCGCACTTTGGTGCCGCCGACCTCGACCTCGACGATCGAGTTGAAGAAGTGACCGGTCATCAGCTGACGGACCAGTTCCTTTTCCTCGACGTGGATGCTCAGGGGTTCCTCGTTGGCGCCATACACAACGGCGGGGACGCGGCCTTCACGACGCAGCACCCGGGAGGCTCCCTTGCCTACCCGATCACGCGTCTCGGCCGGCAGGGTAAGCGTTTCGCTCATGTTCTTGCCTTTCGAATACGGAAGAATTTCCAGAAATACCCGCCACGCCTCCAGGGATGACCATGACGGGAAGCGCGGGCCGATAGCGGCAAAGACGCAGAAAAGCAAGCAGCGGCGCCCGAATCGGTCAGCCGATCCGCCGCACCGTCCAGCCGCGCTGCGCCAGCAGCGCCGGCAGCCCTTGGGGGCCAGCCAGATGTGCCGCGCCGACCGCCACGAATGGATGGCGTCCGGCCTTCAGCATCGTCTCGATCCGGGCGGTCCAGTTGCGGTTGCGCGCGGAATAGAGTGCTTCGCGCAGTTCCGCATCTTCCAGCAGCCCTTCTCGCGTCATGGCGGCTATCGTATCGATATTGCCCGTGCGCCATGCTTCCGCGATCCGCGCGTCGGCCTCGGGCTCGGCCGCCCCGCGGACCACGGCCGCCAGCAGGTCGCGCTGGTCGGCCTCGGGCAGGGCATCGAAAATACCCAGCTGCCGGCTCGCGCCTTCAAGTTCCGCAATGGGTTTGCCCATGGCAGCCTTGAGCAGTGCCCGGTCGATGCCGTTGCCGCTATCGGCGCGCTGCTGCAACGCCTGCGCCAGGGTCAGCGCCGCGGCCCACGTCTCGGTGCGGGCAAAGGCCGCGTCGTCAAACCCGTTATCCGCCAGCACTTTTCCCAAGGCCGGTCGCAGCGCCGGGTCGATGCGCTGCGTCAGCGGCGGGTGGCCGGCGCTGCGGGCAAGTTCGGAAAACACCCGTGCCGTCGCCGCGTCGTCATCGATCCGCGCAATTTCCAGAACGAGCGAGTCCGCATTGTCGAGCGCCTGTTCAACCGGCTCGGTCTGCCATTTGACCGGGCGAGGGAGGGCGTGGATCGTCCCGAACAGCCACGCGCGCGCGCCGCCCGGGCCGCTTACTTCCCACAGCGCCGGGGTGGCCGGAAGCGCTGGGCGGCACGCGGCAAGGGCCGCGAACCCCAGCAAGGCCAGCCATCCGCGCATTGCCTATTGGATCCGCACCGGTTCCAGCCCGGCCTTTGCCAGCAGGCCAAGCATGCCTTCACCGCCGCCAAGGTGCCCCGCGCCCACCGCCATGAACACCGTGCCCGGCTGCTCCATCCGCAACCGAGCCCAGTCCACCCACATCCGGTTGCGGTCGGTCAGCAATACTTTGATCATCACCGGATCGTCCTGCTCCTCGTTCAGCAGTTCGGCCAGCTTGTCGGGATTGCCGGCGCTCCATTCGCGGATGATGTCGGTCAATTGCTGATCGAGGGTCGGCAGTCCTTCCAGCACTTCGTGAAGGTATCGCTTCTGCACCTCAAGCGGCAGGGACGCGAACATCGCCAGCTGGTGCGAGGCCGTTTCCAGCCCCGTCCGCTGCTTTCCCTGCTGCTGCGCGACCGCGGCGACCGCGTGTTCAACTCCGTTCGCGGCGGTATAGCCCCCCTGCGCCAGCGGCAGCGAAGTGAGCGCGATGGCCGCATACCACGGCTGGAACCCATCGAACGCCGCCGCCGGCAGATTGAATTGCGCCAGTGCCTGTTCGAACCGCGCACGGTCGTTAGCGGCAAGCATCCCCCTCAGCGTCTGCCCGGCCGGCAGCGTCGCGCTTTTCATCACGGCCGCCTGCATCTCGGACGCCTCGGTGGCCGGGATTTCGGTCACCAGCTGCGCCGATTGCTTCAGTGCATCGGCCACCGGGCCGTGCAGCCAGTCGATTCCGGCGGGCAGGGCGTGGACCGTGCCGAACAGATAGATCGTCGTGTCCGGATCGGCGATCTTCCACAATGCGGGCCGCGCGGTCGCGGCGGTGACGGCTTTCGCGGCGGCAGGCGCGGCAGGAGTCTCCCGAGCGCGCACGGCCGCACCCGGCCCGGCAAGCGCAAGTGAACAGGCGACGGCGAGTGTACGGAGCAAATATCGCATGATGCAGGCCTATAGCCTCCATGCCTGACAACTCGTGAACGAAAATCCGCTCGGCCCCGCCCGGACGGCAAGGTTGATTCCCCGCGCCCCATCCGCCAAAGGGCGGCGCATGGCCGAAGTCATTGCACCGCCGTCGTTCCAGGACATGATCCTGCGCCTTCATGCGTTCTGGAGCGCGCATGGCTGCCTGATTCTCCAGCCGTATGACATGCGCATGGGCGCGGGCACGTTTCACCCCGCCACCACGCTGCGCGCGCTGGGGCCAGAGCCGTGGAGCGCCGCCTATGTCCAGCCCTCGCGCCGGCCGACCGACGGGCGCTATGGCGAAAACCCGAACCGGCTGCAGCACTATTACCAGTATCAGGTGATCCTGAAGCCCAATCCGGAAAACCTCCAGGAACTGTATCTGCAAAGCCTGGCCGCGATCGGCATCGATCCGCTGGCGCACGACATCCGCTTTGTCGAGGATGACTGGGAAAGCCCCACGCTGGGCGCCTGGGGCCTGGGCTGGGAAGTGTGGTGCGACGGGATGGAAGTGACCCAGTTCACGTATTTCCAGCAGGTCGGCGGGTTCGATTGCAAGCCGGTCGCGGGCGAACTGACGTACGGGCTGGAGCGCCTGGCGATGTATATTCAGGGCGTGGACCGGGTCTATGACCTGCGGTTCAACGATCACGGCACGTCCTACGGCGACGTCTTTCTTGAAAACGAACGCCAGCTGTCGAAGTACAACTTCGAGATCGCCGACACCGAGCAGCTTTTTACGGGTTTTCGCCATGCGGAGGCCGAGTGCCGGCGCTGCATCGAGGCGGAAGTCCCGCTCGCGGCATATGACCAGGCGATCGAGGCCAGCCACCTGTTCAACCTGCTTCAGGCACGCGGCGTGATTTCCGTGCAGGAGCGCGCCAGCTACATCGGCCGGGTGCGTGATCTGGCGAAAGGTGCGTGCGAGGCGTGGATCGAAAAGAACAGACACGATTGGGCGGCCAAGTATCCGGAGTGGAGCTTGTGAGCGACTTCCTCCTCGAAGTGCGCTCGGAAGAGATCCCCGCGCGGATGCAGGCCGGCGCCCGCGCCAGTCTGGAAAAGCTGTTCCGCGAGCAGATGGATGCGGCAGGCGTTACGCTGGATGAGCTGACGGTCTATTCCACCCCCCGTCGCCTGGCGCTGATCGCGCGCGGTTTGCCCGACGCTACGCAGCCGGTCACTGAAGAGGTCAAAGGTCCCAAAGTCGGCGCCCCGCCGCAAGCGCTCGAAGGGTTCCTGCGCAAGACCGGCCTCAGCGAGGATCAACTGGTCGAACGTAGCGGCGTGCTGTTCGCCGTCACCGAAAAGCCCGGCCGGACGACGGCGGAGGTGCTGGCCGAGGCGATCCCCGCGATCTGCCGCGCGTTTCCGTGGCCCAAGTCGATGCGCTGGGGCGCGCCATCGCTCTCCACCGAAAGCCTGCGCTGGGTGCGGCCGCTGTCGGGCATCGTCGCGATCCTGGGCGAGGACCTGGTCGATTGCGAGGTCGGCGGCGTCCGTTCGGGATACGCCACGCTCGGCCACCGTTTCCACCATCCGGGCCCGATCACCATCGGCGGCGCCGGCGACTATGTCGACAAGTTGCGCGCCTGCCACGTGCTGGTTGATCATGCCGAGCGTGAGAGCATGGTGCGCGAAATGTCACGCGCCGCCGCCGTGAATGCCGGGCTGACACTGGTGGAGGACGACGGGCTGGTGATCGAGAACGCGGGATTGACCGAATGGCCGGTCCCGCTGCTCGGCCGGTTTGACCCGGAATACCTTGAGGTTCCGCCTGAGGTGATCCAGCTAACTGCCCGGACCAACCAGAAATACTTCATCTGCCGCGACGCGGCCGGCCAGCTCGCCAATGCCTTCGTCTGCACAGCCAACATCGAGGCGAGCGACGGCGGCGCAGCAATCGTCGCCGGCAACCGCAAGGTCCTCGCCGCCCGGCTCAGCGACGCGCGATTCTTCTGGCAGCAGGACCGCAAGACGGCGCTAGCACACCATGCAGAGCGACTGGCGCGGATTTCCTTCCACGAAAACTTAGGTTCGCTTAAGCAGAAAGTTGATCGTGTAGCCGAGCTCGCTCGCAGCATTGTTGAGCAGTCAACATTTCCAGTACCTGAAACTTTCCTGCAAGACCGAGCGCTGCATTTGAAGCGGGCCGCTTTTGCGCAATTAGCTGTAGATACGGCGCATATTGCAAAAGCTGACCTTGTGACAGAAATGGTCGGAGAGTTCCCTGAACTTCAGGCGACGATTGGATCTTATTATGCAGCAGCCGAAGGAATGGATAAGAGTGTTTGTGAAGCGATTGCTGATCAGTACAAGCCCTCAAACCAAAATGACGACGTTCCGAGTTCGCCTCTGACAGTCGCTATAGCCATTGCTGACAAGCTTGACACTCTTGCTGCTTTCTTCGAAATTGATCAAAAGCCTACCGGGTCCAAGGATCCTTTTGCTTTACGCCGTGCTGCGCTTGGTATTATTTCGCTGATCACTCGAAATCAAATTCGTATTTCCTTACTTGAGCTCATATTTTACCACCTGCCACGAGTGCGGGAATGCGTACGTAATCCCGCTGATGCAGTGCGCGTCCACCGTCTAGGCTTTAAGACGCAATGGCCAAAGACGGCCTTGGAGCTTCTCGACTTCGTCGCGGACCGCCTCAAAGTTCAGCAGCGCGAAGCCGGCGTGCGCCATGACTTAATCGACGCGGTGTTCGCGGTGGGGGAGGATGATCTGGTCCGGCTACTCGCCCGCGTCCACGCGCTTCAGGCATTCATCGGCACCGAGGACGGCACGAACCTGCTCGCCGGCTACAAGCGCGCCGCTAATATCCTCAAGAAGGAGGACTGGCAGGGCGTAGAGGGCGAGATATCGCGCACCGGCGAGGAAGACCCGCTGTCCAACGTCGATGATCCCGATCTGGCCCCGGTGATCGCCGCCAAGATGGCCGAGCGGCACGTCGAGAACGCGCGCTCCCACACGCCCGAACCTGCCGAACAGGCGCTGATCGATGCGCTCGACGATGCCGAGCCTCGTGCCGCGGCGGCGGTTGCGGTGGAGGACTTTGCCGGAGCCATGGCCGCGCTCGCTTCGCTGCGCGCGCCGATCGACGCATTCTTCGACGGGGTGACCGTGAACGATGCCGATCCGGCCAAGCGGATTGCCCGGCTTGCACTGCTTGATCGGTTTCGTGCTGCAGTGCACAACGTAGCGGACTTCAGCCGGATCGAGGGGTGATTCCCGCGGCCGGGTGGATCACGAATGTCAACGCTTATTCAAGTGCATACGGGGTCAACCTCAGGGCGTGCAATGCTCACTTGGTCATCCCGCCAATCAGGAATGCGGCATCTGAAATGAACCAGCAGGTCTACATATTCGGCGGCAGCGCCCGGCACGACGATGCCCGTTCGCGCGACAAGACCATCGTCGGCGGCAAGGGCGCCAACCTGGCGGAGATGGCCAGCATCGGCCTGCCGGTGCCGCCGGGATTCACTATCACCACCGAAGAATGCGTGCGCTACCTTGCCGAAGGCGCCAATTTTTCCGATGCGCTTCGGGCGGATGTCGCTGCCGCGCTTGGGCATATCGAAGCCGCGGTGGGCAAGAAGTTTGGCGATCCAGCCGATCCGCTGCTGGTCTCGGTCCGGTCCGGCGCGCGGGTGTCGATGCCCGGGATGATGGATACGGTGCTCAACCTAGGCCTCAACGATGCCACGGTGCAGGGTTTGGCGACCACCTCGGGCGATGCCCGCTTTGCGTGGGACAGCTACCGCCGATTCATTCAGATGTATTCCGACGTGGTGCTCGGGCTCGATCATCACGCGTTCGAAGATGCACTTGAAATCATCAAGGAAGACAACGGCTTCTACGCCGACGTGGATATGGGCGCCGAACATTGGCAGGTGCTGGTGGACCAGTACAAGGCCATCGTTGAGCGCGAGCTGGGCAAGCCGTTCCCGCAGGACCCGGCGGAACAGCTGTGGCGCGCGATCGCGGCAGTGTTCGATTCGTGGGATTCTGACCGCGCAAAGGTCTATCGCCGGTTGAACGACATCCCCGCCGGGTGGGGCACCGCGGTGAACGTGCAGGCGATGGTGTTTGGCAACATGGGCGATACCAGCGCCACCGGTGTGGCGTTCACCCGCGATCCGGGCACTGGCGAGAAAGCCTATTACGGCGAATACCTCGTCAATGCGCAGGGCGAGGACGTGGTCGCCGGGATCCGCACCCCGCAGTACCTGACCAGCCGTGCCCGCGCGGCTGCCAATGCCAAGCCGCTATCGATGGAAGAGGCGATGCCCGCGGCGTTTGCCGAACTGGCCGCGGTGTTTGAATTGCTGGAAAAGCACTATGCCGACATGCAGGACATCGAATTCACGGTGGAACGCGGCAAGCTGTTCATGCTCCAGACCCGCTCGGGCAAGCGCACGGCCAAGGCCGCGCTGAAGATGGCGGTCGACATGGTAGGCGAAGGCCTGATCGACGAGGCAACCGCGGTCCGGCGGATCGATCCGATGGCGCTGGACCAGCTGCTGCACCCCCGGCTTGATCCTTTGGCCGCGCGCGATGTGCTGGGCAAGGGGCTGCCCGCCAGCCCCGGCGCTGCTTCTGGCGCAATCGTGCTGGATGCCGATACCGCTGAAAAGCTGGCTGAACGCGGCGATTCGGTGATCCTCGTGCGGGTGGAAACCAGCCCGGAGGACATCCACGGAATGCATGCGGCCAAGGGCATCCTGACGGCGCGCGGCGGGATGACCAGCCACGCCGCCGTGGTTGCGCGCGGGATGGGCCGCCCATGCGTTTCGGGGGCCTCGAGCGTGTCGATCGACATGAAGGCGCGCACCTTGCGGATCGGCAACGCCGAACTGAAGGAAGGCGATGTCATCACGCTGGATGGCGCGACCGGCGAGATCATGGCCGGGCAGGTGCCGACGATCGAACCCGAGCTCGTCGGCGATTTCGCGGTGCTGATGGCCTGGGCCGACAAGCACCGCCGGATGAAGGTGCGCACCAATGCCGAAACCCCGGCCGATTGCCGGACGGCCCGCCAGTTCGGCGCCGAAGGGATCGGCCTGTGCCGAACCGAGCACATGTTTTTCGACGCCGGCCGCATCAGCGCCGTACGCCAGATGATCCTGGCCGAGGACAGCGCCGGTCGTCGCGCTGCGCTGGCCAAGCTGCTGCCTGAACAGCGCGGCGATTTTCGGCAGATTTTCGAGGTGATGGCCGGCCTGCCGGTAACTATCCGCCTGCTCGACCCGCCGCTGCACGAATTCCTGCCGCACAGTGACGCGGATTTCGCCGACTTGTCCGACGCGATCGGCATCGGCGTCGACACCCTGCGCCGCCGCGCGGATGAACTGCACGAATTCAACCCCATGCTGGGCCATCGCGGGTGCCGCCTGGGGATCACGTTCCCTGAGATCTATGAAATGCAGGCCCGGGCAATCTTCGAAGCCGCGTGCGAGGTTGCGGCCGCTTCGGGCGAAGCGGTCGTGCCTGAGGTGATGATCCCGTTGGTTGCCACCCGGCGCGAGCTGGAAATCCTGCGCGCGCTGGTGGATCGCACCGCGGCGCAGGTGTTCGCCGAACAGGGGCGCACGCTGGAATACCTGGTTGGAACGATGATCGAACTGCCGCGCGCCGCGCTGATGGCGGGCGAAATCGCGCAGGAGGCGACGTTCTTCTCGTTTGGTACCAACGATCTGACCCAGACCACGCTTGGGGTCAGCCGCGACGATGCGGCGCGGTTCCTAAACCCTTATGTCGAACAGGGCATCTACCCGCGCGATCCGTTCGTCAGCCTGGACATCGAAGGAGTCGGCCAACTGGTTGAACTGGCTGCGGAACGGGGCAGGGCAACGCGCCCCGATCTCAAGCTGGGCATTTGCGGCGAACATGGCGGCGATCCGGCCAGCATCGCGTTCTGCGAGAAGGTCGGGCTCGACTACGTCAGCGCCTCGCCGTTCCGGGTCCCGATCGCCCGTCTGGCGGCGGCACAGGCGGCATTAAACTAACGATTCCAGCCCGATAGGGTCAGAAGTTCGAAGTGTTCGGTAAAGCGGCCGTCTGCGTCGCTGCGTGCGTGGACCGCCTGCTTTGCACGCGCCAGACCCGCCTTGCCGGGAGAGGAACCTGAGCGGACCAGAACGTTGCCGAGCGCCTGCGCCCGAAGGTCCGCAAGCAGCGCTTCAAGTGATCCGAACCGGACATCGAGGCCCCGGCTGTCGGCAACGGGATCGGCAAAGCCGGCACGTTGCATCAGCTGCGCCGCGGCCCGCACATCCACCTGCGGATGGACGCGGGGCGACGGGCGGTCGGCATCCGCCTCCAGCATCGCCTCGCGGAGCAGCGGCAGGCTGCCGGCACCAAGCATCGTCACCAGTGCGAGCCCGCCCGGTGCCAGGGCCGCGCGCAGATGGACGAGCGCGCCGGGCAGGTCATTCACGGTGTCCAGCGTGAACAGGCTGACGATCAGGTCGAACCCGTCCAGCCGCCACGGCTGCTCCTCGTCCAGCGTGAGCGGCGCTAGCCCGGGCGCGGGATCGGCATCGATCACCTTCACGCCAAGTGCACGCAGCGGCGGCGCGATCAGCCCCGCCCAGTCGCCCACCACCAGCGCGCGAAGCGGCTGGTGGCGCAGGAACGCGAGCCGCTCCATCACGTCCTCGGCCGCGTCTTGCGCCAGGTATCGCGCTGCATCGGGCCGAGCCTGCAGCGCCAGCATCCGCTGGCGCGCGGCATGCCGCCGCCGGCGGGCAAAGATCTGCGGTGGCGCAGGCGCAGGCGGAGGCGGGGATGAAGATGCGACAGCGTCGGCCATGATCGCGGATTTGCCCCGCTTGGCCGCCGGGCGCAAGCGCTTGCCCGCGCCGCGCCGGTCCTTATGCTGGCAGCGATGCAGGTTCCAGCCGCCATTGCCCCCATCGTAGACCTGGTGTTCCCGCCGCGCTGCCCGCTCTGCGGCGAGGGATTGTCCGTCCAGAGCGGGCTGTGCGCCGGCTGCTGGAGCGGTCTGGCCATCCCGAGCGAGCCTTGCTGCACCCTGTGCCAGCGCCCGTTTTCCGACCATCTGGCCGATGGCCTGATTTGCGCCCCGTGCCTTGCCGATCCTCCTCGCCACGATGGAATCGCGGCCGGGACGCTTTACAATGACGCGTCGCGGCGGCTGGTGCTGGCCTTCAAGCACGGCAACCGCATCGCGATGGCGCCGCTGCTGGCCCGCCTCATCCTGGCGCGGCTGCCACAGACGGACCCGGACTGGCTGGTTATCCCCGTGCCGCTGCACCGCTGGCGACTGTGGCGGCGGGGTTTCAATCAGTCGGCACTGCTGGCCCGGCAGATTGCAAGCGCGCGGGGCGGCCGCCTGGTGGTCGATGCGCTGGTCCGCCGCAAGAACACGCAGTCGTTGAGCGGGCTGGGCCGAACGGCGCGCGCGCGAACCTTGCAGGGGGCGATAGCGCTGAACGAACGCCACGCGGCAACGATCAAGGGTGCGAACGTGGTGCTGGTCGATGATGTGCTGACGAGCGGCGCCACCAGCGACGCGTGCGTGCGGGTACTGAAACAGGCAGGCGCCCGCCGCGTGGTGATAGGCTGCTTCGCGCGGGTGCTGGACGAGGCGCTTCCGATCACGGATCACGAACGCCATTCAGAGCAGTGACAGCCATCAGGCACAAAGGAAAGCGCCCGGAACCAAAGCCCCGGGCGCCTCGTGACGAAAACGATGGGCCCTGCTTTCGCAGTTGGAAACGACCGCCCCCACGGTCGTTTCGCCCGATCCCTCTGTGGCGCGCCGTGTTTGCGAGGCGCTGCCGTCAAATACCCTGAACCATGGCGCTCTGCCGGCGCCGCCCGGTTTGGCGGCCAGTTCATCGCTGAACCGCACCGCCCGTGTTGCCGGTTTCGACAGGGAAGAAAAGAGCATCACTGCGAGTAGATGGATTTTGCGCTCAAGCTGTGGTTATCGTGCAACAAACCCGCGTTTACCACTCAAGCACTAGGAAACGAGCCACATGTCCGACAGCGAGGCGCTGCTGCGCGAGCAGGGCGGCGAGTTTCTGCCGAAATTTGATGCAAATGGCCTGCTGACGGCGGTTGTGGTCGATGCCGGGTCGGGAGCGGTGCTGATGGTGGCATTCATGGACGCCGCCGCGTTGGCCGCGACGCGCGAGACGGGGCTGGCGCACTTCCACTCACGCTCGCGCGGGCGGTTGTGGAAAAAGGGCGAGAGTTCCGGGCACGTCCTGGAAGTTGCGGAAATGCTGGTCGATTGCGATCAGGACGCGCTGATTATCCGTGCGCGGCCGGCTGGGCCTACATGCCATACGGGTGCGGTCAGCTGTTTCTACCGCAAGCTTGATGGGGATCGGCTGCAGCGGGTGGATGCGTGTATCGCAGGGAGTAACTGATGCCGCTTTACAAAGCTCCGGCGCGGGATGCGCGGTTCATCATCAACGAAGTGCTCGATTTGCAGCAATACGCAGGCACGCCGCCGTTCGATGCGGTCACGCCCGATCTGGTCGAAACCGTGCTGGAGGAGGCAGGCAGATTTGCCGCGGAAATACTCGGGCCACTGAACCTTCCTGGCGACCGTGAGGGTTGCACGCGCCAGCCCGACGGCAGCGTGATGACGCCTCAGGGCTTCAAGCAAGCGTACGGGCAGTTCGTGGAGTCCGGGTGGGGCACATTATCGCAGCCCGCTACGATGGGCGGGCAGGGCCTGCCTCACGTGCTGGGGTTCGCTGTCGACGAATTCATGAGTTCGGCGAACCAGGCGTTCGCGATGTATCCGGGGTTGACCGGCGGCGCCGTTGCCGCGCTTCTGGCAAAGGGATCTCCCGAACAGCAGGCGAAGTATCTGCCCCGGATGATATCCGGCGAATGGACCGGCACGATGAACCTGACGGAGCCTCAATGCGGGACCGATCTTGGCCTGATCCGCACCAAGGCCGTGCCCGGCCCCGACGGCACCTATTCGATCACTGGCACCAAGATCTTCATTTCCGCCGGTGAGCACGACCTGGCGGCCAACATCATCCATCTGGTGCTGGCAAAGACGCCGGGGTCGCCCGATTCGACCAAGGGCATCTCGCTGTTCGTCGTCCCCAAATTCCTGCTGCAGAATGATGGGTCTCCCGAACAGCGCAACGGCGTGACGTGCGGATCGATCGAGCACAAGATGGGCATCCACGCGAACGCAACCTGCGTGATGAACTATGATGGCGCGACTGGCTGGCTGGTGGGGGAAGAAAACAAGGGCCTGGCCGCGATGTTCATCATGATGAACGCGGCGCGGCTGGGCGTGGGGATCCAGGGGCTAAGCCAGGCCGAAGTCGCGTTCCAGAACGGCGCGGCCTATGCGCTGGAGCGAAGGCAGGGACGCGCTCTTGGTGGCCCGGCTGAGCCCGCCGAGCTGGCCGATCCGCTGATCGTCCATCCCGATGTGCGGCGCATGCTGATGGACGCCAAGTCCTTCACCGAGGGCGCGCGCGCGCTGGCGCTGTGGTGCGGATTGCTGGTGGATCTTGCCCGGTATGCGCCGACCGAGGCCGAGCGCGAGTCGGCTGACGACCTGCTCGGGCTGCTGACCCCGGTGATAAAGGGGTACGGCACCGACAAGGGCTATGATGTCGCCACCAACATGCAGCAGATCTGGGGCGGACACGGCTATATCGCTGAAAACGGGATGGAGCAGTTCGTCCGCGATGCCCGTATCGCGATGATCTACGAAGGGGCGAACGGCGTGCAGGCGATGGATCTGGTCGGCCGCAAGCTTCCGGCGCACATGGGCCGCGCCGTTCAGGCCTTCTTTGCCGCGGTCGACAACGAGTGTGCCGGGGCAAAGGCAGAGCCGCGCCTGTCCGACCTTGCCGGGCGGGTCGAAAAAGCAGCTGGTGAACTCAAGGCGGCGACACTGTGGCTGATGCAGAATGCGATGGGCAAGCCCGACAACGCCGGGGCGGGTGCGCACCATTACATGCACATCATGGGAATTGTCGCGCTTGGGCTGATGTGGCTGCGCATGGGAAAAGCCGCTGTCGCTGCGCTGGATGCCGGTGCGGACGACGCCGCATTCTACCGTGCCAAGCTGGTTACCGCGCAATATTTCGGGGAAAGGGCAACGCCCGACGCCGGGGCACTCCGCCGCAAGCTGGAGGCCGGCGCCACGACGATGATGGAACTGCCGCCCGAAGCGTTCGCTACCGCCTGAACGAAATCTTGCCGATCAGCGTGGAAACACCTCGTCGGCAAGGCCGGTCAGCGCCGCCCAGGATTGTCGGTCGGCGCTCGCGTCATAGGCAATGGCCGGCAGTCCGCGGGCATCGCTGCCGGGATCGGTGAAACCATGTTTCACGCCGCTGTAAGAATGGAAATGCCAACGCGCGCCGGTCGCGTCCATTTCCTCCCAGAATGCCAAAACCTGTTCGCGCGGAACCATCGGGTCCGCATCGCCGTGGCAGATCAAAAGGCGGGGGTGGATGGGCGTTTGGGCGGTGGCCGGCCGGCTGGTGGACAGCAGGCCGTGGAAACTGGCCACGAACGACAGGTCCTCGCCCGCCCTCGCGGCTTCCAGCGCCGCCTGGCCGCCCATACAGTAGCCGATCGCCGCGAGCGCGACGCCGGCCGCCGCCTCATGCGTCCGCAACGCTGTTATTGCCGCTGATATCCGCGCCCGGTAAATGCCGACATCGTGCCGCAACTCCTGTCCAAGCCGGCTTGCAACCTCGAAGTCTTCGACTGGCTGGCCATAGAAATCGGCGATCATCGCAACAAAGCCCGCTTCCGCCAGCATCAGCGCACGCCGTTCCATCGCGGCGTTGGCGTTGGCAATCGTCGGGTACACGGCGATGGCGGCGCGCGGTGGGCCAACCGGCCGTGCCAGCCACCCGGTTAACGCGGTGCCGCGATCATCGTAGGAAACGGGCTCAAGCGCGCTCATTCCGGCAGGAAATCCGGAACCGAGAGATAGCGTTCGCCCGTATCGTAGTTGAAGCCCAGCACTCGTGCGCCCGCTGGCAGGTCGTTCAGCTTGCTCGCGATAGCCGCCAGCGTCGCGCCTGAACTGATCCCGACCAGGATGCCTTCCTGGGTCGCGGACCGGCGCGCCCACGCCTTGGCATCGCCGGCATCGACGGGGATCGCTCCGTCGATTGATTTGGTACGCAGGTTGCCGGGGATGAACCCGGCCCCGATTCCCTGAATCGGGTGCGGTCCCGGCTGGCCGCCCGAGATAACCGGCGAGAGTGCGGGTTCGACCGCATAAGCTTTGAGGCCCGGCCAGGTTTTCTTCAGCGTTTCGGCCACGCCCGTCAGGTGGCCGCCAGTTCCCACCCCGGTAATCACCACATCGATCGGGCTGTCGGCGAAGTCAGCCAGAATTTCCTGCGCAGTGGTCTGGACGTGCACGTCCACGTTGGCCGGGTTTTCGAATTGCTGGGGGATCCACGCGCCGCGGGTTTCGGCAGCAATTTCGCGCGCGCGCTCAATCGCGCCCTTCATTCCTTTTTCGCGCGGAGTCAGGTCGAACGTGGCGCCGTATGCCAGCATCAGCCGCCGCCGCTCGATCGACATCGAATCGGGCATCACCAGGACGAGCCGGTAGCCTTTCACCGCCGCCACCATCGCCAGGCCGATCCCGGTGTTGCCTGATGTCGGCTCGACGATCGTACCGCCCGGTCGCAGGCTGCCGTCGGCTTCGGCCGCCTCGATCATGGCCAGCGCGATCCGGTCCTTGATGGAACCGCCCGGATTCGCCCGCTCGCTTTTCACCCATACCTCGTGATCGGGAAACATGCGTGACAGCCGAACGTGCGGGGTGTTGCCGATCGTGGCCAGAATGGATTCCGCTTTCATGTCGCTGGCTCCTTCGATGTACGAAACTGCGGGGCAAAAGTGCGGGCGCGGCGCAGTTCGGGGAACAGCAGCGCCCACGTTCCGGTGATGATTATCGCACCGACCCCGCCGAACACAACCGCCCCTGTTGCCCCCAGTAGCGCCGCGGCAAGGCCGGACTGCATCTCTCCCAGTTCGTTGGAGGCGGAGATTGCAAGGCCCGAGATCGAACTGATCCGCCCGCGCATTTCGTCGGGCGTGTTGAGCTGCACCAGCGATCCGCGCACGAACACCGAGATCATGTCCGCTGCGCCCAGTATGCTCAGCGCGACGAGCGAAAGGAAGTAGTTGCGCGAAAGCCCGAACACCACGGTCGCCGCGCCGAACAGCACCACCGCCCACAGCATCTTGACCCCAACGTTGCGGGCAATCGGCCGGAATGAAAGCAGGATCGCCACGGCCACCGCGCCAACGGCCGGCGCGGCGCGCATCACGCCAAGGCCCGCCGGCCCTACCGCGTGGCCGTCGATGGTCAGGATATCGCGGGCGAACACCGGCAGGAGCGCGGTTGCTCCGCCCAGCAGCACGGCGAACAGGTCCAGCGTCACGCACCCGAACAGCAGCCGCTCGCGCCGGATATACGAGAAACCTTCGGCAATCTGGCGCAGCGGGTGCACGTTTTCAGGCAGTGCGGCCATCGTGAACGGCTTGATCGACAGTACCGCGGCTGTCGCAACGCCAAGCAGCACTACGGCGAACCAATAGGGCAGCGACGGGCCCGCCGCATAGAGGAACCCGCCCAGCGCCGGCCCGGAAACCATTCCGATCTGCAGCGCCAGCGCGTTCAGGCTGATGGCCTTCGGCACGAGATGGGCCGGGAGGATGTTGGCGACGATCGCGCTCAGCGCAGGCCCGAAGAATGCCCGTGCGACCCCGTGCAGCGATCCCAGCAGGAACAGCAGCGGCAGCGTGAGCGCATCCGCCTGTGTCAACGCTGCCAGCGACACCGCCATGACGAAATCGACCCCTACCGCAAATGCCCCTACCTTGCGCCGGTCCATCCGGTCGGCAATGAGCCCGGCAAAGGGCGCCAGCACGAACATCGGCACGAACTGCACCAGACCGATCAGGCCAAGCTGGAACGCGGCAGCGCCGGGCGCCATTCCATAATCGGCGCGGGCCACGTCATAGACCTGCCAGCCCAGGATGACCGCAATCGCGGTTGTCGCCAGCATTGCGCAGAACCGCGTCAGCCAGAACAGCCGGTAGTCGGCAACCTGGAGCGGGGAGGTGAGCCCGCCCGCGGGGGCGTCAGGCAAAGGACCGGGATGCGACACAGCCACGGGGATGCCAGCCGCCCGGCGGCTTGCCAAGCGTCGCAATGTTGAGGGGGCAAAACCCCAGCTTCACCGACCGCCGGTGCCGCAAGGCCAGGTTTAGCGGCGGGCGCGCAGCCGCGGATTGGGCTGGAGCGTATCGATCAGCGCAATGAAGTCGGCCGCGCGGATGATCCGCTCGAACTGGAACCCCGCCCGGTCGCCGCTCGTCCAGATCAGATGGGCCTCAATCCGGCCGACTTGCGGAAGCCGGATGATCAGGCGCTCACCGCGGCCAAGCTTGACCGCGCCTTCCGCCGGATCGTCCTGCGCCATGAATCCATGCGCAGAAAGGTTGACAATATGCAGCTGGAGATCACCGCGTTGGCGGTGCTCGCCGATCACCCGGTAGTCGACCGGATGCCGCGTGGACCGACGCATGTCGGTAACGGATAGTTGCGCTCCTGCACTCATGCGACCCGCCCGGTTCCCTCCGCTGCTTGGACGGCAAATCTTTGCCGGACAAAGGCGAATAAATGGTAAACCGCGCGGCGACCGCCGGTAACGAAATCGGATCGGTCACGCCGGTCGCAGAATGCCGTGCTTCTTCTTGCCCGACGAGATCCGCTGCTCCGTCCCGCCGGGAATGTGATAGGTTTCCTCGGTGATTGCGATGCCGTCGACCCTCGCGCCGCCGCCCGCGACCAGCCGCCTCGCTTCGCCCTTGCTAGCTGCGAAGCCAATCCCGACCAGCGCATCGATTACCCCCAGACCGCCGGCCGGCAAGCCAAGCACCGGCAATTCCGTGCCGACGCCGCCCCCGGCAAACGTGGCTCGCGCGGTCGCCTCGGCAGCGGCCGCAGCCTCGCCGCCCCGGCACAGCCGGGTGACTTCGTTGGCGAGCACGACCTTGGCCGAGTTGATTTCGTTGCCTGCCAGAGATTCCAGCCGCGCGATCTCGTCCAGCGGCAGGTCGGTGAACAGGCGCAGGAAGCGGCCGACGTCGCGATCATCCACGTTGCGCCAGAACTGCCAGAAGTCGTAGGCCGGCAGCGCATCCTCGTTCAGCCAGACAGCGCCGGCCGCGGTCTTGCCCATCTTCGCGCCATCGGCCGTGGTCAGCAGCGGCGTGGTCAGGCCATGAACGTCTACCCCGTCCATCCGCCGAGTCAGTTCGACGCCGTTGATGATGTTGCCCCACTGGTCGCTGCCGCCCATTTGCAGACGCACGCCCAGTTCCTGCGCCAGATGGCGGAAATCATACCCCTGCAGGATCATGTAGTTGAATTCGAGGAAGGTCATGGGCTGCTCGCGCTCAAGCCGCAGCTTGACCGAATCGAACGCCAGCATCCGGTTAACGGTGAAATGGGTGCCGACCTTCTGCAGCATCTCGATGTAGCCGAGTTGCCCCAGCCAGTCGTGATTGTTGACCATGACCGCGTCGGTCGGTCCATCGCCGAAGGTCAGCAACCGCGAGAAGATCGTGCGGATCGAGGCGATGTTGGCTTCGATCGCGGCGTCGCTCAGCATCTTGCGGCTTTCGTCGCGCCCGGTCGGATCGCCGATGCGGGTGGTGCCGCCGCCCATCAGCACCACCGGCTTGTGTCCGGCCTGCTGCAACCGACGCAGCATCATGATCTGCACCAGGCTGCCCACGTGCAACGATGGCGCTGTCGCGTCGAAGCCGATATAGCCCGGCACCACCTGCTTGCCGGCCAGTTCGTCCAGACCGGCCGGGTCAGTCAAATGGTGGATATAGCCGCGCTCGTCGAGCAGGCGGAGCAGGGCGGAGTTATAGGTCATGGTGCGGTTCCGTTTCTGGGCGCGCGCCTAGCATGGAGATGCGCGCTTGGAAACGCTGACGCTGAAGCCGCATCCGGACCATCCGCCCGCGCAAGTCACCGGCGTGGAGGCTGCGATCATCGGGCTGACCGCATACTGGCTGCGCATCCGCTGGCGGGTCGCAGGCGCGGCCGGCGTGCTCGTGCCGCCCTTCGCGGGGAAGGACCGGGCGGACGGACTGTGGCAGGAAACCTGCTTCGAGTTATTCGTCAAGGAACCGGGCGCCAACGGATATGCCGAACTGAATTTCTCCCCCTCCGAGCGCTGGGCCGCATACGACTTTGCCGGCTATCGCAGCGGAATGGCAAACCGGCCGATGCCGCGCGATCCCGACGGGACCATCCGCATCGGACGTGATCTGCTGATCTTCGATGCCTCGATCCCGCTCGCCGGATTGCCGCCGTTGCCATGGCGACTGGGGATCAGCGCGGTGATCGAGGAGGAGGGCGGCAGGAAATCCTATTGGGCACTGGCCCACCCGCCCGGATCGGCGGATTTCCATTCTCCCGCTTGCTTCGCCGCCAGCCTTGCGCCACCCACGGCGCCATGAACTTCGGCATCGATCGGCTGCTCGCCGACCCGCAACTGCGACGCCCCCTGATCGGCAAGCGTGTCGCGCTCGTCGCCCATCCCGCCTCGGTTACAGCGGGGCTGGTCCATTCGCTCGATGCGCTCGCCGCCTGCCCGGACATCACCCTGACAGCCGCTTTCGGCCCCCAGCACGGGCTGAAAGGCGACAAGCAGGACAACATGGTCGAAACCCCGGACGAGGTCGATCCCGCCTACGGCATCCCGATCTTCAGCCTCTATGGCGAGGTTCGCCGCCCTACCGCGCGGATGATGGATCAGGCCGATGTGTTCCTGTTCGATCTGCAGGACCTGGGCTGCCGGATCTACACGTTCGTCACCACGTTGCTCTACCTGCTGGAGGCTGCGGCGGACGGCGGCAAGAGCGTGTGGGTGCTTGATCGGCCCAATCCCGCGGGGCGTCCGGTGGAAGGAACCACGCTGCTGCCCGGTCAGGAAAGCTTCGTCGGCGCCGGGCCAATGCCGATGCGCCACGGGCTCACGCTGGGCGAGATGGGGCAATGGTTCGTGCGCCAGTTCGGGATTGACGTCGATTACCGGGTGATCACTATGGACGGCTGGGCGCCCGATGGGCCGGGCTGCGGCTGGCCCGACAGCCGGATCTGGATCAATCCCAGCCCCAACGCCGCTAACGTCAACATGGCGCGGGCCTATGCCGGCACGGTCATGCTCGAAGGGACCACACTCTCGGAAGGTCGCGGCACCACCCGCCCCCTTGAGGTTTTATTCGGTGCGCCCGACGTGGACGCCAAAGCGGTGCTGGCCGAAATGCACCGCATCGCACCCGCCTGGCTGGCGGGCTGCGCGCTGCGCGAATGCTGGTTCGAGCCAACCTTCCACAAGCACGCAAAGACGCTGTGCAGCGGGCTGATGATCCACGCCGAAGGCAGCTTCTACGATCACCACGTCTTCCGTCCGTGGCGCCTGCAGGCGCTGGCCTTCAAGGCAATCCGCACGCTCTATCCGGATTATCCGCTATGGCGCGATTTTCCGTACGAGTACGAGTTCGACCGGCTGGCGATCGACGTGATCAATGGCGGACCGGCCTTGCGCCAATGGGTCGATGATCCCGCCTCCGCGCCCGGCGATCTTGATGCGCTGGCCGGCGCCGACGAGGCGGCATGGCTCGAGGAAATGCGCGGTTTACGGCTCTATTGACCGCGGTCGAAGCCCCCGCGCCGATCAGCCGGATATGGGCGGCGCGTGGCTGTCTATTGCGGCGGAACGGCGCCCCGGCGCGCTCTCGCGGATCGCCAGCATCCCGGCCAGCGCCACGCAGCCCGCCCCGGTAGCGTACCAGATCACGGCCATCGGCGCACCGGTGCGGTGGACCAGCCAGGTCACCACGAACTGCGCCGAACCGCCGAAAATGGTGATCGGGACGGTATAGACCAGCGCGTAGATGCCCGAACGGACCCGGGTCGGAAGGCTTTCAATGATCGATGCGATCAGCGGGCTGCCGATCAAGCTGGTGATGCCCGCATAGATAGAAATCGCAATCACATAGGACGCGAAGCTGCTTTCGCGCACCATCCAGCCGAACAGCGCCGGGCCCACGATGATCGCGGCCACCGTCGGCCAGATCATCGTCGCCCGGCGGCCGATCCGATCGCTCAGCGCACCACCGGCGAAGCATGCGGCAAGGGCGATCACGTTGCTCACCGTCTGCCCCGCCAGCGCCTCGTGCGCGGAAAGTTTCAGCGCGGACTGTGCGAACGTGGTCATATATAGCAGCACCGACGCGACGATCGTCACCCCGCTCATCATCACGCAGCCGCATACGATCGTCCGCACAAGTCCGGGTTCAAAGCGCGGCGCGCCCGGAGGCGGGGGAGCGGCGACAGCCTTCTGCACCTCGGGATGATCGGGCAGGTTGCGTCGGATGATGATTGCATAGGGAACGATCAGCACGCCGAGTCCCAGCGCGATGCGCCAGCCATAAAGGTCAAAGGACTCTGCCGGCATGATCGCGCTCAACGCGAGCCCGACCAGCGAGCCCATTACGGCCGCCAGCAATTGCGTACCACGCTGGAGTGAAAGGACCAGCCCGCGCCGTCCTTCGGCCGACCATTCCAGCATGAGCGCGGTCGCGGGCCCGACTTCGCCGCCCAGCGCCACGCCCTGAAGTAACCGCGCGACCACCGCGACAATCGGCGCCGCAATCCCGATCGTGGCATATCCGGGGCACAGCACGAGCATCAGGTTGGCCACGCCCATCAGCAGCATCGATACCAGCATCGCCGGCCCGCGGCCGACGCGGTCGCCGTAGCGGCCCAGTACCCACGCCCCGATCGGCCGGCTGATGTAGCCCGCCCAGAACGTGGCGAGCGAGGCCATCAGGCTGAGATACGGATCGGTCGCCGGAAAGAAGGCATTGCCGATCGCGATCGCGAAAAAAGCGAACACCGTAAAATCATAGAATTCCAGCGCGTTGCCCAGCGACGCCGCCAGAATGGGCCGCATGTTGGTGCGTCCCGTGGCCGGCATGCCGGCCGTCGGTGTCGTCCCGCCCCCGCTTTGCATTCAGCCCCTATCCCCGCGCCGCAGTGGTAACGTCAAGCCGGCCGGCATCATCCGCGCTTGCGGGTCAGCTCGCGCATCGCGCCGTCGAGCCCGTCGAGTGTGAGGGCATACATCCGGTCGGCCAGCAGTTCACGCATCATGCGGGTCGATTGCGAATAGCCCCACTGCCGTTCCGGCACCGGGTTTAGCCACACGGTGGCGGGATACGTGTTGGCCACCCGCTGGATCCACAGCATGCCGGCTTCGTCGTTGTAATGTTCGACCGAGCCGCCGGTGTGGCTGATCTCATAGGGGCTCATCGCGGCATCACCGACGAACACCACCTTGTAGTCATGCCCGTACTTGTGAAGAATATCCCAGGTGGGAATGCGGTCGGTCCGGCGGCGCGAGTTGTCCTTCCAGACGCCTTCGTACAGGCAGTTGTGGAAATAGAAGAACTCCAGGTTCTTGAACTCCGTCGTCGCCGCGCTGAACAGCTCCTCGACCAGCCGGACGTACGGGTCCATCGAACCGCCCACGTCCAGGAACAGCAGCACCTTCACCGCATTGTGCCGCTCGGGCCGCATGTGGATGTCCAGGAATCCCTGCCGCGCGGTGCCGCGGATCGTGGCGTCCAGGTCCAGCTCGTCCGCTGCGCCTTCGCGCGCGAACCGGCGCAGCCGGCGCAGCGCGATCTTGATGTTGCGGGTGCCCAGCTCGCGGCTGCTGTCGAGGTTCTGGAAGTCGCGCTGTTCCCACACCTTGATCGCGCGCTTGTGCATGCTCTTGCCGCCGATCCGCACGCCTTCGGGGTTGTAGCCCGAATTGCCGAACGGACTGGTCCCTTCGGTGCCGATCCATTTGTTGCCACCCTGGTGCCGGCCTTCTTGTTCGGCCAGGCGCTGCTTTAGCGTCTCCATGATCTCTTCCCAGGAACCGAGGCCCTTGATCGCCTCCATCTCCTCGGGCGACAGGAACTTCTCGGCCACGGCCTTCAGCCAGTCCTCGGGAATGTCGACCGGCTGCTGCCCGTATTCGGTCAGCACGCCCTTGAACACCTTGCCGAACACTTGGTCGAACCGGTCGAGCAGTCCTTCGTCCTTCACGAACGTCGCGCGCGACAGGTAGTAGAACGCTTCCGGAGTCTGCTCGATCACCCCGCGGTCCAGCGCCTCCAACAGCACCAGGTGCTCTTTCAGCGAGGATTTGATCCCGGCCGCACGCAGTTCGTCGAGGAAGTTGAAGAACATCGACTCAGGCTTTCACGGAATCCGGGGGAGGCGGAGCGGGCGGCGCCTGCTGCGGCCACTGCTCCAACGCGGGATCGATCAGCGCCCAGTCCGGCGCGTCATCGGTCCAGATCACCACTTCCGGCTTTAGCCCGTGCGGTTCGTCCAGCACGCCAAGGCGCACCACCAGCAGATGCGGCCGCGCCGATGGCTGACCGTGGATGTGGGTTCCGCAGGCAGGGCAGAACGAAGCGGTCAGCACGTTCCCGCTCGCCGCGTCCCACGCCGACGCGGCAAGGTCGCCCGTTACGGTCACGTCGGCGGTCTTGAAAATGGCGTTGTGGGTCGGCCCGCCGCACGCGATCTGCTGGCACTGGCGGCACCAGCACTGCCGGGTGGTGAGAGGCTCGCCCGAAATCGCCAGGGTCACTTTGCCGCACAGGCAGCGTCCGGTGTAGGTCATGCGTTCACGCTACCGGGTCGGAACCCGGCCCCTTGCTGAATTTCGGCAGTGCCGGATCGAAGCTGGCCCAGTCTGGCGCGCTGCTGACCCAGATGTAGGATTGCGGGGGCAGCACATCGCGATTGTCGAGCGTGCCCGCGCGCACCCGCATCGGCTGGCCCTTGGGCTCGAGTGTGCGGCTGTACAGCTGCGTCCCGCACCCCGGGCAAAATCCGCGCTCCACCGTGTTGCCGCTGTCGGCGACCATCCGCAACGTGGAGACTTCACCCGAATAGCGGACAGCTTCTTCGGGGAAGAGCACGTTCACCGTGGGCGAGCCGCTGGCAAGATACTGGCAATCGCGGCACCAGCACTGGCGCGCGCCAAGCGGGTCTGCAGCAATCGCCAGCGTCACCTGTCCGCACAGGCACCGGCCGGTGTGGCGGGAGCCGACATAACCGGGGCCGGCCACGTCAGCCGCCCTGGCGCCGGGCCATAAAGGCCAGCCGTTCGAACAGCATGATGTCGGCCTCGTTCTTCAGCAGCGCGCCGTGCAGCGGAGGAATGGCCTTGGCCGGATCGCGGTTCTGCAGCACGTCCAGCGGCATATCCTCATTCAGCAGCAGCTTCAGCCAGTCGAGCAGTTCGCTCGTGCTCGGCTTTTTCTTCAGTCCCGGCACTTCGCGGACCGAATAGAAAATCTCCATCGCCTGCGCCACCAGCACCTTCTGCACGCCGGGGAAGTGGACGTCGATGATCGCCTGCATCGTCTCGCGATCGGGGAACTTGATGTAGTGGAAGAAACACCGCCGCAGGAATGCGTCGGGCAGTTCCTTCTCGTTGTTCGAGGTAATGACCACGATCGGGCGTTCCCTGGCCTCCACCCGCTCTCCGGTTTCGTAGACATCGAAGCTCATCCGGTCGAGTTCCTGCAACAGGTCGTTCGGAAACTCGATGTCGGCCTTGTCGATCTCGTCGATCAGCAGCACTGGCAGCTGCGGCGCGGTAAAGGCCTCCCACAGCTTGCCTTTGCGAATGTAGTTGCTGATGTCGTGCACCCGCGCATCGCCCAGCTGGCCATCGCGCAGGCGCGCGACCGCGTCATATTCGTACAGGCCCTGCTGCGCCTTGGTGGTGGATTTGACGTTCCACTCGATCAGCGGGGTACCGATTGCTTTGGCAATTTCATGGGCCAGCACGGTCTTGCCGGTGCCCGGCTCACCCTTGACCAGCAGCGGCCGCCGCAGCAGCACCGCGGCATTGACCGCCACCTTGAGGTCATCGGTCGCGACATATTCCTGCGTACCTTCGAAACGCTGCATCACTTCATTCCTGCCGATTTACGCCATGCCGCTGCGTTAGGTCGTGCAGCGCGCCGGGGCAAGCCTTGCGGCGATCTGCCCTTGGTACATGACCGGTCCCGCCGCCCGCCCGGACCCGCCGGCGCGCCCGCTCGTTCCCCATGCGAAACGCCGGGAGACTGGCCCCCCATGCGGACGCAAGGAGACTGGCAATGTCAGCAGGATTCGCAATCGTGACCGGTGCGTCCACCGGCATTGGCCGGGAACTGGCGCGAATCGCCGCAGACAATGGCTATGACCTGCTGCTGGCGGCGGATACACCGTTTGGTGCCGATGTGCCGCCCCGCGCCGACACGATGATCGTCGACCTTTCCACGCAGGCCGGGGTTGACGAGATGCTGGCGCGCGCCAACGGCCGGCCGGTGGACTTGCTCTGTGCCAATGCCGGGATCAGCCTGGGGCACAGTTTCGTCGAGCAGTCCGCGCAGGGGTGGCAACAGGTGGTGGCAACCAACGTGTTCGGCACCACCTGCCTGCTGCACAGCGTCCTGCGCGAAATGACGCGTCGCGGACACGGCAAGGTGCTGGTGACCGGATCGATCGCCGGGTTGGTCCCCGGCAGCTACATGGCGGTGTACAACGCCACCAAGGCCTACCTTAATCTGCTTTGCGCCGGGCTGCGGGGGGAACTGGTGAACCATCCGGGCATCACGCTGACCACGCTGTTGCCTGGCGCAACCGAAACCGAGATTTTCCACCGGGCCGGGCTGGACGAAACCAAAGTCGGCCATTCGGACAAGGCCGATCCGGCCAAGGTCGCCCGCGATGGCTGGGATGCGCTGATGGCCGGCAAGGCTGATGTGGTGAGCGGCCTGCTCAACAAGATCGCCGCCGCCGGTAGCCACATCATGCCTGAAAAGGTCGCCGCCGCCCTGCATACGATCGAAGCCAAACCAAGGAACTGACCGATGGCGAAGAACAAGTCATTCAAGCTGCCCAAGCAGATCAACGGGTTCAAGCTTCCGAAAAAACCGCGCAAGACCGCAAACCGGATGCTGTCACGGGCGCAGGGCCCCGAACTGGAGGTGCTGGTCGGCGTCGTGCTGGGCGCAGTCGTGGCGCACTTCGTCGATAAGGACGGTGAGACGAAACTGTCACAGCGCGTGAAGACGGCCGTGGGTGACCATCTGATGCATTAGGCAACGTGCGGCCAATTTGTTTAACGCGGCGGAACGCAGTGAATCAGGGCGAGTTCGTGCCCTTGTTACTCACGAGAGCATCATGGCGCAGAAGGGTTCGGGCGGAAACAGCGGCGCGGTTACGCAAAAAGGCGGCGACGGTGCCCGGGGCAGCACCGGCACCGGACGCGGGGGCGGCAAGAGCGGGAGCGGCGCGACCGGCAAGCGCGAAACAAAGGATGGCAAGAAATCGGGCGAGCCGAAGTCTCCTTCAGGTTGACATCGGCAGCACGGAAAGCCGGCCGGAATGCGCATCCACTACCTGAACTGCGGCACCGACTGCCCGCTCGGCGGCGCTCTGTTCGATGGGTTCAGCAAGGGTCCGTTCGGGCTGATCCCATGCGCCGCCCAGCTCGTCGAAACGAACGATGGCCTGGTGCTGATCGATACCGGCTACGGCACGCAGGACGTGCGCCATCCCCATCCGCGGCTCAGTCGGACGCTCAGGTTGATGCTGAACATCCGGTTCAAGCAGGAGGATACCGCGCTCCACCAGATCCGGGCGCTGGGCTATTCACCCTCGGACGTCCGCCACATCGTCCTCACCCATCTCGATTTCGATCATGCGGGCGGGCTGGAGGACTTCCCCCAGGCCCGGATTCACGTGATGGAGGCCGAGCGCGAGGCTGCCGAGCGCAAGCGTCGCGGCTTTATCACCCGCCGCCGTTACCGGCCGGTGCAGTGGGACGACATGCGCGACTGGCGGACTTACGTCAGCAGTGGCGAACGGTGGTTCGGGTTCGAACGGGTTGCCCAGCTTGATGGACTGCCGCCCGAGATCCTGATGGTGCCATTGCCGGGCCACACCTGGGGGCACGCCGGCATAGCGATCCAGACAGCGGGCGGCTGGGTGCTGAACGCAGGCGATTCCTACTTCTTCCGCCGCGAACTGGATGCGGACCGGCGGCGGTGCACCCCCGGACTGCGCTATTACCAGACCATGATGGAAGTCGATCGTGGCCTCCGGTTCGATAACCAGCAACGCCTGCGCGACCTCAAGCGCGACCATGCCGGCGAAGTGAAGATCTTCTGCTCGCACGATCACGTAGAACTGCAGGCGATGCAGCGGGGCGGATAAGAAGGACGGACGGTACTCCAATAGCGTTTCCGCTGAGGAGGGACGACGCAGTCCGGTTGTGTGGAGGGGTCTAATACGCGCACGGTGTCACACCACGCTACGCGTCGATCATCTCCGGATCGAGCTCGCTGGCGCGGTTCTGGATGAACATGAACCTCTGAGCCGGGTCGCGGCCCATCAGCCGGTCAACCAAGTCCTTCACCACCACGCGCTGCTCGTTCTGTTCGGGCAGGGTAATGCGCAGCAGCGAGCGCGTGGCCGGCGACATCGTCGTTTCGCGCAGTTGCCCTGGGTTCATCTCGCCAAGTCCCTTGAAGCGTGAGACTTCGACTTTCTTGCCCTTGAACGTCGTCGCCTCCAACTCGATGCGGTGGAGATCGTCGCGGGCGTAAGCCGATGTACTGCCGCTGGTTAGGCGGTACAGCGGCGGCTGGGCCAGGTAGAGGTGCCCGCGCCGGACGATCTCGGGCATTTCCTGGAAGAAGAAGGTCATCA
>JAZKDH010000029.1:0-43207 GCA_040387665.1 Pseudomonadota bacterium | reverse complement strand
CGGCGTCTTCCCAGCGCTGGCGGCTCAACTGTTCGAGGGTTTGCGCGCGCTGTTCTGGCGCCACGCTATCATTGTATACAAACCCACCTGGGTGCGGGGTCGTCTACCCCGTCACGTCGCACTCTGCCGCTGCATTTTTGCTCTTGCTCGTGCGGAATCTCCTATGACCGATGTCGGTTGTTGGCTCGGCAACCACGCGGGCGGATGCCCTTTAGCTAACTGCGTTTTCGTGTGCACGGCCCTGGCGCGATCGGTAGCGCGGCAGTGACCAGCCAAACACGATCGCGCCTCCTCGCAGCGCGAGGCCTACCCCGAATGCCGCGGACACACCGACTTCCCGATCAACTCCCAGCGCGTCGGCACCAACCAGAGTGAGCGCAGCGGCCAACGCGGCGGTGACATAGATTTCGTAGGAAAAGATGATGGACCGCTCCTGACTCAATGTGTCCCGAATGATGCCGCCGAAGCACGCCGTTATCATGCCCATGACGACGGCAACGATCGGGCCTGCGCCGGCACCGAGCGCCCGTTCGGCGCCGGTCGCCGCGAATATGGCTAGCCCGGCGGCATCGAGCCACAGGATGAGCTGGTAGCGCGAGTACACGAGGTGAGCGGTGAAGAACGCGATTGTCGAGACCAGCGCGCAGACCACCACGTAAATGGGCTGTTCGATCCACAGGACCGGATGAAGGTCGAGCAGAAGGTCGCGGAGCGTTCCGCCCCCAATCCCGGTGACGGTGCCCAGCAGGACGAAGCCGACGATGTCCATTTGCTTTCGTGACGCGACCAGCGCGCCAGTCAGCGAGAAAACCACAATCCCGAGCCAGTCGAGGAAACTCACGGTGCTCTCGAACATGCTATCCCTTCTTTGTGAGCCGTTGCCGGCCGCACTGCCCTTCTTGAGCATGCGTTCAAGGGCAGGCGCCATCGTGTGACGGCGCCTGCCCCTTCATCAGCCCAACAGCTTGGTGGCCGTCCTTGCTACCCGCGCACCGAGATAGCGGGCACCGGCGAGTTCATCCTCGTCCGGCTGGCGGCTGCCGTCGCCGCCGGCAATGGTCGTGGCGCCATACGGGGCGCCACCGCGCACTTTGTCATGGCCTGACTGTCCGGCGAAGCCGTAATCCAGCCCGACGATGGTCATGCCAAAATGGAGCATGTTGGTGATGAGCGAGAACAGCGTGGTTTCCTGACCGCCGTGCTGGGTGGCGGTAGCAGTAAAGGCCGCGCCGACTTTGCCATTGAGCGCGCCGCGCGCCCACAGCCCGCCGGCCTGATCGAGAAACGCCGCCATCTGCGAAGAAATCCGACCAAACCGCGTGCCGGTGCCGATGATTATGGCATCATAGTTCTCGAGTTCAGCGACGGTCGCGACCGGGGCAGCCTGATCCAGCTTGAAGTGACTCGCCTTAGCTGCCTCCTCGGGCACAGTTTCAGGCACGCGCCTGATGTCGACCGTCGCGCCCGCTTCGCGCGCACCTTCCGCGATGGCCTGGGCCATCGTCTCGATATGGCCGTAAGTCGAATAATAGAGAACGAGAACCTTGCTCATGACTGCTGTCCTTTTTGGTTGGTTGGAATGGTTGGGGTGCCGAAGGCATAGGCATCCATGCGCAGGACGCCGTAAGTGTTGCTGGCATGAAGCCGTTGCACTGGACCGTTGAATCCCGCCGCACCCAGTGCAACGAACAGGGGCAGGAGATGCTCCTCGGTCGGATGGTTGCGCTGTGCATGCGGAGCGAGGCGGCGATAGGCGAGGAGATCGCAGGTGCGGCCTGCGCTCAGCGCCGAGTCGAACCAGTCTGCAAACTGCGTGACCCATTCGGGTTCGGCCAAGCCTGGCTGGCCGCGCCAGCTCGACAAGTCGTGCGTGAAACTGCCGCTGGCAACGATCAGCACGCCTTCCTCTGCAAGCGGCGCTATCGCACGCCCGACTTCCAGATGGTGGCCGGGGCCAAGATGGCTTTGCACGGATAGCTGCACCACCGGGATGTCGGCGCTGGGCCAGGCGAGCATCAACGGCACCCAGGCCCCGTGGTCGAGCCCCCTTGCGGTATCGGTGGCCGATAGTAGCCCGGCTTCGGCGAGGAGACCCACGATCCGGTCTGCGAGCTCCGGATCACCCGGCGCAGGGTAGGTCAGTCGATAAAGCGCATCAGGAAAGCCGGCGAAGTCATGGATCGTCGGGTTGCGCTCGACTGCATTGACGGTGGGGACGCGCGTTTCCCAGTGCGCGGACACGACCAGAATGGCGCGGGGTCGGGACATGCCCGCCGCGAGGCCCTTCAGAAAGCGTCGGGCGGCCACATCTTCGAACGGGAGTGTCGGCGCGCCATGCGAGAGAAAGATGGGGCGAAGCATATCGATCAGACCTTCTGCCTCAGTGGGTTACCGACCGCATAGGCGCCGTCGCCGAGCATCGCCTGGACAGCCAGTGAGACGGCCCAGAACACCGGGAATTCCCAACCACCGCCGGTATTGGAAAAGGTAAAGCCGTTGCCGGCGTGCGGCACGATCGCCCAATCATGATCGGCAGCGCTGCCAGTGCAGCCCAACGCGTCATGAAGCCCCACGACTAACGCCAGCCCCAGCACGATTTCACCGGCGATAACTGGATAGGCAAGCGCGCCGGGAAAGCCGATACTCTCGAAGAAGCCCGCGGTACCGCCAGGGGCGAACACCAGAAGCTTGATCAACCCGTGGGACAGGAGGAGGGCGCCGCTGGTTACGCGAAGCAAGGCAATCGCCGGCGAAGTCGAAGCTGTCTGGGTCATGTTCGATAGTCCTGTATCTCGTTGACCCTCAGGTACGCGTTTTCATGAGCGCACGACATTCTCGAAGTTTGACTAGTAGCCATGCGTTTTCGTATGAAGACTTATGGACTGGGATGATCTCCGCACATTCCTCGCCATTGCCCGGCACGGGACACTCTCTGCTGCTGCACACGCACTCGGGGTAACGCAGCCGACGATGGGGCGCCGGCTCACTGCAATGGAGGCACGGACGGGCGCGCGGTTGCTGCAGCGCTTGCCCAGTGGCTATGCGCTGACTCCCCTTGGGGAGACGGTGTTGGGCAACGCCGAACGAGCGGAAGCAGAAGTACTGGCGGCCGAACGCACCATCTCAGGCAACGACGTCACGCTCGAAGGCCTGGTCAGGCTGACCACCGTAGACACCCTTGCAGCGCGGATCGTCACCCCGGCGCTCGTCGCGCTGCAAGCCAAGCATCCGGGCATCGTCGTCGAGCTTGTTCCCGATATGCGCTCACTGAGTCTATCGAAGCGCGAGGCGGACATCGCGCTGCGGATGACGCGCTTTGAGGGGCATGAAGTGGCGGCACGCCGCGTGGGCGCGCTCGCCATGGGCCTGTATGCATCTTCGGATAGGGCCGCGCGTAGCGGGGCTGGTCAGGTGCGCCTTGTGACAGTGCTCGACGACCAATCGCACCTGCCCGAGGCCAAATGGCTGCGGGACGCCTTCCCCAACGCGGTGATCAGCTTTCGGTCCAACAGCCGCGAGGTGCAGATTCACGCAACCCTTGCCGGCGCCGGGGTTGCGGCGCTCGCCCGTTATCGCGCCGATGGAGAGCCGGGTCTCGTGCGCCTGTTCCCCGACAAACCGGATCTTGTTCGCGACATCTGGATGGGCATCCATGTCGACATGCGCCACATGCCAAGGGTGCGGGCCGTGACGGATGCCGTTGTCGAAACGCTTCGGAAAAACGCAGGAATTCTCAACCCGGGTGACTGAGCGCCCGAGGCGGGCCGAGCAGAACGAACTTGCGCCCCCAATTTGCCCAACTTTTTTGTTGCCCTGAGGATCATCCATCGCCAGACTCGCTGCTCCTGGCGAGCTTACCTCACAGCCCCGCAGCGAAAATTCAGCCGACAGTTAGGAAGGCGTACGGTTTCAAGACCAGCCATATCGGAATAAAAGCCCGCCGAAGCCTACATTTCCGGAGATCCTCGTGGCATTTCCTTGGAAAGCCGCTCTTCCTGAACAATAGGGAGCGGATGGTAGAACTCGATCCACTTGATTCCCTAGCGCTCACGCTCCACCACGCACCCGGTATCCAGGCGCTGCTCCTCGGTAGCGGCATATCTCGCGCGGCAGGTATTCCGACTGGCTGGGAGATCACGATCGATCTCATCCGGCGCCTCGGCCGCGCCCGCGAGGCGGGTGACCAGACCGACTGGCCGGCCTGGTATCAGGCCACTTTCGATCAAGCGCCGAGCTATTCCGAGATCCTCGACGCGGTCGCCGCGACGCCTGCCGAACGTCGCACAGTAATACAGGGTTACATCGAACCGGTCGAGGGCGAGGCGGGACGACGGCCGACCAAGGCGCACGAGGCGATCGCGAAGCTGGTCGCGGCCAGCGCGATCCGAGTCATCGTGACCACGAACTTCGACCGCCTTCTCGAAGCGGCGCTGCGGGACGTCGGCATCGAGCCGGTAGTGATCGCCAGCGACGACGCGATCGTCGGCGCAACGCCGCTTGTCCATTCTCGCTGCACCATCATCAAGCTGCATGGTGACTACATGGACGCCCGAATCAAGAACACCGACGACGAGCTGGAGACATATTCGCCGGAGATGAACGCCCTGCTCGATCGCGTGCTGGACGAGTTCGGCCTCGTCGTTTGCGGCTGGTCCGGCGACTGGGACACGGCGCTGAAGGCCGCGATCATGCGAACGGCGAGCCGACGTTACCCCTTTTATTGGATGAGCCGTGGCGATCCCACCACGCTCGGTGCCGACATCATCGCCCATCGTCAGGGCCGTATCGTGCGCGCCGCCGACGCGGACACCTTCTTCACGCGCGCATTGTCGAAGTTCGAGGCGATCCGCGGGGACAGCCCCCATCCCCAATCGGTCGCGATGACCATTGCCCAGGGCAAACTGCAGTGCCGTGAAAATTGTACTGCGCCAGATTGGTCTGACCTGCTGGCCGTCGAGGTCGAGAAGGTTCTGAACTTTGTATCCGGCTCTGAGTATCCGACAGACCATCCAACGAACGAGTCGATCAACGACCTTGTAGCCAACCTGGTGACGCGATCCGAGGCCTTGCGCCGTCTGGTCCTGATCGGTACGCGGTGGGGCGGTCCGGAGGCGTTCCGCGCCGTCCTTCGCGCGATCGCCGCCGTTTCCGACCCCGGCGGCAACAACTCCGGTTTCACATACTGGATCTCACTTCGGCTCGTGCCTGCCTCGCTCTGCTTTCACTGGGCTGTGGCGGGAGCGGTGATGCGGGAGGACAACGCGCGTCTGGCAGCCCTGATGCATTTGTCCATGCCTGCGCGGAACGCAGAGCGGCACTTGGCCGTGTCGAAGCTGCCGCTGAACGCTCTCGATAGGGTCGAGTGGAAGGTGCTGAAGGGCTTCGAGAGAGTGACTACCCCGCACAGTGACTACTTCCACGCCATCTTCGCGACGGAAGCTCGGGATGTCGCTATCAGTTCGCATGAGGCGGACGAAGCCTGGGACGCTGCCGAGTTCTGGATCGCGATGGAGTTCGCCGTGATCCGCCTACCCGAGTATCAGGCCAACAAGGTCTGGTTCTGGACCCCGGTCGGGCGGTTTATTTGGCGACGCGAGGGCATGTCGCTTGACGAACGCGTTAGCGCAATGCGGGCATTCAAGGCCGACGCGACTGTGTTCAAAGCGGGCCTGCTGGGCGGAACACCCGAAAAGGCAAAGGAGGTCATAGACGCCAGTGCCGAATTCTTCGGGAAGGCAGGGTCGCGATTTTTCTAGTACCTAATGGCGCGCCGGCTTGCGGAAGGGGATGGCGTCCCTAGAACGGCAAGAGAGCCGGAACCGCTCAATCGACTCTCATAATAGATCCGCAGAATGTCCGAAGTCATTCCGACCGACTTCCCGGTCCGTTTCGGCGCAACCCGACATTTCCGTAACGCCATCGAAACGGCGTATATTGGTCGGTAGCTGCCGCCAACGCCGAACTCTCAGAACGGCAGCTTGCAGCTTTTCGGATATCACAATCCGCCGTTCAGGATTGTCGAAAAAACGGACATTCCATTGGACTTCCCGCGCTCGCCAAGCATTGGTGATGTCACTGAACTGCGGCCCTGGTGAGCGGCTGCTGGCCCGCCCGGCATGACCGGCGCGGCCATGGGCGGTGGGAGCAGCACGGTGCTGCTTCCGCTGACGGAGCACCACCCCATGACCGATGTAAACACGAAGCTGGCGACAAGGCCACAGCGCCGGATGGCGCGCGAGCCCGGGGCGAACGGCGCCATGTCCGGCATGCCCCGTGGCACTGGTGTCAGCGCCGCGCCCGTAAAGCGCCCCAGCAAGACAAGCCTGGTGCTGGAGATGCTGTCGCGCATGGAAGGTGCGACGCTGGCCCAACTGGTCGCTGCCACCGGCTGGCTGCCGCACACAGCACGGGCGGCGCTGACCGGGCTGAAGAAGAAGGGCCATGCGCTTGCCAGCGAGAAGCTGGAAGGAAGCGAGCGGGTCTACCGCGTGCCGGCAGACGAGGGCTCTGACGGAGCCGCAGCCTGATGGGCCGGCGTCCCTCGTTGACCCTCGAACGGCTGGCGCAGATGCCGCCCGGAGAGCTCGAGGCAGAGTGGGCGCGCCGGCACGGTGCGCCTGCTCCCCGCCTGTCGCCCGAGCTGCTGCGGCTGGGGATCGGCTACCGGCTGCAGGAGCAGAAGCTGGGCGGCATCAGCCGGGCAACGCGGTCGCTGCTGCGGCAGGCGGTGGTGCAGGCCGGGGAGGGCGCTGCGCGCCCTGCCTTGTCCCGCAAACTCACCCCGGGCACGCGGCTGGTGCGTGACTGGCACGGGGTGGGTCACACCGTCACCGTGCTCGATGATGGCTTCCGCTATGATGGCCAGCACTGGAAGTCACTCTCCGCCATCGCCCGGGCCATCACCGGCACCAATTGGAACGGCCCGCTGTTCTTCGGCCTGGCGGGACGCAAGCGATGAAGGCGCTGCGCTGCGCGGTCTACACCCGCAAGTCGACCGAGGATGGGCTCGAGCAGGAGTTCAACAGCCTCGATGCCCAGCGCGAGGCCTGCGAAGCCTATATCCTCAGCCAGCGTCACGAAGGCTGGAACCTCCTGCCCGGCCGCTACGACGACGGCGGGTTCTCGGGCGGATCGATGGAGCGGCCGGGGCTCAAGACCGTGCTGGCCGCGGTCGATGCCGGCGAGGTCGATGTCATCGTTGTCTACAAGGTCGACCGGCTAACCCGCAGCCTTGCCGACTTCGCCAAGATCGTCGAGCGGCTCGATGCGAGATCGGCTAGCTTCGTCTCGGTGACCCAGGCGTTCAACACCACGACCAGCATGGGGCGGCTGACGCTGAACGTACTGCTCTCCTTTGCCCAGTTCGAGCGGGAGGTTACGGGGGAGCGCATCCGCGACAAGATCGCTGCCTCCAAGCGCAAGGGCATGTGGATGGGCGGACCAGTGCCGCTGGGATACGAGGTCATGGACAGGAAGCTGGTCCCGGTGCCGGAGGAGGCTGAACGAGTGCGCACGATCATGCGGCGGTATCTGGAGGCTGCCACCGTACCCGCCCTGATCGAGCAGCTGCGGGCCGCTGGCGTCGTCACCAAGATCCAGCAGCGCACCAGCGGTCCGCATCGCGGCGGCATCCCGTTTGCGCGCGGCAGCCTGTTCCACCTGCTCAAGAACCTGGTCTACCGCGGTATGATCGTGCACAAGGGCGACGTCCACCCAGGCGAGCATCCAGCGATTGTTGACGAGGCGCTGTGGGCCGCGGTGCAGGCGCAGCTGGCCCGCAAGGCGCCGCCGCGCGGACTGCTGCGCGATCCCGAGGACCGGCCGATGGTGCCGACCTATGCAACAAAGGGCACGCGGCGCTACTGCTACTACGAGACCCGCAAGGCCTTGCCAGGCCGGGTGGCCGGCCGCCGACGCGGTTCCGCCAGGGGGAGTTCGACCGGCACGTCATCACCGGCCTGACACAGCTGCTGCATGACGAGCACGCCCTGCGCCGCTTGGCCGGGTTCACTGAAGCCGGGCTGCTCACCACCCTGTTCGAAGGCGCGCGCAGCATTTCGGCAAGGATCTCCGTGTCTACACTGCGGCACGAGGCGCTGCGCGAGCTGGTGCCAGTGATCCGGCTGGGCAGAAGCCAGATCGAACTCACCATCAACCCTGCGGTGCTGGGCCTTGCTGACCTGCCCAGCTGGAGCGTCACATTCCCACTGCCAGCACGCAAGCCGTTCCGCGAAGTCAAACTGAGGATCGATGGCCCAGTTAGCGACGCTACAATCGACGAGCATCTCATGGGGCTACTGGCGGATGCGCGAGAAGCGCAGGCGCTTGTTGCCGTCAACCCGGGCCTCAGCCTGAACAAGATCGCGGTCCAGCACGGCCGCTGCCGCAAGCAGCTGGTCAAGCTTTACCGGCTGAGCTGGATCAGTCCGCGTATTGTCGAAGCCATCGCAGGCGGCGGCCAACCCAAGGCACTGACGCGAAGCAGGCTGCTTGAAGCCGCTCTGCCGATTGCGTGGGCCGACCAGGAGGCACTGCTCGGGCTCACAGCCTGAGCAGCAGAAGCCGCTCACGATCTTCGTACGACCGGCGTGGGCGGGGAAACTGGCGGCGGAGAATTTGCATCAAAATGCGCCGCAAAGCCGGGATGTGAGACTGTCTCCCGCCCAAGCGCTGACTGTCAGGCCTGCCAAACTCCGCAGAACTGCGCCATTTAAGGGGCGCTGCACGCCCGAAGGCGAAATCGTGTTACCTTGTCGGACTGTCTGGTGCGCGGCACAGTCACTGGCGAACGCGTCTCACCCTGCTTTTCCCTGTTCTAACGCATTTAACAGGGAAATTAGCGTTTCTGCGGCCATTTGGACGGCCTATAACCCATGGAAATGCGCAGGATTCTGCGCCTGTCGGTGCAAATTCCCTAAGCACGGAACAGGGAATTGCCGTTGCGGTAAACAGGCATTTACGCTGTCGCAAACAGCGAAGGGGGCGTTGAAGAACAGCGATCCCGCGCCGCGCACAGCGGCAGCGAATTTGTAGCGGCTTCGCGTTCAAGCGGCGACGCGCAGCTCGGCGTTCAGCAGGATCATGGCATAGCCGTTATGCTGGAAGAGGACCTGCTCCTCGAGCGAGGCGACAGTCCTGAGCGAGCGACCAGCCAGCCATACCCCGGGCTCGCAAGACGCCATCCCGGTAGCCAAACCCGGGGACAGTGTGCAACCGTGAAACACCGAGCCGGCCGGCACAGGCTGGCCCCGGCCAGTCTCGATGTACGGGAACTGGCCCTCGCGCCGGTACATACGCTGGATCATCCCATCGCTGACCATGATGACGGCAGCGGCGGAGGCACATTGATCGACGCAGGCGCGGGCCATGGCCTCGCGGCTCACATCGAAGGTTCTGGCCAGCCGGCCGATCTCGGCCAGATCGAGCGGGTGGCTCCCGAGTTTGGCTTCCAGGATCGGCGGCGGGATCAGCAGGTGGGCGGCAAACTGGTTGGCCTCGGCCTCCCGGCGCGCATGCCGGCCATGCTCGTGTTTCGACAGCGCAGCGAGGTCGGCGCTCGAGCAGAGGAACTCGCCTCCTAGCGGGGGCAGGTGGCTTGGCATCAGGAAATGTCCAAGCTCGTGAGCAATCGAGAACCGCCGCCGCTGCGGTGACACGCCGGCCCGGACCAGAATCGCGCCAAGAGCCTTGGCCTGGTCAGTAATCAGCGCCGCCTCGAAACCCGCGGTGTGAAGCTCGGCTATCGAGGCAATGTCGAACCGCTCGCATAGCTGCTCGAGCGGCACCGGGATCGGCAGGTCCGGCACGACCTCAAGGATACGCGTCACCAGCGCCAGCGGCGAGGCAGCGCCGTCGAGGTCAAGCCGATCGATCTTCAAGCCGTCTGGTCCTGCCCCTTGCGAAGCTGCGCCATCAGCACGCGGATCGTGTCGCGATCTCGCGGATCGAGTTGTTTGAGGTCACGGAACATGGCCACCATCTCGGGCTCCTCGTCCGCCGACGACGGGTTCTCACCGATCAGGTCGGCCACCCGCACGCGGAACAATTCGGCCAGCTTGATCGCCAGCTCGACCGACGGGTTGTCCGAAATCCCCTTCTCGAGATTCCAGACGTGCGCCTTCGAGATGCCGGTAGCGGTCGCGACATCCTGCAGCGAAAGGCTGCGGCCGACGCGCAGCCGGTGAAGACGTTCGCCAAAGCTCATTGGACTTACCCGCTCGTTCACTGTGGAAGGTCGGCAGGATACGCCTGCCATTGACATTTGCAAGCGTTCAATATAGAGGTACGACTTCGTTTCACGGAGTCCCATCGCATGACCTTCGCCCAAGTCACCGAACGCACCATTGCCTCGCTGCGGCCGTACCCCGGCAACGCCCGCACGCACTCGCGCAAGCAGCTCAAGCAGATCGCGGCCTCGATAAGCCGGTTCGGGTTCACCAATCCGGTGCTGGTGTCGGACGACGGCGAGATCGTAGCCGGGCACGGCCGGGTCGAGGCCGCGCGGTCGCTGGGCTGGAAGTCGGTGCCGACGATCGCCCTGTCGCATCTGTCGGACGCGGAGCGCCGCGCTTACGTGCTGGCCGACAACAAGCTGGCGCTCAACGCCGGGTGGGACCGCGACATCCTTGCGATCGAGCTGCAGGCGCTGGCCGATCTCGAGTTCGATGTCGAGCTGACCGGGTTCAGTCTTGCCGAGATCGACCTCGTGCTCGACGAGGCCGGCGATGCCGATCCGGACGGTGTCGATGCGGTCGAGGACGCCCTCCCGGTGCTGATGGGGGAGCCGGTGACCCGGCGCGGTGACATCTGGCTGCTCGGCCGCCACCGGCTGCTGTGCGGGGACGCGCAGGAGCCGGGCGACTTCGCGGCTCTGCTAGGCGACGAGCGGATCGACCTGGTGTTCACCGATCCGCCCTACAACGTGAAGATCGACGGCAATGTCTGCGGGCTGGGCGCGGTCAAGCACCGTGAGTTTGCGTTTGCCTCGGGCGAAATGACCCAGGACCAGTTCACGCGGTTTCTCGCGGTGACGCTGGGCAATGCCGCCACCGTGATGCGCGACGGCGCCATCGCGTTTGTCTGCATGGACTGGCGGCACATGGCCGAGTTGCTGGTCGCCGGAGGACAGGCCTTTACCGAACTCAAGAACCTGGTGGTCTGGAACAAGTCTAACGGCGGCATGGGCGCGTTCTACCGCTCGAAGCATGAGCTGGTGTTCGTGTTCAAGCACGGCACGGCCGAGCACACCAACAGCTTCGGGCTTGGCGAGACCGGACGCTACCGCACCAACGTCTGGGATTACGCCGGGATCAGTTCGATCAGCGCCCAACGCTCCGAGGAGCTGGCGATGCACCCGACGGTCAAGCCGGTCGCGCTTATCGCCGATGCCATCCGTGACTGCTCGCGCCGCGGCGAGGTCGTGCTCGACTGCTTCGGAGGCTCGGGCAGCACGCTGATTGCAGCGGAGAAGACCGGGCGCAGGGCGCGGATGATCGAATACGATCCGCTGTACTGCGACACGATAGTCCGGCGCTGGGAGCAGCTGACCGGCAAGCGTGCACACCTGCAGGGGTGCAACAGCCTCTTTGAAGATGTCGCCGAGCGGCGTGATCCTCCACGCGAGGCGGCCGAATGAGCCAGCCGGTCAATCCGGCGGGGCAGCCGGGCACCAGCGTCGTCCCGGCCGGGTACGACGTCGGCTACGGCAGGCCGCCTGCCACTACCCGCTTTGCCAAAGGTCAGTCAGGCAACCCGAGGGGCCGCCCCAAGCGGGCCAAGGCGCCGCCGCAGAAACTCGACCCGGCCGCGAAGCCGACCGACGACCTGATCCTGGCCGAAGCGTACCGGCTCGTGACGATCCGCGAAGGTGACACAACCATCGAGCTGCCTGCCATCCAGGCGGCGATGCGCTCGCTCGCCATCTCCGCGATGAAGGGCAGCCGCCTCTCGCAGAAGGCGCTGGCTGAAATTGTGCGCGAGGTCGAGCAGCGGCACCTCGACACGCATCAGACGGCGCTGGAAAATGCGTTTGAGTACAAGCAGCGCTGGACTGAGGAGCTGAAGCGCCGGGACCGGCTTGGCATTGTCGAGCCCGACCCGGTGCCGCATCCCGACGACATTTCTATCAACCTGCGCACGGGTCGCGTTCGAACCGAAGGCCCACTCGACGAGGTCGAGAAAGCCGAGTGGGACCTGCGCCTGGCACGGCGCGCGGAAGCGCAGTCCGAGGTCGACTACTATGCCGACCAGTACCGCCGCAGCCGGACGCCGGAGAAGAAGGCGTTGTGGCTGCAGAATTGGCACTTTGAACAGCGCATCTTCGACATCATCAACGACGCCATGCCCAAACGCTACAAGGCCAAGCTGGGCAACCGGTCGCGGGCGGAAGGTGCTTCCCGCGAAGGCAAGGCGCTCGAGGAGTTTCGGAAGATGCGGCAATGAGTGAGAGTAGAATTTGAGTGTTATTTTCTTCAATATGAAATTAAAAAATATTAAACCCTAAATCTTCAAACATATTACTTCTATATTTACGAAGTTATTTAATTGTGATAATGACTCAGATTCTTCATAAACTAAATTAAAAAATTAGAATTAGAAATTAATTGATTGTCATAGGCGGAATAGAGCGCGCGATAGCGGCCTTTAGCTTCATACAAGGCATCGTGGCTGCCCAACTCCAACACGCGGCCGTTCTCGATAACTGCGATCCGGTCGGCATCTCTGACGGTTGCAAGACGGTGGGCGATGATTACCGACGTACGGCACTGGCAGATCAGGCGCAGGGCGCGGCGGATGCGCTGTTCGGTGCTTACATCGACGGCCGAGGTAGCCTCGTCGAGCACCAGCACAGCAGGATCGGCGAGATAGGCGCGGACCAGGCACACGAGCTGGCGCTGGCCTTGGCTCAGCTGGCTGCCGAGAGGGCCGACTTCGGTGTGGTAGCCATGCGGCAGCGATTCCAGCACTTCGTCCGCGCCGAGTTCGCGCGCTGCAGCAAGCAGTTCGGCGTCGGAAGCCGAGGGGCGGGCAAGCCGGAGGTTGTCGAACACCGATCCGCCGAACAGCACGTTGTCCTGCAGGACGACACCGATCTGGCGGCGCAGGCTGGCTTCCGACAGGGTGCGGATGTCGTGCCCGTCGAGCAGCACCGCGCCTTCGTTGACGTCGTAGAACCGCGTCAAGAGCTGGACGAGCGTTGATTTCCCATGCCCGGTGGGGCCGACAATGGCCAGCGTCTCGCCCGGTGCGATGTGCAAGTTCAATGAATGGAGGACCTGCTTATGAGGGAGGTAGCCAAAGGACACATTTCGGAATTCGATTTCACCGGCGGTTCGCGGCAAGTGCAAGGCGCCGGGACCGTCGACGATATCGGGCCTAGTATCGAGCAACAGAAAGATCCGCTGCGCGCAGGCGGTGCCGTTGGCGAAGCGTTCGAACAGGTCGTTCAATTCCTGCAGTGGGGCGAGGAACAGGAAAACATAGAACAGGCTCTGCGTCAGCTGTCCAAGCGTCAGGTTGCCGAGCGCCACTTCACGCCCGCCGATGAGCAGGATCAGCGTCAGTCCAGCGCTGGTGAGGATGCCGGTGAACGGTGCAAACCAGCCAGACCGCATGTTCCCGCGCACCAGCGCCTGGTTAAAATCGCGCAGCAGGCCCTGATAGGTCGCCAGGTTCTCGGCCTCGCGCCCAGCCTGCTTGATCAGGCGGACGCCAGCGACGGCTTCTACAAGGTGTGCGGTGAAGCGGCTGCGGTGTTCGGCCACTGTGGCCCAGGTGCGGTGCGCGATGCGTTTAAACAGGGCGGTGGCGATGAACAACGCGGGGACGACCCCGACCAGCCCGAGCAGCAACATTGGTGCGATCAGCCACAACATCACGGCCGAGATGATGAGCCGCAAAATGGCGGACAGGAATTCCGGTGGGCCCTGGATCAGCAGCGGCTCGAGCGTGTCGACGTCGCGATCCGCGCGCGAGATGATGCGGCCGGCCTTGGTGCGGTCGAAATAGCCGACGCTCAGCGTCTGGACGTGCGCGAAGACCCGCGCGCGCAAATCATTGAGCACGCGGATCGCGGCGATACCGGTGTTGTACTGCGACAGCCCGCCGAGGCCGAAGCGCAGCGCCCAGGTAGCCGCGAGGCCGGCGCAGGCCCATGCGATCAGCCGGGCGTCGATGCCGCCAGCACCGGCGCGGCTCAGGCCGTGGTCGATCACCAGCCCGACGAGCAGCGGCCGGGCGAATATGGCGAGGACCTGCACAACCTCGATGCCGATAACTGCGGCGATCCGGCCGCGAACCGGGCCGACCAGCGGCAGGAGGCGCGAGGTCATGCCTCGGGTGAGCGCCTTCTTGGCGAATTTTTCCTCAAGCTCGATGTCGGACAGTGCGCTGTCGCCCCGGAACGCGTTCATCTCAGATTCCCATCAGCGCGCGGTATTCGGCATTGGTTGCGGACAATTTGTCGTGCGTGCCCGAAGCCACGATCCGTCCTTGGACGAGCACCATGACGCGGTCTGCGGCCAGGATCGTCGCCAGCCGGCTCGAGACGATCAGCATCGTCACTGGATGGTCGCCAGTGCGGCGCAGCGAGCGCACCTTGTTGATCGCCCGGCGTTCGGTCAAGGCATCGAGCGCGCTGGTTGCGTCGTCCAGCACGAGGATATCGGCATCCGAGAGTAGCCCGCGCGCAAGGCAGATGCGCTGGCGCTGCCCGCCCGACAGAGTGACGCCCCGATCACCCAGCCTGGTTTCGAAGCCGTCAGCTAGTCGCTCGAATACTTCGCTGGCAGCAGCCTGGTCGAGAGCCGTATGCAAGGCTTCGTCAGTCGCATCGGGAGCGGACAGGCGCAAATTGGCGGCAAGGGTGTCCGAGAACAGGAAACTTTCCTGGGGCAAGACGTGGACGCGGCGGCGCAAGTGGGCCAGTTCGAGATCGCGCACGTCGTGCCAGCCAAGCGCGTCCGATCCGATCGCCACCGTCCCGCGATCGGCTTCCACCAACCGGGGCAGCAGGCTGGTGAGGATGGATTTGCCCGACCCTGTAGGGCCAACCAGAGCGACGATCTCACCCGGCTGGATAGTGAAGGCGAGATCGTGAAGCACCAGCCCGCCATCGCCGAGAGGTGAGGCCGAGACATTCTCGAAGCGGATGCCGAGCGAGCCTTCAGGCAGGTGACGAGCGCCAGAATGGATGCCCGGTTGTGCGTCCAGCACTTCCCAAATGCGCCCTGCGGAACTGCGGGCGTCGGCGATGACCTGCAGCAGGCGGCCGATGCCGTCGATGCGCAGGACGAGCGAATTGACGACCAGCATCGCCGCGACCAGCGCGCCGACACCGAGGCGCTGCTGGCTGACGAGCCAAGCGCCGTAGCCGAGTACCCAGGCGTGGCCGAGCGCGATCACCGTTTGCGGGAGTGGGACCCGGCGCGAAGCATGGCGCAGCGCGGCGCGGGCTTCGCGGCGGAAGGTGTCGACATGATCGGCGAATTTCGCGCTTCTTGCGCCGCCGAGTCCGAACGCCTTGATCACGCGAACGCCGTTGACGCCTTCGGACAAGTCCTGCGTCACGGCATCGTAGGCCGCCCCGATCCGCCGGTCGAGCACGACCAACGTGTCCGCCTCGCGCGCCAGCAGCGCGATGCCGGCGACGAGCAGCGCGAAGGGAATGATGCCGAGCCAGGGCGAATACCAGATGAGGACGGCGGTCGAGACCAGCACGACCAGACCGGTTTCGAACATCTGCCGCCAAAAATTGATCAATGCATCACGAACCTTGTCCGCGTCGCGCGTCATTCGCGTGACCATTTCCCCCACCCCGTGCTGCCAGTGGTATGACAGGTCGAGCCGCTGGATCTGGGTCATGATCTGGCGGCGCAGGATGGTGAGCAGTTCCTGACCGATCGAAAGCGACAACAGCTGAGCCCCGTACTGGACTGCCGCGCGGATGGTGCTGAGGCCGAGCAGCGCGCTCGCCCAGAACCACACGCGGGAGTAGTCGAGAACGCCGGGCGCCGTTTGCACGATCAGCCGGCCCGTGCCCGCTTCCTGCACGGCGTGTCCGACCAGCACTTGCTGCGCGACGAGCGCCGCGTTGACCGCGGTGAACAGCAGCGCGGTCAGCAGGAAGCGGCGCGGCATCTCGCCGTAAATGGCCAGGCAGCGCAGCAACGGGCTGCGCGTGAGCCAGGCCGCAAAGCCTCGCTCACGTTTCAGGTGCGGTTCCGCCCCCTCGGCAACCGCAAGCATTCAGGCGACCGCCAGAGCCCGCTGCTGCGCCGCGGCTAGCGGCCGGGCGTCCACCCAGTCGTTCACGTCAAAGGTTTCGGGAATGAAATTCCAGCGGTGCAGAAAGTTCGTGAAGTCCTGAATCGCGGTGAGCGACTGCTCCGACAGGTTGGTTTTCAGGCGGGTTTCGGCATCTTCGCCATACGCGACCGACACCCAGTACTCGCTGGAATTGGTCTCGCGGGCAAGGAATCGGCGGACCTCGGACGGGTTCTGCTGAGCCCAAGCTTCGGCGCGCAGCACCTGTTCGACAATCGTGGTGGCGGCGTTGAAGTGGTGGTCGACTAGATGGCCGTCGACCGCCAGCGTGCGCGGGGTGCCGTTGTTGGCGCGGACGAGCGGATCTGGATGGGCACCGGTGTCTATCACTGTGGTCAGGCCGAACTGGTTGGCGATCTGCGCACCCGAGGCGCCCTTGAGGAAGATCGCGTCGACTTCGCCCCGGAGCAGCGCGATCAGTTCGAGATTGTTGGCGCGGGCACGGCTGGTAGTGCGGCCGTTCCACGCCAGCGTTCCGGCCACCCGTTCGGCGCGGCCCTCGCTATAGTGGGTGTCAATGGTCTGATCGACCAGTTCGACATCGCTGACTTCCAGCCCTTCGAGCCGCAGCGCATTTTCGAGACCCCGGATCGCTTGGGCGCGAGAGAAGTCGATCTCGACGTTTTTCCAGTTGGGCAGGCCGAAGCGACGGCCCTTCAGATCGCGTGCGGACGTTATCCCCGATTCGGGGCTGGTGAGGATCAGTTGGGTTTCATCGGCCCAGGACAGGCCGAGCACGCGCGTGTCGCGCCCGCGCGCGCGGGCGCTGATTGCCGGGATGTTGCCGCCGTGGCGCACTGAATTCTGCACGGTGTGGCTGAAGTGCGATTCGCGCGTGGCGAAGTCGTTCGACTCTAGCAGCGAGCCGAGCTTGGTGCCCTGCGCGCGGAAAGTGTCTTCGAGCCAGCCCTTCTGGATGGCAATGCCGAGGCCGGTGGGGACGGGGCAGCGGGTGTACCACAGGGTGTCGAGGGGAGCGGACATAACAAGGTCTCCGGATCAGGCAGTTTCGAGGATGGGGGTTTCGAGCGCACCGCGTTTAGCGCCGTTGGGATTGGCGGGGCAGGGCAGGTTCAGGTGCTGGCGCAGCGTCGTTCCGGTGTATTCGGTGCGGAACAGGCCGCGGCGCTGCAGTTCGGGAATGACCTGATCGACGAACTCGTCGAGCGAGCTTGGCAGCAAGGGCGGGATCAGGTTGAACCCGTCGGCAGCGCCGCGTTCGAACCAGTCCTGAATCTGGTCGGCGATATCGCTGGCGGTGCCCAGCACCACCCGGTGACCGCGCACCGCGTTGAAGCGCAGGAACAGCTGGCGAATGGTCAGGTTCTCGCGCCGCGCCAGCGCGGTCAGCTGGCGCCAGCGGCCCTTGCCGTTTTCGGGTTCGGGCAAATCGGGCAGCGGACCGTCGAGCGGATACGCGCTGACGTCGTGGCCCATCAGGTTGAGGTCGCCCGCGAAGTCGACCTTGTCTTCGAGCGCGCCGAATTTGTCCTGCGCTTCCTGCAGGCTGGACCCAATGGTGAAGGACAGGCCGGGCATGACCTTCAGGCTGTCGGGATCGCGGCCGTAACCGACGACGCGGCGTTTGACGTCGGCATAGAAGCTTTGCGCGTCCTCGATGAACTGCGCGGCGGCGTAGATCATCTCGGCGTGTTTGGCGGCGAAATCGCGGCCTGGGTCGGAATTGCCGGCCTGCGCGAACACCGGATAGCCTTGCGCCGGCCGGGGCATGTCGAGCACGGTGTCGGCGTGGTAGAACGGCCCGCGATGGTGCACCGGGTGCACGGCGTCGGCCTTCAGATAAATGCCTGTTTCGGGATCGGCACCGTCGAACGCGTCGTCTTCCCAGCTGTCCCATAGTTTCTTTGCCAGATCGACGAAGTCGTCAGCCCGGGCATAGCGCTCGGCGTGGCTGTAGCGCTCGTCGAGCCCGTAACTTTGCGCCGCGCCTTCGCCGAGCGAGGAGACGATGTTCCAGCCGGTGCGGCCGTTCGAAATCATTTCGAGCGAGGCGAAGCGCCGGGCCAGCGAATAGGGAGCTTCGAAGTTGGTATTCACCGTGGCGACCAGACCAATCCGGCTGGTGATGGCGGCCAGTGCGGCGATGACCGTCAGCGGCTCGAAATCAAGGAAGGCGTGGCGGCGTTCGATCCCGCGGGTGCGGGCGCCGCTTTGCCCGACAAAGTCGGCGAAGAACGCCGCGTCGAGCTTGCCGCGTTCGGCAGTCTGCACCAGTCGGGCCCAGTGCGCGAAATCGGGCCGGCCCGGTGGTGCCGAATTGGGCTGGCGCCACGCACCGGGGTGGTGGCCGTGCCGGGTGAGGAAAACCGCAAGCGCGAGCTGGCGTTTGGGCTGGGTCATGGGACAATCGCTCCGCTGAGCGGGAGCGCACCGGTCAGGCGCGCTCCCGGCCGCTTATTCGGCAGGTTCGGGGACGCGTTCGTCCGCGTAGAGGATCGTGCCGTCATCTTCGACACGGGCGTCGGCAGGTACGAGCTTGCCCATTTTCCACTGCTGCTCGAGGACGCCAGGGCCGAACGCCTGCGAGCCGCCGAGCGCTTTGGCGAGGATTTGGAACTGCGCGCCTTCTTCCAGCAGGACGATCTGATTGGTAAGATCGCGCAAGCCCTTCCAGCTCCACACGGTCGCGCCGCCGTTCGCCTCCACGATCCCGGGCACCTCCCGGTCCAGGTCGAGCGAATCCAGGATGAAGTCGACCTCGGGCTGGCGCCGATTGATGTAGACCGGCAACTTGCTGGAAAAGCGGAAGCGGCGGTTCGGGACATAGAGCAGCGGCAGTTCGGCGTGCGCCTGCGAATAGGCGCCAAGATGCGGCGTGTGGACGTGGCTTACCGCCTGGATATCCGGATGTTTCTTGAACAGTTTCAGGTAACGCGCCGTGCCGCCCGGTGAGCCGGTCCAGAGGTTGTTGCCGTCGAAATCGATCACGTTGGTGATCGGCGCATCGGGATCGTCCGCCCACAAACCAGCATAGTTGAGCGTGACAAGCTTCTCCTCGCCCGGGATCCGGACGCCGTAGAACAGCGTGCCCGAGGGCGAGATCGTGCGTGTTTCGCGCAGCAGGCGAAACGCCTTGCGGGCATCCTTCTCGGCTTGGAGAACAAACGCGAGGGCTTCGGGGGACAGGGGCTGCGACATCATCTTATCTCCTTGGAAATCAGGCAAACACGGGGTGCGCGAGCTGGGCGTTGAGCGCGTAGGCGGCGGCGAGCGGTCGCGGGTCGATCCAGTCGGCAAGCGCGAAATCGGCATCGAGGAAGCCGTGCGTGAACAGGAACTTCTTTTGCTGGTCGAACAGCGCGAGGCGCTCGGCATCAAGCGTCGGGTGCAGGCCTTCGTGCAGTTTGGCGTACGCATGGTTGACGGCATCGGGGCTGCCGGCCGTTTCGAACTCGAGGATTTCGCGCAGGCGACCGGGCTCCTCTGCGATATGGTCGGCGGCGCGCAGGGTTACCGCGAGGAACCGGACGACCAGGTCGAAATGGTCGTCGAGCAGGCTCTGGTGAACAGTGATCGGGCGGGGGGTGCCGTTGTTCACGCGGAAGCGTGGATCGGGCAAGGCGTCGAGATCAATCGCGACTTCAAGGCCGTGAACCTTGGCCTCGTCGAGCGCGGCAGCGCCCTTGACATAAATTGCGTCGACTTCGCCGGCGACGAGCGTGGCGAACGGCCACAAGCGGCCGACGCGGTTCTCGCGCGGGGCAAGATCGCGGCCGCTGCCGCCGACGCTGCGCGCGTGGTCAGGGGTTTCGATAAGGTCGACATCGTCGAAGGTCAGGCCGGCCGAAGCGAGCGCACCCTTGTAGCCGGCCAGCGACATGCCGCGCGCAATGCTGGTGCCGCGCACGTGCGATGGGAGCGGGTTCCTGTTCCAGCTTGGCAGCGCCAGACGCTTGCCCTTTAGGTCGGCGGCGGAGCGGATCCCCGAACCCGCGCGGGCCAGGATCAGCTGGCTTTCCTCAATCCAGGTCAGGCCGATCAGGCGAGTGGGCTCACCCTGCGCGCGAGCGCCGAAGGCCAGCATGTTGCCGCCTTCGCGGATCAGCGTCGGGAGGCCGTGGTCGTAATGGTGGCGGCCCAATTCCGCACTTGATTCCTGAAGCGTGCGCAAGGTGATGCCGTCGGCTGCAAAGGCTTTGGTCAACCAGCCGAGCTTGTACGCAATCCCGGTCGCGGTGGGGACGGGGCAACGGGTAAACCAGATTTCATCGGGCGTCGCCATCGGCGGAATTCCTTCGCAAGGGAGTGCGCAGGAAATATCGCAAGAGCTATGCCAACTCGAAAACCGGCGGATTTCTGCGGGTTATGGACTGGGCGTCAATTGGGGCATGCACCAGTTTCAGCAGCGCCACTGGTGGTTTTTGCGCTTAGATAAGATCGAGGTTCTTAAGATACGTGCGCACCACGTTGCGGGTCACGCCCAAGGCCTCGGCGGTCTTGATCTGGTTGGAACCCGACCGGCGGAAGGCCTCGGTCACGGCCGTCGCAACCAAACTGTCGAGCAGGTCGGGGTGACGTCCGTCGAGCAATTGGCCGACCAGCGCGCGTACCTGTTCCTCAGGCGCAGCGGCCGGATCGTTCGAAGCGGCCGACGGCGGCGCCGACTGGGCGAGGCGCGCGCCCAGCACCAGGTCGCCGGCCTCGATGCGGCCTTCCTGGCAAACAAGCGTGGCGCGGTGGATGGCGTTTTCCAGTTCGCGGATGTTTCCCGGCCAAGCGTAGTGAAACAGCGCTTCTTCGGCGGCAGGGGTAAGTTCGAGACGGCTGGCTTTGACGCGCGTGCCATAGATGGCGAGGAAGTGCTGGGCGAGCGGGAGGATGTCGGCCGGGCGTTCGCGCAGCGGCAGCAGGGGCAAGGCAACGACCTGCAACCGGTAGAACAGGTCCGAACGGAAGGTGCCGGCATCCACGGCCTGCTGCAGATCGACGTTGGTGGCGGCGATGATGCGGATGTCGAGCCGAATCGGGGTGCGTGAGCCGAGGCGGACGACCTCGCGCTCCTGCAATACGCGCAGCAACTTTACCTGCAGCGCGGCCGGCAGCTCGCCAATCTCGTCGAGGAACAGTGTTCCGCCGTTGGCCGCTTCGAACCAGCCTTCACGGGCGGTCTGCGCGCCCGTGAAGGCGCCGCGTTCATACCCGAACAGTTCGCCCTCGATCAGCGCTTCGGAAAAGGCGCCGCAATTGACCGCGACGAAGGCGGACTTCGCCCGGTTGCTGCGATCGTGAACGAAGCGCGCGACGAGTTCTTTCCCAGTGCCGGTTTCGCCGACGATCAGGATATTGGCCTCACTTGGCGCGACCTTGTCGATCAGCGGCAGCATCGCCCTGGACTTGGGATCAGCAAAGACGAGCGCGCGTGCGCGCGGGCCTTCGGCATGATGGGCATCGCTGTCGTAGGTCAGCAACGTCCGGCCGTCTTTGTGCCGACCAGCGACGACGCCGACCGGGCGGCTTTCGTTCAGTGGGTTTCGCGCGTTCATGGATCGGCCTTCCGGGTAAGTGGCGGCAGGATAAGCTAAACAAATGTCTACTGACTTGGTAGAAATGCAATCCGTGCCCCTAGGTTGGCTTTGTCAGGCGCTCTCGCGGGTGCGACAAGTCAGCTGTTCGGTCGCTGCGGCAAGTGGCGCTGGCGCGACCCATGCGGGGATACCAACCGCGCGCTCGAGGATGCCGTTATTGAGCAAAAAGTCTGTTTTGCCTGCAACATATCGATCCGGCAGGTCGACAGATCGGGGTGCAGCGCGCGATGAAAGCCATTTCGATAAGCCGCATCGACGCCGGCGATGGTCGAACAGGTTTCGGATGCCAGGATAGGTCACAGTTCGCGCAGGTTTCCAGTAGCCCAGTCGGCAGCACGCAGCGTCTGCACCAGAAACCGCTCAACCAGGGCGGGGGTGCTGATCGAGCATGTGCTGGTTGACGACAGTCGGCCGCGGGGTGCCGTTGTTGATCCGGCAGAGCCGGCTGGGGAAGGCATCCAGATCGACGGCGATAACAAGGCCGAGCTGCATCGCGGCATCGGCGGCGGCCGAGCCTTTGACGTAGACTGCATCGACTTGCCCGGCGGCAAGCTGTTCGAGCGCGCTCCAGAATCTGTGCATGCCGTGCGCGCTTTGCCGTTGTCCGCCAATCCCTTGCACGTCGACCAGCACAACGTCGCCCGCGTCAGGTTGCTCAACGCCTGCACGTTCTCAATTCCGCGCAGGGCCATGCCCCGCGCAATGCTCTCCCCGCGCAAGGTGGCGAAGCCCGGCAGGACGAACCGCAATCCCTTCAGATCGGCCGGTTCCATCACCGGCGTGTCCGGCCGCACAAGGATGGCTTGGCGTTCGTCGATCCAGGTGAGGCCGATCACGCGCGTCTGTGCTCCGGCGGCGCGGGCGGCCAGAGCCTGGATGTTGCCGCCTTCGCGAAACAGGTGCCGCGCCTGCCGCGCAGGATCGGCGGCGACGGCGTTCAGTCCGTTTTCCACGATCCGCCGCACGGCGATCCCATCGCGGGAAAATTCGTCCGCCAAAACCCGCGAGCCCACGCTACGCCCGATGCTGCCCGAACCGGGCAGCGCATCGATCAGGATCGTTTCGGGGTGCTCGCCAGCCATTCGTCATCCCTAGGTAATGGCCGCCAAACTCGGTGCGCCGATTTAGCTGACGCCAGTTTAGGGCGGCCCTGCCAGCACTGGTTTATGACTTGGCAAGGTGGGTGCCAAGCGCGCTTTGGCGCGGTGAGGCGGCCGTTTGCCCATTCGCGCTGTTCGATACCGCACAGCACCTGTCCCATTTTGCGCAGGCGGATGCTCGCCAGCGGGCCCAGTTTGGCCGGTGACGACGCACATCTGCACTTGGCACGGCCCGTGCACAGTCCCCGGCGACGCGTAACCAGCGAGTAAAACCTGTGGCAGTTCAATCATCCGGATCGAGATCACTCCTGCGCGGCCGAAGCGGCTTGCTGGCTATCGCAGCACTGGCGGTGCTCCTTGCGCTGTTCTTTGGGTGGCGATCTGGGCGTAGCGAAGCGGGCCCCGTAAAGACGATCAATATCGCCTCGATAGCTTCTCCATACCAGGGCAAGCAGGTTTACAACGGTCTCACCGGAGTGGTGATCGACCAAGGCTGGTTGAAGGCCGAACTGGCAAAGCGCGGGGTGGCGTTGGTGCTGACCCCGGTGCCAACTGCGGTTGGCGCGCCCCTGATCAACGAAGGATTCAGTGGCAAGCGGATAGACTTTGCATCCTACGGCGATTTTCCGGCGGTGATCGCCGCCGCCGGTGGCGTGCCGATCAAGCTGGTGGCCCCGATCGGCGGGGGGCAAAACGTTTATCTGGTCGTCCGCAAGGGTCTTGGCGCGGCCTCGCTTGCCGATCTCAAGGGCAAGAAGATCGCGTTGCACCGGGGCCGCCCGTGGGAGCTGCCGTTTTCGAAACTGGTCGATCAGAACGGGTTGAAGCTGTCCGATTTCACGATCGTCAATATCAATCCTTCGGCGACTCCGGCAGCGCTTGCCTCAGGCAGCGTCGATGCCGCGGTGCTGCTATCCGAGGGATTGCTGCTCGAACAGAGGGGTGTTGGCAAGATCGTCTGGTCGACTGCGAAGGCACCTGCCGATTGGAAAATGCGCGCGGAACTGTTCGCCCGCGGCGATTTCGTGGACCACAATCCGGAACTGACGCAACTGGTCGTCGATGCCTATGTCCGCGCGGCGGCATGGTCGGGCAAGGACGAGAACCGCGCTGCAGTGATCCGCAATTCGTCGCGCGGATATCTACCCGAGGCGATCCTGGCAAAGGATTACGCGGCGGACGGCCTGTCGTGGCACGAACGGTTTTCGCCGGTGTTTCATCCTGATGTGAAGGATCATTACCGCTCGGTCGCGGCTTACGCGCTGGAGCGCGGGTTGATCCGCCGGCCGGTCGATGCAGATGCGCTTATCGACGACCGGTTCGTCAACAAGGCCCTGCAAAGCCAGAACCTGCAAGCGTTCTGGTCGACCGAAGACGAGCGGCCGCGGGCCGCCGTGCTGGCCGGAAACCTTTAAGATGGCGTCGCGTGCCGTGCCCGCAGTCGGTTCCACGCTCGGGACCGCGCCGGCCCCGGGGATCAAGGCCGCCGGAGATCGCTCGCGGTGGTCGGCCGTGGCCGCGCCGTTGTCGCTGCTCGCGGCTTGGCAACTGGCCTGCATGAGCGGGGTATTTCCCAGCCAGGTTCTCGTGCCGCCCAGCGAAGTGGTGCGGACGCTGTGGCAGATGGCCGCTTCGGGCGAACTGCGCATGCATGTTGGCGACAGCCTGTACCGGCTCACCATCGGCTTTGTCATCGGCGGGTTTGCGGGCCTGGCGTTTGGCGCGACAATTGCGCTGTCGCGGCTGGCCGAAGCGGCGTTCTCGCCACTGTTCCTGACGCTGTGGCAGGTGCCGGTCATCGCGTTTGTCCCGACGATGGTCTTGTTCCTTGGCATCAACGAGCCGTTCAAGATCGCAGTCGTCGCAATCGCTGCGTTCTTCCCCATCGCGCTGGCCACATTCGACGGTGTGCGCGGTGTGCCGAAGGCGTGGTTCGAGGTTGCCAAGGTCTATCGGACCCGGCTGCCCGACCTGGTCTGGCGAATTCTGGTGCCCGCGACGATCCCCTCGGTACTGACCGGCCTGCGTATATCGCTGACCCGCGCATGGATTGTGCTGGTCGCCGCCGAGTTGCTCGCAGCCGACAGCGGCATTGGCCAGATGATGGAAATGGGTCGACAGCTGTTCCAGCTCGACGTGGTGCTGGCCGGGGTGGTTGTCAGCGGCCTTATCGGCTTCGCCCTCGACCGCGGTGCGCGTGAAATCGAACGCCGCGCCAGCAAGTGGCGGACGGCATGAACAGACTGCTGGCAAATCGCAGCATCAGGCTGGTCATTGGTCTGGTCGCCCCGGCCATCCTGCTGGCGTGGTGGCAATGGTTCGCCACCACGCCCGGTGCCAGTGCTGTGGCGCTGGCCCCGCTGGGTTCGGTCGGGTCGGCGTTTCTCGAACTCGCCAACAATGGAACGCTGCTGGGCGACATTACCGCGACGCTCGGCCGTGCCTTCACCGGGTTTGCCATCGGGGCGAGCCTGGGGGTGGCGACCGGAACCGCGATGGCGGTGTTGCCCCTGCTGAACCGCGTCCTTGGGCCGCTGCTCAACGGATTGCGGCAGGTGCCGATGATCGGCTGGTTGCCGCTGATCGGGCTGTGGTTCGGAACGGGCGAAGGGTCCGAGCTCATCGTCGTGTGCCTCGGGGCCTTTTTTCCAGCAATGCTCAACACGCACGCCGGAGTGGCGAACGTCGAGCAGCGTTATCTCGACGTGGGCGAAATCTTTCGGTTTACGGCAACGCAGCGGTTCGTGCGCATCCTGTTGCCCGCCGCGATGCCGCTGATCCTGACCGGACTGACGCAATCGCTGGCGTTTGCGTGGATCGGGACGCTCGCCAGCGAGCTGCTGATGGGTGCCGGAGGCGGGCTTGGGGTCACACTTCAAACCGCGCAGATCCAGCAGCGGCTGGACGTGATCCTCGTCACCGTCGCGATCACCGCCGTGCTTGGGTTTGCCATCAACCAGATCATTGCCCGGGTTCGCCGCGAAGTGCTGCGCTGGCAGCCGGTCCAGTATTGAGCAGGAGTTTGTCCATGTCCGCCGAACCATTCCCCCGCCCGACAGCCGAACGCTCGATCGCCGTAAGAGGGGAACTCACCGTCAGCGATCTCGACAAGAGCTTTGTGATCGGCGGACAGCCCCGCCCGGTGCTGGAAAACATCAACCTGACGGTGCGGCCCGGCGAATTCGTAAGTATCGTCGGCGCGTCAGGATGTGGGAAGTCGACGCTGCTGCGGCTGATCGTCGGGCTGGACGACCAATACCGTGGCGAAATCCGGCTCGATGGCGAGCGCATCGCGACGACCAGCCTCGACCGCGGGATCGTGTTCCAGGATCACCGGCTGTTCCCGTGGATGACGCTGGAGCAGAACATCGAACTCGCGTTGCTCAATACCGATACGCCCAAGGCGCGGCGTGCGGCCATCGTGGCGGAACATATCGCACTCGTGGGCCTGACAGGCTTCGAAAAGGCTTATCCGCATCAGCTATCGGGCGGCATGGCCCAGCGCGCCGCAATCGCGCGCGCGCTGGTGACCGAGCCCAAGGTGCTGTTGCTGGACGAGCCGCTGGGTGCGCTCGACGCCTTGACCCGCGTTCACGTGCAAAACGAGCTGCAGCGGATCTGGCTGGCGCAGCGTTCGACCATGGTCATGGTGACGCACGACGTCGAGGAGGCGCTGTATCTGGGCGACCGCGTGATCGTGATGTCGCCCAATCCGGGGCGTATTCGCCGGATCGTCAACGTCGACCTGCCGCATCCGCGCGATCGCCGATCGCCGCTGCTGCACCGGCTGAAGGACGAAATCCTCGCCGAACTGACGGGCGCCCCAACCGACACTCCGGCGAACCTGGTGCATTTGCCGTCGCGGGAGCCCCGCTGATGGCGCGCCGGCCCGATCATCCGGTCGATCCCGTGTTCACCGGTCGCTGGTCGCCGCGCAGCTTCACGGGCGAGCCTGTGCCGGCCGAGGTGCTGCACAGCATTTTCGAGGCGGCACGCTGGGCGCCATCGGCCATGAACGCGCAGCCATGGCGGTTCGTGTACGCGCGCCGCGGCGATGCGCATTGGGATAGTTTCACCGCGCTGCTCAATGGGCGCAACGCGCGCTGGGCCCAGCGGGCCTCGGCTTTGCTGGTGATCCTTTCGGCACTGGAGATGGACGCGCGGGGGGAGCGCGTTCCCAACCGATCGCACAGCTTCGATGCCGGGGCGGCGTGGGCCAACCTAGCGCATCAGGCCCTGCTGCTCGGGTGGCACACGCATGGGATCGGCGGGTTCGATCGCGATCTTGCGCGCGAAAGTCTGAACATTCCGGCTGACTTCGCTCTCGAGGCGATGGTCGCGCTGGGCCGGCAGGCGGCGCTCGACAAGCTCGACCCGGATTTTCACGCACAGGAAAGCCCCAATTCCCGCCGGCCGCTGACGGAAACCGTTTTCGCCGGCGCCTTTGGTTCGTCCGCATTTGGCCCATCTTTCGAAAGAGAAACGGCATGACCATCCAGACCTATTGGCAGATCGATCCGGCTGCGCAGCCATGGCGGCTGGAACCATCGGCGCGGCGTGGGAACAGCCTGGTTACCGGTCTCCGCACCGCCGGACCCAACCGCTTCGATTACTATGCGCAGATTGCGCAGGCGGCCGCCCAAACGGGGTTCGAGGGCGCGTTTGTCACGCATCGGCCCGAGGCCGATGACAGCCGGATGATTGCCGGCGCCTTGTCGCGCGAAGTGCCGCGGCTTGGCTTCGTGGCCGAATTCCCGGCGTCGGTAGGGTCGGCGGTCTATGCGGCCAAACAGGCGACGACCTTTCAGCGCGGCACGCATGACCGCTTCGGCTGGGCCATCGCACCAGACGCCGATGCCGCAGCACGCGCCCGCGACGGTGATACCGTGCCCGACGACCAACTGGCTGCGCGTGCGGATGAGTTCCTGACCGTAGCGCGCGGGGTACATACCCAGCGGCCTTTCACGTTCCAGGGCGCGCATTTCGAGGTGCAGGATGGTGGTTTTGAGGCTCCGCTGAACCGGGCGCCGTTTCCGCTGGTATTCCTGCAGGGCGAAACCGAGGAAGCTCTGGACCTGTCGGCTCGGCACGCCGACGTCCACCTTTTTCGGCCGGCCACGGTCAACGCGCTTGCGGCACTGGTCGAAGGGCTGGACACGCTCGCAAAACAGCATGACCGTCGGGTCGCGTTCGGCCTGATCCTGCCTATGCTGGCGCGGGAAACCGAGGATGAGGCAGCTGCCGATGCAGCCAGCCTGCGCGCGCCGCCAGGCACGCTGGTCGGCTCATACGACACCGTGGCCGCGACGCTAGCCGAATATGCTGCACTGGGCATCGAACATTTCGTGCTGAGCGCCGACCCCGCGCTCGAGGAAGCGTATCGCATCGGCCAACACGTTTTGCCGCGCCTGCACGCGCACCGTGCAATCCCGCGCCGCAGCCTGAAAGGAGCAGCCCAATGACCATCGATTTTCACTGGCGCCTGCCGACGCACGGCTGCCATTCCAGCATTCGCCGAGGCAACTATGATCGGGGCGATTGGTCGCTGCAACACCCGGAAAATCTTGCGCCCGGGCTCGATCGGCGCGGGGAAGACGACGACTTTTGCTATATCGATCATCTGGCGCAGATTGCGAAGGCGGCAGAAAGTGCCGGCTTCCAGGGCGGCCTCATCCCTTCGTTCCCGAACACCGACGACCCGTGGGTAATCTCGTCGCTGCTGGCGCGTGAGACCAGAAGCTTCCGCTTCATGATCGCGTTCCAGCCCGGGTTCGGCAATCCCGTGCATACCGCGCGGGCCACAGCCAGCCTGCAACGCGCAACCGGCGGGCGGGTGCTGTTCAATATCATCACCGGGGGTGGCGGTCCGGCGCAGTTGTGGTGGGGCGACAGCTTTGCCCACGACGATCGCTATGGCCGCACCAACGAATTCCTGGATGTGTTCAAAGGCGTGTGGAGCGGAACCGGCTTTAACTACGATGGCCGGTTCTATCAGATTGCAGACGGTGGATTGCCACGGCTGCTGGCAGCTGAGGAGTTTCCCGAGATCTGGTTCTCGGGCTCGTCCGACGCCGCGTTGCAAGTCGCGTCGAACCACGCTGACTATTACCTGTCGTGGCTTGAGCCATTCAACCAGCTCTTCGACAAGTTCGCGCGGGTGAAGGAGCGGACCGCCGCCCTGGGCCGCCAGCAGAAGTGCGCGATCCGCGTCGATCTGGTTGCCCGGCGGACCGAGGAAGAGGCCTGGCGCGACATCCGGCTTGGCTTCGAGAATGTCAGCGACGAAACCCGTCAGCCGTGGCGCGGCCAGGCGACGGATTCGGTCGGCGCTTCGCGCCAGGCGGCGCTGCGTCCGACCAAGGCGGTGCGGTATGACGATCTGATCGTGGCGCCCAACCTGTGGGGCGGGTTCAACCTGTTGCGTGGGGGGCCGGCGCTGGGCATTGTCGGCAACTACGAACAGTGCGCGGCCAAGTTGGACGAACTCATCCAGGGCGGTGCCGACGCGTTCATCCTGGCGGGCACGCCGCATCTGGAAGAAGCCTACCGGGTCGGTGAGGAAGTGCTGCCGCTGCTGGGGCAATCGGCGCAGGCGCTGTTGCAGGCTGCCGAATAACTGCAAATTACGTGGTAACAAGATAAGGGCGCCGGGATCGAGATCCCGGCGCCCTTATCTTTGGTGTTTCGATGAGGAAAAGGGGCTTGGCGGGCTCGCTTCCCCTCGCATCGATCAGAACCGGACGATGACCGATGCACCGAAGGTCCGGGGATCGCCGTACTGGACGATGTCTCCATAGACACCCGCGGCATTGGCTGGAATGGCCCCGGGCACCGTGCCGGCTGCCGGGGCATAGGCGGGCAGCGAGTGGTTGCGGTAGGTCGTGTCGAGCAGGTTGTTGACGAACACCGACGCGCTGATCCGATCGTTCGCGGTGGTGTAGGTCAGGCGGGCGTTGGCCAGCGTGTAGCTTGGCTGGGTCAGCAGGAAGCGCCGGGCGGTGTCCTGGGGCGTAACGTAGTAGTACTGCTGCGAGATGTAGCGGGCGTCGGCGGCCAGCTCGACCTTGCCTGCATTGCCCAGCGGCACGCTGTAGGCCGCGCCGGCGTTCAGCGTCAGATGCGGCGAGCGGACGAATTGATTACCCGCAAGGTTGGCGCCGCCGTTGTTGACCTGGAACTGGTCGAACTTGGTGTAAAGCAGGCCGACCGCGGCGTTCAGGCTGAAGTTTTCGGCAGGCCGGGCCACCAGCTCGAACTCGGCGCCATTGGCGTGGCCCCTGGCGGCGTTCTGCAGGTACGAGACCGTGGCTCCGCCGACTGCGCCGGGGTTGGGCCCGACCACGTTCACTTGGATGTCCTTGTAATCATAATGGAACGCGGTCGCGTTGAAGGTGAGCTCGCCGTCGAACCAGGTCGACTTGTAGCCCAGCTCGAAAGAATCGAGCCGCTCTGGCCGGACGTCCGTCAGCGCGATCTGCAGGGTCGCGGCAGTGTTGAACCCGCCCGATTTCACGCCATGCGCGAACTTAAAGTACAACAAGTTGTTGCGGTCGATCTGCCACGATGGGGTCACATCATACGTGAACGCATCCCAGGTGCGCGACAAGTCGCCCGAGAAGGTTCCCGGTGTTCCCTGCGCCCCGATCGTGCCGGTAAAGCTGTTCCACCACTGGGCAGGATTGGCAAAGGACGTGGTCGCCGCATTGAACCGGTCAAAGTCAAGCGTCTTGGTTTCGCGAGTGAAGCGCCCCCCGACCGTGAGCTTGAACGCGTCGGTCAATGCAAAGGTGGCGCTGCCGAACGCCGCCCCGCTCTCGGCCTTGTGCCGGTACCGCGTCAGACTGTAGGCGTTGGCTGGGGATGCCAGCCCAACTGGGAAGGCCTGAGCGGGGACCGTGTTATCCGGCAGGCGCGCGGTGTAGGCGCTCGAGCGGATATTCTCGTTGAAATAGAACAGCCCTGCGATCCAGGTGAGCCGGTTCTCCTTGGGCGATGTCAGGCGTAGTTCCTGGGTCCACTGTTGCGAACGGGCATCGGTAAAGGCGCGCGAGATCTCTAGCGGAGTGTTGTCACCGTCACCGGTGCTGCGGCTTTTCCACCGTTCGTATCCCGTGATCGAAGTAAGCGTCACGCCGCTCAGGTCGAGGTCGATCCGGGCCGAGCCGCCAAGCTGGCTGGTCTTGCTGCCTTCGCCGGCGTTCGTGCTTACGGTATCCGTGTCAGTCGACGGGAGGTAACCGCCGCGATAGAGCCCGCTGGGGTCGTAGCTGGCAACCGTCCAATAGGTGCCGCGCGTATCGTATTTGCGATAGTGCAGGCTGAACAGCGCGGTGATATCGTCAGTCGGCTTGACGAGGATCTGCCCGCGCAGGACATCATCGTCGATCGCATTCGATTTTTCGCCGGTGAACAGGTTGTCGAACCGCCCTTCGCGGTGGTCCAGACGGAAGGAAACGCGTGCCGCCAACCGGTTCGGAATGATCGTCACGCCAAGCCCGCCTTCGCCGACGCGGTTGTCGAAGCTGCCGTATTCCAGCTTGACGTAGTTATCCTGCTCGCCGCTCAGCGACGGGCGCTTGCTGATGATGTTGACGGCGCCGCCCGTGGTGTTCTTGCCCCACAAGGTGCCCTGCGGCCCGCGCAGGACCTCGACCCGCTCAATGTCGAACAGCGGAAGCCCTGTAGCGCTGGCATTGCTGATGTAGACGTCGTCGAGATAGTACCCGACCGGGCTCGACAGATCGAGTTGCTGCTGGCCCGCGCCGATTCCGCGGATCCACCAGCGCGGGCGGCCATGCTGCTGGGTACCGGCCGACGCGTTCGGGATGAAGTTCATGACCTCGTTCGATGAACGGCCGATGCCGCCGAGCGAAAATACTTCAGACGAAAGCGCGGAGACCGCGGCAGGCACATCCTGCAGGCGTTCCTCGCGGCGGCCGGCAGTGACGATGATTTCGCCGCCCGACTGGCCAGCCGGACCAGCATCGGCGTCAGCAGCGGTATCGGCGTTTGCACTGACCCCGGAGGTAGTATCGGCAGCAGCGGCGAACGCGGGTGTCGCCCCAGCGAGTGCGAAGGCTGAAGCGCTATGCGCAAGGGCTACAAATGCAGCACCGCGAACAGTAAGGTAGGACAAGGAATTCCCCCGAAGTTGCCGGCGCCAAGCGCGCCGCGGATCTCGATGAGACCGCAAAGGTCATGCCAGTCCGCGAAAACCCGCGTATTTGCAGCGAGCTATGGTTATTCAAGGGGTAACTTCTGGTGCGTTTGCAGCAGGGTCGAAACCTGCGCTGCTGCAGGACCACCATCGGCGCGCAGGGTTGCACCAAAAGAAATTCGGCGCGTTGGCAGCACCCTTCCATTGGCTCGAACGATAATGTCTGCAGAAGACCGGCTGTTCGCGGTTGGCCCCCTAACCAAGGGAGAGGCTTGGGAAATCGTGGCCGTTCCGGACATACGGCGACAGGTGTGGGATCTGGCCCGCTATCTTTCCGATGCGCAATGGGTTGGGGGGGAAGGACTCTGAATAGCTCAAGCGGGCTGTAAAGCGACTGCAGGCTCTTTCAAATACCAACCGTCGGTTTGGGCCCCGATATCGGCCTGTCTGATTTCAATCGCCAGATGGAAAACTCGCCGCTCCACGGAAACCTATATTTATGGTAATTTCCGACCAGCTCAGGTCATCGTAGTATTCTGCAAGGAAACGACCGCTTCTGGCGAGGCGGCCCGACCCCGCGACGATTTGGGGGAAATATTGGGCCAGCGGCCTGCCCGACTTTGACATCAGCTCGACGTGATCGCCGTCGCGCACGGCAACGCTGCGGAAGCCGTCCTACTTGGGTTCGAACTACCACTTCGGACCCATTGGAAGGCCGGTGACCGGTTGCGCTTCCATCGAAGCGGTCGAGGCGGGCAGGGCAAGTCGGCGGAACGGCTGCATGACTGAGAATAGCTGATTCTGCGCCGCCCATTCCTCACGCAAACTCCCGACGAAGGCGCGAGGCAATCTGTCGCGCTGACTCATTCCGGACTGGAACATGGATAACTGGTCGCAGTTGTGGCTGAGCGTCTGAGGAAACCGCCTTGCCCGGAGCAAACGCGGTCGTGATGTGGCAGGGAGAAGCATGAAGTTCGTCGATGAGTTTGCGCCGCCGCCGCCGCTTGCCCGCCCGCCCGCGGGGTTGGCGTGGATCGGGACCCGACCCGGACTGCCCTATTTCGTTAGCGAACACGGGAACAGCTGGACGCCGATCGGCCATAACGATGCCGTGACCTGGCCCGAGCTGGCCGGTCTGTTCCGTCGGCGCGACTTGCCTGCAGTCGAGCGTCACTTGCGGTCGCTGAAGGCCAGCGGGGTGACCTGCGTCCGCCTGATGCTTGAATACTGCCATGGCGAACACCGATACATTGAAAAGCCAGCGGGGCGTTTCGTGCCCAACATGGTGCGGCTGTGGGACGATATGTTCGCCCTGCTTGAGAAGGTGGGCATGTATGTCCTCCTCACCCCGTTCGATACGTTCTTCACCTGGATCCGCTGGCGACATCACCCCTACAATCGCCGGAACGGCGGCCCCTGCGCGAGCCGCCGCCGGTTGCTGACCTGCCCTGACACGCGGGCGGCCATAAAGGCACGCCTCGCCTTCGCTTCCGACCGGTGGGGCGGGAGCCCGGCGCTGTTTGCCTGGGACCTGTGGAACGAGATGCACCCGGCGCACGGCGGCGATGACCTGGCGGCCTTCCCTTCGTTCATCGAGGATGTAGGGCCATGGCTGCGAGAGCGGGAGATCGCCCGTTATGGCCGCGCCCACCTCCAGACGGTTTCGATATTCGGTCCGGAACTGGTGAAGCACCCCGCTCTGGCGGAGCCGATTTTCCGGAACCCCGCCCTCGATTTCGCGAATATCCACCTCTACGAGTCCCGCACGATCGACCACCCCCGCGATACGGTGGCGCCCGCGCTCGCCGTTGGGCGGCTGATGCGGGCGGCTGTGGACGATGCGACGGACGGCCGGCCGGTGTTCGATTCCGAGCATGGACCGATCCACACCTTCAAGGACCGCAAGCGGACGCGGCCAGAGACCTTCGACGACGAATACTTTCGGCACATCCAGTGGGCTCACCTCGCGAGCGGTGGAGCAGGCGGGGGAATGCGCTGGCCCTACCGACATCCTCATGTGCTCACGCCGGGCATGCGACGTGAGCAGCGCGCACTGGCCGACTTCCTCCCGCTGATCGATTGGCTCCAGTTCCTCCGCCGACCACTGAATGTCGCAGTGGCGCAGGTCAACGCAAATGTCGCCACCTTTGGCTGCGGCGACGATACCCAGGCTGTGGTCTGGCTGCTCCGAACTGCCCCGCTCGCCGGCGATGGCACCGTGGATCGCACCAGCTCGGCCGGCGATGTTCACCTGAGCGTGCCGGGACTGCAGCGGGGGAGCTACACGGTCACACTGTTCGACACGGATGCGGGTGAGTTGGTCGGTAGCCTGCAAGCGCAGGTGACCGGCACGACCCTCGAGCTCGGCCCCTTGGGATTAGGAACGAGCCTGGCCTTGGCTGTCAGGCAGGTGCAAGCAGGCGAGTGAAGCCGAGCGAAATGATCACCTCGTGCCGCCGGTCCGGCCGGTTGATGGTTTAGCAGATTGCGGCAGCGGATCATCGCTCTCGCCGGACCCGAGCCTCCCTCCTCGCATTGGCCCGCGCTACAAAAGGGATGAACACCTGAACGTAAATGAATTGCTGCCGATCTGCGGCATCAATGCATTGGCCAGCCAGCTCGGCATTTCTCCTGATCGAGCTGGGCGCGGAGCCCAGGCGCTGCTCCCGGCCCTTGTCGGCGGCATGGGTGCCAATTCGGGCGCAATTGGAGAACCATGTCGATGCGCTGGGCGGGCAGAATTGGCCGACAATGTGGTTGGCCCGCCGCCCACTCAACCGGACCGTGGCAACCAGCTGCTCGGCGAAATCGTCGAGTTCGGGGAGTTTAACCGCGGCGTTTGTGACCATGCTGCGCAGCCCAGCGGAATCCGCGCCAGTGTCCTGAAGAAGATGCTGCCGATCCTCGCCATGCTGGCCGCTGGTCATTTGGCGAAGCGTGCGGGAGGTCAGCAGGGAGGTTTGGGGCGATCCTTGCGACCGTCCTCGGGAACCTGGATGGTGCAGGTGGGGTGGGTGGTGGACTCGGCGAGGCACTGGGCGACGGAAGCGGCGGTTCCGGGGGAATGCTGGGCTCCATTCTGGGTGGGCGGCGCTAGTTCATCGAACCGCTCACAGCGGATATGACCAACGCAGGGTGATATTTTTGCGCTGAGGGGTATTGTTGACCGGGTGCTCGGCGCACGTGTTTCCTCAGCAACACGTTTGCCCTGACGCAGACGCTTCGGTTGGTCCGGACGTCGATTACGCGAAGTTAGCGAGGTCACATCCTCAAAGCTTGCTGTGGACGGCTTGCGACCAGAGACGGTCGTTCCCGTCAGCTTCGGTGAACGTCCGGTTCTGCAGGAATCTGCCGGTTAGGCTGCGTGGAACGGCCGGTCAGCAGTGAGCCCTGAATTCAGTCGTTCGACACAGGCGGCGTCGGCCTCAAACATCGCCACCGATGACGTCGCGGATCGTGATTTTATTCGGCAATATGCGCGATCAGCGGCGTCGGCACTGCGAGCGTACGGGGATCGGCGGCGCGGCGGTCTCAGGAATGCGACAGACCAGCCGGAGGGCTGAGGCCCGCCATGACCTCCGGATGGACGTGCGGTGAGATCATATCGGCAAATCCTGATTGCGTTACGTGAGTGGTTTCGAGATACGCGCTTCTGACCAAGTGAACCGGATTTCGACACCACCTATTGGCTTCCCGCAACTCGCTCAGCTACCAGGCCGGAGGATATTGATGCGGGTGAAGTAAACAAGAATGGATCGTAGCCGGGGGGTAAGAGATGCCGAAGTCGAGGAGGCGAAAGCCTAAAAAACAGGTCGCAACGCGTCCGGCCGGCGATCCGAGCAGGATGGTCATTCAAAAAATGGATTTTGGTATCGGAGATCGTTACGAGGAGTTTAAGCAAGCCGTGCTTAAGTCCGCCCGCGAGGATGTTGAGAAATATCCGGCGCTTCTCGATCAGTTGTTCGGTGTGTTGAAAGAGCGCATGCCAGAGAGCGTCGTATCGACGTTCGGGTTTTACGGCACCCGCGCGATGATGAACGACAAGGGTGAAACCCGCACCCTGACCAAAGGTATCGAACAGCATCACATTGAGCTGCTTCAGGGCATAGCCCTCACGCTCCCAGCCGCCGAATGGGGCGAGGCGTCTTCCACGGCGGATGTGATGCAGACCGTGTTCGATATCGTACCGCAAATTTCCGATACCATTTTCAAGCGCCGCCTGATCGCCGAAGCAGACGAAGTTGATGACGGCCAGCAGGCCCTTATGGCGCTTCAGGAGAAAATCAGGCTGCACACACAGGCGGTCAGAAACTGGGGATCTTTCAGCGAAGTCAAACTGATGTGCCGAGAGTTGTACGCGTCGCTGGACGCCAAACTGGAAGCGGCGGCGGGATATACCTTCAGCGATATTCTCGACGTGTCCGAGACCGTCCTGACGACGATCGAGCAGCGCGGTAATGACTACATGGAGGCTTTGAAGCGGGTGCTGAGTGCGCGCGATAGCAAAACCATGGTGGCCGGCTATTTCCGTGAGTTTCCTGATCTCGTCGGCACTCCAAAAGAATTCCTCGATGTCATACCGGAAGGAACTCCGCGCGAAGGCGTTATGGGGTTGCTGATGTCGCATGCGGATCTGAGGCATTCAGAGGATATGTCCGTTACCACCGCTGAGATCGCCGTGATGACAGGTAAGGAGGAAGAAAGGGTCGATCGAATTTTGCGGATACTCTCGATTGCACCGGGAGAGCTTGCCGACCAGAATATCGAACACATGTGTCTCTCTAAGAGGTGGCCGGGTTGGTCTGGACAGGGGATCGGCAACGGATAAGTGGATCGTCTGCCGGTTGTTATCTCGAACTGCCGATATGGGGCGTCAAGCAGGGAGGGCGTAGCCCGACCGGAGTGACTCCCCATATCGGCGGCCAAGTTCATGCTGCCCTTGCGAATGGCAGATTGTTAAAATACGCTTGATCCGGTGTCTTTGCGGCAAGGCTCGAATGCGGCCTCCTGCCATTGTAGAAGCCCAGATACCGGCCGATTGATGCTCGGGCCTCGCTGACCGCGGCGTAGGCGCGGAGGTAAACCTCCTCATATTTGACCGAGCGCCACAGGCGCTCGACCACGACATTGTCGCGCCATGCGCCCCGGCCGTCCATGCTGATGGCTGTCCCCCGTCAGCACCAATGGCACAGATTTGAGGTTGTGAATTAAGGAGGGTTGGGGCTTCGTCGTAGTGACGAAGGAACGAAGATGAAGCCCCAACCCTCCTTGAAAAAATCGCCGGTAAAGGCCCCCGCTGAGCGGGTGGTGAAGGACATCCGGCGACAGACCCGCCGGCACTTCTCGGCCGAGGACAAGATCCGTATCGTGCTGGATGGCCTGCGCGGCGAGGACAGCATTGCGGAGCTGTGCCGCAAGGAAGGCATTGCCCAGAGCCTGTATTATACCTGGTCCAAGGAGTTCATGGAGGCCGGCAAGCGCCGCCTGGCCGGCGACACCGCCCGTGCCGCGACCAGCGGCGAGGTGCAGGATCTGCGCCGCGAAACCCGCGCCCTGAAGGAATGCGTGGCCGACCTGACGCTCGAGAACCGCCTGCTCAAAAAAAGCATGATCGCGGATGGGGGCGACGACGAATGAGGTATCCGGCATCCGAAAAGCTCGAGATTATCAGGATCGTTGAGCAGTCGCACCTGCCCGCCAAGCGCACGCTGGACCAGCTCGGCATTGCCCGCCGGACATTCTATCGTTGGTACGACCGATACCTCGATGGCGGCCCGGAGGCGCTGGCAGATCGACCCTCGGCGCCGAGCCGGGTGTGGAACCGCATCGCGCCCGAGGTGCAGAACCAGATCGTCGAAATGGCGCTGGATTACAGCGAGTTGTCACCACGCGAGCTGGCCGTGCGGTTCACCGACGAGAAGCGCTACTTCGTGTCCGAAGCCACGGTTTACCGACTGTTGAAGGCCCATGACCTGATCACCAGCCCGGCCTATGTCGTGATCAAGGCCGCCGATCAGTTCCACACCAAGACCACTCGGGTGAACGAGATGTGGCAAACTGACTTCACCTACTTCAAGATCATCGCCTGGGGCTGGATGTACCTGTCGACCGTGCTCGACGACTTCTCGCGCTACATCATCGCATGGAAGCTGTGCACCAACATGCGGGCCAAAGATGTAACCGACACGCTAGGCCTCGCCCTCAAGGCCTCGGGCTGCGACAGCGCCGCGGTGCTGCACAAACCCAGGCTGCTCAGCGATAACGGCCCCAGTTACATCGCGGGTGAACTGGCGGAATACATCGAGGCCCGGAAGATGAGCCATGTGCGCGGCGCGCCGATGCATCCCCAGACCCAGGGCAAAATCGAGCGCTGGCACCAGACCCTGAAAAACCGCATCCTGCTGGAGAACTACTTCCTGCCCGGCGACCTTGAGGCTCAGATCGAGGCCTTCGTCGAGCACTACAATCACCAGCGTTATCACGAAAGCCTCAACAACGTGACGCCCGCCGACGCCTACTTCGGCAGGGCAGCGTCCATCCTAGAACACCGCGAAAGGATCAAGCGACAGACCATCGAGCATCGGCGCTTGCAACACCGCAAGCTCGCCGCCTAAAACTAAAACCCAGGCGAGGCCCACACTCCGCTAATCTACGCCGCGAGTTGTGCCGAATGTTCTGACGACGGACAGACGGCAGTTCGAGATCGAGATAGCACTCGATCGCGGCAGCACGCCCGTTGATGTCGGCAGTTGATACGCCTTGCGGTCCATAAGCCGGGAATTCCCCGAACGCTTCGTGGTCGGGCAGCACCATCGCTCGCATGTTGGAAGGCATGTCGAGGCCCTGCAAGCGACGGCTCGCATCTTGGCCCTCCGCGTCGTTGTCCAGCAAGAACAGTATGTTGTTCTGCACATCTATTCTCACCAGTCCCTCGGCAAATTTTACCAGGCTGCCGGTGCCCCAGAATGGATGATTCTCGTTCACGTCGATGAAGCGAAAGAAGTCGGCGACATCTGGTCGTAGGACGTCGAGGGCGCGCTTAATGATACGGGCATCCGACGTCCCCTCGGTCGCGACAAGGATCGTGCTGTACCGCCCGATACCCGGAACGAAGGATGATACCTTCTCCCAGCCATTCTCGACCAGCGGACCATACAGCCAGACGATCTCGGCGTCGGTGTTGGCGCCGTTATGCCCGAGCACCTGCATCATCGGATATGGATCAAGGATCATGGCGGTCGAGGCGAAGAAACTCTTCTCCGACTGACCCTCCTCACGCATCCACGGATAATAGTCGGGTTCGGCGGGTATGCGGCGTACCTCGTCAGCATGTGCGGCGAAGCGGCCTGGCGGTATCGTCTCCTCCCCTTCGGGGGCTGGCGGTATGCTGCGCGTGTCGAGGCTCGATAGCGGGTATCGTGTGCAGAAGGCGCAGAATTCCTCGAAGGACATGAACTCGGTCGGCAGGGAGAGGGATGTGATCTCTCGGGCCGCCTCGATCGCCTGCGCCACGGCCGCTTCGTATGCGACTCGAGCCGCCTCGATGTCGGCGCCGAGTAGATTCAGCCGCGGAAGCGTCCGTCCGAGGGAGCGCACAAATGCCGCATCAAATGGCTTCCCCTCCTCGTCATCGGCCTCGGCGGATTCGTAATCGACTTGGTCGCTCCGTCGGCAGGCCTGATCACCTTTCTGGAACAGAGGGCCAAAATTGATCCCCATGGAATTCTTCGACCAGCAAAGTTCGAGGCCATCGATCGTTAGGTCAATGATGGTGCCCATTGTGGTTTCTTCCCAGGGATCGGACGTTTGGACGATCAAAGTTTCGGCTACGATAACGGCCTGTTGATGATCTGACGATCGCCAGGATGCCCGGTCTGTAAAACGCCAATTGCGGTCACTATGCGAGCCAATCGGGCGACCGCTGGGTGTCGGGTTTTGGCAAAGAACCTGTCGCTGAACACCTTGCGTGGGAATGACCGAAAAATTCCAAACACGGTCATTCGAAACGCATTCTGAGGTTCTGCCCTGAATAACTGCTTCGGTGACGTGCAGTTCGGAACTGAACGATTGGGCATAGCCTGAAAAGCCAATGTTGCTCTCGACTTCGCCCACGCGGAGAGCATTGGTGTTCGCATGAATCGCGGCTGCCAAGTCAGGCCGCGGGCTCCGCGCAGTCAGCTGACGGAGCTTGTGGTGGTGGAGCGGCACAGTGCTGCTCCGCTCTGGAAGGACCACCACCATGACCAAGACTACCAAGCCGCGCCGCATGGCGCGCGAGCCCGCTACAAATGGCACACTTCCGCACAGGGCCGCCAGCAAGCAGAGCCAGGTGCTGGACCTGCTGCGCGGGGAGGGCGGGGCGCCCCTTGCGGCGATCACCGCGCTTACCGGCTGGCAAGCCCACACCGCCCGCGCCGCGCTAACCGGCTTGCGCAAGAAGGGTCACGCAATCGAGCGGCAGCTGGCGGACGGCGAAAGCCGGTATTGCCTCACCGGTACCGTGCCCGAGTGACAAAGCTGGAGAAGGACCTGGCGGCGCTGGTGACGATGTCACCGGCGCAGCTGGCCGCGCGCTGGGCGGCGCTGCATGCCGGGGCGCCGCCACAGGTGCCGCCAGCGCTGCTGCGCCGGCTGCTCGCGCAGCGCCTGCAGGAGAAGCGCCACGGCGGCCTGCCGCTGCTGGTCGTGCGCGAACTGGAGCGGGCGGCAGCGCCGCCTGCCGGCGCAACGACGCCGGCCCGGAAGATCGAGCTAACCCCCGGCACCAGGCTGATCCGCGATTGGAATGGCCGGACCGTCGCGGTTGAGGTGCGGGAAGGGGGCTTCTGCTGGGAAGAGCGCATGTACCGCTCGCTGAGCGAGATCGCCCGCGTGGTTACGGGCGCGCACTGGTCGGGACCGCGCTTCTTCGGGATCCAGCGCCGTGGTTGAGAAAGTGCAGCGCTGCGCGGTCTACACCCGCAAGTCGACCGAGGACGGGCTCGAGCAGGAGTTCAACAGTCTCGATGCCCAATACGAAGCCTGCGCGGCCTATGCGCTGAGCCAGCGTCACGAGGGCTGGGTGCTCAGCCCTGAGCGGTACGATGATGGCGGCTTCTCGGGCGGCACCTTGCAGCGGCCGGGGCTCACCCGGCTGCTGGCCGAGGTCGCCGCTGGCCAGATCGACGTGATCCTGATCTACAAGATCGACCGGCTGACCCGCAGCCTGGCCGACTTTGCCAAGATCGTCGAGATCCTCGACACCGCTAAAGCCAGCTTCGTTTCGATCACGCAGGCGTTCAACACCACCACCAGCATGGGCCGGCTCACCCTCAACATGCTGCTCTCGTTCGCCCAGTTCGAACGCGAGGTCACCGGCGAGCGGATCCGCGACAAGATCGCCGCGTCCAAACGCAAGGGCATATGGATGGGCGGCCCGGTGCCGCTAGGCTACGAAGTCGAGAACCGCCGGCTGGTCGTGCACGAGACCGAGGCCGAGCTCGTTCGCCACATTTACCAGCGCTACCTCGCGGTCGGCTCGGTGGTCGAGCTGGCCAAAGCGCTCAACGCCGCCGGGCACCGGACCAAGCTTCAGCGCCGGAGCAGCGGTCCGCATCGCGGTGGCTGCCCCTTCCGGCGCGGGACGCTCTACCATCTACTCGCCAACCGCACTTACCGCGGGCTGATCGTCCACAAGGGCGAGATCCATCCCGGTGAGCACCCGGCGATCATCCCCGAAGATCTGTGGCATGCGGTCCAAGCCAAGCTAGCTGGCAACGCCTCGGGCACATCCCGCCGCCTGCGCAGCCAGCAGCCGAGCCTGCTGGTTGGACTGGTGTTCGACGGGGAGGGCCGGGCAATGACCCCGAGCCACGCGACCAAACCGGGCAAGCGCTATCGCTACTACATCACCCGGGCTGATCAGCTGGCGGAGGCTCCGGCATGGCGGGTATCGGCATACGATCTGGAGAACCTCATCTGCGACCGTCTCTCGATCCTTCTGACCGACCAGCCGTACCTGTGTGATCTGGCCGGCGATGCGTCAGCAGACACCATCCAGCAGATGCTCGCTAGGGCTGATGCGACCGCTGCCACCCTGCGCAGCGGCGCTGCGCGCGACAAGGCTGCTCTGCTGCCCGCCATCCTGACCCGTGTCGATCTGGGTGAGGAGGGCATCGAGCTCATGATCGACACGGGCCGCCTCGCCGCAACTATTGGCTTCACCGCGATCCTCGCATCAGCGGAACCGGCCCTGCGTCTAACACTGGCAGCCACCAGAGTGAGGCGCGGGCATCAGCTGCGGCTAATCATCCCGGGACCGTATGTGGCGCCCGCGGTTCCGGCGGCGCGCGACGAGAAGCTGGTGTCGCTGGTCGCCGAGGCACACATGGCCCGCAAGCTCATTCTCGCCAGCCTGGAGCAGCCGCTCGCCACCATCGCCGCCACTCACGGCCGCTGCCGAACCCGGCTGGGCAAGCTGGCAGCGATCGCGTGCCTCGCCCCTGACATCGTTACTGCCATCGCTGAAGGGCGGCAGCCGCCCTCGCTTACCGCGCGTACCCTGCAGGCCTTCGACCTGCCGCTCGCTTGGGCCGATCAGCGCGTGTTGCTCGGCTTCACCTGAGCCAAACCCCCTATCTGCATTGCAGTCAGGATTTTCCGGCCAGAGACGGCGGCATTTTTGCGCGTCCTACTGGCCTGAGATGTACGCGTCTCTCGCTGCAGGCGATGAGCCAGCCCACGCGAAATCCCGCCGAACAGCGCCACTTCTGGCGCTGAGCTCAACCGGGCCCCCGTTCGGGGAAGTGTTTCAGGACTGTCTGGTGCTCTCGAGAAGACTCGAATTTAGTGACAATTCGGCCCCATCTTTTATCATTATGTGATCCAGGTTGGTCTCAATCTGATCCGAGGCGATCACAAGTGGACCGCGGCTTGGATTGAGGCGCTTTTGCGGACGCTTATGATGTGAGTGAGGCGTCGAACAAAAAGGAGGAATTTGGTTCTCCCCGGAGGGGAAAATCCTTTTACTTCAACCACTTGTGACTGTCTGGTGCGGTCGAGAAGACTCGAACTTCCACGGGCTTTCGCCCACAACGACCTCA
>JAZKDH010000028.1:0-81615 GCA_040387665.1 Pseudomonadota bacterium | reverse complement strand
CAGCTCCACCCGCCCTGCCAACCGCCATGAACCAGTACGAATGTCGCCATGCTGCGCTGCCTCTCGCTGTTTGCGCGCAGGATGGCAGGCCGGGCGGGGCGGGGGAACCGTTTTTTCGCGGCCGCTAAGCCGCTGCTCCCGTCACCCGGGCCCGATCCGGGATCCCGCTGCCGTCAGCAAGTCTGCCGCTGCACTCACCGCGCCAGCCGCGCCAGCGCCTCGTCCAGCGCTGACAGAAAGCGCGAGCGGTCGGTCTTCGCGAACGGCGCGGGGCCGCCGATGATGTCGCCGCCGGCGCGCAGGTCGGCCATGATCGCGCGGGTGGCAAGCTGGTTGCCGATCGAACTGGTGGTGAACGCGCGGCCCGCATGGGACAGCACGGTTGCGCCGGCTTTCAGGCAGCGTTCGGCCAGCAGGATATCGGCGGTGATGACAATTGTCTTCGGGCTCGCCGCATCGGCGATCCAGTCATCCGCGGCGTCGAACCCGTCGTCCACGACCACGCGGGTGACGAGCGGATGGACCGGCACCCGGAACGCGCTGTTGCTGATCACCGTCACCGGCACGCTCCGGCGCCAGGCGACCTTGTAGATCTCGTCCTTCACCGGGCAGGCGTCGGCGTCGACCAGGATGCGCAGGTGTTCGGGGGCGGCGGCTTGGGCCATGGGGTTTCGTGCCACGCCGGGCGGGCGGGAACAACCCGCTCCGCCCAGGCGCAGGTTCAGCCCGCGCCCAGCTGCTGCTCGAGCGATTTGACGTTCCAGTAATCGGTGTTCGTCGCGATCCGCCCGTCGCGGAATGTCATGAACGAAACACCCTCGATCCGCACCGGGGTTCCGGTGTGCTGCTTCTCGCCGAATTCGCCGTGGAAGCTGCCGGTAAAGGTCCACTCGGCCGCCCCCGCATCGGCGCCCAGCGCGGTGTTGCCATAGCTGACGCGGAAATCGGGCATCATCGTGAAGGTGAAGCCAAACACCTCGCGCAGGCCCGCGTGCCCGTGGTGGGCGATGCCAAAGGCTTTGTCCTCGAACGTGCAGTCCGGATCGTACTGCGCCAGCAGCAGATCAAGGTCGCCTGCCCACGCGGCGGTAAGGTTGGCGATAAGGTTGTCCGGAGCGCTCATGGGCGCAGGCCCTGGCCGGTCAGCAGGTCCAGCGGCCAGTTTTCCTGGATCTGGCCCACGCCCTCGGCGCCTTCGTACTGCCAGCGCACGACCGACAGGATCGGCATGGAGCAGCTGTAGCAGGCCCACGGGTGCTGGGCGATGACTGTGCCGTGCAGCACGTGCTCGCGCCCGTCAAGATCGGTCAGGTGGGCTTCGTAGCCAAGCGGGAACACGCTCTTTCCGCCCGGCCGCGCGGCGCGCAGGCGTCCGGCGGTCAGCCCGCGGACCTTGCCATCGACCAGCGCATAACCGTGCGCCAGCGTGAACTGCTCCCACCCGCTGCTCAGCGGGTCGAACGACCAGATCATCTGGAAGGCCGAGGTGGTGGAGAAGTTGGCGTTGGTCCACCCCATCGGCCGCATCCCGCGCTCGCCGCGCGGTCCCCAGCTGTGGTCCATGGTGGTCACGCAGTCGATTGGATAGGTTCGCCCGCGCACCTTGAGCGTGCCGGTGACATGTGCGGTCATGTCGAAGTGGTTGGCATAAGCGGAGCCGAATCCGCTCGCGTTCGGATCGTGGCTGGCGAGCGGGTCCATCTGCGGATCGTGGATGTCGAACGGCACCATCACCCCGCGCACGTCCCAGTGCAGTTCGGTGTCGCCCACCCCGACGTAGTCCAGCCGGTAGTCGCGCTCGTTCAGCGCCTCCAGCGACAGGCCGTTGGGCAGGGTGAACTTCTCGAACCGCTCGGGCAGGGGCAGGTGCTGCTGGAAATCGGCATAGACCGCCTCAAGGCTGATCCTGCCGACATGGTCGATCACCTGAACATCGCAGACAATCGCGCCGACCCCGGCACGCGCCACCAGATACACCCACGCGGTGATGTTCTCCTCCGGCACATGGACCGAAAAGAACATTGTTTCGGCCCAGTCGAACGGTACGTTCTCGGGGGTGTGGTAGCGAATGTCTTCGGGATGGATCATGGTCACGCTCTCCGCTGTGCTGGATGCAATCCGGCACGATTGTGGTGTGACGGGCATGGTGGCGCAGAGCGCGGCACCAGGAAAGATTTTTTCCTAATAGTCCCCATAGCGGCCGGCGATGGCTTCGGTCCGCCTTACGCGGGTCACGGCCTGGCGGAACTTTGGCGCACGCGAGACATTTATACAAGGTCCGGCCTTGCAAGGCCAGTACCGTACTCGCGCTATACGAGCGCCGAAGCGGTTTAACTCCCGGAGAGGAGACCTGAAACATGAGAAAGCTGATGCTGCTTCCGCTCGCAGCAGCCGCCTTTATAGGCGGCTGCGCCACGTACGACGATGGTTATAGTTCCGATAATGGCGATTACGGATACTATGACCGCGGCTATTCCAGCCGGTACGGCGGATATGATTACGACAGGCCCGATCCGCGATACAACGGCTACTATGCTGACAATTACTACCGTACCGACCGCCGGTACCGCGAACGTCGTCTGTCGGGCAACGATCGCATTTATCGGGGCCGCGACGGCCGGTACTATTGCCGCCGGTCGGATGGAACCACCGGGCTTATAGTCGGCGGGCTCGCCGGCGGGGTGCTCGGCAACATCATCGCGCCCGGCGATTCGAAAACGCTGGGCACGGTCCTGGGTGCCGTGGGCGGCGCCGCGGCCGGCGCGGCGCTCGACAGTGGCGGCAACAACGATGTCCGCTGCCGCTGAAGCTCCTGTGCGGGGCCGCAATAACCCCTGACTTGACGCATGTCTGCAACCGGCGCCCCCTCCGAAAGGTCGGGGCGTTCGTTCAATTTCGCCCCGCACCGGGATTGCGAATGGCTGAACCATCTGTGTAAGCATGCGCGGCGCAGCGCAAAGACATTGCCAGGAGAGCCCGGTGCCCGAGATTACCCAGCAGTTCCGCGATTTCCCGGTCGAACACGCCTATCGGCATAAACTGACCGCGGAGGGCCGGGAATCACTGGCGCATATCGTGCTGATCCCAGAGCACAACATTGCCGGGTTTCTTTATCCCACCGTTCTCGGCACCGGTCTGGGCAAGTCCACCGCCTGCTTTTTCGGGCCGGATTTTCCGCAGCAGATCGTCGAAGTGGTGGAAAGCCAGGTACCCGACGCGATGAACTTCGACGATTGGCGCCACGGCCCCCTGCACATGGAAGTCGCCGAGCCATACAAGCAGGTCAATCTTGAGTGGGCGGGCGAACGGATCAAGTTCAAGGGCACTTTCACCGCCACGCACCCGGCCTATCCGTTCAGCATGCACCCCAAGGGCAACCCCCCGTATTTCGGCGAGAACCGCACTGAACAGCACGGCCGTCTGGTGGCCGACCTGGAACTCGATGGCCGCAAGATCCACCACGAAGGGCTATTGGTGCGCGATCACAGCTGGGGGCCGCGGGTGTGGGGCATCAACCAGCACTACAAGTGGATCCATGCGACCACCGGCGAAAGTTCGATGCACTTTTTCGAAATGCAGGCTTTCGGCCGCACCGAACTGCGCGGCTTCCTGTTCAAGGATGGGGTGATGCGCCACATCGACCGGGTGGACTACGATTTCGTCTACGGCGACGACATGCTGCAAAAGACCTTCACGGTAACGGTGACCGATACCGAAGGGCGCCGCTCCATCATCGACTATACGATGTTCGGCGTGCTGCAGTCTTCCCACGATCCCAAGACGATCATCAACACCGGTTGTGCCACGCTGCAATTTGATGGCACCCCCGGGGTGGGCGTGTGCGAATTCAGCTGGAACAAGGATTACTTCGACTTTGCCAAGCAGTATGTCGGACGGTTCGGCTAAGCCGGCAGCCAACGGGAGCAACAATGATGTCTGCCTATATGATCGTTTACGCGCGGGTCGATGATGCGGCGCAGTTCGGCGAATACGTGGCCGCCGTTCAGCCGGTGATCGCCGCGCATGGCGGCACGCTGGTCGCTCGCGGGGCTGACCCGGTGGTGCTCGAAGGAAATTGGCCGTTCGCCACGGTGGGGGTGCTCGAATTCCCGTCGATGGCGGCGGCGCAGGATTTCTGGCACTCGCCCGAATATGTCTCGGTCAAGGCGCTGCGCGAAGGCGCGGCCGAGTTTCAGGTGGTGCTCGTTCCGGCAGCATAGGCCTGGCCGGGCTGGGCTGCCTGCCGGCGGGCGGTCAAGCCCCCCGGTGGCTGCGCGCGGCGGCCAGCATCTTGTCGCCGAAAGTGTTGGACCACTGTTCTTCAGTTAGCTCGGCGCGGGCCTGCATGTACTCGGGCGGTACCCCGGTCTGCTTGCCTGCCAGCGCCGCGGCCACCGCGGGCCGGGCGCCTATTTCCTCATGCCAGCGCTGAACCGCCGGCAGTTCCGCAATGTCGATCCCGATAAGGGCAGCGCCGCCCACCCACGGCCATGCGGCCATGTCGGCGATCGAATACTCGTCGCCGCCCAGATAGCGGGCTTCGCTCAGCCGGTAATCGAGCACGTTCAGCAGCCGGCGCGCCTCGTTGCTGTACCGGGCGACCGGATAGTCCTGGCCGGGCGGAGCATAGCGCACGAAGTGGTGGGCCTGCCCATGCATCGGCCCCAGCCCCGCCATCTGCCAGAACAGCCACTGCTGCGCGATGGCGCGCTCGCGTGGATCGGCGGGCAGGAAGCGGCCCGTCTTTTCCGCCAGATACAGCAGGATCGCGCCCGATTCGAACACCGGAAGCGGCGGGCCGCCATCGGCCGGGGCAAGATCGACGATCGCTGGCAGCTTTGCGTTGGGGTTGATCCGGCGGAACTCGGCGGTGAGATGCTCTCCCCCGAACAGGTCGTAATTGATCACGCTGTAGGGCAGCCCCAGTTCCAGCAGCGCGATCGCCACCTTCAGCCCGTTGGCAGTGGCAACGTAGTGCAGTTCGATCATCGCGATGAATGTCCTCGTCCCGGTCCGGCGCCCGTGCCGGCGGCCGTGCTTCACTGCCAAGGCTATGCGCTGCCGACTACCCGGTCAATCATATCGAATGCGCTCGCGCCGGGCGTGATGTGTTGTTAATCTGCGGCAAATCACAAGGGAGACGGCATGGTGCGGACTGTTGAAATAACCCCGGCAGCAATTGCCGAACTGGCGCAGGCGCTGCCGTCGGGCCAGCCGGTCACCATGCTCAACCTGCTGCGGTTCCGCGATGCCGCGCAGTATAATGGGGAAGACCTGCCGCCGTGCAGTGGACGCGACGCCTATTACAAGCGGTATGCGCCGGTCGCTACCGGACTGGTCGTCGCCCTGGGCGGCAAGGTGATCTGGGCCGGCCAGGCCGCAGGACATACCGTTTGCCCGCCAGACGAGCGCTGGGACGATATCCTTATCGTCGAGTATCCGGATGTGGCCGCGATTGCTGGCCTGTTCCGTGATCCGGCCTATCAGGCTGTGGTCAAGCACCGTACGGCGGCACTGGTGGATTCCCGCCTCATTCCGATGCGCGCCGGGGGGATGGAACTGTGACCTGGACGGCATTGAACCGGCAGACGTTTTCGGGGGCTGCCGGGCCGATCTCGGCCGTGGTCGAAGGGGCCGGGCCGCTGGTCATCCTGATGCACGGCTGGCCGGAACTGGGCTATTCGTATCGGCACCAGGTGGCGCCGCTGGTAGCGGCCGGCTACACCGTCGCCGTGCCCGACATGCGCGGCTACGGCGCCAGCGCAAAACCGGACGACCCAGCGCTTTATTCGACCGACGCCCATGCCGACGACATGGCTGCGATTGCCAAAGGATTGGGGCGCGAACGGTGGATCTCGATCGGGCACGATTGGGGCTCTCCGGTGGCGTGGCGCTGCGCGCTGCGTTTTCCCGATGCGGTCGCCGCGGTATTTTCGCTCAGCGTGCCGCACCGGCTGGCAGCCAGCATATCGGCGCACGATTGGTTCGATACGGCTTATTCGAACCGGTTCTACTACATGCGCTATTTCGAACCGGTCGGCCCGGCCGAAGCCGAACTGGAACGCGATCCGCGCGATGCGCTGAAGCGGGTCTACTTCTCGTTGTCCGGCGATGCTCCCCTGAACGACTGGGTCGGCAACCGCCCGATCGACGATCCGCTGCTGCGCGGGCTGGCCCCGCCACCGGCGGGACCGCTCAGCTTCATGACCGACGCCGAGCTTGACGTTTATGCCAAGGCGTTCGCCGCCGGCGGCTTCCACGGCCCGCTCAACTGGTACCGCAACTGGGACCGTAACGAGGATCAGGCCCGGGCCTACGGCGATCAGCGGATCCGCCAGCCGGCCGGGTTTTTCGCCGGCGACAAGGAAATCGTGCTGGCGATGTTCCCGGGCTGCGTCGAAGAGCAGCGCGCGATTTGCGATGATTTGCGGATGGAACGGATCGTGCCCGGTGCAGGCCACTGGATTCAGCAGGAGCGGCCGGACGCGGTCAACGCGGCCTTGCTGGAATTCCTCCGCTCGGTTGAACTTTGAAGCACTAGCCGTCCGTTCCCGGTGCCCCGGAATGGTCGAAAGTGTTCTTAGCTCAGAAAGCGTTCCGTCTCGGCCAGGGTTGCCGACGTATCGACGTCAAGCAACTCCGCGTGGTCCGGGATCAGCAAGGTCAGATCGGGCAAGCCGGCCAGCAACGCCCCCGCTCCATGATCCCCGCTCAGCCCGATCAGGTCGTGGAAAAGCCGCGCGGGCAGCTGGGCAGGTACACCCGGCCGCCCATCGGGATGCCGGCACGCCGCAGGGCCGGGCTGTTCGGCCAGCGCCGAGAGCAGGGCAGGGCTCACGCAGGGCATGTCGGCAAGGTGGATCAGCAAGGCCGGGTGCCCGCGCGCCTGCGCGGTGCGCGCGGCCAGTGCCACCGATGTCGCCAGCCCGCGGTCGGCAACGGGGTTGTCCAGCACCTCCACCTCTGGCGGAAGGTAGGTCGGTGGGTATGCGCCCCCGATCCATATCAGCGGCAGCCCGGTGGCGTGGGCCGCCGCCAGCGCATGCAACGCCAGTGGCCGGCCGGCAACGGGCTGGGCAAGCTTGTCGCTGCCGAACCGCACGGCGCGGCCGGCGCCCAGAATAGCAAGAAGCGGCGCCACCCGGCGGATCTGCTCAGACGCTTTCGCGGATGATCAGCCGCGGCGGCATCACCGTGGACGAAGTCACGGTCCCGGCAATCCGGTGCATCAGCGTTTCAACCATCGCGCGGGCGCCTTTCGCAATATCCTGGCGGATTGTCGTCAGCTGCGGCACGGTCTGGGTTGCGATCGGCAAATCGTCGAAACCGATCAGCGCGATATCGTCCGGCACGCGGTATCCGCGTTCATGCAGCAGACGCAAGACCGCCATCGCGATCGTGTCGCTGGCGGCAATGATGCCATCTGTCGCGATGTCCATCCGGTCGAAATCCGCCGCAATTTGATCGGACATTCCTTCCAGAGATAATCCAGTCTGGAACGGGGTGATTGTTGCCAGGCTGGCAGCGCCACTGTCGGAAATAGCCGAGCGCACGCCCTCAAGCCGCTGCGCGATTTCCGGCTCCTGCGTGTCGCCGAAAAACGCCAGCCGGCGGCGGCCGCGGCGGATCAGCAACTGTGCCGCCAGCCGCCCCCCGGCGATACTGTCGGTCCCGACCACGCAGTGGGTCTGCCCCTCGCGCCAGGCGCCCCAGACAACCAGTGGCCGGTACGCTGCGGCGACTCGTTCGATCGTTTCGAACAGATTTGATTGGCCGATCATCAACACACCGTCGAGCATGCCCGAATCGACGATCCGGTCCAGCCAGTCGTCCCCGTGGTCTTGATTGACCCGGCTCAGCATCAGGTCATAGCCGCGCTCGGTCAGTTCGTCCGCCAGATGGCCCAGCAACGCCATGAAAAAGGGGTCGGAGATGTTCTGCTTCTGGTGGCCCTTGGGAGGAAGCACGACGCCGATGACGCCGGTGTGCCCGGTCCGCAGCCGACTGGCCATCTGGTTGGGGTGAAAGCCGTATTCACGCGCCAGCGCCTGGATACGATCACGCGTCTGCCGGTTCACCAGCTCCTTGCCGGCCAGCGCCCGTGAAACGGTGCCCGCCGATACACCGGCCAGTTTGGCCAGTTCGGAAATGTTGCGGATCCGGACCGGCGTTTCCGGAGTGTCCGTCGTCATTCATGCCTCGCCTGCACTATTTATCGATATCCCGTCCCGGCAAATCACGCTGCCGGCCAGTTCATCTGTTCTGGATCAATAGTTTACGCGGCGGTGCTTGATTCCGCAATGGCTTGGCGGCCCAATTCTACCGCACCAGTAATTCCGGCCGCCTCACCCAGTTCAGGGGCAACGATATAACTACGCAGGCCGGGGTCCAGGCGCGGATGCACGATATAGCCGGCCAGTTTGGCTTCCGTTTGTTGCCGCAGGGCCGCAAGCAGGCCCGGCGTGTTCATGACGCCGCCGCCGAAGATCAGCCGATCGGGCGCGTGCAGCAGGACCAGCGCCGCGGAAAGGTCCGCAAGATAGCCGGCAATCAGGTCCACGGCTTCCACACGGTCGGCCAAGGCGTCCAGGCTTTGGCCGAACCGCGCCGCAATCGCGCGGCCCGATGCCAGGCCTTCCACGCAGTCGCCATGATAGGGACAGTTTCCCGGGAAGGGATCCCGCACCGGGTCGCGCGGGACCCGGATGTGGCCGGCTTCAAAGTGCGTGAAGCCGCCCAGGGGCCGTCCCGCCCGGATCACGCCCGTTCCGATCCCGGTGCCCACGGTCGTGTAGGCCACCGTGGCAAGCGCACGGCCCGCGCCGGCCAGACATTCGCCCAGTGCGGCTCCGTTCACGTCGGTGTCGATCACCACGGGCGCGTCGAACTCGGCCAACGCGTCCTGGTACCGCGCGCCCGACCATCCCGGCTTGGTTGACGTTGTGATCGTCCCATATCGGCTGGAGGCCGGATCGATGTCGACCGGCCCGAAGGTGGCGATCCCGAACCCGCCGATCCTCCCGTGCTGTTCTGCACCGGACCGGAAGAACGTCGCCACTTGCGGCAAGGTTCCCGAGGCCGTTTTCGTGCTCAGCCGATCACGCGCGATGATCGTCCCGTCACTGCGGGCAAGGGCGAGCACGAACTTCGTCCCGCCCGCCTCGATCGCGCCAATCAGGTCTTCGGTCATGGTGCGGCGATAGCACTGTCCTGCGCCCGGGCACAGTGGCGCAAACGCTGGCAGTTTCAGCGCCGATCAGGCGATCCGCCTTGCCGCGACGCGGCGGGGGTCCTAGCAGGCGGCAATGATCGCCGACGTCGCGCCCTATCATGCCATCGCCATCAGCCGGCTGTCACACGAACTGGCGGCCCAGGGGCTCGACGTGATTCACATGGAATTCGGCCAGCCCTCAACCGGCGCCCCCGCCGCGGCGATCGCCGAGGCGCACCTCGCGCTTGATACCGATGCAATGGGGTACTGGGAAAGCAATGCCCTCAAGGACCGGATCGCACGGCATTATGCCGAAAGCTATTCGGTCGACGTTGCGCGGGAACAGGTGGTGCTGACATGCGGCGCTTCGCCGGCACTTGTACTGGCGTTGCAGTGCCTGTTCGCGCCCGGTGCAAGGGTGGCGGTGGCCCGGCCGGGCTACGTTGCCTATCGCAATACGCTGCGCTCGCTCTATCTCGATCCGGTCGAGATCCCGTGCGGGCCGGAAGAACGCTATCAGGTCACCGCCGCGGCCCTGGATGCGCTCGACCCGCCGCCGCAAGGACTGATCATCGCCAGTCCGGCCAATCCCACCGGCACGATCATTCCCGAAATCGAACTGGCTGCGATCGCAGCCGTGTGCCGCGCACGCGGAATACGCGTCATCTCGGACGAGATCTACCACCGGCTGAACTACGCCGCGCCTGCCGGATCGATGCTGCAGCATCTGCCTGATGCGCTGGTTGTGAACAGCTTCTCCAAGTATTTCAGCATGCCAGGCTGGCGGCTGGGCTGGTTGGTGGTACCCGAGGCGCTGATTGGCGCGGCGCGCGCGCGGATGGGTAACCTGTTCCTGATGCCGCCGGTCATAGCCCAGCGGGCCGGGCTGGTGGCGTTCGATTGCGGAGAGGAACTTGACGGGCATTTGCGGGCCTACGCCTGCAATCGGGAACTGCTGCTCGATGCGCTGCCGGCTATGGGGCTGGAGAAAATCGCGCCTCCCGACGGGGCCTTTTACATCTATGCCGATATCGGCCATCTGGTCACCGGCGCCCCTGGCGACGACAGCCTGGAGTTTTGCGAGCGGCTGCTGCGCGAGACCGGGGTGTGCACAGCGCCCGGGATTGACTTCGATCCGGTCGACGGCGGCAGGTTCATGCGCTTCAGCTTTGCCGTATCCACCCCGCTGGTCCACGCGGCAGTCGACCGCCTGATCCCCTGGTTTGCGGGGCAGCATCGCGCAGCGGGACCAGCAGCGTAGCGGCACCGCGGGAACCAAGCCGGCGCATGGGCGTTGGATCCGAAGCCTGCGCAGCAAGCCGCTCGGTCTGTGGTGTTGCCCTCGTTGTCGCAGATTGTGCCCCGACCGCGGCGCGTTGCAATCTGGGACGGCCCTGATTTCAGGGAATTCCCCGTATATCTCGCGGGCGGTTCCTGAATGAAGGCATGGCGCAAGGAAAGCGGAGGGTCGTAGCCTTGGTTGATGTCGATACCTTTCCAGGCAGCGCATGGCATTATGAACTGATGGAACTGGCGCTGACCAGCGCCGGTGCGTTTGCGGGCGAGGAGGGGCGGCATGTTCGCGCACTCCACAGCCTGTTTGCGCGCGCGCCGGAACGGGCCCAGCGCGCCGGGCTGACGCTGCCCGACCCGGGCCGGGTAAACAGCCTGATCGCCGCCGGCGCCGGAGCCTGCGCGATCCTGGCCTTGTTCGGCGGTCCTGCAGGCTACTTGGTGTCCCGGGGCGGGGGAGGGCAGTACATGGCCTCGGTCGTGCTGCCGGGCGCGGCAGAGGAAGTTACCGCAAGCGGGGATAGCCTCGCGCTCGCCCTGATCGGTGCGCTGGCGCTGGCTCTGGGGCAAGCCGACCCGGCAGCGGGCATGCTACCGGAACCCTACACGACCGACCGGGTCACGCTCAACTAGCACGCCAGTGCCATGGGCCACACGCCTGACTGTCGCGGCCGGCACCGGCGATACGGATCAGCAGGAACGCCGCGCAGGCTGAACAGTCGGTCCGGGCGGCGCCGCCATCCGCAGCCGGATCAGTTGACCAGCGACGCCTCGATCGCGATGCGGATCGCCTCGGATGTGTGGTTGGCCCCCATCTTGTTGAGCATGTTTGCCCGGTGGATCTCGACCGTGCGGGGGCTGATGCTGAGCTTTTCGCCGATCAGGCGATTGGACAGGCCGTCTGCGACGCCTGCCAGCACCTCGCGTTCCCTGCGGGTCAGGCGTTCGATGCGGCTGCGCGCAACGGCTTCGCGCAGTCTGGTGCCCGAAACCGAGATCGATCGTTCGCGCGCCATTTCGATCGTTTCGGCCAGTTCGGCTTCGTCAAACGGCCAGACCAGGTAATCGACCGCGCCCTGCAGCACGGCTTCGACAATACGGCGCGTAGACGGCCGTTCGGCGAACGCGACAATCGGCAGCCAGGCCCCGGTGCGACCCATGTGATCAAGCACGGCGGTGACGGACTGGCCGCTGTCATGGACCAGCAGCAGCCCTTCCCGCGGCCAACGCGAAAACAGCTCTGCCGTATCTTCGAACGGTTCGACGTGGAGCCCGGTGCCGGTAAGGCAATGGGAGATTGCGGCCCGACGGCGGAAGTCGCCGTCAACGAGGAGGAGGCTGGTTTTTTTGTTCATGAGCTGGTTATTACTGGATTGCGCATAGGGGTTAAGACTAAGACGCATCCACTATGGAGACATCATATGTCCAAAATGAACATAATAAGGGTCATCTCCCGCTTTTCTGCATTACGTATTAGTACGCGACTGTGTGATATATCCAGAAAGACAGCGCAACTTCCCGCTATTCATGCACATCCTGCCCCGGATCGTCACGACTGCGGATGTGATGCGCCAAAGGCTTGTGCGATCTCGCTGAAATCTTGCCTGACCGTGTTGATCCGTGATGGATCGAACCTGAGCACGCTATCCAGCAACGACCGGCGCGCGGCCTCGTAGAACTGGCGCAGCGCCGCGGAAATGCCTTCTTCGCCGCTCACACCCAGCTGCAGCGCGGTCAGCGCAGATACGCCGCGGGTCAGCGCGCTGCTCTTGGCTGCATTGTCGCCGCGCTCGTGCGCGAACAGTGCGGTGCCCAGCGCCGCGATCAGGTGTTCATAGCACAGTGCCACCAACTGCATCGGGTCGGCCCCGGCCACGCGGGCGTTGAAATCCACCCGGCGATAGACGTCTTGGGGGTTGTGGCGGGCAAGCATGGTCATCGCGTCGGCTTTCAACTGGTGGATTTGTTCCAGGCGGCGATCTGGTTCTGCGTGAACGACAGCGTCGAAGTCGATGCGCTCACCCTGGTCTGGGTGACGGCAAAGCGGGTAACGAACTGCTGGCGCAGCGCTTCCTGCTTGCCCACCAGCTCTGCCAGCGCGGTCTTCGCGAGGGTTTTCTGGCTGGAATAGCGGTTGACCGAGCCCGTCAAGGAGCCCGGGTCGGTGGCCGTCGTGGCCTTGCGGTACAGCGCGTCAATAGTGCCATACACCCCATGAATGCCGTTCGTGAACATCGCCGCAACCGCGTTCGGATCGGCCTTCAGCGAAGCCGCGAGCCGCGCGCCGTCGAACGCGAAAGTACCGTCGCGCTGCGTGGACAGGCCCAAGTCGGCCAGCGTTCGCGGCGCGCCGCCTCCCGCATTGGGCATGACGATCGAACCGGCCAGCTGCGATAACGACCGCTTGAGCGCCAGCGCGCCGCTGTCTCGCGCCAGGTCGCCGCTTTGCGGATCGGTCGCGGCCTTGACCAGCGATACCAGTTCGTTGAGCGCCGAGGTGATGTCCTGCATCACGGTGGTGATCGCTGCGGTGTTGTCGGCAAATGACAGCGTGGTCGGCGCGCCGGTGTTGGTTGCGGTCAGCGTCAGGTTGAGGCCAGGTATGGCTTCGGTGATCTTGTTGCTGGTGGCAGTCATCGCCAGCCCGTCCAGCTTCCACGCCGCGTCGGCAGATGTGGCCAGCAGGCGGGCGGCATCACCGGTCGGCTCCCACGCAAGCGCGGCAAGGCCCGGGTCGGCCGCGTCTTCCGCGGCATCGAGCACGAAGCCGTTGGCCGCGCCTTCCTGCCCCTTCAGCACCAGCCGGGGACCGGCAGCGGTGTTGGCAACATAGGCGAAAACCCCGGCATTGGCGCCGTTGATCGCGCCCGCAACGTCCGACAGCGTCGCGCCTGCAGCGATCGTCACGGGCACGGCGGCGCGGGCGGTATTCTCGGTGAACCCGGTGCCCGCGATCGTTCCGAAGCGCAGCGTCAACGTGCCCGAACCCACGGTCGCGGTGGCCGAGGCAACCGGCGGGCTGGCCAGGGTCTGCGCCGCGGCCAGCTGGGTTACTTCCAGCGTGTAGGTGCCCTTGGGGGTGGCCGAACCGGACAGCGCAAGCTTGGCCACCGCGGCGTTCGCCAGTGCGGGCTGCGGGGAAAGGTCGCCGCTGCGCACCCGGTCGCCCAGCGACGTATCAAGTGCAAGCAGCGCCGATTTCAGGCCTCCCGCGTCGGAAATCTGCTTGTCGAGCGTTTCGGACTTGTTGGTCAGCCGGCCGGTCTGGCCGGCGAATTGCGCCTCTGCCAGATTGGCTGCCAGCGAGTTCCAGTCGATCGCACCGCTGCCGCCCAGCGCGGTCAGGATCGTACTGCTTGCCGATGAAGTGGCCGAGGTTGTGGTCATGGCGTTGAGGACGGTTTTGCCGGGGCTGGTTTAAGGGCGGGATCGCTCGACATGCGCTTTCAGGCCGTCGTCTCCGGATCGCGCTGCCCATCGGCGCCAAAACGCAGATCGATCGGCACTTCGATCCGCGGCGGGTCGCGCGGTTCGCCGCGTTTCAGCGCCATGACAAAGCCCAGCACCCCGGCCACAGCGGCGTAAAGCTCCTCACGGATCACCTGGTTTTCGCGGGTAGTGAAGTAGACCGAGCGCGCCAGCGCCGGGTATTCCAGCAGCGGCACGTCCTTTTCACGGGCCAGTTCGCGCATCGCCAGCGCCTTTTCGCCGCGCCCCTTGGCAATGACCACCGGCGCGGCGGCGCGGGCCGGATCATAGGCCAGCGCCACCGAAAAGTGCGTCGGGTTGGTGATGACGAACTGCGCATCGTTCATTGCACGCTGCAATCCGCCCATTGCCAGCTGGCGCTGGCGTTGGCGGATCGCCTGCTTCTTTTCCGGGCTGCCTTCGGCTTCCTTGCTTTCGTCGCGCATGTCCTGGTGCGACATGCGCAAACGCAGGAACCGGCGCACGAACTGGATCGGAAAGTCGATCATCGCGATCAGCAGCAGCCCGGCGGTCAGCGCGAACAGCAACGAGGTCAGCGCGTCCCACGCGGCTACCAGCTGGCCCGCCAGCGGGGCTTTGCCCAGTTCGAACAATCCCAGCAGGTCGCTGCGCGTCCAGACGAAAGCGATCACGCCCAGCAACCCGGCCTTTGCCAGCCCCTTGCCCAATTCGATCAGCCCTTGCGCGCCGAACATCCGCTTGAGCCCGCTCAGCGGGTTCAGGCGCGAATGCTTGGGCGCGAGGTTGGAGACCAGCCAGCGCCCCTCGCCAAAGCCCAGCTGCGATACGATCGACGCCGCAGCCACGGCAGCGCCCAGCACCATCACCGGGGGCAGGACCGCCAGCATCAGCGCCAACATCCGCTGGCCGGGGGCAAACGCCGTCAGGTCGGCCGCCCGGAACACCAGCGCCCCGCTCACCATGGACAGGCAGATCTCCAGCAGCCACGGCCCCGCGAATTTCAGCCAGGCCGCGCCCGCCAGCATCGCCATAGCGGTGGCCAGCTCGCGCGATCGCAGAACGTCGCCGCCCCGGGCTGCGTCGCGCTTGCGCTTCTCGGTCGGGGCGAAAGTTTTTTCGCCGGCGGTTTCGCCTTCGCTCATCGCGCCAGCACGCTTTCGGCCTGCCGCAGCGCGGTCGCGGCCAGATCGCCCAGGATGTCATTGGTGAGCGGCGCCGAGATGATCAGCGCGGCAAGTCCCGCGCAAACCCCCGCCGGCAGGCCCAGCGCGAACAGGTTCAGCGATGGCGCCGATCGGCTCAGCACCCCGGCCGCGACCTGCACCAGCAGCAGCACCACCGTCACCGGCAGCGCGATCGCCACCGCGGCGGCGAACATGTGGCCGGCAAATCCGGCGATCTGCGCCAGCTGCTCCGGGCCCAGCCACGCCCGGCCGGGTGGGAACGCGCTATAAGACTTCACGACCAGGTCGATGAACACCCGATGCCCGCCAAGTCCCAGGAACACCAACGTCAGGACAATGCCGTAATACTGGCCCAGTGCGGGCGAGTGCGCACCGGTGTTGGGATCGGCGGTAGAGGCAATCGACATGCCCATCGCCCCGCCGATAATTTCGGCGGCAATGATCGGCGCCGCGAACGTCAGTTGCAGCACGAAGCCGAGCGCAACGCCGACGAGCACTTCGCCCACGATCGCCATCGTCCCTGCAAGGGTGAACAGCGCGGTTGGCGGTTGGACGTTGCTCCACCCGCAGACCAGCACGGCAACCGCGCCGGTCACGATCACCCGCACTTGCGGCGGAACTGCCGCTGCGCCGAAGAACGGTGCGGCCAGCAGCGCCGCCCCGATCCGCGTCATCACGAACAGCCAGCGCCAGAATTCAGCCTCAACCGCGCCCAATCCGAAAGAAAGCGTGTTCATGGCTGATCGACCTTTATGACCGGCCCAGCCGGGCAATTTCGGCAAAGATGTCCTGCGTAAAGTCGCCGATCAGGCCCAGCATCGCCGAACCCATCAACACCAGCACCAGCGCGATCACCGCCAGCTTGGGCACGAACGTCAACGTCTGTTCGTTCACCGATGTCGCGGCCTGGACGATGCCGACCACCAGGCCGACCGCAAGGCTGGCCAGCAGCACGGGGGCCGCCACCAGCGCGGTGATGTAGAGCATCCGGTCGGCCAGCGACACGAGCGAGGCGGTATCGTCCATCACCCGAAACTCGCTGCCAGGCTGCCCATCAGCAGCGCCCAGCCATCGACCAGCACGAACAGCAGCAGCTTGAACGGCAGCGAGACGATCGTGGGGCTCATCATCATCATCCCCAGGCTCATCAACACCGACGAGACCACCAGGTCGATCACCAGAAACGGCAGGAAAAGCATGAACCCGATCTGGAACGCGGTCTTCAGCTCGCTGGTGACGAACGCCGGCAACAGGATCGAGAACGGCACATCTTCGCTGCGCGCGAACTTGGGCGCGCTGGCGATCTGCGCGAACATTGCCAGGTCACGCTCGCGCGTCTGGCGCATCATGAAGCCGTGAAACTGCATCCCGGCGTTGCCGATCGCCTGCTCCGCGTTGATCTGCCCGGCGGAATAAGGGGCAATCGCGGTCTGGTTCACCTTGTCCAACGTCGGCCCCATGATGAACAGCGAAAGGAACAGCGACAATCCGATGAGCACCGGGTTTGGCGGGCTTTGCTGCAGGCCCAGCGCCTGCCGCAGGATCCCCAGCACCACCAGGATGCGGGTGAAGCTGGTCATCATCAGCACCAGGCTGGGCAGGATCGTCAGCAGCCCCATGATCACGAGCAGCTGGAGCGACAACGTCAGGCTGCCCCCCGGCCCGCCGCTGGCGGCCTGGAACGCGCGGTCGAGCGCGCCGGGAACCGCGGCCGACATCGCCGTCTGCGCCAGCGCGGCGGCGGGCAGCAGCGCGGCCGGCAGCGTGGCCAGGATCGCTAGCAGCCGCTTCACTGTGCCTGCTCGCGCGCCGGTGCCTCGGCCAGCCGGGTCAGCCCGCTGCGCGACGTGGAGACCAGGATCTCGCGGCCGTGGAACTCGATCACGGCCAGCCGCATGGTGGGCGAAAGCATCACGGTTTCCACGATGCGGACCGACCGCAGGCCGGGTGCAGCCGCGCCGCAGCGTGCTTGCAGCTTCTGCAGCAGCTTCAGCGAGCCCCAGATCAGCGCGCCGATCAGCGGCAGCACGATCACAAGCTTCAGGATATACCACAGCATCAGTTCGCCCCGGCCGCGCCGCTGCCGGCCAGCTCGACGATGCGCAGGCCGAACCGCCCGTTTTCCGCAACGATCTCCCCCTTGGCGATCAGCTTGCCGTTGACCAGCACATCCAGCAGTTCATCGGTCAGCCTGTCGAGCATGACGACGCTGTCCTCCGCCAGGGTCAGGACATCCTTCAGCTTCATCTCGGTCCGGCCAAGTTCCACCGACAGGCGTACATCGACATCCTTGAGCAGATCGAAGCCGCGGGAAGGGAGCGTCATTTCAAGTGATCCTTTTCGAAAAAATCAGAAAGCGGCGGTGATCTGCAATGCCACCCGGTCGTCGGCAGCGCCCACGGTGCCGGTGGCGATGGTCAATCCGGCAATCTGCAACGGTACCTGACGGGCGACGGCGACGGGCACGATCATCCCGGGTTCAAGCGCTGCGGCCACCGCCATCGGCATCGTCATGTCCACCAGCACGGCGGTCAGGGTAAGGGGCACGGCGCCGAACGGTCTGGCTGCCGGGTCGGCGGGTTCGCCTGGTACTACGCGCGCCGACCGGGGGGCGCCGCCGAACAAGGTCGGGAGCGCGGCCAGTGGCAGGGCCAGGGTCAACAGCCAGGTATCGCCGCCCGGCTCGTGCACATCGAGTTCCACAATCGCGAGCGCTGCGCCCGGGGCGAACGGCTCCAAGGCGACCAGGCTGCTGTCCCGGCGGATCGGCTTGACCGTGGCTCCAGTTCCGGGGGTCAGCGCCGCGGCCAGGTGGCTGGCGACAACGCCTTCGACCCGCCGGACCATGAGTTCGGCCGAACCGGGGAATGCATCGGGCAACGGCGAGGGCGCTTCGCCGCGGCCGCCGAAAGTCCGGTCGACCATCCGCAGGATCGCAGCGGCGTCGATCGTGACCAGCAGCGGCGCGGTGCCCCCGGCGGCGTTGCTTTCCAGCAGGCTGTTCGCCGCCAGATCGGGGCTGAACATCAGCAGGTCCGACAGGTCGGCCGTGCGCGCGGCCTGCGCCTTCACCGTTGGCACCCTGCCGCCGCCCATCAACGGGGCGAGCGCCGGCGCCAGCACGCGGGCGAACCGTTCGGCGCTGCGTTCCAGCAGCGGCAGCAGCTGGTCCGCTCCAGGCGCCGTGCGCACCAGCTGGGCGCAGTGGTTCGCGGCGGCGCGCGCGGCAATGAGGGCGCGTTCGGGTTTCACTGGATGATGAACGACTTGAAGTAGACCGCGTCGACCCCACCGAAACCCTCGTTCTCGGCCAGCACCTTGTTGATTGCGCCCGTCAGCCGCTGTTGCAGGTGGTCCTTGCCCTCCACGGTCATGATCGCCTCTTCGGGCGTGTCCGCCAGCACGGCGATCATTGCCGAGCGGATAGCGAGTTCGTGCTTTTTCACCCACATCAGCACGCGGCCGTCGCGCCGGGTAGAGCAAGCCAGGCTAAGCTGGACCAGCGCATCCGATCCCTTGAGATTGGAGGTAAACTCGTCCGAAAAGACGTAGTAGCTGGTTTTGTACTCGCTGCCGCCGTCACCATCGACAGCATGGCCCCCGCCTTCTGCGCCATGGTCCCCTTCGGCCTTGGGCGCGAACGGATCTTCCTCGCCCTTGCGGACCAGCTTGGGGTTGGTGTCTTCCTTGGCGCTGGCGTGCGCGCCGCCGCCGAGGATCCCCGCGGCGATCAGGCCATACGCCCCGCCGCCCCCGACCGCGAGCAGCCCGGCCGGGATCAGCAGCTTCATCATCATGCCGCCGCCCTTTTTCGGAGCCTTGGTCTCATTGTCAGCACTCATGCAAATTCCCCGTCATCGATTGGAAGTCAGGCGAAGACGCCGCGCCGCGTGACGCTGTTCGCCGTGCCGGCGGGACCGGCCAGATGGTCGGCGGCAGGCCCATCGCCGGTGCGGCCAACGTTTCGCGCACGGGCTTGCCGGCCATCGGGCGGCGAATCCTGCGAAGCACCGAAGGCGGCTTGGCGCTGTCCGGCCAGGTGCGTGTCTGACTGGCGCGGATGGCCGGAAGACAGGTCGGTGCCGTCCCGGGCACCGGAACTTGCGGTTGCGGCCTGCACCGCGCGGGCGAAATCGGGATCGGCGCTTGTGGCCGAGACTGAGAGCCCATCGGTGTCTTGCTGAAAGCTCAGCGAAACCTGGCCGAAATCCGCGTGCTGGACTGCAACCTGCACATTGCCCTGTCCGACCCCGGGCTGCGAGGCATCGCGCGCGGCAATCAGCCGATCGACCAGCGCCGCGAAATCGTGACCTGCCGGGCGGCCGGGCGCAGCGGGCAGCGCCGGTCCTTCCCCGCCTGCCGGCGCGGCAACTGGCGATGCGCCGGCGCCGGCAGCGCCATTGTCCGGGGCGGCGACCGTCAGGTCCGCGGAACCGTTCGCGCTATATTCGTTTTTCGGGGCCAGCACGGGCCGCAGGTGAAGCGTCCCGCTGCCCTGCGGGAGCGCCTGATCGATAAGGATGAAGGTGGCCGGGGCCGCCGCGCGCTCGATGACGATGGCGATCCCGGGCGCTGCGGCTTGGGCGGGGTCTGGCGGCGCAGTTTCGGGGTTCGCGTCGGGCGCGCCTTGGGCCAGCGACTGGCCGCGAAACTGCGCATCGGCTCGTTGCGGCTCAGGCAATAATGGCGCCGGCTGCGTGCTGGCGCTGCTGCGCGTGTCCCCGGCTGGCGTCTCGGGCGCGTGCGCCGCCGGTTTCGCCGGCAGGGCGGCTGGGATTGCCGGCATGGCTACCGTCCCTGTGATCAGCAGTGCGGCCACATCGGCATCAACCAGTCCGGCCGGATTGCCCGTTTCGTCCAGATCCTCGGGCGCTTGTGCGCGGGCCGGTGCCGGCTTGCCGGCAACCGGCAAAGACTTGCCGGCCGATTGCAGCGTCGCAAGCATCGGGTGCATCGCAGCCTTGGCGGCACGCTCTGCCGCTTTTGCCTCGAGCGGGTCCGTAACCGGGGCGTCATCGGCGCGCGTAACGCTGGAAGCTGCACCGGCCGCATCCTGTTGCTGGGCAAGAACTTCAGCAAAAACAGCGGTATCCGCCGCGGTTTCACGCCCGTTCGGCCTGCATTCGGCGATGCTCGCGGGCGCAGCGGCAGCACCAGTGGCGGTATTTGAAGCAACTGTCGGCGCGGCAGGCTGGATCATTGCAAGTGCATCCCGTTGGACTGGTGCACTCTTCTATTCAATATCCGTGCCAAGTGCGCGGCGCGCGGTCAGCGGCGCCACGTGTTGCTGGCCCGCCAGCGCGCGCCGTTCAGCAATTGCGCGGGTTTCTGCAGCCTGCCGCCGGCGTTCGGCCTCGGCCAGTTCAGTCAGCTTGCGATCCGCCAGCGCACGCGCGCGGCCAGCGTCGGCGGTGGTTCCGCGCGCCACCCCGTCAAGCCCGGCGCGAAAGCTGGTCAGTTGCCGCAATGCGCTGCCGTCCCCCAGTTCGCGGCGGGCGGCATATCCGCTTGCCAACTGCCGCGTGCGATCCGCCAGCGCCAGCAATTGCGCCAGCGTGCCTTCAGCCGCGGCGGCTTCGGCGGCAGCGGTCTGCCGGGCCACGGCCCGCACCTTTTCCAGCCGCTGCAGCCGCGCCAGCCGTTTACGATCAGGCGCGGGCATCGGCGCCCAGCAGCTGCGCCAGCGCCGCGGCACTGGTATCCAGCGGCACAACCTCGCCGTGGGGCTGGGTCAGGAACGCGCGCATCGGGTCCTGCATCGCGATCGCGCGGTCGAGCAGTGCGTCGGCGCCGGCTCGATAGGCGCCCATCAACACCAGGTCACGGTTCGCCTCATAGCTCGCGACCAGCGCGCGAAACGTCCGTGCCAGCCGCTGGTGCGCCGGATCTGTGATGTCGCTCATCACGCGGCTGAGCGATGCGGCAATGTCGATTGCCGGATATTGGCCGCGCTGCGCCAGATCGCGCGACAGCACGACATGCCCGTCGAGAATCGAGCGCGCGGTATCGACCACGGGATCGTCCTGGTTGTCGCCATCGGCCAGCACGGTGTAAAGACCGGTGATCGAGCCGCCGCTGGCAGCGGAATTACCGGCCCGCTCGACCAGCTTGGTGATCGTCGCCAGCGCGGAAGGCGGATAGCCGCGCGCGGCGCCCGGCTCGCCCAGCAGCAGCGCAATCTCGCGCGCGGCGTGGGCAACGCGCGTCAGGCTGTCCATGATCAGCAAGACCTGTCGGCCCTGCGCGCGGAAATGCTCGGCCAGGCTGGTGGCCAACAGCGCCCCCCGAATGCGCAGGTTCGGCGCGTGATCGGCCGGCACGGCAACCACCGCGGTGCGGCTTCGCTTCGCGCCGCTCATGTGCCGTTCCACGAAATCGGACACTTCGCGCGCCCGCTCGCCGATCAGGCCGACCACGACGATTTCGGCCTCGGCCCCGCTGGCGATCATGTCGAGCAGGACCGATTTGCCCACCCCCGAACCCGCCATGATCCCGATCCGCTGACCCACGCCGAAGGTGGTCAGCGCATTGAGCGCGCGTACCCCCGTATCGAACGGCTCGCGCACCGGGCTGCGATCAAGCGCGCCCGTGCGGATCCCGCCCGCTGGCCATTCGTCGCGAAAGTGGATGCGGCCCAGCCCGTCGATCGGATGACCCTCGCCGTCCACTGCGCGGCCCAGAAACGCATTTCCGACCGGCAGCATCCCCGGATGGCCTTCGGGCCGGACGCGTGCGCCCGGGCGCAGCAAAACGGTATCGCCCAGCAGCATCATCAGCGTGCGCCCGTTGCGAAACCCGATGACTTCTGCAAGCAACTCGCCGCCGGCCTCACGCGGCGTGCCCTGGGCGATGCGGCACAGCGCGCCGACCGGCACCGACAATCCGGTGACTTCCAGCAGACCGCCATCGCATGCGGCGACCAGGCCATAGCGGTGCGGGGTGAAATCGGGCTGGGCGGCGGCCAGTTCGTCCAGCAGCGGTGCGAACAGCTTCAACATGCGTGGAAGGCCTCGGCCAAGGCGCGGCGCCACTGCGCCGGACCATCCTCGATCCCGCCGGATTGTGCTTCGATCCGCAGTGCGCCGCGGTCCAGCGCCGGGTCGGGCACCACTTTCCACCCGTCCGACAAGCGCGGCGAAACCAGCGCCAGATCATCGGGGTTCAGCCGGATTACCCGTTCGTCATCGGCCCTGGCCAGCATCGCCAGTGCGCGTTCAACGCGCTGCACCAGCGCATCCGGGTCGAGTGCGAACGGGACAAGGGTCGCTTCACACAGTGCCATTACTGTTTCCTGCAGCCGTTCACGCAGCGTTTCCGCCATCTCGACATCGAGCCGGGCGAACGACAGGTCCAGCGCGGCGCGGGCGCCGGTTTCGTCGGCGCGTTCAGCCGCCGCGGCACTGCGCGCGTCGTCTGCCCCCTTGGCTTAGCCCTGGGCCCAGGCCAGCGCGACTGGATCGGCCGGTTCGGCGGCGGCAACGGCTGCGCGGTCGGCGTCGGCACCGGTGCGGGGCCGGACGAAGCGAACATCGTGGCGAAATCCCGCCACCTCCCGTTCGGCGCCGGTCAGCGCGATCAGGCTAGACATAGTCGTCGTCACCCGCACCGAACACGATCGTACCGTCGGCTGCCAGCCGCCGCGCCGCCGCAACAATCGCCTTCTGCGCAGCAAGCACATCGGCCATCTTCAATCGGCCGCGATTGGCGATCTCGTCCTGGATGCCTTCCGCGGCGCGGCTCGACATCGCTCGGAAAAACACGGTGCGCTGGTCGTCCGCGATGCCCTTCAAAGCGTCGATCAGGTTGTCGTTGTCGACCTCGCGCAGCAGCGCGCCCATCGCCTGCGGATCGAGCACGAACAGGTGTTCGAACTTGAACATCTCCGCCTCGATGTCCTTTGCCAGGCTTTTGTCGAGCTTCGCGATTTCGGGCATCACGCGCTTTTCAACCGCTTTGCCCGCGCCGTTGATAAGGTCCGCCGCTTCACGCGGACCGCCCATCGCCAGCGGCGAAGACCCGTGGAAATCACGGATCCGCGCGGCCAGCAGTTCTTCAAGCATGGCGAGCGCTTCGGGTGCGACCGGACCAAGGGTGGCTATGCGGTGCACGATCTGCGGCTGTTTCTCTGGCGGCAGCGCGTGCAGCACTTCGGCCGCGGTTTCAGGATCCAGCTGGACCAGCAGCACCGCCAGCGCCTGAGGATGCTCTTCGCGGATCAGGGGCACCAAGGCCTCCGGCGTTAGCCACCGGGCCAGTTCGAGCGGACTGGGCGGCTTGTGATCCGGCGGCTGGATACGGGCCATCAGGTTGTCGGCCTTCACGTCGCCGACCGCCCGGGTCATCAGTGCCCGGACCTGGCCCAGCCGGTCATGCGCGCGCAAGCCCAGTCGTTCCGTGCGTTCCACGAAACCGGCGATGGCATGCGCGATCACCTCGGGGCCGATCTCGCCCAGCGCGCACATCTTCTCGCCCAGCAGGCGCAGTTCGTGCGGCTCGAGCCTGGCCAGGATCTGCGCGGCCTGGTCTTCCTCCAACAGCATCACCATCACCGCCGCGCGGTCGGCGTCGTTGAGGGCATGGGGTGGCGGGGCGGCGGCCGCGCTCATGCCGCAGCCTCCGGCGCGGGCGCCAGCATTTCGCGCAGGGCCAGCACCGCCTGATCGGGTTGGTCGGCCACGATGCGCTGTGCCCGGCTGACCTGCTGGCCAAGCTGTGCGGCGTTGATCGGCGCCGTCAGGGCCGCCGCGGGCGCTTCCTCGATCCCCTGGAAATCGACGTCGGTGCCAGGGGCTGCAGCCGGCACCCCCGGATCCCGTCTCAATGCCTTTATCAGCGGCCGCACGCCCAGCAGCAGGACCAGGAGCACCCCGATCAGGGCTGCGCCATAGCGGGCATATGTCAGGAACCAGGGCTGTTGCCACATCGGCACCGCCTCCACCGCCGCGGCCTCGAAGCTGCGGACCATCACCGCCACCTGATCGCCGCGCGCGGGATCGGCGCCGACCGCGGCGCTGACCAGTTGCTTGATCTGCTCCACGTCCTGGGGCCTGGTCTTCTTTGCACCGTTTGAACTGAGCGCGACCGCGATCGACAGGCGCTTGATCCGTCCGGGCGCGCCGTTGGATACCGCCACCTCGCGGCCCAGCTCGTACGTTCGCGATGCGCTCGATTCGCCCGCCGCGGTATTGCCCGCAGCAGCCGGCGTGCCGCCAGTGGGGGGGCCGGGCACCACGGTCGGCGCGGGCGGCGGCGTGTTCGACATGACGCCGGGCACGCCGGCCGGCGTAGCGGCGGCCGCCGTTTGCGACTGCGCCTGCGTTTCGCTGCGCAGCACGCCCTGCTTTTCATAGCTTTCGCGCGCGGACGTCACCTGGTCCATGTCCAGCTCGACCTGTACCTCGCTCGAAAAATTGCCTGCACCCACCATCGGGCTCAGCAGTTGCTCCACCTGGGCCCGCAGCTTGTCCTCCAGCTGGCCCTGCAGTTCGAGGCGTTCCGAACCGCCCTGGCCGCGTTCGGTCAGCAACCGTCCGTGCTGGTCGATCACCTGCACTGCATCGGGGTTGAGCCCCGGGACGGATCCCGCCACCAGATTGACGACCGCGGCGACCTTGCTGTCCGAGAGCTGCCGACCGCGTGCAAGACGGACCATCACCGATGCCGTAGGCGCGATGTTGTCACGCACGAACACCGACTTTTCGGCCTCGGCCAGATGGACGCGCACCGCCTCCACCCCGTCGATCTCCATGATCGACAGCGTCAGGTCATGCTCGCGCGCGGCGCGCAGGTGGTCGTTTTCCACCGCGCGGCTGGCGCCCAGCGGCAGCGTGTCCATGGTGCCTGCGGCGTCCGGTGCGGCCAGTGCGCCGTCGGATGCGACCAGCATCTTGGCCTTGTACAGGTCATCCTCACCAACGGTGAGCGAGCCCGTCTGGTTGTCGATCGCATAGGCAATGCCGGCCTTGTCGAGACTGGTGACGACTTTGGCCCGTTCGCCGTCGTCAAGCTCGGAATACAGCACGCGCTGCTGCGCGGGGACCAGCGCGGCCCAGGCCAGCGCGGTCAGCCCAAGCCCCGCAATCCCGCCGAACCATGGCAGCGCGCGCCGCACCGGAGGTTGCCGGGCGAATGCGGCAAGCCTGGTCAGGGCCGGCCCGCCGGCCGGATCGGTCAGCGTCGCCAGCAGCGATGTCGCCGGGGGCGCGGGCGCGGCAGGAACAAGGTCAGCCATCTATCACACCCCCATCCGCATGATGTCCTGGTACGCCGACAGCAGCCGGTTGCGGACCTGCAGCGTCGCTTCGAACCCGATTCCGGCCTCCTGCCGGGCCAGCATCACCTTCGCGATATCGGTCACCTCTCCGTTTTCGTATGCGGCAGAAAGGTCGGCCGCCTTCTGCTGGGTAGCGTTGACGCCGTCGAGCGCATGCCGCAGCGCGCCGGCGAAACCGTCTCCTTCGGATACGGCGGCGGCACCCGCTGCCGGTTCACCGGCGGGGGTCGCTTCCCTGACCTGCTGCAACAGGTTCGAACGATCGATGATCTGCTGGCGCATCGCCAGGATCTGCTGGATCCCGCCCGCGCCGCCGCCGATGGCGCCAGGCCCGCTCACCGCCGGCCTCCGGCCGCGGCGACGTCAAGCCCGGCCTCCCGGAACGAGGCGAGGCGATAGCGCAGCGTGCGTTCGGAAATGCCCAGCAGCCGGGCAGCCGCCACCCGGTTCCCGCCGCATTCGGCCAGTGCCCGGGTGATTGCGCGCGCCTCATGCAGCTGCACGATGTTGGACAGTGTGCGCCCATCGCCGTTCGCCGCGCCTGCGGCAACCGCGTGGGGCTGCCCCGCATCGGTCCCCGGCACGATCAACCGGGCCGGCGTGTCGAACTGGATATGCTGCGCGGTGATCTGTGCAGCATCGCCCACCAGCAGCAGCGCCCGCCGCATCACGTTTTCCAGCTCGCGGACGTTGCCCGGCCAGCCGTGCAGCTTCAGCAGCGCCAGCGCGCTGTCGGTCAGCCATGGTATCGGCCGCCCTGCAGGCGCGTGGCGCAGCAGCAGCGCAAACGCCAGCGGAGCAATGTCGCACGGACGTTCGCGCAGCGCCGTCAGCGACAGCGGAAACACGTTGAGCCGATAGTACAAGTCGGCGCGGAACCTGCCCTCCTGCACCTCGAGCGGGAGATCGCGGTTGGCGCATGCAATCACGCGGACATCGATCTTGATCGGGGTCGTAGCGCCGATCGGCACCACTTCGCCCTCCTGCAGCGCACGCAGCAGCTTTGCCTGCAGCGCCAGCGGCATCTCGGCCACTTCGTCGAGCAGCAAGGTGCCCCCATCGGCTGCGCGGAAGAACCCGTCGGATGCTGCGGTCGCACCGGTAAAGGCGCCTTTCTGGTGGCCGAACAGCATCGCTTCCAGCATCGATTCCGGCATCGCCGCGCAGTTCACCGCCACGAACGGGCCCTTGCGGCGCGGGCTCCGGTTGTGGATGAAACGCGACAGGACTTCCTTGCCGGTGCCGGTCGGGCCGTTGATCAACACCGGGATCTCGCTTGCGGCCAGCCGCTCTGCCAGCGCCAGCACCGACAGGCTTTCGGGATCGGCTGCAATCGGCATGTGGGCCGGGGCGGCGCAGGCAATCAGCGCACCAAGGGCCGATTCGCTTGCCGGATCGTCATAGGTCAGCGCGGTCGCGCCGCCGGTGCGGATAATCGACCCTTGCGCCCCGCGTTCGATCAGCAGCTGCGCATCCTCGTCCGTCGCGCCGATGCGCAGCGGCGTTTCCACGCCATAAGCCGCAAAGATTCCGGCGGCGCGCTGGACCAGCGGCGCGTGCACCATGGCGGTCCGGGCAGAAAATTGCAGTGCCGACATCGAAAGAATTCCCCCAAGTGGATTAACCATCCCCCGGGGCTGTTCTGGCGGGTGAACGTCAAAAGCTTCCGTAATTTAAGTCCCAGTTTTTACGCGTAGGTAAAAGTACACAATTTGAGGCCGTGCCGACCGGCAAGAACGCGGCAGGAATTTGCCGTCCAACTTAAAAATCTTGCCGGGTTGTCGCTCTTGGCTGTGGCAGCCGTACCGGATGGGCCGGTCGGCGCCCCGTATTTCGGGCCCGGATTTTCGGGAATACACTCGGGAGTAGACCATGTCGGTTATCAACACCAACATCAGCGCGATCAAAGCCGCCAAAGCCTCCAACACCGCAAGCAAGATGCTCGGCACCGCAATGGAGCGCCTGTCCACCGGCAAGCGCATCAACAGCGCCAAGGACGATGCCGCCGGCCTCGCCATCGCCACCTCGATGACCGCCCAGGTCAAAGGGATGAGCCAGGGTATCCGCAATGCCAACGACGGGATTTCGCTGGCGCAGACCGCAGAAGGCGCGCTTTCGGAAGTCACCAACATGCTGCAGCGTGTCCGCGAACTGGCGGTGCAGGCATCGTCCGGCACATACCAGACGTCTGACCGGGCGGCGATGCAGTCGGAAGTGACCAACCTTACCGAACAGCTGTCGGACGTTCTGGCCAACACGAAGTTCAACGGCAACGCACTGTTCAGCACCACCGCCGGCACCGACGCCACGTTCGATATCCAGACCGGGGCGAACTCGGCCGAAACGGTCACGCTGACGTCTACCGCGATCGACGGCACCAACATCAGCGCCACCGCGCTGGACGTCACCACCGCTGCGCTCGCCACGACGACGATCGATAACGTCGATCTGGCGCTGGCCGATGTCAACGCCTCGCGCGCTTCGCTCGGCGCCGGGCAGAACCGGCTCGAATCGGCGGTCAACAACCTGACCAACAACGTCGCCAACCTGTCGGACGCGCGCTCGCGGATCGAGGATACCGACTATTCGGCCGAAACCACCCAGATGGCCAAGGCGCAGATCCTCTCGCAAGCATCAACCGCGATGATCGCGCAGGCCAACCAGAGCCAGCAGAACGTGCTGTCGCTGCTGCGTTAAATAGCGAACACGCAGACCCTGCAGTAGCGCCCGGTGATCGAACATGTCGCCGGGCGCTGCCTTGCGTGCAATAACGCGGCAGGCAAAATAATCGCGTCGAAAGTCGCAAAAGTCCGTGCTAATGCTGGCTCAGGCTTTCCTGTCGGTTGAATTCATGCCCAAAGTCCTGTTTGTTCACAACGGCGCGCCCGGAAGGTTCACGCATCTTGCCCGCGCGCTGCTGGCCCGGGGCTGGGACGGCGCGCTGATCAACGGTCCGACCGGGACCGACATCGCCGGGCTCGACAACCGCCGCTTTCCGTTCGAGCCGCCGGCGGTCCGCCCGGCCTACCGACCGGTCGAGCGGGTCGAGCAGGCGCTGCTGATGGGGCGCGGCGCGGCGCGGGTGGCGGAACGGCTGAAAGCCGAAGGTTTCGCGCCCGATCTCATCATCGGCCATCCGGGCTGGGGCGAAATGCTCTATCTGGACGAGGTATTCCGCGGCGTGCCGCAGATCCAGCTGGGCGAATATTACTACCATACCGAAGGCGCGGATTCGAATTTCGACCCTGAATTTCCGGCTCGCCTGCTCGACAGCCGGATTATGGTCGTGGCCCAGAATGCGCATTTCGCGCTCAGTTACGTCGCCGCCGCGGCGATCGTCGTGCCCACGCCGTTCCAGGCCAGCCTAATCCCCCACTGCTTTCAAGGCAAAGTCCGCGTGATCCACGAAGGGATCGATACCGCCGCGATCGCGCCCACGGGCCGGGAACACCTGAAGCTGGCCGACGGCACGGTGTTCGATGGCAGCTTCCCGGTGATCAGCTTCGCCAACCGGCGGTTCGAACCGATCCGCGGCGTGCATGTGTTCCTGCGCATGCTGCCGCTGCTGTTCGAACTGGTGCCCGACGTGCGCGTGCTGATGATCGGCGCCGACGATCCGGGCACCTATGGCCTGCCCCCGGCCGGCGGCGGAACGTGGCTGCAGGCGATGCGGACGGAACTGGCGGGCAAGCTTGACTGGACCCGCGTCCACGTCCTGCCGCCGCTGCCGCACAAGCAGCTGCACCGCGTGTTCTCCAACACCACCGCGCACGTCTACCTGACCTACCCGTTCGTATTGTCATGGTCGCTGCTGGAGGCGATGGCTTGCGAGGCGGTCGTCGTCGGCTCGGATACCGCGCCGGTCCGCGATGCGATCCGGCACGGCGAAAACGGTGTGCTGGTCGATTTCTTCGACGCAGAGGCGATGGCGCAGCAGCTGGCGGCGGTCTGCCGCGATCCCGCCCGGTTCGCCCACTTGCGCCCGGCTGCGCGGGCAAGCGTGGTCCGCGACTATGACCGTGCAGCGATCTGCGATCCTGCCTGGATGCGGCTGATTGACGAGATTGCGGGAATTCCGGTGAGCTGACCGGGCAGGAAGGGGGATCAGCCCAGGCTCTGGCCGATTCGCCGCTTGACGTCCTCGACCCGCATCGCCTCGACCGCGGCATAGGGGCAGTCGGCCAGCAGCAATTCGGCCAGGTGCAGCTGCTTCTGCGCAATCAGATCGATCGCCTGCAGCTCCGTGATGTGCCGTGACACGACTGCCGGGTCGGTGCAGAGGCGGGCGCCCAGGGCCTCGATCTGCGCCGCCAGCTCGGTCAGTAGGCCGGCGGCGGCCCTGAGGTGCGGTTCGGGACGGCCGGGGGGCCGGGTTCGCGCGTGAGCCACCATGGCCATCGGTCAAGCCGCTTCCGCGACGGTTTCCGCGTCGGCCAGGACGTCAAGATCAAGCACCATGATCATCTGGTCATCCAGCGCCGCCAGCCCGCTGAGGAAGGGCACTACCGAGTTTTCGGCAGTGGGGGGCGGGGCCTGCAATGTATCGAGGTCGATTGTCACGATGTCGCTGACCGATTCCACGATCAGCCCGGTCTGGCGCTCGCCCAGCTGCGTGACGATGATCGCGTGGCGCGGCGTTGCCACCACCGGTTGCCAGCCAAGGCGCGCGGCCAGGTCGATCACCGGCAGCACCGTGCCGCGCAGGTTGACCACGCCGGCCACATAGGCCGGCACACGCGGCAGGCGGGTGGCGGGCGTCCAGGCGCGGATTTCCCGGATCGCCATGATGTCGAGGGCGAAAACCTGCCCTTCGACCTTGAACGTGATGAGTTCGCGCAGCATCGGCCTTGCTCCTTGTTCTGGCAGTGGTTCAGTGGGCCACGCGGCGCACCGCGGCGACCAGCTTGGTTGCGTCGAAGGGTTTCACGATCCACCCGGTGGCGCCCATGTTGCGGGCCCGGGACTTCTTGTCGTCCGAGCTTTCGGTGGTCAGCACCAGGATCGGGCGGTCGCGGTGGCGGGTGCCGCGGCGCAGCGCCTCGATAAGGCCGAACCCGTCGAGCCGGGGCATGTTGATGTCGGTGATCACCACGTCCACCTCGTTCAGCTGCAGCCATTCGAGGGCGGATTGCCCGTCGTCGGCCTGGGCCACTTCAAAGCCGTGTGTCGTCAAGGCGTGGTTGAGCAGCGCGCGCATGCTCGCACTGTCGTCCACCGTCAGGATTCGCGTGGTCTTGCTCATGGTTTCGCTCGCTTGCTGATCAGAAAAGTTCCACTTCGCCCAGTCCGCCGGTCGGCCGCCGTGTCGGCCGCTCGTCGGGAGCGAAGGTGTTGGCGACGGACCGGCACCGGACCATGCCGGTTGCGGGGCGGAAATCGACACGCCGCGCGCTGTTTCCGCCCATGTCCTCGCGCACCAGCGTGATGCGCTCGCGCAGCAGGAACGCGCGGGCGAATGCGGCATTGGCACTGCCGATCGCGGCCATCCCGGGATAAAGGTTCGCGCCCCCGTACAGGTGCGCGCGCAGCCGGGCCTTGTTGGCGCCGTTGGCCAGCATCTCGTTGATCAGCAGTTCCATCAGATAGATGCCATAATGCTCATCGATGGTGTGGGCGTCGCTTCCGGGCGGCGGCTCGGCCAGCAGGAAGTGGTTCATTCCGCCCACCTGCTCCTCCGGATCGAACAGGCAGGTGGAGACGCAGCTTCCCAGAACCGTGGAAAGTTCCACCCGCGGCCCGGCGCTGACGCGGGCCTGCCCCTGCAACACGGTCAGTCTGGTGGGCGCGGGCGCAGCCGGCACGCTGCCCGGGGCGGCGCCAGGGGAAGGGGCGGTGGTCATCGCGTCACGCCGCCTTCCGGAACAGCCGGCTCGAAATGCCGGTCACCGGCGCAATGACGGCCGCGGCGCCCAGGGCGATTGCGGCGCGCGGCATGCCGAACACGGTGCACGAAGCCTCGTCCTGGGCGATGGTCAGCGCGCCCGCGCGGTACATTGCCAGCAGGCCTTGCGCGCCGTCGCTGCCCATCCCGGTCAGCAGGATGCCCACCGCGTCTGACCCAAGCTTTTCCGCGACCGACTGGAACAGCACATCGACGCTCGGCAAATGCCCGGACACCGCCGACCCGGCCCGGAGCCGGGCATAGAACGGTCCGGTTCCGGCAACAGTCAGGTGGCGGTCGTCGCCCGGGGCAATATAGATGTGGCCGGGCCGCAGCAGCGTATCCGGTTCGGCCAGCACGACCCGGGCCGAGCAGGCGGCATCCAGCGAATGCGCGATGGACGGAGCAAAGCGGGCGTTGACGTGCTGGACGACAAGCGTGGGCGGACAGTCGTCGGGATAGGCGCCGAGCACGGCATGCAGTGCTTCGACGCCGCCGGTGGACGCACCGATCGCGACCAGCCGGGGGCGGAGCAGAGCCACCGCGGGATTCGCCGCAGGCACGGCGCGCCCGGTGGCGGGCACCGAGCCACGCGCAAAGCGCACTTGCGCGGCTTCGCGAATCAGTTCGATCAGCCGACCGTCGGCGCCCAGCGGCTGGCCGCCCTGCGGTTTGGCGTAACAGGCCACCGCCCCGCGGGCGAGCGCCTGAGCGGTCGTGGCCGCGCCCTGCTGGGTCGCGCCCGAGATGATGATCACCGGGGTCGGGCGCAGCGCCATGATCTTGTCGAGGAAATCCAGCCCGTTCATCCCTGGCATCTCGATGTCCAGCGTCACCACGTCGGGATCGAACCGGCGGATCAGCTCGCGCCCCTCCTGGGCGTTGGCGGCGGCGGCAACCACCTCAATATCGGGTTCCTGTGAAAGGCGCGTCATCAGCAGCGCGCGCATCGTGGCCGAATCCTCGACGATGACGACACGGATGGTCATGCGCTCCTCCGGCGGTAGATGGTCGGCCCCACCTGCACCAGGTGCTGCCCCGCCGGGCCGGTCGCCCGTTCCGAATGGCCGATGTACAAGTGGCCGCCGGGGCGCAGCTGCGCGGTCAGGCGTTCCACCAGCCGCTCCTTGGTCGGCTGGTCGAAATAGATCATCACGTTGCGACAGAAGATCGCGTCGAACGGCTTGGACAGCGGCCATTCGCCTTGCAGGTTCAGCAGGCGGAAACGCACCAGTCCGCGCGCCTCGGCGCCGATCCGCGTCATGTCTCTCGCCGCGTCTTCGGTCCACGGCCGGCGCAGCGCGGCCGGGATGGCGGCAACGTCGGCGGTCGGATACGTCGCTGCTCCCGCTTTGGCCAGCACCTGGCTGGCGATGTCGCTGGCCAGGATCAACACGTCGCCGTTGCAGATCCGCCGCGCCTCCGACAGGTCCGGTCCAAGCAGCGTCAGCGCCAGCGACCAGGTTTCCTCGCCGCTCGAACAGCCGGCGCTCCACAGCCGGATCGGCTTGTGCGCGCCCAGGCGCTCGATCAGTTCGGGACGCACTTCCGCGGCGAAATGCTCGAAGTGATGCGCCTCGCGGTAGAAGAACGTATGATTGGTCGTCAAAGCTTCGATCGCGCGCGTGCGCTCGGCCGGATCCTTGTCGATCCGCTCGACATAGACGGCAAAGGTGGCGCTGTTCGAATTGCGGACCAGGGGGGCCAGCCGCGAATAGACCAGCATCGCCTTCGTCGGCGGAAGCACGATCCCCGCACCTTCGTACACGATCCGGCTGATCGCCGCGAAGTCCGCCGGGCCATAGACGCCCGGGCTGATCCCGGCGGCTGCCATGTCGATGCGTTCGGCCAGCATCAGGCGGCGTCCTGCAACAGCATGATGCGGCTCGCGGATGGCGGCGATGCCGCGGCGGTTTTCACCAGACTGTCCACGTCCAGGATCAACGCAACGCAGCCATTGCCCAAGATGGTCGCGCCGGCCACCCCTTCCATCGAACGGTAATGTGTCTCAAGGCTCTTGATCACGAATTGGCGCTGGTCTGAAATACCGTTCACCAGCAGCGCAGCCTTGCCCGCCGCCTCGGTTTCTACCACCACCAGAACGCCGGTTTCCGGCGTAACCGGATCGCCGCCCGCGCCGACCAGGTCGTGCAACCGGATGATGGGAATAAAGCTGCCCCGCACGTTCAGCATTGCCTGCCCAAGCCCAAGTCCACGGACCTCGCCGGGCGCCGGACGCAGGCTTTCGACCACGCTGGCCAGCGGCACCACCAGCGCCTGATCACCCACGTTGATGATCATGCCGTCCGACACCGCCAGCGTCAGCGGCAGGGTCAATGCGAAAGTCGTGCCTGCGCCCGGCTCAGATTCGATGGTGATACGCCCGCCCAGCTCCTTCACGGCCTGGCGCACCACATCCATCCCGACGCCGCGTCCGGAAATGTTGGACACCTCCTGCGCAGTGGAAAACCCGGGGGCAAAGATCAGGTTGTCGATCTCTTCGCGCGAAAGCTGCGCATCGGGCGATACGATGCCTTTTTCGATCGCCTTGGCCAAGATGCGCGCCGGATCGATCCCCTTGCCGTCATCGGCGATGCGGATGTGGATCCGCCCCGACCGGTGCTCGGCCGAAAGGCTGATGGTGCCTTCGGCAGGTTTTCCGGCCGCAACCCGGTCGGCCGCACATTCGATCCCGTGATCGACCGCGTTGCGGATCAGGTGGGTCAGCGGCTCGCCCAGCTTCTCGATCACCGTCTTGTCCAGCTCGGTGCTCTCGCCGGACACTTCCAGGCGGACGTGCTTGCCGGTGGTTGCCGCCAGTTCGCGCAGGATGCGCGGCACCCGGCTGAACACCGATCCGATCGGCTGCGCACGGATCGCCATCGCGCTTTCCTGGATGTCACGGGTCAGCGCTTCCAGCATCCCCATTTCCTCGACCGCTGCGGCGCCCTGGGTCGAAAGTTGCTGCGCCAGCATCGCCTGCGCGATAACCAGCTCGCCGACCGTGTCGATCAGGCGGTCCAGCTTGACCAGGTCGATGCGGATCGACTGGCCGACCGCGGGCGGGGCCGGGGCCGGGGCCGGGCCCAGGACCGGAGCGGTGGCGGCGGCGGTGCGGCCGTCGCTGCCCGCCAGCGGCGTGGCCGGCGCCGGCCCAGCGCCAGCCTGCCGTGCAGGATTGCGAAATCCGGCGGTCGTCGCTGCGGGCGCAGGACGCATCTCCGCCGGCGCCGGGGGCGGGATCGACTGATGGGGGCCATAGGCCACGCCGCATTCCTCGCCCACGAAGTCGAAGATCTCATGCACGTCGGCTTCGCTGACCCCGGCGGGCAACGCAAAAGTCCAGCCAAGGTAGCCGGTCTGCCAGTCCAGCAGGTCCAGCGGGGGCAGGGGGCTCACGTCGGCCAGCACGCAGCGCCCGCCCAGCCGCGCAAGCTCGCGCAGCAGCAGCAGCGGCTCGCCGCCGTTGATCATCGCGCCGGCATGGGGGCGGACGTGAACCAGCCACTCCTGCTCCGGCGGCAAGGCGCCGGGGGAGAGCTCGTCCGACAGCGAAGCGAGCAGCGAGTCCAGATCGAACGGATCGGACGCATCGTTTTCGCCATCGCCGGGGCGTGATTGTTCGGGGTCCACCGGTGCAAGGTCCGGACCGGCCCCGGCAGCGTTGCGGGCCTGTGCAGCCGTCAGTTCCGCCAGCAGCGCCGAATCCAGCGGCTGCTCGTCGGCCCCGCGTGCCGCCGCCACATGGTCGCTCAGCATGTCGAGCGCGGTCAGCAGCAAGTCGATCAGGCCGGGGCCCAGCGGCACCGACCCGTCGCGCACGTCGGACAGCAGCGTCTCGAAGATGTGGGTGTACGCTTGCAGCGCCTCGAACCCGAACGCGCCCGCGCCGCCCTTGATCGAATGGACGGCGCGGAAGATCGCGTTGATTGTCTCGCTGTCGCGGCTGCCGGCGCGGCACGCGGCCAGCCCGGCTTCGGCGGCCTGCAGCGATTCGTCGCACTCGGCGAAGAAGATCGCCTGGATTTCCTCGGGGCTCATGCGGCGGCTCCGGCGGGCTGGTGCGCCTCGTCGAACAGTTCGCCGTCCAGCCCGGTCAGCAGCGCCACGTCCAGCAGCGCGGGCGAAGGATCAATCCGCGCGCCATCGCCGGTGCGGCGCGCGCTGACTAGCAGCTGCAGCATCGCCTGGCCGCATTGCCGCACGGCGGTTGCGTCAATCTGCAGCGGCCCGCCGCCCAGCGCCGCGACGAATTCCGGCACCAGCGCCTCGGTCGCCGCGCGGTCGCATCGTTCGGGAAGGGTGATCTTGTGCATGCTGGTCACGTATTCACTGCCCCTGCTGCGTCGCCGACTGCGCCATGACCCGGCCGGCACGGCACGGGGTAGACAGCGATCTTTACGGCGCGCTCCCCAAGGGCCGCTTACCCGCGGACTACGGTGATTTGCGAAGGCGGCGACAAGGGCCGGGCATGGATTGGCACGGTAAATCACGCCGGTCGGCCGGCATCGGGACCGCGGGTCGGCACCGCTTCAACTGAAATTCAAGGTTTGCACGATGCACGATGCGCGCGTTCTGGTTGTCGATGATTCCGCAGCGATGCGGGCGCTGTTTTCCGATCTTCTGGATCAGGCGAAGAATGTCGTCGTGGTCGGCACCGCCGCCAATGCGGACGAGGCCCGCAAGCAGATCGCCGAACTGCGCCCCAACGTGCTGACGCTCGACGTCGAAATGCCGGGCATCAGCGGGATCGAATTTCTTGAGGAGATCATGGGCGATCGGCCGATGCCGGTCGTCATGCTATCCTCGCTCACCCAAAGCGGCACCGAAACCTCGCTGCGCGCGTATGAACTTGGCGCGGTGGAATGCTTTCCCAAACCGCTCAAGGCGTCGCCCGAACAGTTCAGCAAGACCGTCGGCAAGCTCGGCAAGATCGTGCTGGCCGCCGCCAACAGCAATGTGCGCGAACGCCGCAGGCCGGCCGAGCACAAGGGTCCGGCCGCCCACAAGGCCGCCGCCGCCGCCGCGCCGCAGTTCGACTGGAACGGCCGCATCGTCGCGCTTTCCGCCTCGATGGGCGGAATCGATGCGCTCGGCGCGCTGCTCGCGCAGTTCCCGGCCAATTGCCCGCCAACCGTGGTGGTGCTCGGCGCGGAGCCGCTGGTGGTCGAGGCTTTCATTTCCCGTCTGGCGGGCCAGCTGGACTGCGCGGTGGTGGCCGCGGCCGACGGCGCTGCGCTCGCGCAGGGCACGATCCACATCGCCGCCGATCCGGACCGTCACGCCGTGCTCGAAGCCGGCCAGCCGCCGCGGCTGCGGCTGGTCGCGCGCGATCCGGTGGACGGGGCGCGCCCTTCAGCCACGCTGCTTTATGGCACCATCGCCCGCGCTGGGGCGCCGGCGGTCGGCGCGGTGCTGACCGGCATGGGCAACGATGGGGCAAAGGGCCTCAAGCTGCTGCGTGACGCCGGCGGCGCCACCTTCGCGCAGGACCCGGCCAGCGCGATCGTCGCCGAAGCACCGGCAGCTGCGATCGCCGCCGGCGCAGCAGCGCACCACCTGCCACTCGACCAGCTTGCAGCGGCGATCCTGCAGCGATGCAGTGCCGATGCAACCTGACAACCGGCCCGTCCCCCCAAGCTCCTGAAAAGCCCGCCGAAACAGCAGTTCCGGCGGGCTTTTTTTGCGTCCGACAGGATCAGGGTTCAGCGGGCGACCACGATCGAGATGCGCCGGTTGCGCGGGTCCTGCGGGTTGTCCCGGATCAACGGCTCACGGTCGGCCACGCCCTCGATCCGGCGAAACCGGTCTTCGCCGATACCGCTGCGCATAAGCGCCTGGCGGGTCGCTTCGGCACGTCCAGCCGAAAGCGACCAGTTGTTGGTGAGGTCGCCGGGCCGCCAAGGCAGCGCGTCGGTATGGCCGCGCACGGCCAGCATCCCTGGCTCGGGCGAAATCGCGTTCGCCAGCGCCGCCAGCAGCTGCGCAGCGTCGTTCGTCAGTACCGTGGTGCCCAGCTGAAACATTGAAAAGTCGGCATTATCCACCAGGTCGATGCGCATTCCCTCGCTGGTGTCGACCATGCGCACTTGCTTAGCCAACCGCCGCAGGACGGGCGATTTGGCCATCTTCTCATCCAGCCGCGCCTGCACCCGCTTGATCCGTCCCGCGCCTTCCTTGGGGCCGCCGGTCGTGTCGAGCGGCACGGTCAGGGTCTTGGTCCCGGTCTGCCCGGCGCGGTGGGGATAGCTGTCGGCATCGGTGAGCGAACTGCCGCCCAGCAGCCCGTTCGATCCGGCACTGCCCTGCTTCAACTTCACCAGCGTCGGCGTGAAATAGTCGGCAATGCCCTTGCGCTGCTTTTCAGTGGTCGCACCCAGCAGCCACATCAGCAGGAAAAAAGCCATCATCGCGGTCACGAAGTCGGCATAGGCCACCTTCCACGCGCCTCCGTGATGACCGGCGGCAACAATCGTGATCTTCTTGACGATGATCGGCGGCGGCAGCTCGTTCTTGCCGCGCTTGGCTGGCGGGGGCATTGCTCAGCGGCCCCGCAGGCTGTCGAGCAGCTCCGACAGGCCCGGGCGGAACGCGTGGCCCAGGCCGGATCGCGCGCTTTCCACCACCAGCGGCTGCGGCCAGCCGTGCAAGGACGCGATGATCACCTGCTTGACCGCGTGGAAGATCTGCTCGTCCGCCTCGATCACCTGCTTCAGCCGCCCGGCCATCGGTGCGACCATGCCATAGGCCAGCAGCACGCCCATGAACGTGCCGACCAGCGCCGAGCCGATCATCGCGCCCAGGATCGAGGGCGGCTTGTCAATCGAACCCATCGTCTTGACCACGCCGAGCACCGCCGCGACGATCCCCAGCGCCGGCAGTGCATCGGCAAGCGTCTGCAATGCGTGCTGCGGCTCGTGCATTTCATGGAAGTGGGTCTTCATTGCATTGTCCATCACCTCTTCCACCGCGTGGACTTCCAGCGTGCCCGAACTGACCACGATCAGCGTCAGCGTGTCGCAGATCAGGTCGATCAGCGCATGATTTCCCAAAAGTTTGGGAAATTCGGCAAAGATCGCGGATGATTTCGGCTCGGTGACGTGGCTTTCCAACGCCACCGGGCCTTCGCTGCGCAGCAGTTTCATCAGCCGCGTGGTCAGGATGATCGCGTCGATATGGTCCTGCTTGGTATGCTTCGGGCCCTTGAAGATCTTGGCGAAGCCCCCGCCAAGCAGCTTGAGCTCGTGCATCGAATTGCCGGTGATCGTGGCGCCCAGCGCCGCGCCGCCGATGATCAGCATCTCGTGCGGGATGGCCTCCATCACGGGGCCAAGAGCGCCACCGGTAAGGGCAAAACCCCCGAACACCATGACCAGCAGGACGATGATACCTACACCAGCGAACATTCAACAAATCCCCGTTAATTCAATCGTCCCGCGTGCAGGCGGTCAGCGGATCAGCTCGAACAGCGAGAGCGACGCAAGCTTGCTGAAGCTCGCCTGGCTGGCTTCGAGCACGGTCATGGTCTGCTGGAGCCGCGCAACGGTGGCAGCGATGTCCGTTCCGCCGACGTCGGCTTCCTCGGCCGCGCGCAGCTCGGACAGGTTGGTGCGCCGCTCGGTCGTCACGTCGATCCACGCCATCCGCGTGCCCACCACGGTTTGCGCGGTGGTGATCGCATCCAGCCCAAGGTCCATCGCGGCCATGCCGTCACGCGCCGCCTGCTGGGCACCGGGCCCGCCAGCCTGGAGACCGTCGGCCAGAGCCTTCATCGCCGCCATCAGGTCGGTCGATGTGCCGTTGACAGCAAACTGCAGGAATTCCGGGCCGGTGAGCGAGCGGGTCACGTTCTGGCCCTCGCCCAGCGGCAATTCGCTGGCGGTCGCGGTGCCGACGTATTGGGCAGCGCCCGCCGCGTCGATGGTGTACGCAACGCCCGCGGCCTGCCCGCCGAACAGCGCATCACCGGCCGAATCCCGGGCATTGGCAAGCTGGATCACGTTCAGCCGCATCGCAGCGATCTCTCCGCCGATGCCCGCGCGCTGCGCAGCAGTCAGCGTGCCGTTCGCGGCCTGGATCGCCAGTTCCTTGACCCGCGTGACATAGTCGGCGAACGATCCCAGCGCTCCGTCTACCAGTTGCAGGTCTGACGATGCGCGCTGGGCGTTGGCGATATCGACAGTGGACAATGCATCGGCGCGCTGCAACTGGCGCAGGCGCGAAGCGCCGACAGGATCGTCGGATGATCTGGCCAGCCGCTGGCCGCTCGACAGACTCGATTGCAGCTCTTCAGCTTGCGCGCGCAGCCCCGACAGATCGATCATCGACCGGTCGTAGAACGCGCTGGTGCTCGTGCTGACGGTGGTCATGGCCCCGGTATCCTTGCAAAGTAGAACATCACTTGATGCCCAGCAGCGTGTTGAAGGTATCCTGCGCCACCTGCATCACCCGTCCCGAAGCCTGGAATGCCTGCTGGTAGCGGACGAGGTTGACCGCTTCCTGATCCAGGTCGACCCCGGCCTGCGCGGCCAGATTGACCCGGGCGGTGTCGGCAATGGTATTTAATGCGTTTGCCGTGACCTGACGACCCGCAACCGTGCTCGAAACATCGAACAGCAGCGCGTCCATCGCCCCAGCCGGGTCGGCGGCGGCAAGCGCCGCGCGTAAGGCATCGAGATTGCCGGCGTTGCGGCTGCCGGGGCCGGATCCGGCCGGGGCGGTCGCGATTCCGGCCGGGTCGGTCAGCGCGAGTGCAATCGTCGCTGCGCTGCTTCCGGCGAACAACGGCTGCCCCGCGGTTCCGCCCAGCGACACTCCGCCCGCCTGAGCAGTGTTCACCGCGGCCATCATCGCACCTGCGATCTGTTCCAGCGTGACATTGATATCGACAAGCTTCACCAGAGCTTGCGCCTTGCCCGCCAGCGCGCCACCCGCCGGCGCGACGCCGACACCGCCCACGTCGAACGAGATGGTGCCATCCGAAGCGGTCGTCATACCAAGCGGCTGCGCCGAGCCGCCGCTCACCAGCAGCTGTCCAGCAGCACCGCCCAGCCGGACTTCCACGGTGGCGTCGGCGTTGATGGTTGCCGAAACATCGACGTAGCCGCTCATCTGCTGCATCAGGCTGTCGCGCTGGTCGAGCAGCGAGGTCTGGTCGCTGGTCGAATCCGCCGCGCGCGCCAACCGCAGGTTCACCCGCGCCAGTTCCTGCGCCAGCGTGTTGACCTGGCTCACCCCGTCGGCAGCCTCGAACCGCAGCCCGGTGCCGACAGAACCAAGCGCGGCCGACGCGATGTTGAACGTGCCCGCCATCGTGCGGGCTTCCTCGATGACATTGGCCCGCAGCGCATTCGAAGTCGGATCGCCCACCAGTTGCTGCAGCGCGCCCTCGAACCGGACCATTGCATCAAACAGGCCCGATTGCTCGATCGCGGCCTCGGCGTTCTGCAGGCCGTTGAGCTCTGCGGCGGCACGTCCCGAATCCGCGCCCGTGCGGCGCACTTCCGATTGGCGGAACAGATCTGCATTGCGCACCACCCGGTCAAGCCGCACGCCGGACAAGGATACGTCGCCGATGGTGTTGAACCCGCCGGCCGACGAAACCTCTTCCAGCCGCGTGCTGCGCCGGACATATCCTTCGGTCGCGGCGTTGGCGATGTTCTGCGCCGTCACGTCCAGCGCGATGCGTGCCGCCCTGGTTCCGCTGGCGCCGATGGAGAGGAGGTCGGATGACATCGTCTACGCCCGCACCGCCGGTGGCACGACTTGCGCCGAAAGCTGCCGCTCGATCGCAGCGGCCAGGCCGAACGCGCCCCGTTCCGCCGCGATCTGGGCAAAGCGTTCGTCCTGCAGCGACTGGAAGGTGTCCATCGCCTGCCCGCCGAACAGGCCGTCCTCGCCCGCGGGCTTTGCCGTACGCGCGGCAGCCAGCATCTGGCGCACGAAGATGGCTTCGAATTGCTGCGCCGCCTGGGCGAGCTTGCGGCGTTCCGGATTTGCCGCGGCCGGCGCGGCTGTGCTTGCGGCGGGGGGAACGGTGTTCACAATACCTCCATCTCGGCCTTGAGCGCGCCGGCCTCTTTCAGCGCCTGCAGGATTTCAACCAGGTCCGAAGGGCCCACGCCCAGCAAATTCAGCGCATCGACTACGCGTGAAAGGGACGCGCCGCTGCGGGTCAGCACGATATGCTTGCCCGTTGCCTCTGCCGCCTCGACCGCACTGTCCGATGTGGCCACGGTCTCGCCGCGGCTGAACGGCGCCGGCTGGCTCACCTGCGGCTGCTCGTCGATCCGCACCACCAGCTTGCCGTGACTGATTGCCGCCGGCGAAAGGCGTACTGCGCTGTTGATCACCACCGTACCGGTGCGGCTGTTGACAATAACCCTGGCGCGCGCTTCGGCCGGGATCACGGCCAGCATCTCGATCGCCGCCATCATGCTGGCGCGCACGTTCGGATCGGCCGGCAGTGAAAGCGCGATGGTCACGCCGTCCTCCACTTCGGCCATGCCGGGATAGTGCCGGTTGACCGCGTCGCGCACGCGCGCGGCAGTGAGGAAATCGGCGGCATAGAGGTTCCAGCGCAGCACCGGCTCGCTATCGAATCCGGTTGCGACAGCGCGTTCGACGCTGGCCCCTTCGGGGATGCGGCCCACGGTCGGCACGTTGACCGTAAGCTTCGATCCGTCGCGGCCCGAAACGCCCAGCCCGCCCACTGCCAGGTTGCCCTGCGCCATCGCGTAAATCTGCCCGTCGGCGCCGTACAGCGGCGTCAGGATCAATGCCCCGCCCCGCAATGACTTCGCCTTGCCCAGCGCGGAGACAGTCACGTCGATCTGCTGGCCGGGCTTGGCGAAGGCGGGCAGGTCGGCCGTTATCAGCACCGCCGCGGCGTTCTTGAGGCCGGGAGAAACACCGGGCGGCAGTTGTACCCCAAGCCGACCGGCGGTGCCGCGCATCGCCTGGGTCAGGTATTCAAGGTTGTCGTCGCCGCTGCCGTCCAGCCCGACAACAATGCCGTAGCCGGTCAGCTGGTTGCTGCGTATGCCCTGGAACGCGCCAAGATCGCGTACACGCTCGGCTTGCGCGGGGACCGCCAGCAGCGCCGTCATCGCAGCGAGCACAAAGAACAGCCAGGTCATCGCACACTCCATCAGAACGGACTGATGATGTTGAAGAACCGGCTCAGCCAGCCTTCGCGGCCGGCGCGCTGGATCGCACCGTTGCCGGCGTATTCCAGCCGCGCGTCGGCCACCTGGCTCGAACGGATACGGTTTCCCGGATCGATGTCGGCCAGGCGCACGATGCCGGAAAACTGGATCCACTCCTGGCCCTGGCTCAGCAGCAAGCGCTTTTCTCCTTTGACCAGAGCGGTCCCGTTCGGGCGTACCTCGGCGAGCGTGACGCCCACGGTCCCGCTGAACGAATTCGTCTGCCCGGCGCTTCCCGCTCCATTGAACGACGATTGCGCGGCGGCTTTAAGGGCGTTGGGATCAAGGAAGGACAACGGCCCGGCGTTGGGCGGCGTGATCGATGCGTTTCCGGCCCGGTTGGTCTTGGAGTTGGCGGTCTTGCTGGTCGACGTGCTTTCTTCCAGCAGGATTGTCAGCGGGTCGCCGACCCGCCGCGCCACCGTGCCCTGGACCAGCCCGGCATACCCAAGGTTGACGTCGAAGATCGAACCGGTGGGCACGCGCGGCGCGGGCGGCGCCGGCATGGGCAGGGCGGCCTCGAAGCCCGGTCGCGGCCTGGCCGCCAGGGCAGGGGACGCCGCAAGCGCGCAAGTCGCCAGCATCATCACCGCGAATTTCCGGCGCATGCTCGTCACAGCGTCTGGTTGGCGTTGCGAAGCATCTCGTCGACCGCCGAGATCATCTTCGAGTTTATTTCGTACGCGCGCTGCGCCTCGATCATGTCGACCAGTTCCTCCACGACGTTCACGTTCGACGCCTCCAGCATGCCCTGGCGGATATTGCCGCGCCCGTTCTGTCCGGGCACGCCGATCTGGGCCTGACCACTGGCGGCGGTCTCCGCCAAGAAGTTGTCGCCCATCGCGCGCAGCCCGCCGGGATTAGTGAAGCTGGCGATGGTGATCTGGCCCAGCGCGGTCGGCGCGCTCTGCCCGGGCAGCGTCGCTGAAATGGTCCCGTCGTTCGCCACGGTGATCGCGTTGGCGCCTTCGGGCACGGTGATCGCCGGCTGCACGGGATAGCCTTGCGCCGTCACCAGCTGGCCTTCTGCCGATCGGCTGAAGTTGCCGGCGCGGGTATAGGCCAGCTGGCCGCCCGGCAGGGTCACCTGGAAGTAGCCGTCCCCGTCGAGCGCGAGGTCAAGCGCGGAATTGGTGGTTTGCAGCGTGCCCTGCGTCTCGATCCGCGTGGTTGACAGCACGCTCACCCCGGTGCCCAGGTTCAACCCTGTCGCATACGCGGTTTCGGACGAGGACTGTTGCCCGGCCACCCGCATGTCCTGATAGGCGAGCGTGGCAAAATTGGCACGGTCACGCTTGAACGCAGTGGTGCCGACGTTGGCCAGGTTGTTCGCGATTACGCGCATCCGCTCGTTCTGGGCTTCAAGCCCGGTGCGGGCGACATGGAGAGCGCTGGAAGGCATGGTCGTTGCTCCGGAAATACGCGGGAAAGGCTTTGGGTCAGCTCAGCCGCATCAGCGCGGCGCTGCCTTCGTCGAGGTCTTTGGCAGTGCCGATCAGCTTCGTGCGGATGTCGAACAGGCGCTGCGCTTCGATCATCTGGACGAGCACGTCGTTCGGGTTGACGTTCGACTGTTCGAGGCTGCCCGGTACCACTTTGGCGTCAAGGTCGGCCGGCAGGGTGCCGCCGCCGGTCACGCGGAACAAGCCGTCGAGCCCTTTCGCGATCTTCGTTCCGGCGGGACTGGCCAACCTGATCCGGTCGACCCGGGAGGGCGGCGCCTCGGGCGCGGCCGGATCGCGCACCAGCACCTGGCCGTCGGGGGCGATGGTCACGATCCCACCGGGGGGAATCGTGATAGGCCCGCCTTCGCCCAGCACCGGCCGCCCGTCGCCGTTCTGAAGCACGCCCGTGCCCGTTACGGAAAGGTCGCCGCGGCGGGTATAGGCTTCCTCGCCGTCGTCGGCCTGCACCGCCAGCAAGGCCTCGCCCGCCATCGCCACGTCGAGCAGATTGCCGGTCTCGGTCAGTGCGCCGGGGGTCATGCTCGCGCTGTGCACCTCGCCCTTGTTCAGCGAGCGCACGTCCAGGCTCTGCCCGTCGAGCGTCATGGGCGTGAACTGCAGCTGCTCGGCGCGAAAGCCGATGGTCTGCGAATTTGCCATGTTGCTGGCGATCACCCGCTGGCGAACCATCGAGGCGTCCATCCCGGAATAGGCAGTGAAGATCAGGCGGTCCATCGGCAGGTTCCGTCAGATTGCAGGCGCGATGTCAAAATCACGTCCTGAGGTTGATTACCGTCTGCGAAATCTGGGTGGCGGTATCGATCGCCTTGGCGTTCGCCTGGAAATTGCGCTGCGCGGTGATCAGGCCCACCAGTTCCTCGGCGATGTCCACGTTCGACCGTTCGACCGCGCCCGACAGCAGATCGCCGTACTGGCCCGAGCCGGGCTGGCCATAGTTGGCGGCACCGGAAATACCGGTGCTGACCCAATTGGACGATCCTACTTGCTTCAATCCGTTGGGCGCCACGAAGCTGGCCAGCGCGACCCGGCCGATCACCGTGTTCGCTCCGTCCGCATATGATGCGATGATGTCGCCGCTGGTGTTCACGGTCACGCCGGCGAACAGCGCGCCGGCGGCGTTGGCCGCCGGAATCTGGATGCTGCCGATCGCGGTGCCGACTACCCCGCCAGACGCGGCATAGCCCTGCAACTGATTGCTGGACCCGTCGATGATGAACCCGCCGCCATCCATCGTGAAGCTGCCGTTGCGGGTGTAATAGGTCTGCCCGGAAACACTGCTGACGGTACTGAAAAACCCGTCGCCGTTGACCGCAAAATCCAGCGCCGATCCGGTCTGCTCGATCGGGCCGAGTGCGAAGTTCTGCTGGATTGCTTCTACCGCCGCGCCGATCCCCTGGATCAGCTTGGGGTTGGTATAAGCCGATCCGGCGACGATGTCGGCGAACTCCACCCGGCTTTTCTTGAACCCGTTGGTTTCGGCGTTGGCGATGTTGTGCGAAATGACCGTCAGGTCGGTCTGAGCGTTTTTCAGGCCATTCAGCGAAGTGTAGAAAGACATCGGTCGGTTCCGTTAAGTCAGGCGATCTGAGTGTCGGCGGACACGGCTGCCGCCGCCTGCTGGGCTGTCAGAATGGCATCCAGCTTGGCGCCAAGCTGCTTCAGCGTGGCGTTCACCGCGCTGACGCCCTCGCTGACGTCGTTGGTTTGCGACAGCGCCGAGAACTGCGCCATCTGCGCCAGCATGTCCTTGTTATCCATCGGATCGAACGGATCCTGCTGCTGCATCTGGGTAGTCATCAGCTTGATGAAATCGCCTGATCCCAGTGCCCCGAACCCGGTCTTGGTCGCATTCGTGCCAACCGCCTGCGCGGTCGAATTGACGGCTATGGTCATTTCATCCTCATCGTTTCGAGCATCAGTTGCTTGGCGGTGGAAAGAGCTTCCACCAGGTTCTGGTACTGGCGCGAACTGTCCAGCATCTCGACCATCTCGGCGTTTTCATCGACCGGGCTGGTCCAGACATCGCCGTTGGCGTCGGCCAGCGGGTGATCCGGGTCATGTTGCCGGGTCGCCTGCGCGGCGGATACTTCCACGCTGCGCACGTCGACCGTCGCAAGGCCGTTGGCGGCGTTGAGCGCGGTGGCGAATACGGGGCGCAGCGGGCGATAGGCCCCTTCGGCGGATCCGGCGACCGAACCTGCATTGGCCAAGTTCGATGCGGCCGCGTTCATGCGCACCAACTGCGCCGACATGCCGCGCTGCGCCAGATCGAACAGCGAGTTGGGTCCCGCCATCGTCACTCTCCCTTGAGCGCGCGGGTGATGGTCTCCGCCCGGCCGCGGATGAACTGCAGCGTGGCTGAATAGGCCACGGCATTTTCGGCGAAGGCGGTCTGTTCGGTCATCATCTCGACCGTGTTGCCGTCCATGCTGGGCATCGTGGGCACGCGGTAACGGGTTGCCGCGGCGGCCGCGTCGCCCGCGCTGACGCCGCCGGCAGTGGCCTTCAGCGCCGCGGCAAAATCGATGTCGCGTGCCTTGTAGCCAGGCGTGGCGGCGTTCGCGATGTTGGACGTCAGCAGTCCCATGCGCTGCGAACGCAGTGCCAGCGCGGTGCCGTGAATGCCGAACAGGGTCTCGTTCATCGCTCGCTAGCTCCGGTTGCGGATCGTGTGCAGATGTTACGCAAGCAGCGTGCCAATTGCTGTGCATGGGCGGTTTCGAGAGGATGGAGCCGGGTGGCCGGCAACCGGTTGCCGCCGTCCGGCAAATGCCCGCCGTCCCCTGAAACCAGCGCCGCGGTGCCGTTCTACGATCCGACGAAAGGAAGTTGCGCACCGATGATCCTGGATCTGATCGATGGAGGTTCCGCGCTGGTCGTGCTCGGCGGGACGTGTGTCGCTACCGTGCTGCGCTGTGGCCGGGGCGAACTTGCGATAACCTTGCGGGCGCTTGCAGCTTTGCCGCAGCACCGTTTCATTGCCGACCACGCCCGCGCTGAACTCGCGCCGCAAGTCCGCGCGATCCAGCAGGACGGACTGCTGCGGGCACCGGTCCGTCATGTCGGCGATGCCGATTTCGACGATGCGACCGATGCCTTGATCCACGATCGGACGATCGAATCGTTGCTGGCGGCGCATGACAGGCACAAGGCGCGCCGGCTCGCTGACGCCGACAGCGCGGTGCGGGTGCTGGCCCAGGCGGCGGAACTGGCGCCGGTGTTCGGAATGGCCGGCACATTGATCGCGCTGAACCGCATGGCCCGGGTGCCGCTTGACGGCGGCACGGCGATGACGGGCGCGATCGGCATGGCGGTCCTCACCACGCTCTACGGCATTCTGGTCGCCAACCTGGTCCTGGCGCCCCTGGCCCGCGCGATCGAGCGGGCGGCGGGGGCCGAGGAGATGGAGCGGCAGAAGGTGATGGACTGGTTGGCCGGCCAGGTCGAGGCAGTCTGCCCGCATACCGGTCGCCGCACTCTGAAAACGACAGTCTGATGCACGCGCGGTCGCGGATTGCCGTGGGCTGGCAATATGCGCTGGCCGACCTGTCGCTGATCCTGTTCATGGTCTGCGCGGCCGCATTGGCACAGCGGCCCCCCGCCGCGGCCCACGCGCCTCCGCTGCGCATGCAAGCGACTGAAGCGTCGGTGCTGGCAAGCCCGGCAGCGGTCTGGCGCGCGGCTCCCGGCGGTCCCTCGCTTGGCCAGTGGCTGGCCGGCCAGCGCCTCGATCCGCGCCAGCGCCTGACGGTCATCGCGCGCCACGGCGATGGCCGCGCTGCTGCTGCGTTTGCCGGGGCCGACCGGGCCCTGCGCTCCGTTTCAGGACCGCCGAAGGAGACGCGGATCGTGATCGAGTCCGGTGCGGCCGACGAAGTGTCCGCGACGCTCACCTGGGATGCCACGGCGCACTAGCTGGCACGCGGCTTGCATTGGCCCTGGATTAACGCTGCATTGCCGTTGCACCGGCATGGCTGCGGCGCTGCAAGGATGATCCTGCGATGAAATACCTCACTCTGGCCGCTCCCTTCGCCTTTGCGCTAGGCATTGCGCCCGCCGCGGCCTCGCCAATAAACCTGGCCGAGCTTGACGCTGCCGTCGCGCAGTTCACCGGAGTGCCGCTGGGTCGGCCGGGCGGCGCGGCGCAGCCGGTCGACCGGCGGCTGCGGCTCGCCGCATGCACGCGCGAGCCCACCCTCCAATGGCACTCCGGCCGGCGCGAGGCCGTGCTGGTTCAGTGCCCCGATCCCGGCGGCTGGCGGGTGTTCGTGCCGGTGCTGCAAGCGGCAGCGGGCGCCGATGCCGTGTTGCGCGGGGAAACGGTGACGGTGATGGTCGGGGGGGCGGGCTTCTCGGTCTCGCAGGCGGGCGAGGCGATCGAGAGTGGTGCGGTCGGGGCATGGATCCGGGTACGCCCGGCGAGCGGTGCGGCCCAGCCGCTGCGGGCGCGGGTCGTGCGGCCGGGACTGGTTCGGCTAGATCTTGGGGACAGCGAGACCGGCAGCCCGCTGCCGTGATTGCGGCAAGGCGCGCGGCAAAGATTTTCCGCAACCCTTAAACGGCCAGCGTCTGCGCCGTTCTGTCTGGTGGAGAACCACGGAGCGGCACAATGCCTATCGAAACCAGCCACAACATCATGGGCCAGAGCATCTCTGGATTGCGCCCGCTCGGCGCGGTCGAAGTGCGGGCCGGGCGCGCAGCGGGCGCTGTCCCGCCGGCACCGACGCCGGCTTCGTCGGCCAGTGCGGGCGCAGCGGCGATGGCCCCGTTCCAGCCCAGCCGCGCGCTCGATGCCGGTGAGGCGCCGATGGATGCGGAGCGGATCGCCGTGATCCGCCGCGCCGTCCAGACCGGCGCCTATCCTGTCATTCCCACCAAGATCGCCGACGCGATGATTGCCGCCGGCCTGCTGCTGAGGACCACCCAATGAGCGATGCTGCCCGTCTCAAGGAAAATCTTCGGCAGATGCTTGCCGTTCTGGTGGATGAAAGGCAGGCGCTTGCCGGTCTGGACCTCGATGCGATCATGGGCGCGGCGGTGGACAAGCAGACGCTGTGCAGCGCGATGGCAGATCCCGACCCGGCCGAGATCGACGATGAATGCCGCGGGCTGCTGGAAGCGGCGCGGCGCCTGAATGAAGTAAACCGGCAGGTGCGCAACCTGGTCGCGGCGAATGTCGCGGCCCGGCTCGATGCGCTGACCGGGGCTCCGGCGCTGTATCGCGCGGTGCCGGCGTATGCCTATGCGGGTGCGCGGGGCTAGTCGCCCGCAAACTGGCACGGCTCTTGCTCAAACTGTCCCGAGGCAACTGCACTCGGGGACAGGGCTTGAGCGAGATAGCGTCAACAGCAACGATGTCGGCCAGCGAAGCCGCCAGCCGCACGGCGATCGCCCGTGCCGCCCAAGCGACCGGCGTGAACTTCGATTACCTGCTGGCCCAAGCCAAGCTGGAATCCGGGCTGGATCCCGATGCGCGTGCCGCCACGTCGAGCGCGACCGGGCTGTATCAGTTTCTGGGCGGAACCTGGCTCGATACGCTGAAGAAACACGGCGCCGAGCATGGCCTGGGCTGGGCCGGCCAAGCCGCGAGCGATCCGGCGCGGCGCGCCGAAGTGCTTGCGCTGCGCCGCGATCCGCACGTCTCCGCGCTGATGGCCGCCGAACTGGCCAACGACAACAAGGCAATGTTGATGGGCGCCACGGGCCGCGATCCGGATCCCGCCGAGCTATACCTTGCGCATTTCCTGGGGGCCGAAGGGGCGGTCAGGTTCCTGTCCGCGCATGCGGCCGATCCGGGGCAGTCCGCCGCTGCGATTCTGCCCGAAGCGGCCGCCGCCAACCGTCCGGTTTTCTTCGGGGCCGACGGATCGGCACATTCGATAGGGGCCGTGATGGGTCTGATACGCCGCAAAGTGGGCGCGGCGATGGACGACGGCCGGGCCGCCGCTTGGCCCGAAGCAGCCGTTACGCCGGCCGGGCATTCTCCGGGCGGTCCGCTGGCCCAGGCCTTCCATGACACGAACGGGGCAGCGGCGGGGTCTCGCGCCGGGTCGGCCTCGATGGCCGACACGCTGAAACAGGCGTTCGGGCTGGGCGGCGGCGGCGAAGCCGGTGTGCCGGCCCATGTCCGAACCGCCTATGGCCGTCTTGCGGCGCTGGGCCTGTAACCGTGCTGGCCCGCATCCCGAACTTCAACACGCTGGCGCTGCCGGCCGGCATCCTCACGCTCATCTGCCTGATGATCGTGCCGGTGCCGACCATCCTGCTGGATGTGTTCTTCGTGCTCAACATCGCCATGTCGGTGGCAATCCTGATGACCGCGATGAACGCGGCCAAACCGCTTGATTTCTCGTCATTCCCCTCGGTGCTGCTGTTCGCGACGCTGCTGCGGCTGTCGCTCAACGTCGCGTCGACCCGGGTAGTGCTGGTCTACGGCCACGAGGGCGGGGCCGCGGCGGGACACGTGATCGAGGCGTTCGGCGCGTTTCTGGTGGGCGGCAACTTCGCGGTCGGCCTGTTCGTGTTCATGATCCTGATGATCATCAACATGGTGGTGATTACCAAGGGCGCGGGCCGCGTGTCGGAAGTGTCCGCCCGCTTCACGCTTGATGCGCTGCCCGGCAAGCAGATGGCGATCGATGCCGATCTGGCAGCCGGATTGCTGAGCGCCGACGAGGCCAAGGCGCGCCGCCGCGAGGTGGCGACCGAGGCCGACTTCTACGGCGCGATGGACGGCGCCAGCAAGTTCGTGAAGGGCGATGCCATCGCGGCGCTGCTGATCCTGGCGGTCAACGTGATCGCCGGGTTCGTGCTGGGGATGATCAGCCACGGGCTAAGCGCGGGCGAGGCGGCGGAAAAGTACGTCACTCTTGCGGTGGGCGATGCGCTCGTTGCGCAGGTCCCCGCGCTGCTGCTGTCGATCGCGGCGGCCGGCATCGTCACACGGGTATCGGACAGCCGCGACCTGGCGGGTCAGATCGGCGGGCAATTCGCCGATCCGCGCACCTGGTTGCCGGTCGCGGTGATCATGGGCGCGATCGGCGCGATCCCGGCAATGCCGCAGACGATTTTCCTGCCTGCGGCGGGCGCCGCCTTCTGGCTGTACCGCCGGCTTAAACGGCAGGCCGACCGGCCGGCCCCGCCCGCGGCGCTGCCGCCGCCACCCGACCCGGGCAGGATCGCGCTGGATGAAGTTTCGGACCACACGCTGGTCACGATCGAACTGGGCTACGGCCTGATCCATCTGGTGGACGACCGTCGGGGTTCGCCGCTGGTGGCGCGGATCACCGGCGTGCGCAAGCAGCTGAGCCAGGCGTTCGGCTTCGTCGTGCCCCAGTTCCGGGTGCGCGACGCGTTGGAAATGCCGCCGCACGATTACCGCATCATGCTGGGCGGGGTGCCCCTTGGCGGGGCGACGGTTCGCGGAGACCGGGTTCTGGCGATCAACGCCGGCGAGGCGCGCGACAACCACACGCTGCAGGGCGAGGCAACGCGCGACCCCAGCTTTGGTTGTCCGGCGCTGTGGATCGATCCGGCTTCGCGCGATCATGCGATTGCAGAGGGCTTCCTGACAGTCGACGCGAGCACGGTGATTGCCACGCACCTGAACCAGGTGCTGGCGGAACGTGCGCAGGCGCTGCTTGGCCCGGACGAGGTGCGGGCGGTGCTCGATGGGGTCAAGGAGCATTCGGCCGGGCTGGTGGAAACGGTCTATCCCGCGCCGCTGGGGCTGGCCGCGATGACCCGGCTGCTGCGCACGCTGCTGGAGGAGGGGGTGCCGCTGGGGCATCCGGTACCGATCCTGCAAAGCCTGAGCCAGGCGGTGCAGATGACCGCCGATCACGAACGGCTGATCGACCTTGTCCGCGCCGATCTTGGCCCGATGATCGTGGGGCGGGTGTGCGGGCCCGGTGATCGCCTGCCGGTCCTGACACTCGACGCCCGGCTGGAAGGGGCGATCGTCCAGGGCTTGCACGATCCGGCCACCGGCCAACCGGTGATCGAGCCCGATCTGGCCAGATCCATCGGCGAACGGATCGCGCAGATCATGGCAGACCGGGGACCATATGCCCCGCCGCCCGCACTGATCGTCCAGCCGCGCGCGCGCCGGGCCCTGTCCGCGCTGCTGCGGCTGCGGGCGCCGCATTGCCTGGTGCTTTCGATCGCTGAACTGCCGCCCGCCCAGCCGATCGAGGTGCTGACGGTGATCGGCGGGGAACATCCCGACACCGGAATCCCGCCGCAACTGCCGCAACCCGGGCATGACCATACGGAAGAGTTGGCTGCATGAAACATGATCACACAGCTTTTGCCGCAGCAAGACCAGGCGCGGCGGCTGCCTATGGCGCACGCGCCACGGCAGCCGGGGCATACGGCGCGGACGTGGCCGACCGGGTCCGCCGGTTCCTGCCCATGGTGCGGCGCCTGGCGTGGCACGTCCACGGGTCGGGCCGGCCCGGGATCGAACTGGACGATCTGCTCCAGGCCGGAATGCTGGCGCTGACCGAATGTGCACAGCGTCATTCCGGCCCCGGCGAGGATGGCTTTGCCGCCTATGCGAAGATGCGCGTGCGCGGCGCGATGGTAGACCTGATTCGCCGCAGCGTCCCGCTTTCTCGCGGGGCCAGTGGCCGCCGCCGCCAACTGCGCGAGCAGCAGGAGGCGCTGCGCGGGCAACTGGGCCGCGATCCGCAGCCGGCCGAACTGGCCGAGGCGCTGGCGATCACGCCTGGCGAACTGGCGGAACTGCAGGCGGCGGCCGAGCCGCTGCGGTTCGAGCCGCTGGACGATGCCTATACCGACAGCGATCTGGCGTTCGCCGATCAGGGCCCCGACGCGTTGGCGCAGCTGGCCGACGGCGAACTGCGCGAGCAGGTGGCAGAGGCCATCGCCGCATTGCCCGCGCGGCTGCAGATGGTGGTGCAGCTTTATTTCGTGGAGGAATTGAACCTGTCCGAAATCGCCGGTGTGTTGGAGGTGTCCATCCCGCGCGTGCACCAGTTGAAGGCTCAGGCGCTCGACCAATTACGCAAGGCGCTGGCCGAGTTCGCCGAGATTCTGTGATGCACGAAGCGGCGCGGCGGAAATGCGCCATACCCGCGTGATTTGCGGCAATGCCGCGCCAACCGTGATTGCTCTGGATGATCGCAGGTGATACGCGCCGGCGAATGGGTTCGTGCGAACAATGTGTGGTCCGCAACCGGGCAATTTGCGCTGCGCTGGACGTGGACGAGGTCGGCGCGCTCAACGCGATCGGCCGGCAGCGGACGTTGGCCCCCGGCGAATCGTTGATCTGGGAGGGTGACGATTCGGTACTCGTCGCCAACGTTATCGACGGCGTGCTGAAGCTTTCGACCGGCACCGAGGACGGGCGCGAGCAGATTGTCGGCATGGTGTTTGCGTCGGACTTCATCGGTCGTCCATTCGGATCGACCACCAGCCACGGGGTCACCGCGCTGACCGAGGCCACGGTCTGCGTGTTCAACCGCCGGGATTTCGATTCCTTCGCGCGCAAGCATCCGGCCTTGGAACACAAGTTGCTGGAACGCACATTGGCCGAACTGGACCGCACGCGCCGCTGGATGCTGCTGCTGGGGCGCAAGTCCGCGAGCGAGAAGGTGGCGAGCTTCCTGCTGGAGATGAGCGAACGAACGGCAACCCCCGGTTGCGATACGATGCTGCCGCCAGAGCAGATCCGGCTGGACCTGCCGGTCTCGCGCCAGCAAATCGCCGACGTGCTGGGGCTGACGATCGAGACGGTCAGCCGCCAGTTTACCCGGCTGAAGTCCGAGCGGGTCATCGACCTGCCGTCGCGGCGCGAGGTTACCATCCTGAATTCTCGGGCGCTGGCGGCCGCGGCCGGCTGAACAAAAGCGCCGCGGCGGCCCGCAAAGGGAACACCGCGGCGCGTCGCCCTGTTCGCCGGACGGCGATTCAGAAGCGATAGGACAGGCCGGCGCTGAGCAGCCACGGATCAAGCTTGTGCTTGGTTGTCAGCACTTCGGTGCTGCCGGCGTAGAAGTGCGCGGTGGTGTTCACCCAGTACTTCTTCGCATCCAGCGACAGGCCGAGTCCGGTGTCGCCGAGCGGCACATCGACGCCCGCCTGCAGCGCCACGCCGACCTGGCTGCTGAGCTTGGTGTTGGTCACGCCGAGTGCGCGTGCGGTGTCGCCGGGGCGGTCATCGAGCACGATGAACACGCTTGGCCCCGCGCCGACGTACGGCTTGATCGGGCCGAGCGGCAGGTGGTACTTCACCGTCAGCGTGGCCGGCACGATCAGCACGTGATCGACCAGCGATGCGCCGGCGGCCGAGCCCTGGCCGGTAACGTGGTGCGCGGTGGTGCAGCAGATCGTCTCGGCCGAAATGTTGGGGGTGAAGAAGTACTCCACCGCGATGGTCGGCACATAATTGTCGTTCGCCTTGGTCTGCGGCGCGGCGAAGGCGGGCAGGCCGGCAAGGGTCGGATCGATGAACTTGACTTCGTCGATCTTGCCGTCGGGCAGCACGCCGGTGCCAAGCAGCTTGACCTGAAACCGTCCGTCGGTGCTGCCGGCGTGCGCGGTGCCCGCGATCGCGCTGCTTGCCGCAAACGCTGCAATGGCCGCAGCGGTGGTGAGCGAATACTTCTTCATGATCCCTCGTCCTAGCGTCGCCGGGCCGCCCCTTGCTGGCCTTGGTCGGCAACGTCGAAGGTGCAGATCGCGCAAGCATGGCGATGCCGACATTGATTGAGCGCAATTTCGCCCGCTGCGACGCGGAATCCTCAGCGATTTCCATAATTTGATCAGCATCAATGTCGGGCCCGGCTGAGGCGCGCAGGGCCGGTTGATCATTGATCTGTGAGGGAAGGCTCATGGTAATCGTTACCACTCGCGCCGGCATCTGGCTGGGCGTGCTGCTTCTGGCCACCATGGCCGTGGCAGCCGCTGCCGATACCGGTTTTGCAATACACATGGGCATTGTTGCCGTGGCTGCCCTGATTGGATTGTGGACCACCGTCTCGGGCACCAACTATTCGGCCATCGCCCGGGGAGCCGTCCGCATGCCCGCGGATCAATCGCTGTACGATGATGATCCCATTCGCTGGGGCATAATCGCGACGGTGTTCTGGGGCATGGCGGGCTTTGCCGCCGGGCTCTTCATCGCCTTGCAGCTGGCTTATCCGGTGCTCAACCTGGGGCTTGAGTGGACCAGTTTCGGGCGCGTGCGGCCGCTGCACACCTCGGCGGTTATTTTTGCATTCGGAGGCAATGCGCTGATTGCGACCTCGTTCTACGTGGTCCAGCGCACCTGCCGGGCGAGGCTGGCCTTCCCCGGCCTCGCCCGTTTCGTCTTCTGGGGCTACCAGCTGTTCATCGTGCTGGCGGCGACCGGCTATCTGCTGGGCATCACCCAGGGTAAGGAATATGCCGAGCCCGAGTGGTATGTCGACCTGTGGCTGACTATCGTGTGGGTCGCCTACCTCGTGGTTTTCGTCGGCACCCTAGTCAAGCGCAGCGAACCGCACATCTACGTCGCTAACTGGTTCTACCTGGCGTTTATCCTGACCGTGGCGATGCTGCACATCGTCAACAACCTGAACCTGCCGGTCAGCCTGCTGGGCAGCCGCAGCTATCCGGTGTTCGGGGGCGTGCAGGGGGCGCTGGTCCAGTGGTGGTACGGGCACAACGCCGTCGGCTTCTTCCTGACCGCCGGGTTCCTGGCGATGATGTACTACTTCGTGCCCAAGCAGGCCGAACGCCCGATCTACAGCTACCGGCTATCGATCATCCACTTCTGGTCGCTGATCTTCCTCTATATCTGGGCCGGTCCTCACCACCTGCATTATACGGCACTGCCCGACTGGGCGCAGACGCTCGGCATGGTGTTCTCGGTCATGCTGTGGATGCCCAGTTGGGGCGGCATGATCAACGGCCTGATGACGCTGAACGGCGCTTGGGACAAAGTCCGCACCGATCCGATCATCCGCCTGTTCGTGATCAGCCTGGCCTTCTACGGGATGAGCACGTTCGAAGGTCCGATGATGTCGATCAAGAGCGTCAACTCGCTGTCGCACTATACCGACTGGACTATCGGCCACGTCCATTCCGGCGCGCTGGGGTGGAACGGGATGATCACGTTCGCCTGTGTTTACTATCTGACCCCGCGCCTGTGGAGCCGCCCGCGCCTGTACAGCCTGAGGATGATCAACTGGCACTTCTGGCTCGCGACGGTGGGGATCGTCTTTTACGCCGCGTCCATGTGGGTTGCAGGCATCATGCAGGGGCTGATGTGGCGCGAATACGGGGCTGACGGGTACCTGGTAAACTCGTTCGTCGAATCCGTCGCCGCGGTCCACCCGATGTTCCTGCTGCGCGCCTTTGGCGGCCTGCTGTACCTGGCGGGCGCGGTGATCATGACGATCAACGTCTGGAAGACCATCGCCGGAAGCCCGCTGCGCGAAGAAGCGCCGATGCGTGACGCCGCCTACGATCCCGGGCAGGACCGCCCGCTGGCGCCTGCCGCCGTCCCGGCCGAATGAGGGGCCAAGAGATGACCGAAGCAACCAAGGAACCGTTTTCGGGCCACAAGAAGCTTGAACGCAACGTCACCCTGCTGGCCCTGCTGGCCTTCGCGGCGGTGACGGTGGGCGGGATCGTGGAGATCGCGCCGCTGTTCTGGATCGACAACACGATCGAGAAGGTCGACGGGGTGCGGCCCTACACCCCACTGGAGCAGGCGGGCCGCGACATCTATGTGCGCGAGGGCTGCTATCTGTGCCACAGCCAGATGATCCGTCCGTTCCGCGACGAGGTCGAGCGCTATGGCCACTACAGCCTGGCGGCGGAATCGATGTACGACCGTCCGTTCCAGTGGGGTTCCAAGCGCACCGGTCCCGATCTGGCGCGGGTGGGCGGCCGCTATTCCGACGAATGGCACGTGCAGCATCTGGTCGATCCGCGCGCGGTGGTGCCCGAATCGATCATGCCGACCTACAGCTTCCTGACGGATCGCGACCTGACCGCGAGCAGCGCGTCGGGCGATCTCAGGGCGCTGTACCATGTAGGCGTGCCCTACTCGCCGGAGCAGCTGACCAACGCCGAAGAGGACCTGAAGGCTCAGGCCGGGATGGGTGACGAGACCGAATTCGCCAAGCGCTGGCCCAAGTCGCAGGCGCGCGATTTCGACGGCAACCCGTCGCGCCTGACCGAGATGGACGCGCTGGTCGCCTACCTGCAGGTGCTGGGCACGATGGTCGACGTCAACAGCGCCCGAGCGCAGGAAGAACTGGCCTCGGAGGCGGGGCGATGACCGGCGCGGCGCATTCCACATACGAGCTGCTGCGGCATCTGGCCGACAGCTGGGGCCTGGTCGCCATGACCGCGACGTTCCTGGTGCTGTGCGCCTGGCCGTTCCGGCCCGGCGCGCGCCAGCACAGCGACGCAGCGGCGCGGATGATCTTCCGGCCCGAGGAGCACAGGCCCGCTGAAAACCGGCCCATCCAGACCAGGGGCAACGACAATGGCTGACCACAGGAAAATCGATGAGGCGACCGGGGTCGAGACCGTCGGTCACGAATGGGACGGCATCGAGGAACTGAACAATCCGCTGCCGCGGTGGTGGGTGATCACGTTCTACGTGACGATCGCGTTTTCCATCGCCTACTGCATCGTCTATCCGGCGATCCCGCTGCTGAGCAAGGCCACCCCGGGGCTGTGGAACTGGTCCAGTCGGGGCGTTCTGGCAGCGGAAGCCTCGGCCGCCGAAAAGGAGCGCGCGCCGCTGCTGGCGGCGCTGGCGAAGACGCCGATCGAGCAGCTGCCGGACCATCCCGAACTCATGCGCGCAGCAATCGCCGGCGGCCGGGCCGCGTTCCGGGTGAACTGTGTCCAGTGCCACGGGGCAGGCGCCGCCGGCAGCCCCGGCTATCCCAACCTCAACGACGATGACTGGCTGTGGGGCGGCGACCTGAAGGCGATCGAGACCACGATCGTCCACGGCATCCGCTTTCCCGGCAACGACCAGTCGCGGCAGAGCCTGATGCCGAGCTTCGGCCGCGACGGCATCCTTCCGCCAGCGCAGATCGACGACGTGACCCGCCACGTCCGTTCGCTCTCGGGCAAGGAAGTGCGCAGCGCCGCCGCCCAGCGCGGGGCGGCGGTCTATGACGCCAACTGCGCGGTATGCCACGGCGCCGACGCCAAGGGCAACCGGCAGCTGGGTGCGCCCAACCTGGCCGACGCGATCTGGCTGTTCGGGGGCAGCCACGACGAAGTGGCCGCCAGCGTGCGCAGCGCCCATGCCGGGGTCATGCCGGCGTGGGGCCACCGGCTCGATCCGGTGACGATCAGGATGCTTGCGGCCTACGTCCATTCGCTGGGCGGGGGCGAGAAGTTCGCGGCGGCCCCGGTCGCGCCGTCGGCGGCGGATGCCGCACAGTCCGGCGCTGCGGGAGGCGCGCGGTAACAGCGGCGGGCCCGCGCCGCGGCGCCGGCCTTCCCGCAACAAGGTGAAGTGTGATGCGGTACCCAGCCCCGGTCGCCACTGGGCTATACGAAAAGCGCAAGTCCGTCTTTCCCCGCCAGATCGATGGCCGGTTCCGCCGCCTCAAGTGGGGGATCATGGCCGTGACCCTGGCGATCTACTACGTCACGCCATGGCTGCGGTGGGACCGCGGCCCGTATGCGCCCGACCAAGCGGTGCTGATCGACCTGGCGCACCGCCGGTTCTTCATGTTCTCGATCGAGATCTGGCCGCAAGAGTTCTATTTCGTGGCAGGCCTGCTGATCATGGCCGGGATCGGGCTATTCCTGGTGACCAGCGCCGTGGGCCGTGCGTGGTGCGGTTATGCCTGTCCGCAGACGGTGTGGACCGACCTGTTCCAGCACGTCGACCGGTTCATCGACGGCGACCGCAATGCCCAGCTCCGCCTGCAGAACGCACCGTGGGGCCCGGCCAAGATCGGCAAGCGCGCGCTCAAGTGGTCGATTTACCTGTTTATCAGCTTCTGGACCGGCGGCGCGTGGATCATGTATTTCGCCGACGCGCCGACGCTGACCCGAGATTTCTGGAGCGGCACCGCCGACCCGGTCGCCTATTCGACAGTGGCGGTGCTGACTGCGCTGACCTTCTGGTTCGGCGGGTTCATGCGCGAGCAGGTGTGCGTCTACATGTGTCCGTGGCCGCGCATCCAGACCGCGATGCTGGATGAGAAGTCGCTGCTGGTGACCTACAAGGACTGGCGCGGGGAACAACGCGGCAGCGTGAAGGAAGCGGCCAAGGAACCAGCCGCGTTCGGCGACTGCATCGACTGCAACCAGTGCGTGGCGGTGTGCCCGACCGGCATCGACATCCGCGAGGGGCCGCAGATTGGCTGCATCACCTGCGGATTGTGCATCGACGCCTGCGACCGGGTGATGGGCCAGGTCGGCCGCCCGCGCGGGCTGATCGACTATGTCACGCTGGAGGACGCCGCGCGCGAGAAGGCGGGAGCGGCGCCGACCCCGCACTGGAAGCTGATCTGGCATGCGCGCACGCTGGTCTATTTCGCGATCTGGTGCGCGATCGGCGCGGCGCTGCTGTTCGCGCTGGGCATCCGCAAGCACATCGATCTTGCCGTGCAGAAAGATCGCAACCCGCCGTTCATGCTGCTGAGCGACGGCGCGATCCGCAACGCATGGACGCTCAAGCTCAAAAACATGGAAAGCCGGCCACGGCCGATGGCGGTGACGATCGAGCGCCTGCCCGGCGCGGCGATGTGGAGCGACGACCGGGCCCGGACCGAGGCTTCGCGGACGCTGCGGACCACCGTTCCGGCCGATACCGTGCAGCCGGTGCGGGTCTATGTCGCCGCGCCGGGCAGCGCCGCCGCGCAGGACTTTGCGTTCACGCTGACCGCGACCGACCGCGAAGGCGGCAGCGACACCGTCGAAACCCATTTCGACGCTCCTGGAGACGACCGATGACCGCCGCAACCCGCAAGCCCTTTACCGGCCGCCACATGCTGGCAATCATGATCGCGTTCTTTGGCGTGGTGATCGCGGTCAACTTCGCGATGGCCACCCTTGCCAGCGCCACCTTCAGCGGGGTGGTCGTGCGCAACTCCTACGTTGCCAGCCAACAGTTCAACCAGTGGCTGGACCATGCCAAAGCGGCCGAGGCGCTGGGCTGGCAGGCCGCCGCGGTGCGCGAGGCCGACGGGCGGGTGGCGGTTTCGCTCAAGGGCGTCCCCGCAGGTGCGCAGGTTCGTGCCGACGCCTGGCACCCGCTGGGCCAGCGCGCGGACCGGGCGCTCAGCTTCGTGCGCGCTGCGGATGGGCGCTTTATCTCGGCCGCGCCGCTGCCGGCGGGGCGCTGGACGATCCGGATCGAGGTCAGCGCGGGCGGCCGCAGCTGGCGGACCGAGGAGCCCATTTCGTGAGCGCGCTGCGCAACTGCGGGCCGCGCGCGGCGGCGGCCGGCCCGGTGGACACCGTGCTGGTGGTGCCGGGGATGCACTGTGCAGGCTGCATGGCGAAAGTGGAGCGCGGGCTGACCGGGCTGGACGGGGTGAGCGCCGCGCGGGTCAACCTGACCGCGCGGCAGGTTTCGGTCAGCCACGCGCCCGAAGTGACGATCCCGGTGCTGGTCGAGACGCTGGCCGGGCTCGGCTTTCCGGCCCAGCCGCGCGGGGCCGAACTGGGGCCGCCGCCATCCGCTGCCGGGCCGCTGCTGGCGCCGCTGGCGGTGGCAGGGTTCGCTGCGATGAACGTGATGCTGCTGTCGGTCAGCATCTGGTCGGGCGCTGACGGTTCGACGCGCGACCTGTTCCACTGGATTTCGGCGCTGATCGGGGTGCCGGCGATCCTCTATGCCGGGCGCGTGTTCTTCGCCTCTGCGTGGGGGGCGCTGAAGCACGGGCGCACCAACATGGACGTGCCAATCTCGATCGGCGTTTCACTGGCGACGGGGCTGTCGATCTACGAGACCGCCACCGGCGGGGCGGAGGCCTGGTTTGACGGCACGCTGATGCTGCTGCTGTTCCTGCTGGCCGGGCGGACCATGGACGCCGCGATGCGCGACCGGGCCCGCGCCGGGGTCGATGCGCTGCTGCGCCAGGCGGCGCCCGGCGCGATGGTGATCGGGCGCAGCGGCGCGGTCGAATGGCTCCCGGCGGTCGATCTCATGCCGGGGATGGTGATGCGGGTTGCCGCCGGGGAACGGCTTGCCGCCGACGGCGCGATCGTGGCCGGGGAGAGCCGGTTTGACCGCTCTCTGCTGACCGGCGAGTCCGCGCCGGTCGCGGCCGGGGTCGGGGCCGAGGTCCACGCGGGCACGCTCAACCTCGGGGCGCCGGTTGACGTCCGCGTCACGGCGGCCGGGCAGGGAACCACGCTGGCCGAGATCGCCCGCCTGATGGGCGCGGCCGGGCAGGCGCGATCCCGCTATGTGCGGATCGCAGACCGGGCCTCGCGGCTCTACGCGCCGGCGGTGCATACACTGGCCGCGCTGTCGTTCGCTGGATGGATGCTGGCGGGCGCGGGGCCGCACCAATCACTGGTAATCGCAATCGCGGTGCTGATCATCACCTGTCCCTGCGCGCTGGGGCTGGCCGTGCCGGTTGCGCAAGTGGTCGCCTGCGGCTCGCTGATGCGCAGCGGGATCATGGTCAAGGACGGCTCTGCGCTGGAACGGCTGACCGATATCGACCAGGCCCTGCTCGACAAGACCGGAACGCTGACGATGGGCAAGCCGCTGCCCGATCAGGCCGTGCTCGATACCTTGGCGCCCGACGAGGCCGGGGTCGCGCTGGCGCTCGCCTCGCACAGCGCCCACCCACTGTCGCGCGCGCTGGTGGAAGATCTGGCGGCCCGCGGCGTGGCCGCGGCGCAGCTGACCGACGTGCTCGAGGAGCCGGGCTATGGGGTCCGCGCGCTGTGGAACGGCGAGCCCGTGGCCCTGCGGCGACCGCAGCGCGCCGGCGGCATGGCGACGACGCTGGACATTGCCGGCAGGGCGACGTGGCTGATACCCTTTGCTGACCGGCTGCGGCCCGATGCCGCCGAGGCGCTGGCCGAACTGAAGCAACTGGGGATCGGCACCGCGATCCTGTCGGGCGACAACGCCGCGGCCGTGCGCGAGGTGGCGCGCGAGACAGGACTGTTCGCCCAGGCAGCGGCCGATCCGCTGGCCAAGCAGGAGGCGATCGGGCGGCTGCAGACGCGGAAACACAAGGTGCTGATGGCCGGTGACGGGCTGAACGATGGCCCGGCGCTGGCGGCCGCCAATGCCTCGATCGCGCCCGGCACCGCCAGCGATCTCGGGCGGCAGGCGGCCGACGTGGTGTTCCTGGGCGATTCGCTGCTGGCGATCCCGCGCGCGGTGCGCGGCGCGCGACGGACGATGGCGGTGGTGCGCCAGAACTTTGTGCTGGCGATCGGCTACAACGTGCTGGCCGTCCCGCTAGCGATGGCCGGACTGGTGACTCCACTGATCGCGGCGGCTGCGATGTCGCTTTCATCGCTGATCGTGATTGCCAATTCGCTGCGACTGGTGAGGTGCGCGAAATGACGGGTATCGCAATTCTTATCCCGATCGCGCTGGTGATGGGACTGCTGGGCCTGGCGGCGTTCTTCTGGGCGCTCAAGGGCGGCCAGTTCAACGACTGCGAGGGCGCCGCCGCGCGCATCCTGATCGACGACGAGGGCGACGCGCTGACCGATGGGACCAGGCCGTGAAACTGGCGGTCCTGCTTGGCATCGTCGCGCTGGTCCCGGCCGCGCTGAATGTCTCCCCCGCCGCGCGGGCGCTGACGGTGCCGGTGTGCACGGGGGAGCGGCCGGCCGACGCGGTCAGCATACCGCTGCCGGACGGTGGCCAGCGTCGCGACGAGGGACCCGGCTGCTGCGCGAAGGCGTGTCACACAGGGTCGCGGAAAAAGTCATCCAAGCTGCCGAATTGACCCCAGACAATGAAGCAGACCGGCCGGACACACGATATGGATCGCATGTGGCCTTACTACCCAGAACTGCTTGCCCGCCCGGTGCCGCGCTACACCAGCTTCCCCACGGCGGCCGAGTTCACGGCGGCGGTGGGTGAGGCGCAGTTCGGAGCCGCGCTGCGCCGGGTCAGCGGGGACATTTCGCTTTATATCCACATTCCATTCTGCAAGCAGATCTGCTGGTACTGCGGATGCAACACCAGCCGTACCAACAAGACCGAGCGGCTGACCAGCTATCTCGACGCGTTGCACCGCGAGATCGCGCTGGTGGCGGCGCAGCTGGGCGCGGACAGCGACGGTCCGGTAAGGGTGCGGCGGATCGCCTTTGGCGGCGGCAGTCCAAACGCGATTGCTCCGCTCGATTTCGTACGACTGGTCGATGCGCTGACAGTGCGCCTGCCGCTCCACGACCCGGTGCTGTCGATCGAGCTTGATCCGCGCACGCTGCCGGCGGACTGGGGCCCGGTGTTGCGCTGCGTGGGCGTCACCCGTGCCAGCCTGGGGGTGCAGACGTTCGCGCCGCACCTGCAAGCCGCGATCGGGCGCGTCCAGCCCGAGGAGGACATAATCCGCGGCGCCGAACTGCTGCGCACGGCCGGCGTCACCTCGCTCAACTACGATCTGATGTACGGGCTGGCCGGCCAGACGGACGAAGACCTGTCTGACACGCTGACCCGGGCGGCGGCGCTGGGCGCGGACCGCATCGCGCTGTTCGGCTATGCCCACGTTCCGCACCTGATCGCCCGCCAGAAGCGGATCGACGCGCGCGGCTTGCCCGATCAGGCGGCGCGGTTCCGCATGGCGGCGCAAGGCTGGCAGCAGTTGACGGGGGCAGGCTACCGCCCTGTGGGCTTCGATCACTTCGCGCTGCCGGATGACGAACTCGCGATCGCCGCCAATACCGGTGGTCTGCGCCGCAATTTCCACGGTTTTACCGAGGACCCGGCACCGGTGACGATCGGCTTGGGCGCATCGGCGATCAGCGCGTTTCCGAACCTGCTGGTCCAGAACGAGAAAAACGCCGGCCGCTACCGGATGCTGCTGTCGCAGGACAGGCTGACCGGAACGCACGGGGTGGGCCGCACCGCCGAGGACCGCGAACTGGGCGCAATCATCGAGGGTCTGCTGTGCCGCAACCAGTCGCTGGTCGGCGCGGACCGGCTGGGCCGGTTACAGGCGGGCCTGGCGCCCTTCCGCGACCGTGCGCTGATCGACGTGGCGGGGGACACGCTGCGCATCCTGCCTGATGGCCTGCCCTATGCGCGAACCATCACCGCGCTGTTCGATCCCTATCGCCAGGATTCCTCGCGGCGGTTCAGCTCTGCGGTCTAGACTGCGGCCGGCGCGGCTCAGGCCGGGCGGCCGCGCGGAGGCTTGCCGCGGAACGGCTTCGGCCCGCCCGGCTTGCCGCCCCCGAATTTGCTGCCGCCGGGCTTTCCATGGGGCGGTTTGCCGCGCGGAGCGGCGCCGGCGGGACGACCCGGGCCAGCGTCGCCGCGGGCCGGCGCCGGACTGAGCCGCTGCCGGGCCGGGGTGTCGTCGGCCCGCGTGCGTTCGCGCGCGGCTTCGCGCGGGGTGGCATCGGCCGGAACGATCCGGATGCCGCTTTCGTCCTCGCCGCCGGCGTCCGCAGTGCGGAGCAGCGCCTGGGCGAAACGGTCGGCAATGGCGCGGGGAACCTGAAAATGGGTTTCGTTCGCAGCGATGCGAATCGCCCCGATTTCGTTGCGGGTGATGTGCCCGCGCCGGCACAACAGCGGCAGCAGCCACCGCGGATCGGCATTCTGCTGGCGCCCGATGTCCATCTTGAACCACACGATGTCGTCGAAACCGGGCCGGTGCCGGTCGGCGGCGTTTTCACGCTGGGCGGTTGGCGAGGAACCGCCGATCAGCTCTTCCGGCTGGGGCAACGCCGCGCGGTGCGCATGGACCAGCGCCAGTGCCAGCTGTTCCGGGCTGAGCTGACCGAGCAACTCAGCCGCGATCGCCTGATCGTCGTCCGAGGTCTCGATTGGCAGCAGCAGCTGTTCGATCAGCCGCGCCCGGTCGCGCTGCTGGATCGCCTCGGGCGTGGGCGGCTCCACCCATTCCGCCGCGATCTGCGCACTGCGCAGCATCATCTCGACCCGGCGGCGGCGGGGGTAGGGCACGATGAGCACCGCGGTGCCCTTTTTTCCGGCGCGGCCGGTGCGGCCAGACCGGTGCTGAAGCGTTTCGGCATCGCGCGGGATCTCGACGTGGACGACCAGGCTGAGCGAGGGCAGGTCGATCCCGCGCGCGGCGACGTCTGTCGCCACGCAGACCCGGGCTCGACGGTCACGCAGCGCCTGCAGCGCGTTGTTCCGCTCGCTCTGGCTGTGTTCGCCCGAAAGCGCCACGGCGGCGAACCCGCGCTCCACCAGGGTCGCATGCAAGTGGCGCACGTTGTCACGCGTGGCGCAGAACAGCATCGCGGTATCGGCTTCGTGGAAACGCAGCAGGTTGACCACCGCGTTCTCGATGTCGGCAGGGGCAACCGTCATCGCCTGGTACGTGATGTCGCCGTGGCCGCGGTCTTCGCCTACGGTGGAGATGCGCAGTGCATCGCGCTGATAGCGTTTGGCCAAGGCAACGATCGGCCGGGGAATAGTCGCGGAAAACAGCAGGGTGCGGCGCGTTTCTGGTGTCGCGTCGAGCAGCTCTTCGAGATCCTCGCGGAAGCCCATGTCGAGCATTTCGTCCGCTTCGTCGAGGACGATCGCGCGCAGGGCCGAAAGGTCGAGCGCACCGCGTTCCAGATGATCGCGCAAGCGGCCCGGGGTGCCAACCACCACATGCACGCCGTGGCTGAGCGCGCGGCGCTCGCGCTGCGGGTCCATCCCGCCGACGCAGGTGGCGATGCGGGCGCCGGTCGGCTCGTACAGCCAGGTGATTTCGCGACTGACCTGCAATGCCAGTTCGCGTGTGGGCGCGATGACCAGTGCCAGCGGCGCGGCCGGCTGGGGCAATTGCCCACCATCGTCCAGCAATTGCTCGGCGATGGCCATGCCAAACGCAACGGTCTTGCCCGATCCGGTCTGAGCCGAAACCACCAGGTCGCGCCCGCGTGCACCGGGTTCGACAACCGCGGCCTGGACTGGAGTGAGGGCAGTATAGCCATGCGCGGCAAGCGCCTTGGCGAGCGGGGCGGGTAAAGCGGAAAAGGTCATAAGTCTCGCAAACGCAATGTAGCCGCGATGCTGCGGCACGGTATGATGATGGTCAGATGGCGCTCTGTGCGGGCTGGTTGTCGACGGCGGCACAGCTGCCTGGATTTCGTGCCGCATACAGCGCGAAATCGATTTTGGCTCGCATTGTTTTTCGTCAGGTCGAAAAGACACACCCAATCAACCGGCTATTTGCCGGGGGGCGAAAAACTGGGCGGAGAGAGTAACCCTGACCAGCCAAGTTGGGGAGAACTGGTGATGGTCGGCCAACCGGCCGGCGCGGCACGTTCGGGTGCAGCGCTCGCTGCCGTCCAGTTCCAATTGCAACGCGCGTGCGACTGCGCGACTGACGGCGGTCAAAAATGCGCTGTGAGTCGAAAAATCTCGTGGCACACGCGACGCTGGCCGCTTCTTGCGGCGAACGTGTCAGTTCTTGCGGTCGGTGGCTTGCACCAGAAAGTGCGCGATCAGTTCGGATGAGCATGGCTTGCTGGCATTACGCGAGGTGGGATAGCGCCTGAGCAGGCTTGACGGATCCGCATGCCCCGAATGAAAAATAATCGGGACCCCCAGTTGCATCAGCATGTCCGCCAGCGGATAGACTTCGCCGTCGGCAAGTTGAACATCCAAGATCGCGGCATCCGGGCGGTTCTTGCAAACGGCGCGCTTGCCCTCGGAAAGCGTGGCGTACGGGCCTTCTACTTCAAACCCGAGCTCGTGAGTGGTATCCGACAAGTCCAGCGCAACGATGAACTCGTCCTCCATGATGAGGACACGCGGCATAACACCCTCGGCCGATCCAGTACCTTGATCACAGTGCAACATGATAGCGGAAGTCTCTTGTTGTCCCCTGCATTGCGCGAAATGACCCCATGTCACTACCAGAGCCGAACCGGGAAGCTCGACCTAGTGTGTCGGATAATGCCTCATGCGCCGGGCAGTTCCCGAACAATATCTGATCTATAGGTCGCGTTGGATCGCCAGGTCCGGCAGGGTGTCGGGCGAAAGCAACTGCGGCAAGATGCGCGGCGCGGCGCCTACTCCGGGGTACCAGACGTACAGCGGCACACCAGCGGCGCCGTGCGCGGTGAGATAGCGGGTGATGACGGGATCACGCCGCGTCCAGTCTCCGCGCAGCACCAACACCCCCGCGGCGGCAAAGGCAGCGCGGGTTGCTTCGCGCTCGATCGCCACCTGTTCGTTCACCTTGCACGTCAGGCACCAGTCGGCAGTCAGATAGACGAATACCGGCCGGCCCGAATTGCGTGCTTGTTCCAGCGCCGCTTCCGAGAAGGGGCGGCTATGCAGAATCCCGGAAACCTCGCCGCCTCCTGCGCGGAGCGTGACGGGCAAGGTCAGCGCCGCAAATGCGATGAGCGCGGCGAGCCCCGCCCCCGTTGCCGAGCGGGCGGGACGGCCAGCCCGCTGGCGATGACCGATCCAGCCAAGCAGGGCTACGAGTGCAGCAGCCAGCGCCGCGGCACTGGCGGCAAACAGCGGTCCACCCAGCCGCATCGCCAGCCAGCCAAGCGCCAGCACGGTCAATGCCATCGGCACCGCCATGATCCGGCGGAAGGAATTCATCCACCGTCCGGGGCGGGGCAGCGCCCGGCGCAGCGCGGGAACCAGCGCGAGCGCCAGGAACGGCAACGCCAGCCCTAGGCCGAGCGCGGCGAACAGCGCCAGCGCTTGCGGCGCGGGCAGCAGCAGCGCCGCGCCCATTGCCGCCGCCATGAACGGACCGGTGCACGGCGTGGCGACGAACGCGGCCAGCAGCCCGGTGGCGAACGCGCCTTGGGGCGCCCCCGTACCTGTACATAGCGATCCCAAAAAGCCCGGTATCGCAAGTTCGTACAGGCCGGCAAGATTGGCGGTGATCGCGCTCACCAGCAGCAGCAGCCCAGCCACGACCAGCGGTTCCTGCAACTGGAACGCCCAGCCCACCTCGGTGCCACCAGCGCGCAGGGCGAGCAGCAGCGCTCCCAGTGCGGTGCATGCAACCACCACTCCGCCGGTATAAGCCAGTCCTTCGCGCCGCGCGTCCGCCGTGTTTTCCCCGGCGCGCGCCAGTGACAGCGCCTTCAGGCTGAGGATGGGAAACACGCAGGGCATCACGTTGAGCAGCAGCCCCCCCGCCAGGGCGCCCAGCAACAGCAGCACCATGTTGCCCTGCGCGGGTTCAGCGCCGGACTGTACGGGCTGCCCCCCCGGCGCGACTGTTCCCGGCCGGGCATCGAATTCGACGCCGTCACCCGCGTCGTTCAACCGCAGCACCCCGCGTATTCCCGGCGGGGCCTGTGCCGCCACGGATGCCCGGGCGAGCGTGATGACCAGCAGATCGCCCTGCCGGCGAAATTCCTGCTCCGCCGCGTAGGCCGCCACTTTGTCCGCAGCGACGAACACGTGCGGCTGTTCAAGCGCAAGGGTGCGCGGCAGGGGAATGCCCAGGCGAATCTGGTTTCCGTCAATCTGGAACCGCGCCGGACTGCCGAGCGGCGCAGGAAGTCGCGCGCGCCACGCATCGAACTGCGCATCGGGCGTCTGCCGTGTACCCGCCGCCGCAACCGCGACCTGAGCGCTGAGTTGCGCGCGTTCGGGGACGCAGATCCGGTCGGTACATGCCAGCCATTCGGCTTGCGCGCGCAGCTGCAGCCACGTTCCCGGTGCCGCGCCGGCGGGCACCGTCAGTGGCACAAGGATCGCGTAGGCGTTCTTGTAGACGTGGTTCATCAGGCCGCTGACCAGCAGCGTGTCCGGCACCGGATACCGCAGCGCGCCGGCTTTGGCCCCGGCGGGCAGTTCCCAATAAAGCGACATTCCGAACCCTGCGTCGCCCGGATTGGACCAGTAGCCGTGCCAACCAGGCTCGGGCCGCATGATTATCGCCAGCGTGACCGTCTGCCCGGGCGCACCCGGCCCCTCCGCCAGCAGGGATGCGGCGATATGGGTCGGCGCAGCCCGCGCCGGTGCACAGATGCCTGCCGCGCATACAGCAAGGACCTGCAACAGCAGCGTCATGAGCCGGTGGCAGGAACGCATTGGCTGGAACGGGACTCCGTTAAGGAAGCGGGATGGCCGTACGTGCAGGCTTGCACCGTGCATGCTCTCCCTGCATCCCCCCGTCCCTGCCGCGTCTGTGGCAGCAATTCAAGGAATCATCATGCCGGTCAGCGCGTTCGGTTCAGCATTGGCCATGGTTTTCATGCTCGCGCTCGGGGGCTGCGCTGCCACGGTTCCGCCGCCTGCCTCCGCGCCGGTGCGACCCGCTGCCGTTCGGACCGCGCCGCCCGGGTTGGTGGTGGCGATTTCCGTCGATCAGTTCTCGGCCGACCTGTTCGCCCAGTATCGACCGCACTTCACTGAAGGTCTCGCGCGGCTGGCCCAGGGGGCGGTGTTCCCGAGCGCTTTCCAAAGCCACGCCGCAACCGAGACGTGCCCCGGGCATGCCACGCTGCTGACCGGCGTTCATCCGTCGCGCAGCGGCATCATCGCAAACGCGTGGTTCGACACCGCGCTCGCGCGGGCGGACAAGCGGGTCTATTGCGCGGAGGACGAAAGCGATCCCGCCAGCACGTCGGGCAACCCGGTCGTGTCCGCGATCCACCTGCGCGCTCCTACGCTCGGCGAATTCATGAAGCAGGCCAATCCCGCCAGCCGGAATGTCGCAGTTGCCGGCAAGGACCGCGCGGCCGTGGTGATGGGCGGCAACGCGGTTGACGAAGTTTACTGGTATGCATCGGGCCAATTCGCCAGTTTTGCCGGCCGCCCGCTTCATCCGGCCGCGCAGGCGGCAAACACGGCGTTGGCGGGGTTGCGGCAGACCGGCGCGCCGGCGCTGGTGGTGCCAGGCGTGTGCGCCGCGCGCAGCGCCCCGGTCGATACCGATCCGGCGGCCGGCGGCTCAGGCAGCTTTGCAATTCCCGCGGGCGACGAAAAGGCGCTGCGCACTTCCCCTCGGCTGGACGCTGCCACGCTGGAGCTTGCCGCCGGGCTGGTGACGGCGATGAGGCTGGGTCGGGGCGCCGCGCCCGATCTGCTTTCGGTCAGCCTGTCGGCCACCGACTACATCGGGCATGCGGCCGGCCACCAGGGGCCGGAAATGTGCATCCAGATGATGGCGCTCGATCGCGTGCTCGGCACGTTTCTGGCCGGGCTGGATGCCGCGCGGATCGACTATATTGTGGTGCTGACGGCGGATCACGGGGGGTTGGACACGCCCGAACGGCTGAGCGCGCAGGCCTTGCCCGACGCAACACGGGCGGACCGGTCGCTCCGGCCTGCCGCGCTGGGGCAGGCAATCCGTGAACAGCTTGGGCTTGGCGCGGAAACGCCCGTTGTTTTCGGCGACGGCATGGCTGGCGATCTTTACGTGAACAAGGCGCTGCCCGGCGGCGTGCGGACCAGAGCCATCGGCCTGCTGGCGGCCAGGCTGCGTGCCCATCCGCAAGTCGCGGCCGCGTTCACCGCGGAAGAGCTGCTGGCGGCCCCGTTGCCCGCCGGCAACCCGCAAGACTGGACCCTGCGCGAGCGCGCGCGGGCCAGCTTCGATCCGCAGCGGTCCGGCGATGTCGTGGTGCTGCTGGACCGGGCCGTGGTGCCGATTGCCGCACCCGCGCCCGGCCTGGTCGCCACCCACGGCAGCGCGTGGGATTATGACCGCCGGGTACCGCTGCTGTTCTGGCGGGCGGGCCTGCGCGGGTTCGAGCAGCCGGCACCGATCGACACGGTCGACATTGCGCCCACCCTGGCTGCGCTGCTGGGGCTGGCCGTGCCGGACGGCAGTTTCGATGGGCGCTGTCTGGATCTGGATGGCGGGGCGGCCAACACGTGCGCTGCCCGCAGGTAGGTGTTGCACACGCAGCGCGGCGCGGCCATTCGGGTGTCCGGTGCGTGAAGGAACGGTGATGACTGAGCAGCGCGATCTGGTGATCCTGGGCGGGGGCCTCGTCGGCATGACGCTGGCGCTGGCGGCGGCGCGCGCCGGCATCACCAGCCACGTGATCGACAAGGCGGATCCGGCCCTGCTTACCGCGCCGGGCGCCGATGGCCGCGCTTCCGCCATTTCCACCGCAAGCTGGAACCTGTTCGCCAACATCGGGCTGACGGCGCGGCTGGCACCCCTGGGCTGCCCGATCGACGCGATTGCCGTGACCGACCAGCAGAAACCGGGACGGATCGATTTCCGGACCGAGCCGCTGGACGGGCGGCATGCCGATACGCTCGGCCGGATGTTTGCCAACCGTGATCTGCGGCTGGCGCTGTTCGACGCGGCGGCGCAGGATCCCGCGATCACCTGGCACACCGGCGTGGAACCCGCGGCCCGCACGCGCGGGCCGCATGGCGTGTCGGTAACGCTGGAAAACGGCCGCGTGCTGGCGGGCAACCTGCTGATCGCGGCCGAAGGACGGCAATCGCTCACGCGGGACGAGGCCGGGTTCAGGCTGGCAAAGTGGGACTACCGGCACCGCGCAATGGTCACCGGGGTGTGGCACGAACAGCCGCACCGCAACACCGCCTGGGAAATCTTCTATCCGGCTGGGCCGTTCGCGCTGCTGCCGCTGCTGGATGAAGCGGGGCGGCACCGGTCCGCGCTGGTGTGGACGATTGCGGAACAGGACGCCGCCGGATGGGCCGGTCTGTCAGACGCCGCATTTCTGGCCGAAGTGCAAAGCCGGGTGGTCGATATCCTTGGTGTGGTTGAACTTTCCGCCCCGCGGATGTCCTATCCGCTCAATTTCCACCACGCCGGCCGGATCGTGGATGATCGGCTCGCGCTGATCGGAGATGCGGCGCACGGGATGCACCCGATTGCCGGGCAGGGTCTTAATCTGGGCCTGCGCGACGTCGCCACGCTGGTCGAGGTGATGGCGGACGGGATGCGGCTGGGACTGGAACCGGGCGATGCGCAGGTGCTTGCCCGCTATGAACGCTGGCGCAGCCTGGACACGTTCACGGTGATGGCGATGACCGACACCATCACCCGCCTGTTCGGCATCCCGGGCCGCCTGCCGTCGCTGGTCCGGCGCGCCGGAATGGGCGCGGTGCAGCGCCTGCCATCGGTAAAGCGGTTCTTCATGGACGAAGCCCGGGGGATGAGCGGAAAGCTCCCGCAGCTGCTGCAAGCCTGAACGTTACTGCGGCGCGGCCGGGACGGCGGGTGCTGGCGTGATCGGACTGGGATCATCCACTGCGGTGCCGCCTGCATCGCGCAGCCCGCGCGTGTCGAGCAGTGCAGTCGTTTCCAGCACATCCAGCGCACGTCGGGCGGCGTCGTAACGGCGCGCGGCAGAAACCCACTCGGCGGCATCAGCCGCACCCGGCAATCCTTGCACTTCCGCGATGGCGGTGCGCGTCTTGCCCGCCGACAGCAGCACCCGGGCGCGGCTCAATCTGAGCGCCGGGGCAGGGCTGGGGGCAGAATCGTGGCGGACCACGATCAGGCTGGACAGTTCACGCTTCATCCGCGTCCATGCGTCGGCGGCACCGGCCGCTTCCGTCAGTTGCGGGGCCAGCGTATCGAGCCCGGCGGCAAGCTGGTCGAGCGTGATCGGTGCGCGTGCCGTATCGATGACGATGGCGACCGCATTCGGCTGGGCGTCGCCAAAGCGAAGGCGCAGCTGATCCTCAAGGAACCCCAGCGGCGCACCGCGATCAAGCGCCCGCCGGGCGGCGAATGCCACCAGCAGGGCTTCGGCGCGGGCGGCGTTGCCCGAAGCGGCATCGGCGTGGAGGTCCACCGCGTCCAGCCGCCGTTCCAGCGCCGCCATGCGGGCCTCCAATGTGTCTGCACGGCCCAGTGCGGCTGCGATCGGCGATACCGCCGTCGCCGGGTTAGGGGCCTCGGCCCGCCCGGGCACAATGGTTTCACCCTGGCCGATGGTGCCGAACTGCGTGGCGCCCTGCCACGCGACATAACCCACTGCGCCCGCCAATACCACGAACAGCATCAGCGCCGCTGCGACCAGAGCGCGCCCGGCACCGACCTGCCGGGCGGAGGCATGGGCTTTCGGGTCGGGGTTCTGCGTAAAGAATTCGTCCGGCATGTGTCGTCGTCCTAGCCCCCGATGTTTCGCTCAATCCTTTGGGCGCACATCATCCGCGCCGTGGTCTTGGCACAACTCGCGCGCGGCCGCCAGCAGTGGCGATTCGGCCGGAGCCGCCGCCGTCGCAACGCGGTGCCAGCCGCCGCCCGCAGCCTCGGACACGCGCGGCCCGATGGTGGCCAGCGCGATGACCGAACGGTCCAGCCCCGCGCGGTCGCACTCGGCGGCGAAATGGCGTGCGGCCTCTGCCGAATGCAGGGCCACGGTCGCAGCCCGGCGCAGCAGTGCCGCCAGCGCGTGCGGCGCGGGCTGGGGGACGGCACCATAGACAACGCGTTCGGTCAGCGTGACACCGGCGGGCGGCGCCAGGCTGATCCGTTCTTCCCCCGCCAGTCGCAGCACCCGCGTCCCGGCGGGTATTTCGCAGAGCACGGCCTGCAGTCCGCCACTGCCGGTCGTTGTCACCCTGAAGCCCGCACCGCGCGCAGCCCCGGCTGTCGCATCGCCAACGGCATGGACAGGAAGCGCGCGAAAAGCTGCGAGCGCCGGCCCGGCATGGCGCAAGGCATTGGCGCTGCCCACCAGCAACGCATCGAAATCGCGCGGCGCCGGCGCATCCCAAACACGGGGCTCCACTTTAAACAGCGGAAACCCGTGTGCCTCCAAACCCAGCGCACGCGCCGCGCGGACCGTGGCGCTGGCGCCGGGTTCCGGCCGGATGACGATCAGCGGAATCATCGCCCGGAAAAGTGGACCCGAATTGACGCGGAAGCCCGGCCCAGCAGTTCGTCGGCAAGCAGGCCGGCGCGAATTGGATCATCGGCGGCGAAACGGGCCGTGCCTTCGATCCGCTCGGCGCCGTCCGGGCTGAACAGCGCCGCACGCAGCACCAGTTCGGTGCCGTCGGCGCGCGTCAGCACCGCGATCGGGCTGTGGCAGTTGCCGCCCAGCGCGGCAAGCAGCGCACGCTCGGCAGTCACCCCGGCGTGGCTTGGCGCATCGTCGATCGCGGCCAGCACTGCACGGGTGGCACTGTCATCAGTGCGGCATTCGATGGCGATTGCGCCCTGGCCGGGGGCAGGAAGCCATTCATCCGCGCTCAACGGGTGACCGGTGCCGCGCTCTCCCAGCCGGTTGAGGCCGGCAAGCGCGAGCAGCGTGGCATCCGCTTCACCGGCCGCGAGCTTCGCCAGCCGCGTAGCGACGTTACCCCGGAACGGCACGACCGTGCAGTCCGGCCGAGCATGGAGCAGCTGCGCCGCCCGGCGCGGCGCGCTGGTCCCGACGCGGGCCTCCTGCGGCAGCGCGTGGATCGAGGCCGCGCCCACCAGCACGTCGCGCACGTCCTCACGGGGGAGGACCGCGGCGATCACCAGCGCTTCGGGTCGGATCGTCTCGACGTCCTTCAGCGAATGCACCGCGAAGTCGATCTCGCCGGCGATCAGCCACTCGTCCAGCTCCTTGGTCCACAGCGCCTTCCCGCCAATCTCCGCCAGCGGTCGGTCCTGAATGCGGTCGCCGCTGGCGGTGACGGGCACCAGCGTGACGTTATTCTCGTGCCACCCATGGGCCGCGCACAGGCGCCGGCGGGCCTCCTCCGCCTGGGCCATGGCAAGCGGGGATCGGCGTGTACCGAGTTTCAGCGGTCGGGCAGGAGCGGCGGTCATCGCGGCTTGTGCTAGCGGCCAATGTCGTACAGGGAAACCCGCGATGACGCTGGTCCTGGGCATTGAATCCTCTTGCGACGAGACGGCCGCGGCGCTGGTGACCGATGGGCGCCGGATCGTGGCGCAGCGCATCGCCTCGCAGGATGACGCGCACCGGCCTTACGGGGGCGTAGTCCCGGAAATCGCGGCCCGCGCCCATGTGGAGCGGATCGCGCCGCTGATCGCCGCGACGCTCGCGGATGCCGGGCTGGATCTCGGCGCGATCGATGCGGTTGCCGCCACCGCTGGTCCGGGCCTGATCGGCGGGGTGATGGTCGGGCTCGTAACTGCCAAGGCGCTGGCGATGGCCGCCGACAAGCCGCTGATCGCGATCAACCATCTGGAAGGTCATGCGCTGTCGCCGCGGCTGGCCGATCCCTCGTTGCAATTTCCCTATTTGCTGCTGCTGGCATCGGGCGGCCATTGCCAGCTCCTGCTGGTCAGCGGGCTCGGGCAGTACCGCCGCCTGGCGACAACGATCGACGATGCGCTGGGCGAAGCCTTCGACAAGACCGCGAAAGTCCTGGACCTGGGCTATCCCGGCGGCCCGGCGGTGGAGCGCTTGGCCGCGCAGGGCGATGCCGCCAAAGTGCCGCTGCCGCGCCCGTTGCTCGGCAGCGTGGAACCCCACTTTTCTTTTGCCGGCCTGAAAAGTGCGGTGCTGCGCGCCCGGCAATCGGGGGCGTACGCCGATGCCGACATCGCGGCGGCGTTCCAGCAGGCGGCCATCGATTGCATCGTTGACCGCACGAAGCGCGCGCTTGCGCGCTTATCCGCAGATACGCCGGTCACCGCGCTGGTCGTCGCCGGCGGGGTCGCGGCAAACCGGGCGGTGCGGTCCGCGCTCGAAGCGCTTGCCGCCCCGCGCGCGCTGCGCTTCGTTGCGCCGCCTCTGCCGCTGTGCACCGATAATGCGGCGATGATCGCGTGGGCCGGGGTGGAGCGGATGTCCGTCGCTTGCGGGTTCGTTCCCGATCCGCTTGATTTCGCGGCGCGGCCGCGCTGGCCGCTCGATCCGGAAGCAGGGCCGGTCAGGGGCGCGGGGGTGAAGGCATGAATCCGGTGGGGATTGTCGGTGCCGGGGCGTGGGGAACCGCGCTAGCGCAGGTTCTGGCCAGCGACGGTACGCCGACGTTGCTATGGGCGCGGGAAAGCGCGCTCGTTGCCGAAATCAATGAGCGCCGCTCCAACACGCCGTACCTGCCGGGCGCAGTCCTGCATCCGGGCATCCGGGCTACTGCGGATCTGGCGGAACTTGGCGGCCTGTCGGCGCTGCTGGTGGTCACGCCGGCGCAGCATCTCGCCGCCGTGCTCGGCAACGTCCCCGATAGCCGGCGCGATCTGGTGCTGTGTGCCAAGGGGATCGAGGCGGGGACCGGGCGACTGATGGCCGAAGTCGCCCGCGCGGCTTGCCCCGGTGCCGCCATCGCAGTTCTGTCGGGGCCGACCTTTGCGCACGAGGTGGCAGCCGGGCTGCCCACGGCGGTCACGCTCGCCTGCTCCGGCGGCGATGCGCAATGGGGTCGGCTGGCGCCGCTCGTCTCGCGGCCGACGTTCCGGCCGTATTATTCCGATGACGTGATCGGCGCGGAAGTGGGCGGAGCGGTCAAGAACGTGCTCGCCATCGCGTGTGGAGTGGTGGACGGGTTGAACCTGGGGCAGAACGCGCGCGCGGCGCTGATCGCGCGCGGCTATGCCGAGATGCTCCGGTTCGGCCAGGCGCAGGGCGGCCGGGCCGAGACCTTGGCCGGGCTGTGCGGGCTGGGCGATCTGGTGCTGACCTGCTCATCCACCTCCAGCCGGAACTATGCGCTCGGCAAGGCGCTGGGTGAGGGGCGGAGCGCCGCCGAGGCGCTGGCCGGAAAAAACAGCGTGGCCGAAGGCGCCCACACCGCGCCGGTTCTGGCCGGGCTGGCGCGCCGGCACAGCATTGCGATGCCCATCGTCGATGCCGTCTGCCGGCTACTTGCCGGAGAAGCGCCCGCCCCGGCGGTGGTTGCCGAAATTCTGGCCCGACCACTCACGGCAGAGGCCCCGCACGCACAGGGCGGTAGCGGGTGACCGCGGCGGATCATCCGATCAATACCCCGCAGGAGGATATCGCCGCGCTTGCCAAAGGCGGGCGAACCAATTTCTTTGGGTTTCTGCTGCGCCTGCTGGCCCGCGTTCCGTTCCTTTTCATCGCCAGCCGCCTTTACGGCGCCAGCGCCATGGGGCGTTTCGCGTCGGCGCTGGTGATGGTGGAATTCGCCGGAATGATGGCCACCATGGGGCAGAAGCGCGGCCTTGCCCAGCGCCTTGCCCAAGCCGAACCCGACGACGATAATAATCCCGCCAACATCGTTGCCGACACCCTGGTGCTGAGCTCGCTGATTGCCGCCGTGGCGACCGTGCTGATCTATGCATTCCCGATGTCCATGTATCCGGCCGGCAACTTCAGTGAGGGCGAGCGGCTGCTGGCGCTGGCGGTCTGGCCGCTGGCGATGGGCGACCTGGCGCTGGCGGCGCTCGCCTATCGGTTCGATGTTGCCACCACGGTCCGCGCCCGTGCGGTGGTGGAACCGTGGGTGCTGTCCATCGCGGCCGGGGTCCTGTTCTTCGTCTACCCCCGCGCCGGCCTGCCGCTGGCATATCTGATATCGACCATCGCGGCGACGGCTGTGGCCTTGGTGGTGTTGCTGCGGACTTATGGCCTGCCGCGGCAGTGGCGGCCCAGCCCCATCCGATTACGCCGTATCGCCGCGGCCAACCTGCCGCTGGCCGTGGCTGACGCAGTGGAATGGGGCACGCGCAAGCTGGACGTGTTCATCCTGCGGTTCTTTGTGGGAGAGGCGTCGCTGGGCATCTATTACTTCGCGCAGCAGTTTGCCTCGCTGCCGCAAAAGCTCAAGACAAGTTTCGAACCCGTTCTTGGCCCGGTCATCACCCGCAACGTGCGTGAACGCAATTACCGCGCGATTGCCCGGCACGTCTGCCAGGTCGGTTTCTGGATAACCGCCGCACAGGCCGGCATCGCATTGGCGCTCGCCATTCCCGGCACCGGGCTGATGGGCCTGGGCGGGCCGGATTTCGTGCAAGGTACCGGGGCGCTGGTGTTTCTGCTCGCCGCCGAAGTGGTCGCCGCCACCGCCGTCGTCAGCGAGGCCGCGCTGGTCTATCTGGCGCGCTACAGGAACCTGGTGCTCTCGTTGCTGACCATTGTCCTGCAGCTTATCCTTACCGTCGCCGGGATCGAACTGGTAAGCCGGATGGGTTACGGTGAGGGATATCGTGTAGCGGCGGCGGCAGCGGCGCTGATGCTGACGCTGGCGATGGCGTCGGTCCTGAAATCGCGGTTGCTGGCGCACATTCTGGGCGAGCGGGTGAACAACTGGCGCTGGGCCTTGGCCTGGGGAGCATTGCCGGCGATCGCTGTTGGCGTCCTCGTCAAGTTCACGTTGCCCGAATGGGCGGAAATCGCGCTTGGCGTGCCGGCCATTCTTGGGGCCTATGGCTGGATAATCTGGCGCAAGGGCTTCGGGCCGGAAGACCGCGTGCTGTTCCGCAAGAGTGTCGGCTGATGGCCCAGCGCCAGGCATACACTGTGCCGCTGGTCCTTGCCGGCGCCGTCACCTGTGTTCTGGTGGGTGCTGTAAGCACCATCCGCTACGCGCCCGGGCCGGCAGTGCCATGGCTGCAAGTTCTCGCGCTCGTGCAATGCAGCTATGGATTGGGGCTGGGAACCGGGTTTTTGGTCTGGTCCCGGCGCAAGACGAAGAAAGGTGAAGGGTGATGATGCAGTTGGTCGAAGCAAACTGGGTGGCGATCGTGCTCGCCTTGGTGATTGGCTTGCTGGTGGCCTATTGGGCATTTTCGCGCGGCAAGCCCGCAGCGCGCAGCCACCGGCCCGACGTACTGGACGAAGGGGCAGCCCCGGCGCAACGCAACCAGGCGCTGATCGATGCGCCCCCAGCATCTGTCTTTGCATCCGCATCCGGCAATAATGCCGAGGTGATCGCCGCGGCCATGGAACAGGAAGCGTTCGCCGCCGGCGGCGCCGAAATGCCGACCATTGCGCAGCGACACGCCGATGACCTGACCCGAATCAAGGGCATTGGACCGAAACTGTCCACTCTGCTCGCAAGCCTCGGGGTCACCAGCTATGCGCAGATCGCGGCCTGGGAGGAGGAGGATCTGGCCCGGGTCGATGCCCAGCTTGGCACCTTCGCCGGACGTCCGGTGCGTGATCAATGGATCGCCCAGGCGCGGTTTCTCGCAGCGGGCGACACGCCCGGCTACGAAGGGACGTTCGGCAAGCTCTAGCGCGCTCAGGCCGGGCTGGCGGTGCGATTGCCCGCGCGGCACGCGGCCAGTAGCCGGCCGGGCTCACTGCTGGCCGGCATCAGCAACGTGCCGCCGCCGGGCAGGGTCGCCTCGATCCTGTTGCCACCTTTCAGCACGTCCAGCCGCGGATCGACCGTCGGCATCGCGCTGCGCCATTCGCCGGCCTCGCCGCCGCGGACAGCGTCCATCGGCAGCCGCGCAATCCGGCCATTGCCGATCAGCGCGAACATCGCCTTGGCGCCCTCGGTCGCCCGGGTTGTCCTGGTCAGCTTCAACTGGGCTGACCCGTCAGACGCTCGGCTGCAGGCCAGCGTCATCAGGTCGCTCTGTCCCGGCACCCCGAAATGCACGCCTGCCGCGTCCGCGCGCCACACCGCGCCCGCGGGCTGCGCCGGCGCTTCTTCCAGCGGCAGGGACACGTTGGCGAGCGCCAGACGCGCGGGATAGGCGGTGGTAAGCGCGGCGCTGTCCACCACCTGCCGGCTCTGCGATTGCGAGCAGGCAGCAAGGGACAGGGCAGCAAGGCTGAGGGGAAGCAGCAACCGGGGATTGATCATCACCGGATTTTGCGTGCGCGGACCATAAATTGCAAGCCGACGAATTTGCAGGTTCCCTCGAGTTGCCGAGGGTAACCAACGGTTCACGGCGAAGTGAGTTATTTTCCCCACTTGCTTTTACTCTCCCGACCGAACCGGCCCTTGCGCGTTCCGGGTTTGCCTTCGTTGCTGCGGCCCACCGGCGATGCCTTGCGCTCGCCTTCGGGCAGGCCAAGTTCCGTGGCCTCCAGCCGGCGGATTTCGTCGCGCAGGCGGCCGGCTTCCTCGAACTCCAGGTCGGCGGCGGCGGCGCGCATCCGCTTTTCCAGGTCCTCGATGTACCCGCGCAGGTTGTGCCCGACGAGATTGTTGATCCCGTCATCCTCCAGATCCACCAGCACGCCGTCGCGCGCGGCCGTGTCGCCGATGATGTCGGAGATGCCGCGCTTGATTGTTGTCGGGGTGATCCCGTGGATTTCGTTGAAGACGTGCTGCTTTTGGCGGCGGCGGTCGGTTTCGGCGATCGCGCGTTCCATGCTGCCGGTCATCCGGTCGGCGTACAGGATCACCCGTCCGTCCACGTTGCGCGCGGCGCGGCCAATGGTCTGGATCAACGAGGTCTCGCTGCGCAGGAAGCCTTCCTTGTCGGCATCGAGGATGCACACCAACCCGCATTCCGGAATGTCCAGCCCTTCGCGCAGCAGGTTGATGCCCACCAGCACGTCATAGACCCCGCGCCGCAGGTCGCGGATCAGCTCGATGCGCTCAAGCGTCTCCACGTCGGAATGCATGTAGCGCACCCGCAGGCCGGCCTCGTGCATGAATTCGGTCAGGTCCTCGGCCATGCGCTTGGTCAGCGTGGTAACCAGCGTGCGGTAGCCCTGAAGCGCAACCTTGCGGCATTCGTTGATGCAGTCCTGCACCTGGTCCTCGACCGGGCGGATTTCGACCGGCGGGTCGATCAGCCCGGTCGGACGGATCACCTGTTCGGCAAACACGCCGCCCGATTGCTCCATCTCCCACGAGCCGGGCGTGGCCGAGACCGCCACCGTCTGCGGCCGCATCGCGTCCCATTCGTTAAAGCGCAGCGGGCGGTTGTCGATGCAGCTGGGCAGGCGAAAGCCGTATTCGGCCAGCGTGATCTTGCGGCGATGATCGCCTTTGCTCATTGCGCCGATCTGCGGCACGGTCTGGTGGCTTTCATCCACGAACAGCAGCGCGTTGTCGGGCAGGTATTCGAACAGCGTCGGCGGCGGCTCGCCCGGCAGGCGTCCGGTCAGGAACCGGCTGTAATTCTCGATCCCCGCGCAGCTGCCGGTCGCCGCGATCATCTCAAGGTCGAAGTTGGTGCGCTGCTCCAGCCGCTGGGCTTCGAGCAGCTTGCCTTCCGCAACCAGTTCCTTCAGCCGCTCGGTCAGTTCAAAGCGGATCGCCTCGGTCGCCTGCTTCATCGTTGGCCCGGGCGTGACGTAGTGCGAATTGGCGTAAACCCGCACCTTGTCGAGCTTTGCCCCGGCTTTGCCGGTCAGCGGGTCGAACTCGGCGATCTCCTCGATCTCGTCGCCGAAGAACGAGACGCGCCAGGCCATGTCCTCATAGTGGCTGGGGAATATCTCCAGATTGTCGCCGCGCACGCGGAAGTTGCCGCGCGCAAAAGCGGCGTCGTTGCGCTTGTATTGCAGCGCCACCAGCTTGCGGATGATCTCGCGCTGGTCAACCGACTGCCCGCGCGCCAGATCGAAAATCATCGCCGAATAGGTTTCGACCGAGCCGATCCCGTAAAGGCAGGAAACCGAGGCAACGATGATCACGTCATCCCGCTCCAGCAACGCCCGCGTGGCCGAATGGCGCATCCGGTCGATCGCCTCGTTCACCGAGCTTTCCTTCTCGATGTA
>JAZKDH010000027.1:0-8900 GCA_040387665.1 Pseudomonadota bacterium | reverse complement strand
CCCACGCCGCGGCAGCGATCGAAATCCTTGGCACCCCGCGCGTGCCCACCGCGCCGTACCCGACGGGAGTGGCCGTGACCCGCGGGGCGCCGCCATACGGCTGAGCGGAGATGGTAAGCATGCACCAAGTTGTTTTGGCCGAAGAGCAGGCGGCGACAGTGTACTCCACCGCGATCCGCGGAAAGCACGGCGCGTTCGCCGACTAAGGTTTTTGGAGAAGCTCGAAGCCGCGGCGTCCCTCATCTGCCCAGGCATGGCTGTACCCGCTGGTCAGGATGACGGGATCTCCGGGCGAATTTTTTGAACGTAATGCGCGAGCGCGCTGATCGAGGGCCAAGACGGCGCACACAACGAGGCTTCGTTGTCGTGGACTTAGAACGACGTCACAATCGCAAACGTCGCGCTTTCTATCCCCGCCATATAATCGCGATCCATTCACACGGAATTGAAGCACGACCACTCAGCGCAGCGGATCGACCGCGCGGCCGGCCTTGATCGTCTCATAATGGAGGTGTGGACCGGTCAGGCGGCCCGTGGCGCCGACCAGACCGATCACCTCCCCGCCTTGCAATCGCTGGCCGGGGAAGACGTTAAGCTGTGACATGTGTCCATATCGCGACTTGAAGCCATCGCCGTGGTCAATTTCGACGAAAAGTCCGTAGCCGCCGTTCCAGTTGGCGACGGTGACCATGCCCGACCCGGGTGCGATCACCGGCGTGCCCACCGGTGCGGCCAGATCAATCCCGCGGTGGAGCCGCCGAACGCCGAGCACAGGGTGCAGACGCGAGCCGAAGCCGCTGGTGATGTAGGCGCGCGCCAACGGCAACCCGCTTCGATGCCGGCCAGTGAGTGCAACGCCCGTACGGGCAACCTGCATGCGCGTGAAGCGGGCAAAGTCCATCGGCGCGCCCAGCGCGTCCATTGCTGCACCGGTAATAAGGTCGGTCGCGACGGTCGAGCCGGTCACCCGGACGCCCAGGCTTGATGGCCCGGTGATGGTTACGCCCGCCAGCGCGTCGCCACCCGGTGCGGGGGAGTGCGCGGGGACGATCCAGCGTTCAGGCCGCGGCCTCGCCGCGTACGCGGCGTTCCGTGCGGTCGCGGTTCCTACGCCGGACAGGGCAATCACCGCCGCGGCGGTGATCGCGGCAAGGCAGTTCCGCCGGTTCCTGGCTATGGCCCGCAGAGGCATGGGCGCTCCCTGTCCGAATGCCAGTAGTATTGGCGGCGTGATCATGTTGGCTCACCGGGCTGGCAAGAGGGTATTAGACCAAGCTCCAGTCTCGACCAAGCAGTACTTCTTGCGTGTTCGAGAGCAGGACAGGCGGACGGCGCTGTTGACCTGTGCGCGAATACGGCCGCATACGGTGCCAATGCATGGGCAGGCAGGGCAGGTGGTGCTGGGCACGAGGTGGGCGTTCACCGCCGCCGTTTCCAACTGGTTCGGCCAGTGGCCAAATCTCCTGCTGTTTTTCGTCGCGCTGTCCATCGTGCTGCGCATGGCCAGCTTTGGCCATCCGAATATCGACGGCGACGAAACGTTCTACTTTCTGGTCGGACAGGCGATGCATGACGGCGCGGTGCCATACGTGGACGTGTGGGACCGCAAGCCCATCGGGCTGTTCGTGCTGTTCTGGCTGATCGCCGGGGTGTCGCGGTCAGTCATCGCCTACCAGGTCACCGCAGCGCTGTTCGCGGGGATGACTGCCCTGGTGGTGGCGCGGATTGCGCGGCGCTGGGCCGGCGGGCAGGGGGCCATTCTGGCGGGCACTGTCTATCTGCTGCTGCTGCCGCTGTTCTGGGGCTATGGCGGGCAGGCCCCGGTGTTCTATAACCTGTTCGTCTCCCTTTGCGCCTTGCTGGTGCTGCAGGCGCTGCCGACGCTGCGGGAGGGGGGCGGACTGTCATGGCGCATCTGCCTGGCCATGCTGGTCGGCGGAATTGCCATCACGATAAAGCAGACTGCGCTGTTCGAGGCCGCTTACTTCGGCCTGTTTGTCGCGGCGGTGCTCTATCGCTCGTCCATGCCCCGCGCCCGGCTGGCCGGAACGGTGCTCATCCTGGCCGCGATCGGCGCGGGGCCGACGCTGGCGGCCGCCGCGTGGTACGGGCTGGCCGGGCACTGGGGGGAATACTGGCACGCGATGGTTACCTCTAACATTGCCAAGCAGAAGCCCGATACCATCACCGTGCTGGCACGGTCGCTAGGGCTTTATTTCCGGATTGCGCCGCTGGTCTGCGTTACCTTGCTTGGGCTGGTGTTGGGCTCGAACGGCGGCGCGGCGCACGGGGATCGCAAGTTTCTGATCGGCTGGCTGGCCGCCGCCACGCTCGGCTTCCTGTCGGTGCCCAACTTCTACATGCACTATGCGCTGCCGCTGCTGGTGCCGCTATGCGTCGCCGCCGCGATTTTCTTTTCGCGACGCGATCTTGGCATCGTCGCCTTTGCAGTGATCGCGGGCCTCTCGTACCATTGGTACTATCCGTTCGCCCGGCGCTACACGGAGATCGCGCAGATATCGGTCGGATCGCTGGCACGATCGATCCGCCAGCACGATGGCGGCGGCGGGCTGCTGGTGTTCGATGGCCCCCCACTGCTCTATGCGCTGGCGGAGAAGCGGTTCCTGAGCCCGCTCGTCCTGCCATCTCACTTCAATTACGCCGTCGAGCGGAACGTGAGCCATCTGGATACGAGCGCCGAAATGGCGCGCGTGCTTGCCGCCGGTCCCGGCGTTGTCGTCATGCCGGTCTGGAACCGCAATCCGCGCAACGAGGAGACCTGGCAACAGGTGCTTTCATATGTGAGCCGCAACTGCCGGCTGGTCGATGCGCAGCTGTCGTACGAATACATCGCGTCCGGGTTGATGGCGGTTTACGGCGATTGCCGGCCGCACCGGGGGACGCAGCGCTAGCCGGTCAGCTCTCGCCTCGCCAGCGGCGCACCGTCTGCTCGACCTGGGCGTTGTCGGCCCGGCGCTCGCCCCAGAGCCGCTGGAACGGAGGATCGTCGGACGCCGGGCGAAGTTCGGCCTCCAGCGTATCGATCCGCACCCGCATCGAGACTGGCGCCCCTTCGCCCGAAACGATGCACTCGCGCGATTGCAGCGCCGGGATCAGATCGACAAAACCGCGCGCGCCCTCGGGCAGCGTATCGCGGATGCGCGCCTGATCGTTAAGGTTGTTGAGCCGCATGGCGAAGATCGTCCCGCATTGCGACAGCGCGGTTTCCGACAGTTCGGAGGGGCGCTGGGTGATGATCCCCAGCGATACGCCGTACTTTCGCCCCTCACGTGCGATGCGGCCAAGCTGCCGTTCTGCGGACATGACCAGGCCGGTGTGCGCGGCGGGCAGATAGCGCTGCGCCTCCTCGCACACGAGCAGGATCGGAATGCGATCTTCGCGCGGCGACCAGATCGCGTATTCAAGGATCAGCCGCGTAAGGATCGACACCACCACGTCGACGATTTCAGACGGGACACCGGCCAGGTCGATAATCGAGATCGGCTGGCCCTTTGCCGGCACCCTCAGCAGATCGCTGATGAAGTCGACCATCGAATGGGTGCGGTACTCGTTGTTGAAGATGAAGCGATAGCGGCGGTCCGCGAACAGCTGCTGGATGTTGGCCTTCAGCCGGGCGTAGCGATAAGCGTCGGTGGCCTTGTCGAGCCGGCCCATTTCGCTGTCGATCGTCTCCAGCAGATCGCCCAGTGCATAAGGGATCGGGCTGTCGGCGGTCACCTTGCTGCCGCCGCCCCGCGCTTCGCTGCGTGACCGTGCGGCGAACAAGCACTTCGCCATGATCCCGGCATCGATCGCCGCGCTTTCTTCCTCGGTGTGGATGAACGCCTCGCAGTGCTCCTGCAGGTTCATCAGCCAATAGGGGATGTGAAGGTTATCGACGTTGAAGACCCGGCCCACAGTAGGGAAGGCGGAAGAATATTCGCCATGCGGGTCGAGCATGACGATGTGCCCTTCGGGCGCTGCGTCGATGATCCGATGCAGCATCAGCGCCACCGTGGTCGACTTGCCGCTGCCGGTGGCGCCCAGCACCGCGAAATGGCGGCTGAGCAACCGGTCCATCAGGACTGAGGCGCGCACTTCGCTGCTGGGGTAGACGGTGCCGATCTCGATATGCGGCTCGTCCTCGGGCGAATAGACCCGTTGAAGGTCGGCCAGCGTTGCCAGATACAGCCGGTCGCCGGGATGCGGATAGAGCGTGACACCCCTCCGGAAGCTGGAATAGTTGCCGTCCGCGCCCCTGTCTCCCTCGCCGATGAGATCGACTTCGGCGACTACCGCGTCGGGCGTTCCTGGCACGGCCTCGATCCGGGTGATGGTGCCAAGCAGCCATGTGCCGCCCATGTCCACCTTGACGTAGCCGCCCACCGAACTGGCAGCCTCGAGCGAGGTGGTCGCGTCCTGCCGCCGGCGGACCAGCGCCGGAAGGTCGAGCCGGCAGATCGCCCGGCTGCCGTTTATGTCCACGATTGCGCCGACGTCGACCTGTTCCATTACGTTCCCTGGGTGCCTTAGAAATGTGGTGCCTGATAAATCGGCCAGCTATCAGGCTGCGGCAGAGGCCCGCTGGCGGTAGGTGACGTTCACGCGCTCCGACAGGATCAGGTACGGCAGCCACACGAACGCGCTGATCATTACCTTGACGATGTTGCCGTGAAGCAGTTCGCGCAGCGGCAGTGCGACCTGCGCCGGGAGCCCGGGCATCGCGCCGATCTCCCGCGCGATGATCATCTGCGCGGTTACGTCCAGCACCCACGCAAACAACAGCATGCGCGGGAACAGCGGCACAGTGCGCAGCGCCATCACGAAGCAGACCATGTAGAAAAAGCTCATCACCACCACGTCGGCGGCAAGCAGCAGGAACAGCGCCTGGCTCCACCCGGGGGCGTTGCCGCTGACCGCGGGCATGGCCACCACGAATTCGACGCTGCGCACGGGGATGTTGAGCAGCAGGCCGATCAGCAGCGAGGCCATGAAGCCGGCCGGCCCGAACGAGGGGTTCGCGCGCGCGTCGAGCACAGACAGCGACCTCCAGCGGCCATAGACCGACAGCCGGATCCCCGGCTGGGCGGTGCGGATGCCGCTGGGGAAGCTGGCTGCTGCCAGGCGGTGGCCCGCGAGCGGCGCCAGCGCAATCAGCAGATAGGGCACCGCAACCGCCAGCGCATCAAACAGGCCGCGCGGCGCGGTGGCAGGGGACACCAGCCGGGGCAGGCTGATCGCGATGAACACTGCTGCCCAGATCAGCGTGAAGGCTTCGATCCGCGCGTTCAGCGCGCGCGGGACGGCGGCGCTACGCCGTGTGAGCGTTTGCGCGTATGCGGCAACTGCGGGCTGCAGGGTGCGGGTCATTGCGCCTGCCTTTGTTTTGAAACATTCGCGCAGTTGCATACTGACACCTTTTGCACTGTTGCAGTCAAGACGCGCATTATTGGAGTATGGCTGGCCGCGACTCGCAGTGTGAGCAGGTTCGCCGGCCATTAACCGATTTTTTTCACCATTGTTCCGCCTAAGTGTCTAAAAAACACAGGTTAAAAAAATGATAAGGATTTGTGTTGACCGGCTGACCGCAGAGGGAGATTATCCCGGCATCCGAGGAAGCAGGCGTCAGTTGTCCGGTTAAAGGCCGAAAAAACAACTATAAGGTCGCGCCGCTTCGCACGCTTTCCCTGGATTGGGCCAACCGGAAATAGAGGCCGGAGCCTTGTCGTAACCTTAATGTCGCCAACCCGTTTGCGACCTTTTCAGATACAGGGGTTTACCATGAAGACTTTCCTCAAGACTTTCATTGCTGACGAATCCGGCGCTTCGGCTGCCGAATATGCGCTGATCCTTGCCATCGTCGGCGTTGCCGTCGGCGGCGCCGCGCTTGGCCTGGGCGCCAACGTGAAGGACGCGATCGCCGACGCGGCAGGCGACGTCTATGCCTGCAACCATGCTGCCATGCCGGCTGCCAGCGCGACGGTTCCGACCACCTGCTGAGGAATTGGGGCCCCGTCGCTGCTTGCACCGACGGGGCCCCAACCTTTTGTTAAATATCCGGTTCTAGTTCTGCATCCTGCCTGACTAGTCGCGGATAGCGGACTGTAAAACCGGGGGCGGACATGCAGCGGAACTGGATTATTATTGGCGTCGCAGTCATAGTCGGACTGTTCGCCGTGGTTCTCGTCAACGCCTACTTCTCCGGCGTGAAAGAGCGGGATGAACGGACCGCTATTGCGCAGCAGATGACGCGCATCGTCGTGGCCGTGCAGCCGCTCGAATTCGGCACAAAGCTTACCGACCAGAATGTCCGGCTCCAGACCTGGCCCGCCAGCGCGGTGCCCGAAGGTGCCTTCGCCACGATCGCCGACGCTTTGAAGGACGGCCGAGTCGCGGTCCGGCCGATGGTCCCCAACGAACCGGTGCTGGCGCACAAGGTTTCGGGCAAGGATGGCCGCGCGACGCTGGCCGCACTGCTGCCCGACGGCATGCGTGCGGTCTCGATCCCGATCGGTGCGACTACCGGGGTATCCGGCTTCGTCCTGCCCGGCACATTGGTGGACGTGCTGCTGACCCGCAAGCTTCCGGGTGACGGCGCCCTGTCCGAGGACATGCGTTCGGACGTCATTCTCGAGAATGTGCAGGTTCTCGGCATCAACCAGTCGGTCAACGACAAGAGCGGCGACCCGATGCCGGGCCAGACCGCAACCGTGGCCGTTACGATCAACGACGCCCAGCGGCTGGCGATTGCCGAAAAGATCGGCGCGCTCAGCCTGGCGCTGCGCAAGGTTGAAGATTCTTCAGGCCAGCTGGCTGTCATCCCGGCCCTCAACACCGTCACCAACCGCGCACTGGGCCATCGCCTGGTCGTGGGCGGGCGGCCGAGCGGGAGCACCCAAACGGTGCGCCAGCTTGCCATGCCTTATCGACCGGTGCGCCCGGCGCTTGCCGGAACAGGGGCGCAGGGAGGCGGCACAATGCTGAGCGGGCGCAACATGACGGTGGTGCGCGGCGTCAATCCGACTGAGTATCCGGTGGGCAATTTTGCGGGGGCAAGGTAACAAATGCTGAAATCCACTCTGTCTGGCGCCCTGCTGGTCGCCGCGCTGGGGAGCGCGACCGGGGCGCAGGCGCAGGCGGTAGCCGGATCGGCGACCGCCGGTTCGCTCCACGCCGGAGCGCTCGAAGTGCCGATGAACAAGAGCAAGGTCGTTTCCACCGACCGGGCCATCGGCAAGGCGCTGGTCGGCAGTTCCGAGGTTGCCGACGTACTCCCGCTGTCCGAACGCTCGGTCTACGTGCTCGGCAAGAAGTTCGGCACGACCAGCCTGACGCTTTATGACCGCAACAACATGGTGCTGGCCGTGATGGACATCGCCGTCGGACCGGACGTTGATGGACTGAAGGCGCAGATGCAGCAGCTCATCCCCGGTCAGCCGATCGACGCGCGCATTACCAACGAATCGATCCTGCTGTCGGGCATGGTCAGCGATGCCGGCGCCGCCGACCGCGCCGCCCAGCTTGCCCGCGCGTTTGCCGGGGACAAAGTGATCAACCTGATCACGGTGGGCGGCAGCCAGCAGGTCATGCTCGAAGTGCGGTTTGCCGAAGTCAGCCGCCAGCTTGGCGAGAAGATCGGCTTGAGCGGGTTTGCCACATCGGACAACGGCCGGTTCCGCGGCGCGATCGGCGAGGGTGCCTCACTGACCGGCGGCGGAACGCAGTCGGTCACAACGAATTACGATGCCAATGGCAACGTAATCGGGGCCACCACCTCGGGCTCACCGCCGCAGTTGCTGCTGGGCGCAATCACCGATTCGTTCGGCATCTTCACGCAGGCTTTCCGCATCGGGTCGTTGAACATCGATGCCACCCTAAACATGCTCGAACGGCGCGGGCTGGCCAAGACCTTGGCCGAACCCACGTTGATGGCCCTTTCTGGCGAAAAGGCCTCGTTCCTGGCCGGCGGCGAATTCCCGATCCCGGTGGCACAGACCGGCAACAGCGGCGGCGAGGGCGGCAGCGCCATCACCATCGAATTCAAGCCGTTTGGCGTCAGCCTTGCTTTTACCCCGACCGTGCTGGGCGACAAGGTGATCAACCTGGTGGTCGAGCCCGAGGTGAGCTCGATCGATCCGACCGCATCGGTTTCAGTCAATGGGCTGGTTGTGCCGGGGCTGCAGACGCGGCGAGCGAGCACGACGGTGGAACTGCGCGACGGCGAGAGCTTCGCCATTGCCGGTCTGCTGCGTAAGGACTTCCAGACGACCGTGCGGCAGTTGCCGATCCTTGGTTCCTTGCCGATCATCGGCGCGCTGTTCCGTTCCTCCGGTTTTCAGAAGGGCGAGACCGAACTGTTGATCGTGGTCACGCCGCGGCTGGTTTCCCCGATCCGGCCCGAGCAGGTGCGCCTGCCGACCGACCGGATCGACGATCCGCGCGCGTTTGACGTGCTGATCGACGGCGAAGGCTACCGGCCAAAGCGGCTGCCGCCATTGCTGCCACCTGCCAGCGGGACCGGGGCTTCCGGGTCGCAGCCATCAAGCGCGCCCGCGACGGCCGGCGCAGCATCGGCGGACACGGCGCAGGCCGCGGGCCCGGCGGCGCAGCAGTCCGCGCCCACAGTTAAGGAGCAGGGCTATGAATACTGAGCGCTCGCGCTTGCCGCACCGTCCGCTGGCATGGGCACTGGCGCTGTCCGCCACGGCGTTGCTGGGCGGGTGCCAGTACAAGGACGGCTCCATCAAGTCCGCCTCGGACTTCGGCGAGGCCAACCGGCAGACGCTGATGGCGCAGGTCATCGATCCCGATCCGCAGTACGAGTTCCTCGATCCCGCGACCTCGGGCGATCACGCCGCCCAGGCGATCGACCGCTATCGCAAGGGCATGGTCAAGCAGCC
>JAZKDH010000026.1:0-29975 GCA_040387665.1 Pseudomonadota bacterium | reverse complement strand
TGCTCATATCGGCGGTTGGTCGTCCGCCATATCGCCCCGAACCCCAGCCTCCCATTCGTTCAACTCCGCTCAGATTATCCGAAATCTATAGCAGAACTGGGGCGGCGAGTGAATCGCCTGGACTCGCTCTAACTGTCCCAATGCCTATATATCGCGGGCCTCAAACGATGTTCGGTTCAGGTAGAGCTTTCCCGGCTCGTAGCGTAATGTGATGGTTGGCCCTTCCAGCTTTGGCGCTACTTGCCGGATAGCAGCCGCGTAGACGATCACGGGCGATATCCATTCGCCCTCCCCCTCGATATCCATCGCCGCGTAGCTGGAACGGACGGACACCCCTCCGGGGCAAGCCGTGAACGTAAGGTCACGCTCCACCTTGATGCCGCCCTTGCTGCGCAGGGTGCCACCGGGTTCGAGCCATCCCGATCGCCTCCACAAGATCGGCCTTCGCCACCGTAATGTGCCAACCTCCAGCCATGGTTTCGTCTTTCAGCCAATTTCCAGCTTGGGCAGTGCCCGTACGATCTTCATGGTTTCCAGGCTTACGGTGATCACCCGCTGCAACAACAGCAAGGGATAGGCCGGGTTGCCCACTGTTTCGATGGCATAGCGGTTCGCATCATTGACGATGCCGCTGGCCTTGTCGGTTTTCACGCACTGGCGCTCCATCACCCATTCCAGCGCGGGCTTGCCGTTCACCACATAATCATAGGCCTCCAGCGGAACGCCGGTCAGGGTGATGTTGGCATTGTAGATGATCGTGGTTTTGTCGATGTTGGGCCGCTTGCCGCCAAACTTCATCTTCTCGACGCGGTAGAAGCGTTCCGGGTCTTGGATATGGGCCAGCCGCAGGTCGCCTTCGGCAATGGTGACGGGGAACGGGGGAGCACTGTCGAAATCGCAGTGCAGGTCGCCCAGCGTCCGCCCGGCCTCGACAAACGCCCAGAAGTGAGCCGCTTTTCTAACCGCAGGAATGCGGGGTAACTGCTTGGACAGGTTATCGGCGAAGCGGGCGCGATAATCCTCCGAATGCAGCAGGCCATAGACGTAGTGGAACAGGTCATCCTTGGTGATTGCCTCGCCCGGATAGGCGGCCTGAAAGTGCGCCAAGCCTTCATCGGTGATGGCATCGCGGCGGCCACCGTTCGCAGCTGGCGCGGCGGCGAACAGCCCGGTCTGGGGATTATCGTCTGCCGGTTCGGCTTCGCCGTCAAACAGGTAGCGGGGGAAGCATTGATCTCCGCCGTCAGTCTGCAATGCACTTACTACGTTGTGCATTAATGCTATTTGGCCAAACCCCTTCCAGCGCTGCTTAACCACAATTGTCTTATTTTCTGAATTTCCGCTGGGAAATAGTTTTGGCATCAAGTATCTATTTTCATTAAAAAATGGGTCGTAGTAAAGCCAAGTTCGTGAAAAAGGTGTGTATGCAGCTAGAGATGCAGCTTCTTCACGAAAAGGAGCCGCCTTGGCTTTTGAAAAGCGTTCACGCAGAACCCAAGACCAGCTAATTTTTTTGTCGTCGTTCAAGTCCGATCGGCTTGGGTCACGCAGACATTCTTGATAGAATTCAATCATTCTATTCATATTCCGAAGCAGATCAGCCTTTGAATCATTATAGGCCCATGCATCACGATTAGTTTTAACACCGGCGCTATAAGAAGCGAACAAGACGGGCGCACCGTCCGCCTTTTTGTCCCCAATTGGAATATATGCCTCAAACGCCCCATCGCGCTGGGCCAACCAGTCGCCATGTTCATCAGGGGTGATACTCTGCCAGCCCTTGGCCTTGGCAATGCCGCCGATGCTGCCAAAGCGGGCGATGATGGCCAGCTTTTCGGCTTGAGTCAGATAATCGCCAATATCGTGGAAATGGATTTGACCATGTTGGGTGGCGGCGGGGTTTTTGACCAGCAGGGCAATGGCCACCGGGGTACGGGTGCCTTGGCCAAAAACATTGTGTTTTTCCATCCGGCGGCGCTCGCCAGAAGTGCGGGCATTGCCGCGCAAATGGAACACGTGGATGCAGGCAAATTCTTCCGCCAGACACAGTCGCAAACCATCGGCGGCTTTTCCATCAATCCAGCCACCGTTTATGACGAACGCGACGATGCCGGAATCGCTGATACGGTCGGACGCCCATCGGATTGCTCGAACATAGCTGTTATACAAGCTGCGCGGGTTGCCAGATGACCGACGCGCATAGGTTTCGCGAATCCTGTCATCTAACTTTTCATAGGTGATGTTTGCGGAGCCGTCGTTGTCATCTTCCTGCCCCACAGAATAGGGCGGATTGCCGACAATCACACGGATATCCAGTGCCTTCTGCCGGGTGCGGCGGTTGCTGTTGTCGGCCATTAAATCGCTGATCATGTCGCGTTCCTGCTCGTAAAGCTGGAACGTGTCGGTCAGGCAGATGCCTTCAAACGGCAGATAATCGCCGCCAGCCGCGCTATGGTAAGCTGCCTCGATGTTGATCGCTGCGATATAGTAGGCCAGCAGCACGATCTCGTTGGCATGGATTTCTTGCCGGTATTTGTATTCCAGTTCCTCCGGCTTGATCAGGCCGGATTGGAGCAGCCGGGTCACGAAGGTGCCGGTCCCGGTGAACGGGTCCATGATATGGACGCCCTTGCTGCCCAGCGTCTGTCCGAACTCGCTTTGCAGCACCTCATTGACCGAATGAATAATGAAATCCACCACCTCCACGGGCGTGTAAACGATGCCCAGCCGCTCGGTCATCTTCGGGAACGCGTTGCGGAAAAACTTGTCGTAAAGCTCGACAATGATCTTTTGCTTGGCATCCGCGCGGTCAATGCCCGCAGCGCGCCTTTTAACGCTATCATAGAAGCGCTGGAGGCTGTCGGCCTCCTTCTCTAGCCGGTGCTCGTCCAGGGCCTCTAGCACGCTCTGCATGGCGCGTGAGACGGGATTGTTCTGGGTGAAGCTGTAACCTTCAAACAGCGCATCAAATACCGGGCGGGTGATCAGGTGCTGGGCCAGCATTTCGATGGCCTCGCCTTCGGTAATGCTGTCATTCAAATCATCGCGGATTTCGCCTAAAAAAGCTTCAAAGGCGGCGCGCTCTGGCGTGCCCGCCTTTTCAACCAACCCGGTGATGCGGCTGATATGGGCCTGGGCAATCTTGGCGATATCGCCTGCCCAGTTTTCCCAATAATCGCGCCGCCCGCATTTTTTTACGATCTTGGCCATGATGGCGCGGGAAAACTCATCGAACTGGAACGGGATTTGCCCATCTTCACCGCCTTGGGGCGTGCTGTCGCCATCGCCGGGGCCTTCGCCCTCATCACTGCCGGCGCCGCCCTGCCCGATGGCCACGCCTTTCGGGGCGGTCTTGCTCCGCGTCGGCAGCTTGTTGCTGACCGCGATCACCTCGATCTTGCCGCTTATATCGACGCCCAAGTCCGCTTGATTCAACTGCGCATCCAGCCGTTCATCATGCGATCGAAGCGCATTGAGGATCTGCCACACAACACGATAGCGCTCGTTGTCGTTCAACGCCTCTTCCGGAGTCAGGCCAGCCGGAACGCCGATGGGCAGGATGACATACCCCATCTGCTTGCCTTCCGCCCGGCGCATTACGCGCCCTACGGACTGGACCACGTCAATCTGGCTCTTGCGCGGATGCATGAACAGGATGGCATCCAGCGCGGGAACGTCCACGCCCTCGGACAGGCAGCGCGCATTGGACAGGATGCGGCAAGCGGGGTCGCCATGCTCTTCCTTCACCCAATCAAGGTGCGCTGACCGCTCCTTTGCGCCCATGGTGCCGTCAACGTGGTGGATCTGGCATTCCAGAACCTCGGCATCGCCCAGTGCTTGCGCCCCCTCGTCCGACGCCAGGTATTCGCTGACCACGTTCTGGAATTCGGTGCGGATAAGTTGGGAAGAGGCGATATCCTTGCAGAACGCCAGCGCCCGGCGCATCGGCTGGCCATCGCCCGTTAGTTCGTCTTTCAGGCCCGATTTGATCAGCGCCTTGTAACAACCAATGATCTTGGTGGCGTCGTCCAGCTTCAGTTCGCTTGTTCCATCCGCCAGGCGGCGCTGCACCCCGCCGCTGACCATGGCTTCGTCAACTGCTAGGACCAACACCTTGTAATCGGTCAGCAGCCCTTGCTCGACGGCCCAGCCGAACCCGCGGGTAAACAGCGTTTCACCATAAAGTGCCGTATCGTCCATTGACGCCAGCTCGGCGGAAACTTCACCGGCCTTGGCCTTCACCGCATCGCCAAACACGCGCGGCGTCGCTGTCATGTACAGCCGTTTTTTGCCCGTTATAAAACCTTGGTTATGGATTTTAACGAAGTTGCTTTCGTCCTCGCCGGCCAGCGTTGCCCCGGTCGTGCGGTGCGCTTCGTCGCAAATGATCAGGTCGAATTCGGGGAAGCCATTCAGCTTTTGGGCGTCCGAAATCACCTGGATCGATTGATAGGTGGAGAACACCACCGTCATCCGGTCTGGCGCGGGATGCGATGCGCGGCTGGCCAGTCGGGCGGCATTGGTCGTGGCGGGATAGTCCAGATCGTGCAGGTCAACCTCGGCAACGTCATCCTTGTCGCGCCGCCGCTTGCCCACCTGGGTATCAGAGCAAACCGCATAGGACCGCAGCGAGATGCCCGCATCAATCGTCCATTCGCGGATGGTCTGGCTCATCAAGGCCAGCGACGGGACCAGAATCAGCACCGTCTTGCCCGGCCCGGCCATGGTCTCGGCAATCTTCAGCCCGGTGAAGGTCTTGCCGGTGCCGCAAGCCATGATCAGCTTGCCCCGATCGGCTTTCGCCAATCCGGCCTGGACTGCCTCCAGCGCCTCGCGTTGGTGCTGGCGCAACGCCTTGGGCGCGGCAATCTTGATTTCATCCCGCTGGAACCAGGCCGCCCAGTCGATCGGGCTTTCCTCCAGCCGGTCCAGCCCGATACGGGTTGTGCTAAGCTCGTCCAGCAAGGCCTCGGCATTGGCGCTCCATGCCGCGCCGGTCGTATCGATGATCAGGCCGCGCGAAAAATGGCGGGTTTGCGATGAACTCAGGAAGCTGTCGATATCGGCCTTCTGGATGCGATAGCCTTCCGCATAGAACTTGCACTGAACCGCGCAGAACGATTCCTCGCCCCTGATCTTGGCAACGAGATCGATGCCGATATCCTTGCCATCCAGCCGGTGCGACTTCGCCCAGTCGGTGAAGGTCCAGACGCCCTCATATTCCTGGGCCATGCCGGGGTCATGCTTCAGGAAGGCGAGCGACAACCGCTCGAAATACGTCCCCTTCTCGCGCTCGGATTTCGACGCCGCCCGATACTGGGCGAGCAACTGGCGCAACGGTGTGGACATTAGACCCCCAAAACAACTCTGGCGGCATGCTAGAGGCCATGCGCACAGCCGCCAAGATTTTCCTAAATCATAAGCAAAGATGGCCTGCTACGGGCTCAAGCCTCACGCGCGCCCGCGCGGGCGAAAAACTGTATTAGCGTTGTCGTGCCGAAACAGAGCGCCGTCCGGTTCCCGTCGCCACGAGATCGACCCTCCCCCTCCCGGCTGGGGTCGAAGTCTGAACTGTGAATGCGCGGGCAAACGGCCCAGTGCGGTCCCGCCGATCGACGCCCTCAGGATGCAAATGCCCCCCTGTCCGGCGAATCCGTGTTGCACAGATGTTGCGCGGAGTTGCGGGCAATCGGCCGCAACCGGGAAAAACCGAAGGAATTCAGTGCAACACGATGGCAACATGGAGAGGCACCCCAGCCCCTCCCCGCACTCGAAAAACTTTCAACATTTCAAGGACTTGGATGGTAGCGGAGGAGGGACTCGAACCCCCGACACGCGGATTATGATTCCGCTGCTCTAACCAACTGAGCTACTCCGCCCCTCAAGGCTCAGCCCCGCTTGTACAGGGCAGGCGGCGCTACTACGGCGCGGATTGCCGACGGTCAACCTACTCTTTGCCGCGAAATTTCCACTTCGCCACCGCCTCCCACGGCCCTCCGCGATACAGGTGGAGTCCCAGCCCCGCGAATGCAAAGCTGCGCTGCGGGATGCTGGTCGCCAGTTCGCGTTGCAGCGTCGAAGCCTCGGCCGCGGTCACCTTGTTCTGGACGGTAACGTGCAGCCGCGGCGGGTGCGTATCCTGTGCAGTCAGCGCGCCATGGAAATGGTCGGCGATCGCCGCGCGGATCGCCAGCATGTCCGGGCTGTCCAGCGCAATAGCCGTGCCCCGCCCCAGGTTCATCAGGCCGCTGATCCTGGCCCGCGGCGGGGCATGCTGCGCGCAGATGCGCGCCAGCAACGGGCGCAGTTCTTCACGCAGCGAAGGCGCAAACGCATGGAATAGCGTGACATGAGCCGACAGGTGATTGCGTTCAGGCGGAAAGTGCGCCCGGCGGAGCGCATCGGCCCATGCGAACAGATCTGCCGGCAACTCCGCAGTAACGATGAACGGAGCCGCCCCGGTGCGCTCGGCGGGCGGCGGCAGATCGGTCACAGCTCGCCGCGCGCGCGCCGCAGCGCGAACCATTTCGCCACGTTGCGGTTGTGCTCCTCCAGCGTGGCGGCGAAGGCATGGCCGCCGGTGCCGTCGGCCACCATGAACAGTGCATCGGTCTTGGCCGGGTTAAGCACCGCCGCGATGGATTCGCGGCCGGGGTTGGTGATCGGTCCCAACGGCAGTCCCGTCATTGCATACGTGTTGTAACCGTTGACCGCCGCGATTTCGGATTGGCGGATGCGGCGGCCCAGCGGCTTGCCCCGGGTGATCGGATAGATGATCGTCGGATCGGCCTGCAGCATCATCCCCTGCCGCAGCCGGTTCGAATAAAGCCCCGCCACCAGCCCGCGTTCGGAAGGCTTGCCAGTTTCCTTTTCGACGATCGACGCCAGCACCACGGCCTGCTCCGGCGTCTTCACCACAATATTTGGTGCGCGTTTCGCCCACAGGTCCTTTAGCGCGCGCTGCCTCGCCGCCTGCATGCGCAGGACCACCGCCGCGCGGCTCTCGCCCGCGGTAATCTCGTACGTGTCGGGCAGGAGCGATCCCTCGGCGGGCACAGCGACCGGCCCGCTCAGGTTGGATTGTGCCATCAGCCGTTCCTGCACCATGATCGAAGGCATGCCCTCGGGAATAGTCAGGAACCGGCGGATTGTTTTGCCCCCCTGCAGGATATCAAGCAGCACCCGCTGGCTTGCGCCCCTGGGCAGCAGGAACGCCCCGGCCTTGATCGGCGTGCCGCCCGCCAGGATGCGCGCGCGCAGGCGGAACGGCAGGGGCGCACCGATCGCACCGGTGTCGCTCAGCCGCTGCGCCACTGCGCTCAGGCTCTCCCCTTCGCGCACTGTGAATTCGGTGTCGCGCGGCAGCGGTCCGGGGATGAACCAGCCGCCGAGCAGCCAGCCCGCGGCCAGCACCGCCGCCAGCAGAACGATCAAAGGACCCGGGCGGCGCATCATCCAGCGTTACCCTTGGCTCCGCCCGCGTACGGCCATGGTCAGTCCTCGACCGCCCTCATAACCAGGCTGGCGTTCGTCCCGCCAAAGCCAAAGCTGTTGTTGAGCACGGCACGAACCTGCCGTTTTTTCGCGACGCCCGGAACCAGATCGACCCCGATGCAGCCCTCGCTCGGGTTTTCAAGGTTCAGCGTGGGCGGCACGATCTGGTCGCGCAGGGCCAGGATGCAGAAGATCGCCTCCACTGCGCCAGCCCCCCCCAGCAGATGGCCGATCGCAGACTTGGTGCTGCTCATCGAGACATTGCTGATTGCATCGCCGAACAGGCGGCGCACCGCGCCCAGTTCCAGCTCGTCGCCCAGCGGGGTCGACGTGCCGTGGGCGTTGATATAGTCGATGTCGGCGGGGGCCAGACCGGCCTTGCGCAGCGCCATTTCCATTGCCCGGAATGCACCAGAACCTTCCGGATGCGGCGCGGTCACGTGATAGGCATCGCCCGACAGGCCATAGCCGATCACCTCGGCATAGATCTTCGCGCCGCGCGCCTTGGCGTGCTCGTACTCTTCCAGCACGACGACGCCGGCGCCCTCGCCCATCACGAACCCGTCGCGCGCCTGGTCATACGGCCGGCTGGCCCGGGTCGGCTCGTCGTTGAACGCGGTCGACAGCGCGCGGGCCTGCGCGAACCCGGCAATGCCGATCGGGCAGATCGTGCCCTCGGCCCCGCCGGCCAGCATGATGTCGGCGTCGTCGTCCCGGATCATCCGCGCTGCGTCGCCGATCGAATGCGCGCCGGTGGAACAGGCGGTGACGACTGCGTGATTTGGCCCCATCAAGCCATACTTGATCGAAACCTGGCCGGAAATGAGGTTGATCAGGCGGCCATGCACGAAGTGCGGAGAGACCCGACTGGGCCCTTTTTCATGCAGAACGAGCGATTCGCTCTCGATCCCCGGAAGCCCGCCGATACCCGAACCAATCGAACACCCCGCGCGCAATCGCGTCGCTTCGTCCATGTCGAGCAGTCCGCCGTCTTCGATTGCCTGACCTGCGGCGTCGATACCATAAATGATAAACGGATCGACCTGGCGCTGGATCTTGTGATCGACGCGCTTGCCGGGATCGAATCCGTACTCATGATCCGCCGGCTTGACCTCGCAGGCGATGCGACACTTTTGATCGCTGGCGTCGAACCGCGTGATGGGGCCCGCCCCGGACTTTCCGTCAAGAATATTAGCCCAGACTGTTTCGACTTCAGCCCCCAGCGGGGTGACCAGGCCAAGACCGGTTACGACGACACGACGCATAGACTGCTCCGAAATTACTCTCTCCGCGCCTCTAAGCGCTTGTCCCAGAAACACAACAGGCCCAACCCCGCGGGGGTTGAGCCTGCTGGGGGCCCCGTCCCTGCGCCCGCCTCGCGAGGGGAACGATTGCCCATCAACAAGCTGCGGGCGGACGGGTTATGCCTGCGGGCCGATCAGCCCTTGTTGTCGTTGATGTACTTGATCGCGTCCGACACCGTGCTGATCTTCTCGGCCGCGTCGTCAGGGATCTCCACACCGAACTCTTCTTCGAACGCCATCACCAGCTCGACGATGTCAAGGCTGTCGGCACCCAGGTCATCGATGAAGCTCGCGTCTTCGGTAACCTTCTCGGCTTCGACGCCGAGATGCTCGACAACAATCTTCTTAACCCGGTCGGCGGTGTCGCTCATGGAAAATCCTCTCGTGAACGAAAGATGAAAAACTCGCTGCCGCCCTAATGTGCAGATTCGGCGCTGGCAAGTGCATCGTCGGCAGTTGGCAAGCGGGCTGGGGAAATCCCGGCCGGCCGTTCGTGCCGACGCACTGCGCTGCAATTCAGCCCTTTGGCGGTTCCACCACGCGCATGTGCAATTCGCGCAGCTGCTTCGGTTCGGCCGGGCTGGGTGCTCCCATCAGCAGGTCTTCGGCGCGCTGGTTCATCGGGAACAGCGTGATCTCGCGCAGATTCTGTGCGCCGCACAGCAGCATCACCACCCGGTCCACCCCGGCCGCCATCCCGCCGTGCGGCGGCGCGCCGTACTGGAACGCGCGGTACAGACCGCCAAACCGGTCCTCCACGTCTGCCTTGGTCAGCCCGGTCAGTTCGAACGCCTTGACCATCAGGTCCGGGTGCTGGTTGCGGATCGAGCCAGAGGCGATCTCATACCCGTTGCATACCAGATCGTACTGGTAAGCCTTGATCGTCAGCGGGTCCTGCCGCTCCAGCGCCTCCATCCCGCCCTGCGGCATCGAGAACGGGTTGTGCGCGAAATCAACCTTCTTGGCGTCCTCGTCCCATTCGTAGAACGGAAAATCGACGATCCAGCACAGCTTGAACGTGTCCTGCTCTATCAGCCCCAGTTGCTCGCCCACGCGGCTGCGCGCCAGGCCGGCCAGCTTGGCAGCCAGATCTTCCTTGCCGGCAGCAAAGAACAGCCCGTCATCCCGGCCAAGTCCCAGCTCGGCATAAAGCTTTTCCATGCCCTCGGCCCCGTGATTCTTGGCGATCGGTCCGCCAAACTCGCCGCCCTTGCGGGTGACATAGCCCAGCCCCGCATGGCCTTCGCTGCGCGCCCAGTCGTTCATGTCGTCGAAGAACTTGCGGCTCTTGTCAGCCGTGGCAGGCGCCGGAATTGCGCGGACCACCCCGCCCGATCCGACGATCTTCTCGAACAGGCCAAAGCCCGACGTGCGGAAATGTTCGCCTACATCGGCAACGATCAGCGGGTTGCGCAGGTCGGGCTTGTCCGACCCGTATTTGAGCATCGCCTCGGCGTGGGAAATGCGCGGAAACTGCCCGGCCGGGGTCACGCTCTGCCCGCCCGCAAACGCCTCGAACACGCCGCCGATCACCGGCTCCATCGTTTCCCAGACTTCCTCCTGGGTGACAAAGCTCATCTCCAAATCGAGCTGGTAGAACTCGCCCGGCAGCCGGTCGGCGCGCGGGTCCTCGTCGCGAAAACACGGGGCGATCTGGAAATAGCGGTCAAAGCCCGCGACCATCAGCAACTGCTTGTACTGCTGCGGCGCCTGCGGCAGCGCATAGAACTTGCCGGCGTGGATGCGGCTTGGCACCAGAAAGTCGCGCGCGCCCTCCGGGCTCGATGCGGTCAGGATCGGGGTGGAATATTCTGTAAATCCAGCTGCTTCCATCCGCCTCCGCATGTCGGATATGATCTTCGTGCGCGTCACGATGTTGGCGTGCAGCGTCTCGCGCCGCAGGTCCAGAAAGCGATAGCGCAGACGGATGTCCTCGGGGTACTCCTGCTCGCCGGCCACCGGCAGCGGCAGCTCCTCGGCCCGGCTCAGCACGGTCGCCGCGCGGGCATAAACCTCGATCGCACCGGTTGGCAGGCCCGGGTTCACCGTACCCTCGCTGCGGGCCTTGACCGTGCCGTCGATGGTGACGACGCTTTCCACCCGCAGCCCTTCAAGCAGCGCCAGCGCCGCGCTGTCCACGTCGGCCACGATCTGGGTGATGCCGTAATGGTCGCGCAGGTCGATGAACAGCACCCCGCCGTGGTCGCGCTTGCGATGGACCCAGCCCGAAAGCTTCACCGTCTCGCCGACATTGTCGCGCGTCAGCGCACCGCAGGTGTGTGAGCGATAGGGATGCATCGAAACTCTTTCCATTCGGCCGCCGATCAGGCAGGGGGGCGTGCGGGGCGGCTAACAGGCGATGGCCGCGCTTTTGTCAAGCCGCGAGCCCGCACGGGTTCAATACAGAAAAGACCCATGAAGATACATCCTCTGATCACCACCACCGACGCTCTGGCAGACCTTTGCGAGCGGCTGGCCAAGTCCGATTTCATCTGCGTCGATACCGAGTTCATGCGTGAAAACACGTTCTGGCCGGAACTCTGCCTGATCCAGATCGCCGACGCACACGAGGCCGCCGCGATCGATCCGATGGCGCCAGGGATGGATCTGGCCCCGCTGCTCGAACTGATGGTCAACAACGAGGATGTGCTGAAAGTCTTTCACGCCGGCGGGCAGGATGTGGAAATTGTCTACAACCTCACCGGCAAGACCCCGCACCCGATCTTCGATACCCAGGTCGCGATGATGGCGATCAGCCAGTCCGAACAGATCGGCTATTCCAACCTGGTCGAAAGCTGGCTCGGGCTGGTGATCGACAAAGGCGCCCGGTTTACCGACTGGTCGCGCCGGCCGCTCGATGCGCGCCAGATCGATTATGCCATCGGTGATGTCACGCACCTCGCCACGATCTTCCCCCGCATCCTCAAGCGCCTGGTCAAGACCGGGCGCGGTGTGTGGCTCGATGCCGAGATGGAGAAGCTTGCCGATCCGGAAAACTACCGCAACGATCCCGCCAGCGCCTGGCTGCGGATCCGCGCCTCGGGCCGCAACCCCGCAATGCTCGGCCGGCTGAAGGCGCTCGGCGCCTGGCGCGAGCTTGAGGCGCAGGACAAGAACATCCCGCGCGGACGCATCGCGCGTGACGAAACGCTGGCCGATATCGCCAGCCATCCGCCCAAAAGCCAGGCCGATCTGGCCAAGGTGCGCGGGCTTTCCTCGGGCTGGAAGGACAATGAAATCGGCAGGCGCATGATGGCCGCGCTGGCGAACGCCGTTCCGCTGGCCGAGGACGAGCTGCCACCCCGGACCGCGCGCGGCGCGCCGCTCGGCAAGGAAGGCGCGCTGGTGGCCGATCTGCTGAAGCTGCTGGTGAAAATCCGCGCGCGCGAGATCGACGTATCCGCCCGCCTGCTCGCCCGGTCCGATGATCTGGAACTGCTGGCGGCCGGCGTGCGCAAGAACCTGTCGCTGCTCGAAGGCTGGCGCTATGAACAGTTCGGGCGCGAGGCGCTGGAACTGGTCGAAGGAAAGCTCGCCTTCGCCGTGCTCGGCGGCAAGCTGAAGATGACCCACATCGCCGACATCCACCTCCAGATGGGCGCGCAGAATCCCGCCGAAACCGCCCCAGGTGACGATGCCGACGATGATGTCCCGATCATCCTCCGTGACGAAGACCTGGCCGCGGAATGAGCGTCTATCAGCCCACGCTGAAACAGCTGCAATACCTCGTCGCGCTCCACCAACACGGGCACTTCGGCCGCGCCGCCGAAGCCAGTTTCGTCTCCCAGTCGACCCTGTCGGCGGGGCTGCGCGACCTGGAAACACTGCTCGGCGTCGTGCTGGTCGAACGGACCAAGCGCGCGGTTCGCTTCACCCCGCTCGGTAACGCGGTCGTCGCCAAGGCGCATCGGATACTGCGTGAGGCAGAGGAACTGTCGGACCTCGTCCAGTCCAGCGGACAGCCGCTCTCGGGCGAAATGCGGATGAGCGTGATCCCCACGATCGCCCCGTTCCTGCTGCCCCGGATGCTGCCACGCCTGCGCCGCGAACGCCCGAACCTGAAGCTCTACCTGCGCGAGGAAACCAGCACGGCCGCGATTGAATCGCTGCACCACGGCCGGGCCGATTGCGTGCTGCTCGCGCTGCCCTACGCCACTGGCGAGGTGGAAAAGGAAACGATCGAGCTCGACGCGCTGTTCGTCGCCTTCCCCAAGGACGACCCGCGCGACCCACCGGACGAGGTAACCCCCGACCTGATCGACGAAAACCGCCTGCTCCTGCTCGAAGACGGCCACTGCCTGCGCGAGCATGCCCTCGCGGCCTGCAACCGGCCGGAACTGCGCGCCAGCGCGACGATGATCGGCACCAGCCTGCACACGCTTGTGCAGATGGTGGACAACGGCCTGGGCCTGACGATGCTGCCAGAAATGGCGATCGACGCAGGCATCCTCAATGGTACCGACGTTGTCGCCCGCCCCCTCGCCTCGCCCACCGCCAACCGCGAGATCGCACTGGTGTGGCGGCGAAACAGCCCGCGTGGCGATGAATTTCGTCTGCTGGCCGAGGAACTGCGCGCGGGTTGATTGTGTAAGGCCGCACAAAGCAGCGCCAAGCCACGTGGCCTGATTGCGGTCGCTGCGGAATACCCGAGCGCTTGTGGGGACAATAGCCGCAGTCGGCTTATTCCTGCTTGCCCCTCAATCCATATGCTTCAACCCAACCCGCAGATAATCCCAGCCGGTGATCACCGTCAGCGCCGCCGCGCCCCACAACGTGGTCAGGCCCACGGTGTGCGGCACATTTATCTCAAGCCCGCCGACCACCACGTTCCACCACGGCAATGCCTGGCCCAGGATCAGCGCGCCCAGGCACACGATCTGGAACGTCGTCTTCCACTTCGCCAGCTTCGATACCGGCACTGATACCTGGATCCCGCCCAGGAACTCGCGCAGGCCGGAAACCGCGATCTCGCGGATCAGGATCACCAGCCCGGCGATCACGTGCAGGTCGCCCACGTAGGGCCCGGTCAGCACGCCCTGCGCGCTCAGCACCAGGATTACCGCGGCCACCATGATCTTGTCGGCAATAGGGTCCAGAAACACGCCCAGCCTGGATACCGCGCCCTGCGCGCGGGCCAGATAGCCGTCGAAATAATCGGTCAGGCCCATCAGGCTGTATAGACCGAACGCCGCCAGATAGCCGCCGCTCCAGCTTGGCCGCCACAGCAGCGCCACCAGCAGCGGCAGCGCCACTATCCGCGAAAGGGTCAGCAGGTTGGGTACGGACATCATCGGCCTCTTCGCTACCCGCTTGCCCCCGCCTGTGTCGAGTGCCGTGCCCGCATGGGGCGAAAAATCGCTCTTGCATGACGCCATGCAAATGGACTTGTTCGTAAATTATCTCGCGCTAGGGTCCCCCGCGCACGACCAGAGGACCGCGTGGGCGCCTCCAAGGAATTTCATGACTACCACCACCCACCTTCTCAGGCAGCAGCGCTTCCTGCCGCTGTTCGTCACCCAGCTGCTCGGCGCGTTCAACGATAATCTGTTCAAGAACGCGATGGTCCTGCACGTCGTCTACAGTCTCTACAATTCGGAAAGTCAGGAAGCGGCCTTCAGCGGCATCGCCTCGGCGCTGTTCATCCTGCCGTTCGTGGTGCTGTCGGCGCTGTCCGGCCAGTTGGCCGACATGCGCGACAAGGCCAAGATCATCCGCGTCGTCAAACTGTGCGAAATCGCCATCATGGTTGTCGGCGGGGCCGGGCTGGTAATGGCATGGCAAGGGGTTGCGGTGGAAACCGTCGCGGTGCCGCTGATGCTTGCAGCACTGTTCGCGATGGGCGTGCATTCCACCTTCTTCGGCCCGATCAAATACGCGATCCTGCCGCAGCACCTGCGCCCGGCCGAGGTTCTTGCCGGCACCGGCCTGGTCGAGGCTGGGACCTATCTCGCGATCCTTGCGGGCACGATCCTGGCCGGGTGGCTGCCGGTCCAATGGGCCGCGGTGATGGTGATTACCGTTGCCGTGGCCGGCTATGCCAGCGGCCGTCAGGTCCCTCCGGCGCCTCCGCTGCGCGCCGCGGAACCGCTCGATTTCCACGTCTTTCGGGCCTCCTGCACGCTGATCCGCAATACCATGCATGATCGCCGGGTGTTTCTGGCGATTGCGGCAATCTCGTTCTTCTGGATGGTCGGCACGATCCTGTTCATCCAGTTCCCCCCGCTTGCCAAGAACGTTCTGTTCGCCAGCAAGGAAGTGGCCAGCCTGTTCCTTGTGATCTTTTCGATCGGCGTTGCTGTCGGCTCGGTTTCCATCAACGCGCTGCTCAGGGGCACGGTATCGGCCCGCTATGCGCCCGCCTCGGTGCTCGTGATGGGCGGCTTCGTCGTTGCGTTCTGGGCAGTATGCACGCGCTGGACGGTCGACGGCACCGGCGCGCTGCTTGATGTGTCGGCCTTCATCTCACAGCCACTTGCCGTGCCGCTGCTGCTCACACTGCTCGGCATCGCAATCGCGGGCGGAATGTTCGTCGTGCCGCTCTACGCCTTTCTCACCACGTTCGTCGACAAATCGCAGACCGCGCGAACGATCGCCGCCAACAACATCGTGAATTCCGGCGCGATGGTCGGGGGCGCAGTGCTGGCAATGGCGTTGAGCGCCCTGGGCGTGCCGGTGGTTCAGCAGCTGCTGCTCAGCGCGATGATGTGCGTGGTCTCCGCCTGGCTGGGCCAGTTGCTGTTCAACAGCGAAACAGCTGCCCTTCCGGCGGAATGAACCCCCTCAACCGAGGTAGGCGGAAACCGCGATGAAGCACGCGCAGTAGGCTAGCAGGAAGTCCTTGACCTCCTGCTTCGTCACAAAGCGCCGCGCACGTGCTGGCGGCCGGTCAGTACTTGCGCCGGCACTGTTGCCCCCGCCCGCCGCCATTCGTGCCTGCACTTCGGGCTCGGCGTTCGGCAGTCGGCGCAACGTGCGCAGCGGCAGCGTTGCGCGGAACGGATGGCGGGCGGTGCCAAATGTAGCCGTGTAGTTCATGGGCACAGAATTAACGGCACGTTTACTTTGTTCCAGACCGCTTTCAGTCCCGCGGCGGGTCATCCCGAAACGGCACGGTTCTCTCGGCGATTGCTGTGCTCGCGCCAACGCGCTAGCCTGCCGGTATGACCGCCCCCGCCGCGCCCCCCGCCGCCCGTCCCTCACGCGCGGGCAGCCTGCTGGTCGATTGCCTGATCGAACAGGGCGCCGATCGGGTATTCACCGTTCCGGGCGAAAGCTTTCTGGCGGTGCTCGATGCGCTGCACGATTGCCCGCAGATCGAAACCGTCACCTGCCGGCACGAAGGCGGCGCTGCCTACATGGCCTGCGCCGATGGCGCGATGACCGGGCGCCCCGGGCTGTGCATGGTCACCCGCGGGCCCGGCGCTACCAATGCCAGCATCGGGGTGCATGTCGCGATGCAGGATTCTGTGCCGATGATCCTGTTCGTCGGCGATGTCGATCGGCCCATGCGCGATCGTGAGGCGTTCCAGGAAGTTGATCTGGTCGCGATGTTCGCGCCGCTGGCCAAATGGGCGGCGCGGATCGACGATGCGCGCCGCATCCCGGAATACGTTGCCCGCGCCTACAGCGTCGCCATCGCCGGTCGGCCTGGCCCGGTGGTCCTTGCCCTGCCGCACGACATGCTGCTGGATGCGGCGCCCGGCGCGGTCCCTCGGCCCGCAGTGGTCCGACCGGCACAGGCACCGTGCCCCGATGCTGTCGGCACGCTGATGCGCCTGCTGGAAGACGCCGCAGCCCCGCTGGCGATCGTCGGCGGGGCGGACTGGAACCTTGGCGCACGGCAGAGCTTCCAGCTGTTCGCCGAACACATCGGCCTGCCCGTTGCCGCGGCGTTTCGCCGGCAGGACGCTATCGCCAACTCAAGCCCGGTCTGGGCCGGCCCGCTGGGGTTCGGCGCCAGCCCCGATCTGTTGCAGCGGGTAAAGGAGGCGGACCTGCTGCTGGTCGTCGGGGCCCGGCTTGGCGAGGTGACAAGCGACGGGTATGCGCTGGTCACGCCCGATCATCCGGGCCAGCTCCTGGTCCACGTTCACCCCGATCCTGAAGAACTGGGCCAGGTCTACCGGACCGATCTTGCCATGTGCGCCGACATGGCAGAATTCGCCGAAGCCGCCGCGCTGCTGCACGATGATATCGTCCCGTTCGATGCCGGCGCAGACGCGCACCGCGAATGGCAGGACTGGAGCACGCCCCGCGCAACCGGCGCAGGGTCTGCTTCGGCCCCAGCGCTCGATCTGGCGTTATGCGTCGGCACCATGCGCGATTGCCTGCCTCCCGATACGCTCATCTGTAACGGTGCAGGGAATTTCTCGAGCTGGTGGCACCGCTACTGGCACTACGAATCTTACCCCGGCCAGCTTGCGCCGACCGCCGGGGCGATGGGATATGGCCTGCCGGCCGCCATCGCCGCTGCCAAGCGCTACCCGGATCGGATGGTCGTGGCGCTGGCCGGCGACGGGGACTTCCTGATGAACGGGCAGGAACTTGCAACCGCTGCGCAGTACGATTGCAACCTCATCGTGTTGGTGGTGGACAACGCCTCGTATGGCACCATCCGCATGCACCAGGAACGCATGTTTCCCGGCCGCGTAAGCGCGACGACCCTGACCAATCCGGACTTCGTTACCCTCGCCCGCGCCTTCGGCCACTGGGGCGAACGCGTCGAAACCACTGCGCAATTCACCGCCGCCCTAGCCGAGGCCAAAGGCCGCAGGGGGGTTCGGCTGCTCCACTTGGTAACCGATATCGAACAGCTTTCCGCGACCGGGCTGACCCTGTCCGATCTACACGCAAAACATTAACATTACACCGGATGCCGAACCAGCTCTGGCCCGGCATCCATGATCGCCAGCTGGATCAGGCCGCGACTGACACCGTCTTCACAGTTGAACCGGTATGGATCTCATCGATCGCCGCGCCCAGCGACGCATCGAATTCAGCGTCGGTCATCTGGAAGCGCAAATCTTCCAGCAGCGCCCGGCTGAAGCTGGCGATGATCCCGGCGTTCTTCGCCAGTTCGGCGCAGGCCTCGGGACGCTGGAACCCGCCCGACAGCGCAACCACGCGCAACACTTTCGGGTGCCGCACCAGCGGGTCGAATGTGCCCGGCACGACCGGGAGCGAGAGCTTCAGCATGACCTGAACGTCCGCCGGCAACGCATCGAGATTCTTGAGAATTTCGTCCAGCAGGATCGCGTCGCACTCGGCGCGGGTCTCGCTCTTGATGTTCACTTCAGGCTCGATCATCGGCATCATCCCGTGACCCAGCACCTGCTTTCCGACTTCGAACTGCTGCGCGACCACGGCGGCAATCCCTTCACGGTTCGCCGAGTTGATCACCGACCGCTCCTTGGTACCATAGACGCCAAGCGCATTGGCCTTCACCAGCAACGCATCCAGCGTAGGCATCGGCTTCATCAGCTGTACGCCGTTGACCTCGTCCTCAAGCCCCTTGTCGATCTTGATGAACGGCACCACGCCCTTTGCGATCAGCGCCTGCGGCACCGGCTGGCCGTCGACCGCACCGTCCATGGTGCGTTCGAACAGGATCGCGCCGATGACCTTCTCGCCGGTGAACGCCGCCGAGCGGACAATCCGGCAGCGCATTTCGTGGATCAGGCCGAACATTTCCTCTTCAGTGCCCCACGCGCCTTCCTCGATTCCGTAGCCTTTCAAGGCCTTGGGCGTGGAACCTCCGCTCTGGTCGAGTGCCGCAATGAAACCTTTGCCCGCTGCAATCTTGGCGGTCATATCGGAAGTCTGCATCGCGTTCCTGCCCTTTTCCTGGTCGGACCGTGCGGCGCGGCGCCGCGGCCCGTGATCTGCATACGTATGTTCCGATGATGCATAGCAAGATTTTACTGCACTGCAACAGCGGGCAATGCACCGGAATCGTTCGAAGTGTTCAGTTCTGGAGCGCCGAAACGCCCGGAAGCTGCTTGCCTTCCATCCATTCCAGGAATGCCCCGCCGGCAGTCGAAACGTAGCTGAAGTCGTCCGCCACACCCGCGTGGTTGAGCGCCGCGACGGTATCCCCGCCGCCAGCGACTGAAACCAGCGAGCCTTCCTTGCTCAGCGCCGCCGCTGTGCGCGCCAACGCAACCGTGGCGGCGTCGAACGGGGCCATCTCGAACGCGCCAAGCGGACCGTTCCACACCAGCGTACGGCAGATCTTGAGAACGTCGCCCAGAGCCTCGACCGCTTGCGGGCCGACATCGAGGATCATCTCGTCAGCTCCCACCTCGTGGACGTTGCAGGTGCGGACCGACGCTGGATTGGCCGCAAACTCCTTGGCCACCACCACGTCATACGGCAGGTGAATGGTGCACCCCGCCGCTTCGGCGTTGGCGAGGATTTCGTCGGCGGTCGCGGCCAGTTCATGCTCGCACAGCGACTTGCCCACATCGACCCCGCGCGCGGCAAGGAAGGTGTTGGCCATGCCGCCGCCGATGATCAGGTGATCGACCAGGCTGACCAGATGCTTGAGGACGTCGAGCTTGGACGAGACCTTGGCCCCGCCCACCACCGCCGCAACCGGCTTTTCCGGCTTGCCCAGCGCCTTTTCCAGCGCCTCCAGCTCGGCCTGCATCGAACGCCCGGCATAGGCTGGCAGGACGTGGGCCAGCCCCTCGGTGCTGGCATGCGCGCGGTGGGCGGCTGAAAACGCGTCGTTGACATAGAAGTCGCCGTTCTCGGCGATGGCCCGGGCAAGGTCGGGATCGTTTTTCTCCTCGCCCTTCCAGAACCGCGTGTTCTCCAGCACCGCGATCCCGCCATTGCCCAGAATGCCAACCGACTGCGCCACCACCGGCCCGGCGATCTCGGGCACGAACATCACCTCGCGGCCCAGCACCGTCTGCAGGCAATCAACCACCATGCTCAGCGATTGGGTGGACACCCGCTCCCCTTTGGGGCGGCCGAAATGCGCCAGCAGCAGGACCTTGGCGCCCTTGTCGGCAAGTTCCAGGATGGTCGGCGCCGCAGCGCGCACGCGGGTGTCATCGGTCACCGCACCGTCCTGCATCGGCAGGTTGAGGTCGACCCGGACCAGCGCCACCTTCCCGGTCACGTCGCCCAGATCGTCGAGTTTCCTGAAGCCGCTCATCATCCGTCCCCGCAATCACACCGTCAGTCGCCATCGCGACCGCCGCGCCGGTCACGGCGCGGCGGTCGATCTGTGGTCAGAGGAACTTGGCCATGACCGCGGCAGTGTCGAGCATCCGGTTGGAGAAGCCCCATTCGTTGTCGTACCACGACAGCACGCGCACCAGCTTGCCTTCGAGCACGGCGGTTTCCAGCCCGTCGATCGTCGACGAGTGTGAATCGTGGTTGAAGTCGATCGAAACCAGCGGCTCGTCGGTATACCCCAGCACGCCCTTCAGCGCGCCGTCGGCCGCCGCCTTAAGCAGACCGTTTACTTCCTCGAGCGTGGTGTCGCGCTTGGGGGTGAAGGTCAGGTCCACCACCGAAACGTTCGGCGTCGGCACGCGGATCGACGATCCGTCAAGCTTGCCCTTGAGGTCGGGCAGAACTTCGCCCACCGCCACGGCTGCGCCGGTGCTGGTGGGGATCATGTTCATCGCGGCGGCGCGGGCGCGGCGCGGATCGCTGTGGATCTGGTCCAGAATCTTCTGGTCGTTGGTGTAGGAATGGATCGTGGTCATCAGCCCACGTTCGATCCCGATCGATTCGTGCAGCACCTTGGCCATCGGGGCCAGGCAATTGGTGGTGCACGATGCGTTGGAAACAATCGTGTGGTCGGCGGTCAGCTTGTCATGGTTGACGCCGAATACCACCGTCAGGTCCACGTTCTTGGCCGGGGCGGAGATCAGCACGCGCTTGGCGCCCGCGCCCAGATGCTTCTGCCCGCCTTCGCGGTTGGTGAAAAAGCCGGTGCATTCCAGCGCGATGTCGATGCCGTTCGCGGCGTGCGGCAGGTTGGCGGGATCGCGTTCGGCGGTCACCTGGATGCGCGTGCCGTTGATGATCAGGTCCTGCCCGTCAACTTCGACGGTCCCGGGAAATGCGCCGTGCACACTGTCGCGCTTGAACAGCAGCGCGTTCGCCTTGGCATCCGCAAGGTCGTTGATCGAGACGAGTTCAAGGCCGCAATCCGGCCGCTCGAGGATGGCGCGGGCGACGTTGCGCCCGATACGTCCGAAACCGTTGATTGCAACCTTGGTCGCCATGGAAAATAACTCCTGGTTTGAATTAGTTTAGTCGTTCCGTGATCCGGGGGACGATCTTGTCCACCGAGAAACCGAAATGGTCGAACAGCGCTTCGGCCGGGGCAGAAGCGCCGAACTGATCGATGCCGATGGTCAATCCGTCGCCGACGTACTTGTGCCAACCGAGGGTCACCCCGGCCTCTATCGATACCTTGAGCACACCGGCCGGAAGAATGTCGGCGCGATACTCAGCGGGTTGGGCGTCGAACAGTTCCCAGCACGGCATCGAGACCACGTCGGCGCCGATCCCCTGCTGCTCCAGCGCCGCGGCGACGTTCACCGCCAGCTCAACTTCCGATCCGGTAGCGACCAGCACGACCTTGCGCGTTCCAGCCGCGGCCCGCAGCCGGTAGGCGCCCTTGGCCGACAGCATCTCGCCCGAATCGCGCAGCTGCGGCAGGTTCTGGCGGGTCAGCGCCAGCACCGAAGGCGTTTCATGCGCCTGCAGCGCCAATTGCCAGCATTCCGCGGTCTCGATGACGTCGGCCGGGCGGAATACGTTCAGGTTCGGGATCAGCCGCAGCGACATCACATGCTCGACCGGCTGGTGGGTAGGGCCATCCTCGCCCAGGCCGATGCTGTCGTGCGTCAGCACGTAAATCACCCGCGCGTGCTGCAGCGCCGACATGCGGATCGCGTTGCGCGCATAATCCGAGAATACAAGGAACGTGCCGCCATAAGGGATCACGCCCCCATGCAGCGCCATCCCGTTCATCGCGGCCGCCATGCCGAATTCACGGATGCCCCAATAGACATAGCGCCCCGAATAATCGGCAGCGGTGAGCGGACCGGTCGCCTTGGTCTTGGTGTTGTTCGAACCGGTCAGGTCAGCCGATCCGCCGACCATTTCGGGCACCAACTGCGTCAGCACTTCCAGCGCGAGCTCGGACGCCTTGCGGGTCGCGACCTTCTGGGGCTTGTCCAGCCAAGCGGCAAATGCCTGCGCCGCTTCGTCCCCGGCCGGAAGGTCCCCGGCCATGCGGCGGGCCAGCTCTGCCCCAAGGTCGTTGGCCGCGGCGCGCGTTTCCCATTCCGCACGGGCGGCGGCGCCTTTCGCGCCCAGGCCCCGCCAGTCAGCCATGATGTCCGCCGGAATATCGAACGGCGCGGCGCTCCACCCAAGGTGCCCGCGAGCGGCGGCGATCTCGTCTGCGCCCAGCGGCGAACCGTGGACATTATGGCTGCCCTGCTTGTTGGGTGCACCCTTGCCGATCACCGTGCGGCACGCGATCAACGACGGGCGACCGTCGGACTTGGCCGAGGCGATGGCCCGCGCGATATCTGCGGGATCGTGGCCGTCGCAGGCCTCGGTGTGCCAGCCCGACGCGCGATAGCGGGCGGGAATGTCCTCGCTTGTGGAAAGGCCGGTATCGCCATCGATGGTGATGCGGTTGTCGTCCCACAGCACGATCAGGCGGCCCAGCTTGAGGTGCCCGGCAAGGCCGATCGCCTCGTGGTTGACGCCTTCCATCAGGCACCCGTCGCCCGCGATCACCCAGGTGTGATGGTCGACCAGGTCATTGCCGAACGCGGCGTTGAGGTGGCGTTCGGCGAGCGCCATGCCAACGGCCATGGCCAAGCCCTGGCCAAGCGGGCCGGTGGTGCATTCGATACCCGGGATCAGGAAATTCTCGGGGTGCCCGGCGCAGACGCTGTCAAGCTGGCGGAACTTGCGAATGTCCTCGATCGTCGGTGATGCGTAGCCCGTCAGGTGCAGCAGCGCATAGACCAGCATCGAGCCATGGCCGGCCGACAGCACGAACCGGTCGCGATCAGGCCATTTCGGCGCGGCGGGATCGAACTTGACGAACTGGGAAAACAGCACCGTCGCCACGTCGGCCATACCCATCGGCATCCCGGGATGGCCGCTGTTGGCGGCCTGCACCGCGTCCATGGACAAAGCGCGAATGGCGTTGGCCATGGGCCCCAGGCGGGACGGATCAATGCTCATGCGTTAGGGCTCCACCAGCGCGGATTCGCGCCACCGAATCGGGTCTGGTCCTTTTGCGGACATGCTGCGACGCGTCAAGTTAGCGCCCTCACCGCACCTTCCCGCCAAGCCGCCACCGCGGGGTGCTTTGCCCCGCCGGTTATTTGCGCTAGCGATACCGGATGACTGGCGAACGAACCGAAAGCGCGCTGCGGCGCATCGACACCGCCATTGCGCGGCTGGAAGCAGGGGCGGCGCGGCTGGTGGATACCGCGGCCAGTCAGGTGGAGCAGGCCCGGGCTGAAACGCGGCAAGCCGCCGCGCAGAGCGAGGCTCATGCGCGGCAGGCCTCAGAGGAAAGTGAACGTCATGCCCGCCTGCGGACAGCGGTAAGCGGGGCGCTACGCGATCTGGATAGCCTGATCGAACGCGCCGGGGTTTCGCTTGCCTCGGTCGAACAGGCGGTTGGGGACGATCCGGCATGAGCAACGTCACGCTTCACATCGGCGGCCGTTCGTTCACCGTCGCCTGCGCCCAGGGCGAGGAAAAGCAGGTGGCCGAGCTGGGCAACATCATCGACCGCAAATTGCATGCATTGGGCTCGGCCGCCGCCGGCCAGAACGAGACGCGGATGCTGCTGTTTGCTGCATTGCTGCTGGCGGACGAACTGCACGAGGCCCGCAGTGGCCTGGGCGCCCCGGCCGCGCCGCCGCCGCCGGTCGAAGATCCCGAGCTTGCGCGCCGGCTCGACGACATCGCCGGGGCGCTGGAAGAATGCGCGAAACACCTTGAGGAAGCGGCCCAGGACGCCTAGATCGGTAGGCGACGGGTACTGCCCGGTACGAACCGCATGAAAATCCCTGAGGCTATAAGTAAAATCCTTGGGGGCTGTCCCTGCTGGGGTCGCACTGTTCGCAGTGAGGTTTCGGATATATGGTTCCCACCTGACGTGACGCGTCAGAGGATTTCCCGGCAACGGCCTACGGTGGTCCCGTCACACTCTTCGCAACCCGCCGTCGGCGCCTTCGCGCTGCCGGCGCGGATGCTCCAGCCTGATGCAGGAAGCGCCGGATGGAAGAAAAGAACCGGTTGCGCGCACGCCTGCGCGCGGAACGCCGGGATCATGTGGCGGCGCTTGCGCCGGGGACCAAGGCGCTCATTCTGATGCGCCCGCCCGCCCCTGTCGCCGCGCGGATGCCCGAAGGCAGCAGGGTCGCGCTCTATTACGCCACCCCCGCCGAAGCGCCGACCGGCGGCTACGCCCGCTGGCTGTTCGAGAACGGCCGGCAACTGGCGTTGCCGTGGTTCGCGGACCGCGATACCACGATGACGTTTCGCGCGTGGACCGATCCGTTCAATCTGGCCGACCTTGAACCCGGCCCGTTCGGCGCGCTGCAGCCGTTTGGCACCGCGCCCGAAGTGGTGCCCGACGTTGCCGTTGTTCCGGTCCTCGGTTTTACCGAATCCGGCTGCCGGCTGGGTCAGGGCGGCGGGCATTATGACCGCTGGCTGGCCGAGCATCCCGAAACCCTGCCGATCGGGCTCGCGTGGGACATGCAGCGGCTCGACACGCTGCCGCTGGAACCGCATGACCGCCGCCTTGCCGCAATCGTCACGCCGACGCGGTTCTACGATACAGGAGCAGTATGATGCGCACCGAACCGACCTGGCGCATTCCCGTTGGCGTGATCGGTCTGCTGATTGCGCTGACACTTTACGGCATCGCGGTCGCGCTGGTGGTTCCGCGCTGGATCAGCCATTGGTCCGCGCTGGCGCAGACCCCGATCTACCTTGCGCTCGGGCTGGTCTGGCTACTGCCGCTGCGGCGGTTCCTGATCTGGATGGAGACCGGCCGCTGGGGCTGATCGCGGGGCCAGACGCAGGTCCCGGAACGCCGAAAAATCCCCAAGTGGCGCGAGTGACGGGACTTGAACCCGCGACCTCCGGCGTGACAGGCCGGCGCTCTAACCAACTGAGCTACACCCGCGTACCCCTTGGGGAGCCGCGCCTCTAAGGGAGGTCGCAGGGGCTGTCAACACTCTTGCATGGACGTCCGCCGCTGCACGACAAGCAGGGTTTGGGGGCCGCAATTCGTACGTCAATCCGCCAGCATCAGCACCGGCGTTTCGATCAGGCGTTTGAGCGCCTGGACAAAGCTGGCCGCGTCCCAGCCATCGACCACCCGGTGGTCGCAGCTGATGGAAATGTTCATCAGCTTGCGTTTTTCCAAACGCTCGCCCCCCATGCCATCGGGCACGAACATCGGCCGCTCGACGATCCTGTTCGGACCGATGATCGCCACTTCGGGCCGGTTGATCACCGGGGTTGAAGCTATCCCGCCAAGCGGACCGAGCGACGTGACTGTAATGGTCGATCCGGTCAGCTGCAGCGACGTTGCAGTGCCGTTGCGTGCTGCGTGCGCCAGCGCCGCAATTTCTCGCGCGAGTTGCCACGGATTCTGGCTCTGCGCATCACGGATGATGGGCACCATCAGGCCGGCGGGCGTCTGTGTCGCCATGCCAACGTGCACCGCGGCGAACCGTGTGACGACGCCGGCTTCATCGTCATAGCGGGCATTGAGCATCGGGAAATCGGGCAATGTCCGGCAGATCGCCACGATCAGCAGCGGCAGCAGCGTCAGCCGCGGTCGGTCACCCGGGGCAGCGTTGAGCTGAGCCCGCATGTCCTCAAGCGCGGTCACGTCGCACTCCTCCACGTAGGAAAAATGCGGAATGTGGTGTTTGGACGCTGCCATGTTCTCGGCAATCCGGCGGCGCAGGCCGGTCACCCGGACCTGCTGGTCCTGCCCCCGCAGCGGCGGCGTGCCGTACTCGGCATTGTAGGCGACGAACGCGTCAAGATCGGCATGGCGCACGCGCCCGTCCGCGGCGGGGCGCACCGCCGCGAGATCGATCGCAAGTTCCGCTGCCCGGGCCCGGACCGCCGGGCTTGCCAGTACTTTGGCCGAAGCGGCAGCCGCGCGCGAATGATGCGGCGCTTCCGTCTCAGCCGCCGGCCCCGGCGACGCTAAAGCCACTTGCGACGGTGGGGGTGGCGGTGCGGGCGGCGGCGCGATTGCGGACGCCTCCGCAACCGGTGCGCTCGCCGTATCGGCCGGCAGCTGCGGCGCAGCCTCGGTCCCGCCTTCGACCTCCAGCACCACCAGCGGCGCGCCGATCGCAACCATGTCGCCTACCGCGCCGGCAATCTGGATCACCCTCCCCGCAACCGGGCTTTCGATCTCGACGGTGGCCTTGTCGGTCATCATGTCGGCCAGGCGTCCGTCTTCGGCGACGGTATCGCCCACCTGCACATGCAATGCGACAATCTCGGCCTCAGCAATTCCCTCGCCGACGTCCGGCAGGCGGAACGTGTAGGTGCCCATCAGTTTGCCTTCATCAGCCGATCAATCGCCTCACCCAAGCGGACGGGGCCAGGGAAATAGGCCCATTCAAGGCTGTGCGGATAGGGCGTGTCGAACCCGGTCACGCGCTCGATCGGCGCCTCCAGGTGATAAAAGCAGCGCTCTTGGACCAGCGCCGAAAGCTCGGCGCCAAACCCACAGGTGCGGGTCGCCTCATGCACGATCAGGCATTTGCCGGTTTTTTCCACCGATTTCTGCACAGCTTCGATGTCGAGCGGGACCAGCGTACGCAAATCCAGGATTTCAGCATCCACCCCCTTCTGCGCGCAGACTTCCGCCGTGACGTGAACCATCGTGCCATAGGCGAGCACGGTGAACGCCTTCCCTTTCCGCACGATCCGCGCCTTGCCCAAGGGGATGGAGTAGTATCCATCAGGCACCGCGCTGTCGGGATGGGTAGACCATGGCCGGGCGGGCTTGTCGTAATAGCCGTCGAACGGGCCGTTGTAGATCCGCTTGGGTTCGAAGAATATCACCGGATCATTGTCTTCGATCGCGGCGATCAGCAGGCCTTTGGCATCATGCGGTGTACTGGGGATCACCGTCTTGATCCCGGCCACATGGGTGAACAGCGCTTCAGGGCTCTGGCTGTGGGTCTGTCCCCCGAAGATCCCGCCGCCGAACGGTGAGCGCACCGTGAGCGGCGCGGTGAACTCCCCGGCGGAGCGATATCGCAATCGCGCGGCTTCCGAAACCAACTGGTCCAGCGCCGGATAGATATAATCGGCGAACTGAATCTCGGGCACCGGCCTTAGCCCGTATGCGCCCATCCCCACTGCGGCTCCGATGATCCCGCCTTCGTTGATCGGCGTATCGAACACGCGGGTCTTGCCGTATTTCTTCTGGAGCCCGGCGGTCGCGCGGAACACTCCGCCAAAATAGCCGACATCCTCGCCCAGGATTACCACGGCCGGATCACGTTCGAGCATGATGTCCAGCGCATCGTTGATCGCCTCGATCATGTTAAGCGCCCTGGTCGGTGCGTCATGGAGCGAAACAGCCATTTCCTCCAGCGTCATTCCTTCCCGCCTTACTCTTTCCATTGGGGCCACTTGATCCGCCGCTCGCGGATCGCCTGTTCGGCCTGCTCCTGCAGATGCCACGGCAGTTCCTCGAACACGTCCTCGAACATGGTCTTGAACGGGTGATGCAGCCCATGGCCGAGCACCCCATTCTTCTCGGCCTCCTTGGCCGCGGCTTTGACCTCTTCGGCCACCTCGCGGTCCATCGTCTCATGTTGATCCTCTGACCACTCGCCCAGCCCGATCAGGTGTGCTTTGAGCCGCGCGATAGGATCGCCCAGCGGCCAGTCCTGCGCCTCGCGCGCCGAGCGGTAGGCGGCGGGATCGTCGGAGGTCGAATGTCCTTCGGCGCGGTAGGTGAAATGTTCGATCAGAGTCGGGCCGGCATTGGCGCGGGCGCGGTTCGCCGCCCACGTGGTCGCCGCATACACTGCCAGCGCATCGTTGCCATCGATCCGGAGCCCGGCGATGCCATAGCCGATCGCGCGCGCCGCAAATGTCGCGCGTTCGGCCCCGGCAAACCCGGAAAAGCTGGAGATTGCCCACTGGTTGTTAACGACGTTCAGCACGACCGGCGCATTGAACACCGCGGCAAACGTCATCGCCGCGTGAAAGTCGCCCTCGGCCGTCGAGCCTTCGCCGATCCAGGCCGAGGCGATGCGGGTATCGCCGCGGCTGGCACTGGCCATCGCCCAGCCGACCGCCTGTGGATACTGCGTCGCCAGATTGCCGCTGATGGTGAAAAAGTTGTGCGACTTGGCCGAATACATGATCGGCAGTTGGCGGCCCTTGAGCCGGTCCCCCCGGTTCGAATAAATCTGGTTGACCATCTCGACCAGCGGATAGCCGCGCGAAATCAGGATGCCCTGCTGGCGATAGCTGGGGAAGACCATGTCATCGTGATCGAGCGCCATCGCGGCGCCGATCGCGGTCCCCTCCTCGCCGGTGCATTTCATGTAGAAGCTGGTTTTGCCCTGGCGCTGGCCGCGGTACATCCGCTCGTCGAATGCGCGGGTCAGCGCCATCATGCGAAGCATCCGGCGCACGCTGGCGGGGTCGAGCCGGGGATCCCACGGACCAACCGCGTGGTGATCGTCATCGAGCACGCGAACCAGGTTGACGCACAGGGGAAATGTGTCGGCTGGGGCGCAGGCCTCGTCTGGGCGCGGGGCCGCGCCGGCCGGCGGAATAACAAGATGCGTGTAATCATTCGCGTCGCCCGGGCGGAAACGTGGTTCCGGAACGTGCAGCGACAGCGGCGGCAGATTGCTCCCCGGTCCGCGCCTTGCCACGTTGTCGTCCGGCTCGGAAATGTTGTTTCTCCCGCCTTTCAAACGGGCCGACACATCGAGAGTTCCGGCGCCCGCCTTAACCGGATTGTACCAGTCCAATCTTGCGCAATCGTTCAGACCGCGACCGGCGCGGCGATATGCGCCTGAGGTACGTATCCTGATACCGCGAAGTCGCCAAGCTGATAGCCGAACATTGACTCCGGCCGCCGAACGATTTCCAGCCGCGCGTTTCCTGCGGGCGTACGGCACAACTGTTCTTCGACAAGCGCGCCGTGATTGAGATACAGATGCACATCGCCCCCCATCCATACCGCCTCGCCCGGTTCCAGCCCGGTCTGCTGCGCCAACATACGGATCAGCAGAGCCAACGACCACATGTTGAACGCAAAGCCCAGCCCCAGATCGCAGCTGCGCTGGTACAGCAGCCCGCTCAGCCGGTTGCCCGCCACATGGAACTGGTAGGTCTTGTGGCACGGCGGCAGAGCCATCGCGTCCAACTCGGCAACATTCCAGCCTTCGATGATATGGCGGCGGCTGCCGGGATTGACCTTCAGGCTTTCCACTACCTGCGCCACCTGGTTGATTCCAGGCCCTGGCCGGAATAGCCCGTCGGCGGCGGGCGTGTACGTCGGCCAGTCGACCCACTGCTTGCCGTAGACCGGGCCGAGATCCCCCCACCGCGCGGCGAATTCTGTATCCTCAACGATCCGCTGCGAAAAAGTCTCGCGCGTGATGTCGTCGCCGGTTTCGCGGCGAAACCGGTCAAGCGGCCAGTCGGTCCAGATTTCCACGCCTTGCGCGCATAGTGCGCGGATGTTGGTGTCGCCGGTGAGGAACCACAGCAGTTCGCGGGTTGCGGTTTTCCAGAACACCCGCTTCGTCGTGAGCAGCGGCATCAACCCGCCGGACAGATCGAAGCGAATTTCCGCGCCGAAGATCGAGCGCGTGCCAATTCCGGTGCGGTCCAAGCGCTCATCCCCATGTTCCCAGATGCGGCGCATCAGGGCGAGGTACTGCCATTCCCAATGGTTGGCAGAGGGAGAATCGGGCGCGATCGCAGCGGTGGCCATTTCCGGTTCGTAGCCGCGCGATTGCCCGCTTGCCACCCTGCGATTGCGTCTCTATAGGCCCGCTCCTGCCTCGGACCTGCGGTGACGCGGGATCGATCGGTCGGGGAGTAGCTCAGCCTGGTAGAGCACTGTCTTCGGGAGGCAGGGGCCGG
>JAZKDH010000025.1:0-42915 GCA_040387665.1 Pseudomonadota bacterium | reverse complement strand
CCATGACCACCGTCCCCGTCGCCCGCGCGCTGCTGTCCGTTTCCGACAAGGCGGGACTGGTCGACCTGGGCACGGCGCTGGCGGCACGCGGGGTGGAGCTGGTGTCCACCGGCGGCACCGCCAAGGCGCTGCGCGACGCGGGCCTGACAGTGCGCGACATTTCGGACCTGACCGGCTTTCCCGAAATGATGGACGGCCGGGTCAAGACCCTGCACCCGGTGGTCCACGGCGGGCTGCTGGCGGTGCGCGACAATCCGGAGCACGCCGCCGCGATGGCCGCGCACGGGATCGGCGCGATCGACCTGGTGGTGGTCAACCTCTATCCGTTCGAGGCGACGGTGGCCAAGGGCGCGGACCGCGACCAGGTGATCGAGAATATCGACATCGGCGGCCCGTCGATGGTGCGTTCGGCGGCCAAGAACCATGCCTGGGTCGGCATCGTCACCGACCCGGCCGACTATCCCGCGCTGCTGGCCGAACTGGCGGCGAACGACGGCGCCACCACCTTGGCCTTTCGCCGGAAACTTGCGGCCAGGGCCTATGCCGCCACCGCCGCTTATGACGCTGCGATCAGCCAGTGGTTCAGCCAGGTCGATCAGGGCGAAGTGTTCAGCCCGCTGCGGGTGATGGGCAGCACGCTGAGCGCCGAACTGCGCTATGGCGAGAACCCGCACCAGCGCGCCGCGCTCTACCTGCCGCGCGGCCCGCGCATTTCGGGCATCGCCGGGGCGCGGCAGGTGCAGGGCAAGGAGCTGTCGTACAACAACTACAACGATGCCGACGCGGCGCTCGAACTGATTGCCGAGTTCCGTGACGGGCCGCCGACGGTGGTGATCGTCAAGCACGCCAACCCGTGCGGCGTTGCCACCGGGAACACGCTGGCCGAGGCCTACGAGGCGGCGCTGCAGTGTGATTCGGTTTCGGCATTCGGCGGGATCATCGCGGTCAACCGCCCGCTCGATGGCCCGACGGCCGAGGCGATCAGCGGGATCTTCACCGAAGTGGTCGCGGCGCCCGATGCCGACGATGCGGCCAGCGCGGTGTTCGCCAAGAAGAAGAACCTGCGCCTGCTGCTGACCGGCGAACTGCCCGATCCGCGCCGTGCCGGGCTGACCACCCGGATCATCGCCGGCGGCGTGCTGGTGCAGGAGCGCGACAACGGCCACGTCACCCGCGAGATGCTGAAAGTGGTGACCAGGCGCGCCCCGACCGAGCAGGAACTGGCCGACTGCCTGTTCGCGTGGACGGTGGCCAAGCACGTCAAGTCCAACGCGATCGTCTATGCCAGGGACGGCGTCACCGCCGGGATCGGCGCGGGCCAGATGAACCGCCGCGACAGCAGCCGCATCGCCGCGATGAAAGCTGCCGAAGCCGCCGAGAAGTATGGCTGGGCGCAAAGCCGCGCGGCCGGCTCGGCGGTGGCGTCGGATGCGTTCTTCCCGTTCGCGGACGGCCTGCTGGCCGCGGCCGAGGCGGGGGCAACCGCAGTGATCCAGCCCGGCGGCTCGATCCGTGATGCAGAGGTTATCGCCGCAGCGGACGACGCCGGGCTGGCGATGGTGTTCACGGGCATGCGCCACTTCCGGCATTGAGCGGCAACTCGCGCATATAGAAACGCTTTGCCGCACTGGTGGGCCTGTTCATCGCATCGGCAGGCGCCGTTCAGTCGCTGCTAGCGGAGTTTGGCGCAGTGCGCCGTCACTTCGCAATTGTCCTTCATTTTCCGAGTCGATCATGGGTCTTTTCAACGCCAGTTTGTACCGCTCGTTCGCCGTGGGGTTTACCTTGGGCGCCGTGGGTTTGTTTCTGACCTTGGGTAACTCGGACGACGGCGTTGCCGGCGCCGTCGTCGGCCACGCGCTGGCTGCGCCGGCGAATACGGACTGATCGGTGGCAACTTCAGCCCGATTTCTGGTCGTTGCGCTGTTTTCGCTGGGCGCGTGTCAGCAATCGGACGCCACTGCGCCGCACAGGGACGCAAGCGGCAAGCTCAGTCGCGGGCCGGTGCCGGCGCAACAGACCGCCGAGCCTGGCACGCGCCAGACGGCGCTGTTTGCCGGCGGCTGTTATTGGGGGATCGAGGCTGTATTCAGCCATGTCCGCGGGGTAACCAGCGCGGTGTCGGGCTTTCATGGCGGCAGCGGCGCGTCGGCCCGGTACGACCGGGTGAGCCGAGGCACCACCAGCCATGCCGAAACGGTGCGTGTGACCTACGATCCCCGCGTGGTCCGTTATGATCAGTTGCTGCAGGTGTTTTTTGCCGTTGGCGCAGATCCGACCCAGCTGAACCGTCAGGGGCCGGATGTCGGTCCGCAATACCGGTCGGCCCTGATCCCGCTGAGCGCCGGGCAACAAAAGGCCGCCACCGCCTATCTTTCCACGCTTTCCGCATCGGGCCGGTGGAAAGCGCCGGTGGTGACGCGCATCGAGCCGCACCAGAAGTTCTATCCGGCGGCGGCCGACCATCAGGACTTTGCCGAAGATAACCCCGGCCATCCCTATATCCGCCATTGGGACGCGCCCAAGATTGCCGCGCTCAAACGGCTGTTCCCCGAGCTTTACAAGCCAGGTTTCACCCGCGGCTGACATTGTGCGGCTTTAAACATATATCTGCAACATGACGGGACCCCACCACCATCACGAACACGCCGGCGCCGGGCTGGTCGATGCGGCGCGCGCGGCGCTGGTGGATGCCGGCGAGCAGTGGACCGAGATGCGCGCGGACGTCTTCGCCGCGCTCGCCGCCGAGGGGCGGCCGGTGTCGGCCTATGACGTGGCCGAAGGGGTCTCGGCCGCGCGGGGCAAGCGGGTGGCCGCCAACAGCGTCTACCGCATCCTCGACCTGTTCGTGCGCACCAACCTGGCGCGGCGGGTCGAAAGTGCCAATGCCTATGTCGCCAACAGCCACCCCGGCTGCCGCCACGACTGCATCTTCCTGATCTGCGATTCGTGCGGCAAGGCCGTCCATATCGACGACGATGCGCTGACCGGAGCGCTGGTGTCCGCGGCACGCACCGCCGGATTTGCCGATGTCCGGCCGGTTGTGGAACTGCGCGGACATTGTGCAGAGTGTTCGCTCCCCGGATGAGGGCAGCATCTTCATTGCAATGGCACTGCACCGCGCGTGCAATGCAGGGCGTGAGTGCCCTGTGGCCCCGAAAATGCCCCTAGAGGTCAATCGACTTGATCCGGCGGACCGTGTATGGGCCCGCCATGACGGTTAACCCGATAACCCCTCTGCTGGACTCGGTCGATGTGCCGGCCCATCTCCGTATGCTTGCGCCCGGGCAACTGCGCCAACTGGCCGACGAAGTGCGCAGCGAGATGATCGCTGCCGTCGGGCAGACCGGTGGCCACCTGGGGTCGGGCCTGGGCGTGGTCGAGCTGACGGTGGCAATCCACTACGTGTTCGACACTCCAAAAGACCGGTTGATCTGGGACGTCGGGCATCAGGCCTATCCGCACAAGATCCTGACCGGCCGGCGCGGGCGCATTCGCACGCTGCGCCAAGGCGGCGGTCTGTCGGGCTTCACCAAGCGCAGCGAGAGCGAGTACGACCCGTTCGGCGCCGCGCACAGTTCCACGTCGATCTCGGCCGCACTGGGGTTTGCGGTCGGCAACAAGCTTGCGGGGCGGCCCGGCAAGGGCATCGCGGTTATCGGTGACGGCGCGATGAGCGCGGGCATGGCATACGAGGCGATGAACAACGCCAAGGCAGCCGGCAACCGGTTGGTCGTCATCCTTAACGACAACGACATGTCGATCGCCCCTCCGGTTGGTGGGCTTTCGGCCTATCTGGCCAGGCTGGCGACGTCGCGCCCGTTTCTGAGCCTGCGCGAAATCGCCCGCCGGGTCTCGCGCCGCCTGCCCGAGCCCCTGCACCGCGCGGCAAAAAAGACCGACGAATTCGCCCGCGGCATGGCGATGGGGGGTACCTTGTTCGAAGAACTGGGATTCTACTACGTCGGCCCGGTCGACGGGCACAACCTTGACCACCTGATCCCTGTTCTTGAAAACGTGCGCGACGCGGCCGAAGGGCCGTGCCTGATCCACGTCGTGACGCAAAAGGGCAAGGGATACGCCCCGGCCGAAGCCGCGCCGGACAAGTATCACGGCGTCCAGAAGTTCGACGTGATCACCGGCGAGCAGGCGAAAAGCGCGGCCGGCCCGCCCAGCTATACCGGCGTATTCGCCCAGGCCCTGATGGCCGAGGCGGCGCGCGACGAGACGATCTGCGCGATCACGGCGGCGATGCCGTCTGGCACCGGACTGGACAAGTTTGCGGCCAGCTATCCAGCACGCAGCTTCGACGTCGGCATCGCCGAGCAGCATGCGGTGACCTTTGCGGCGGGCCTTGCCGCAGAGGGAATGCGGCCGTTCTGCGCGATCTACTCGACCTTTCTCCAGCGCGCCTATGACCAGGTAGTCCACGATGTGGCGATCCAGAACCTGCCGGTGCGTTTCGCGATCGACCGGGCCGGACTGGTCGGTGCCGACGGAGCGACCCACGCCGGCTCGTTCGACGTCACGTATCTGGCATCGCTGCCGAACATGGTGGTGATGGCCGCCGCCGACGAGGCCGAGCTGGTGCACATGGTCCACACCGCGGCCTGCCATGACTCCGGCCCCATTGCGTTCCGCTATCCGCGCGGCAACGGCACCGGCGTGCCCCTGCCCGCGGTGCCGCAGCGGCTGGAGATCGGCAAGGGCCGGATCGTCCGCCAGGGCAGCAAGGTGGCGCTGCTGTCGCTTGGCACAAGGCTCGCCGAAGCGATCAAGGCGGCCGATCAGCTGGAAGCGCGCGGGCTGCCGACCACGGTGGCGGACCTGCGCTTCGTCAAGCCGCTCGACGAGGAGCTGATCCGCCGCCTGATGGCGACGCACGAGGTGATCGTCACGATCGAGGAAGGCGCAATTGGCGGGCTGGGCGCACACGTGCTGACGATGGCCAGCGATGAGGGGCTGACCGACGCCGGCCTGCGCATCCGCACGATGCGCCTGCCCGACCTGTTCCAGGACCACGATTCGCCCGAACGGCAGTATGACGCCGCCGGGCTGAACGCGCCCCAGATTGTCGATACCGTGCTGAAGGCACTGCGCTGGAACGATACCGGGGCCGAAGAAGCGCGGGCCTGAAACAGCCCAGCCGCGCGGACAAATTGGTCCGCAAGCGGCGGCGGCAGCTTTGCGGGGTTTTTGCCCGAACTTCGCCGTTCCGGATACGACGACATTGCGGACGCCTTGATCTTCTGAAATCAGACGCTGAGATCGCTTGGGAGCGCGAAAAATGTAGTTCGTTCTCGGTCTGCTTGCCGCAACGTGGACCGTTCCCCACCCCCCGAATCTGCACAGCTATTGACGGATTTGGCGGCTGTTCAATCCGCGAAGGCGGATACAATTCCGCTCGATGTAGCGAAGTGCGCGTCTAGCAGGCGGCTCTTTATCCGCGCCCCCCTAGACCAGCCAGCCCCACACGCCAGCCGGAATGCCTGCCAGCCACACGTGCAGCCCGGTCACCGCCAGCCACGCCAGCACCGCCACGATCCACAGCGGACGGAGCGCGCCCAGCCGGCGCAGCTTCGGCCAGAAGCTGGTGCGCTGCATCCATACGCCCCATTCGCGTGGGTTTGCCGCCAGCTTGCGCGCGTCCTGCAGCCGCGCGCCGATCAGCGCGAGGACCAGGATCGCCAGCGCCAACAGCAATGTGCGCGGGGTCGGCGCGATCAGGATGTGGCTGACCGCCCACAGCGCGAAGGCCATCATCATCGGATGGCGGGTGATGGTGAACGCGCCTTGCGGCTTGCGCGCCGACAACCCTGCCAGTTGCACTTGCGGCAGCGCGGGGTTGCGGCTGAGCGAACCGACGAACAGCCCGAGCGCGAGCAGGGTGAGGACGCTCGCCGCGATCCACGGCAGCGGCGCAGCGCCGTTCCACAATGCCGGACCCGCGGGGGCGCGATCGAATGCTAGCGCCAGCCACGCCAGCGCAGCGAACGCGATGAGCGAGTAGACGAGCAGGAACCCCCGCTCCCCCAGCCGCCGCACCAGCGGCGTGCGCAACGGGTGCGACAGCACAAAATGGCTACCGACGAAGGTAGTGCAGGCCGCCGCAAGTGTAAAAATTTCCCGCTGCATATTGATCCCCCTTGCTCGCCTTGGTGGCTCCCCGCGCCCTTCGGACCGGGTGCCGCTACTCTCGCGCCGGCATCGCCGAGCCGCTGCGATTTGCAGCGACGTCCGGATCGTCCGCCAGGCGGTCCAGATGCATCCACCGCTTCACGAGCGGCGCGCACAGCATTACCGCTGCCGCGATAGCCAGTGTGATCCAGCCGATCTTCGCATAGATCGCCAGTGTCAGTTCCCTGGACATTTCCCCGGTTTCCCCGCCGGTCGCCTCACCGATCTTGCCGGCGACGAAGTTGCCCACCGCGGTCATGTAGAACCATGCCCCCATGATGAAGCTGCCGAGGTGGAGCGGCGCCAGCCGGGTCATCGCCGACAGACCGACGGGCGACAGGCACAGCTCGCCGGTGGTCTGCAGCAGATAGATCAGGAACACGAAGATCACCGGGGTGAGCGCGGCCGGGCCGACGCTGTGCGCGCCCCACACGAATACCAGGAACGACAGCCCGATCTGCCCCAGCGCGATCCCGAACTTGGCCGGGGCGGAGGGTTCAAGGCCCTTTCGACCGAGCCACTGCCAGAGCGCCGCGAACAGCGGGGCCAGCAGCACGATATAGACCGGGTTGATCGACTGGAACAGGCTGGTCGGCACCCCGGCGCGGTCGACGTAGCGATCGGTATAGAGGTTGAGGCTGCCACCGGCCTGCTCAAACAAGCCCCAGAACACGGGATTGAGCGCGATCAGGAACAGGATCGCGAAGATCCGGTCGCGCGCTTCGGGAGGCAGCTTGAACGCTTCCACCAGGGTGTACCCCAGCATCGCGATCCCGGTCACGATCAGCAGCGACTGGATCACGTCCTGGTACTGGATCAATCCCCACAGCAGCGCCACCGCGCCCGCGCCGGCCGCATAGAGCGTCCATTCGCGCCGGCGGGTGAGCGGCGCGGGCGGCTCGCCGCGGCCCTGCAGCGCCGGCGCGCCGACGATGAAGATGACCAGCCCGAGCACCATCCCGATCCCCGCCAGGCCAAAGCCCCAGGCCCAGCCGAGCGTCTCGCCCAGATAGCCGACCAGGATCGTGCCGATGGCGGCGCCGACGTTCACCCCCATGTAGAAGATGGTGTAGGCCGCATCGCGGCGCACGTCGGTCATGCGGTAGAGCTGGCCGACGATGACGGAGATGTTGGCCTTCAGGAACCCCGAACCGACGGCGATCAGCGCCAGCGCCAGCCAGAACACGTTGATCGCCGGGTCGGCCTGCTTGGTCAGCGGGTCGGTCACCCCGCGCACGCCTTCGACCGCCATGAACAGGTGGCCGAGCGCGAGCAGCACGCCGCCATAGATCACCGCCTTGCGCTGCCCCAGCCAGCGATCGGCGATCGTCCCGCCCAGCACCGGGGTGATATACACCAGCGAGGTATAGGCCCCGTAGATCAGGTTCGCCTTGCCATCGCTGAACAGCCAGAACTTGGTCAGGTACAGCACCAGGAGCGCGCGCATGCCATAGTAAGAGAAGCGCTCCCACATTTCCGCATAGAACAGGACGAACAGCCCGCGCGGGTGACCGACCACTTCCTGGCTCTTGCGCGCCGACAGCAGCCCACCGGCTACGAGAAACGCAAACAGCGCAAGCGCGCCGATCGCGGCGATCCAGTCCCCCTCGTTCCAGGCCGACACGTCTTTCATGTACTGTATCCACCCATGCGTTGCGCCCAGCGCCCGACGTTATCGCGGAAAACGATGGGGGGAAGGAAAAATCGGATCGACGCTGGCCCAAGCGGGACCGCGCTGGCGGTCGTCCCGCGCCGGGACAGCGGTTAGGGCCCCGCGACTCGAGCCGATTGCCTAACGCTGCAGCTTCTGGCAGGCTGCGCGACAATGCGAATTATGCCTGCGAGCTGAGGGGCTTGCGGGTTGGCGACAAGGCGATTGGGGTTGCCTTTGTTCGCGCGTGCATTGGGGGGCCGGTTGGCCAGACAAGGGAGATGGTCAATGATCCGTTCTGAATTGCTTGCCGCGCTGGCAAAGGAAAATCCTGAACTGCGCACCGACGAAGTAGAGCGAGTGGTCGACGTGTTTTTCGAGGAAATCGCCCAGCGGCTGGCCCAAGGCGGCCGGGTTGAATTGCGCGGGTTCGGCGCGTTCTCCACCCGCGAGCGCCAAGCCCGCAACGGCCGCAACCCGCGCACGGGGGACACCGTGGAGGTGCCGGGCAAACGCGTGCCCTATTTCAAGCCGGGCAAGGAAATGCGCCTGCGGCTGAACACCGAATAAGCACCGGCTTTTACGCAACGCCCGCGATGCCGCGGGCGTTGCGGGCAGCCGTGCAATCTGCCAAGCGGCACGCAGCGGCAATGCTTTCGCGGACGTGGCGGAATGGTAGACGCAGGGGACTTAAAATCCCTTGAGCTTGCTCGTGCGGGTTCGAGTCCCGCCGTCCGTACCAGCTTGATTTCACAAGAGAATCAGCTGGTCTAAGCTGCGCCGCGTCTGCCCCCGTCGGGCGCCGGGTGCAATTCTGGTGCAATGGCGTCAGCAAATCGGCGTCGAGCTTCGCGACGGACAGATCGATATGGTCGTCCGAAAGGTGGATGTAGCGAAGGACCATGGCCAAGGTCTTGTGCCCGCTGATCCGCTGCACCGCGGGCGGATCAACGCCTTCCTTGATCAGACCGGTGATCGCCGTGTGTTCAGCACATGAGGCGTGACCTTTGCCGGGTCCAGCTTGGCGCGAATGACCGAACGGCGGAATTGCTCGCACATCTGCTGGCGCTGTTCGTGCTTGGCGTCGATCAGTTCCACGAGGCGAGAAGGGAGGTATTCGCGCACGGCCCATCCCTGGGCAGTTCTACCCGACCATACGACCGTGGAATGCTCGAACGACATGCGTTACCGTCACGCCGTGGGTACGAAGATTAGAATTCACGCCAAGTCGAGGGTCAAGGAGGGCGGTCCAACCTTCCTCTACACTCATTACAGCTGGCCTTATGAAGTCGTCACATAACATCGGCCAAACACGAGTCCGCGGGCGCTCCCATGCGTGGTGCGACCATCGCGACCGTCCCGCCTCATGCACGGCCCGGGCGCGGTTCCTGGTTGGCGGTCCTGTCGAGTTGATCCGCAAGGATTATGACCGGCATGGACGCACATTGGCCACTATCCGGGTATATCGACAGTATGCCGGGCAATATCGTGTGCGGCTCGGCCTTGCGCGGTGGTGGCGCTGATGTGCAACCGCTACCAGTCAGGTGAGCGCACACGGGTCATCAATCTGTTCGACGCACGGCTGGTTCGCGAATCGAATGAAGGCCCCCCTGTCGTGCATCCGCGCGAGCCGGGCTGGGTAGTGCGGCGGCAGGGCGGCGAGACAGTGCTTGAGCAGATGACCTGGGGCTTCCCCGTCGCGCTGCGCGGCAAGTCGGGCCAGCTGCTGAAACCCAAGCCCGTCAACAACGCCCGCTTCGACAAGCTGGGGAGTTTCTGGAAGCGCTGGGCAGCGTTTCCAGAACAGCGCTGCTTGATCCCGACTGCCCGTTATGCCGAGGCCGTCGGTGAACCGGGAAAGATGACTACCACCTGGCTGTCGCTGCGTAGCGCACCGGTGTTCGCATGGGCCGGGCTCTGGAGTGACAGCGACGAATGGGGGCGGGTCTATACCGCCGTGATGACGACGAACTGTGCCGAGCTTGCCCATATCCACGACCGCTCGCCGGTGATCCTCGCGCCGCAGGATTGGTCGAACTGGCTGAGCGCACCGCTGGCTGATCTTATGCGATTCGACCGCCCGTGGCCGGCGGAGGACATGGCAGTGCTGGAAACTCCGGTGCTATGGAAGGACGGCGGAAAGCCGGAGAACGCGCCCGCTTAGGCGGTGTTGGCGCCGAGGAGCGCCGCCGCAACACTCCATGTGAGCGCGCGAGGCGCATCGCCGGAGTCCGGCCAAGCTGCGATTGCAATGAAACCCACTGGCCAATACGTAACGGAAGTGACGGTCGTTGTTCCCGGACGTGGGCGGTGCCAAGTCCCGCCCGGGAGGGAGGCCGGCCCGCTTTGTGCCTCTCTTCCGCTGTGGGGTCCCCGCTGGGATCGTCGGTTCTGGGATTCGCGAACTTAACGTTCTGCCCCCGTTGAGCTACGCACACGCGCGGTTTCGACTGTGCGCTTCGTCTCCGTCAAATCTTCTTCGGCTGGCGGGATTGCTCGTTGGTCATCTTCTATCGGTGTCATTGTTTTTCAGCAGTTTGATCGTGGCTTGCCGTTAACCTGCGCACCGCATGCCGTTCCGAGCTTTTCGGAGTGAACGATGCTTGGCCTTGTGTTTGCGACGAGCCGGGATCTCTGGGCCAAGCGTGCGTCATAGTCGTATGTAGATCATGATCTGCGACGCCAGTTGGCTAAAACCGGCCGTTCAGGCTTTGGGCCGTCATTCTCAACCCGGACTCGCAAGGCCGGCGATCTCGTCCCACGCGCGTGGGACGTTCGTCACATACCCAGAAGCCTGTCCAGCTTTGCGCGATTAGCGAACTGCTCCTGCTGGCGGCGGCGGCGTTGTTACCATGAGCACCAAGAGGAAGAGGAGCACTGCAGCCACGAGGAGCCAAATCAAGGCCGTTGTGAATCGGTACATGCACGCCCTCCCCGTGAAGTCGGTTAATAAGCTGCCGAGCTACCGACGGGACGACTGAAATAGCTGACTGTCGCTAGCAGAAGCAGCGCTGCCCCCAAGATCAGCCGCGATCGCCGCGCCGATGCCCAGCAGCGCAGGAATACCCGAGGCCCCAAGTGCTCGGGCCGCGGCAAGCGTTGATGCAAATTGCTGGCTCATGGTCCTGGCACTCCGCTTTAAAGTGGCGCGACACCAATCGGCCGGGCTGCCGCCGGTTCCATGGTTTTTGCAGCGCGCGACTGCGTCTTACAAGGTACCGTCGTGAACGCGGCAAGAGGCGAGAGTTGAGGAACGAAAGGTGTGAGCAGGGAACTTGCTGCGTTGCAGCACGTTGTCTCGTGATCGCATCGGAGCTAAACGAAATGCCTACATACTCGCGCGACCGAATTTCTCACTGGGGCGCGCTGAGCGGTGTTGCCGCAGTCGGAGCTGCAGCGGCGATTTACAATCAGTTTCAAACGAAGCGGGCGGAGCGCGCTACCCCTCCTGCCGGCGAATTTATCCAAGTCGGTGACGCAACGCTTCACTACCTGCGCGCGGGAGCGGGCCCTAAGGTGGTCTTGCTCCACGGCAATGGATTGCTGCTTCAGGATTGGTTGGTAAGCGGCATCTTCGATGAGCTGACCAAATCGCATGAGGTCATCGCCTTCGATCGTCCCGGCTTCGGCTACAGTTCTCGCCCGCGTGGATCGGTCTGGACGCCGCAAGCGCAGGCGGAAGCGCTGGCGGGGGCGCTGAGTGTTCTCGCGTTTGGGCCAGCCGTCGTAGTCGGCCACAGCCTCGGAGCCTTGGTCGCACTGGCTTTTGCGCTGGACTACCCGCAGATGGTAAGCCGGCTGGTCCTGCTAGGCGGTCTTTACTTCCCGACCCCGCGCCCGGATGCCCTGCTGAACGCCATGCCGGCCATTCCGGTGGTGGGTGACGTGATGCGCTATACGATTTCGCCGATCGCGGCTCGTCTTGCACTCCCAACTGTTGAAAAGTTGATTTTTGCGCCTGGCGCGGTGCCCGCCCGGTGGGAGACAACTTTTCCGAAAGGCATGATCATGCGGCCAACGCAACTGCGCGCTACCGCGGCGGATTCAGGCCTTGCCCTTCCGGCCGCCGAGGCACTGTCCAAGCGATACACGGAACTGGCCGTCCCGGTGCACCTGCTTGCTGGCGAAGGTGACAAGATCGTGAATCCTCATGATCATTCAGAACGGCTGCACGGACTGCTACCAGGCGCTCGTCTCTCGATACTGGCCGGCACGGGCCACATGGTCCACTACACCCGACCTGAGTTGGTGATCGACGCCATTGAATGAACCTGCAAGCTCAACTACGGCTGCTGCCGCGTAAGGTCCGACGGTTGCACCATTTGCACCGGTGCGGCGGCGGCGGCCAGAGGGTTACGTTTTCTAGTGATCAGCATAGCGCGGGCGGGGCGGCGGCTAATGCTCGCTGATGCGCGCGATGCTGCGTTCCGGCGGAGCAAGTCACTGCAGAAGTTCGCCTCGGTCCGCGCCATCATGCAAAACCCCCTTCATTCAGAAGGCCTTCTCGTCCAATGCCGAGCTGCAAACCTTTGTCGCTCAGCCGGGCGGCCGATTAGCAATCGATCATCGGCGGATTGCGACCAGTCTGGCGACAGCCGCGTTCAAGGGCGAGGCTGGTTCCAGGCTAACTCAGCAAAGCCTCATCAATAGGTATGCAGGCGACAAATTCTGCTGGTGTTCAGCTGAAGTTCAAGATGAACCCAAACCGTAACAATTAGACGCCACCAACTAGCGAGGATCATTTCCTCGCTTCGCCGCAATGCAGCACCGCCTAGCCGTGACCGGTGCACGTTTAACGATAAGCTGTATTTTGAGCTCTGTTTAAGACGGAATCTCTCTGCTTAGGGCGCCTCCACAGTTATTCGCACAGTTTGCAGCCGTCCACCCTGCTGGTGTCAGCCCGTCGCCGCGGCGACCTGGAGTACTTAAATGTCTAAATATTTGGTCGGAACCACTTCCCAGCTGTTGGCCGCTGTGAAGGCAGCGAAAAGTGGAGATGTGGTTCTCGTTAAACCGGGCACCTACGACGGTGTGAACCTTACTGGCGTCAACACCCCGGGGAACATCACGATCGCGTCGGCATCGGCCGACGCGCCGGCAAAGTTCCTTGATCTGACGCTGAAATCGAGCAGTGGCTTGACGTTCTCCAACCTGCAGTTCGCACCGCCCAGCGGCAGCGACAACTACACATTTAACGTTGGCAAGTCTGCCAACATCCACTTCGATTCCATCAAGATGTTCGGCCCTGCAGGTGATAAGGGGTACGATATCTCGCCGTTCCTCATTCGCAATAGCCGGAACGTAACGGTCACCGATTCCGAATTTACGCATGCGTGGCACGGTGTGACGGTGATGGACAGCACCGGTGTCAGCTTCACCCGCAGCTATTTCCATGACCTGCGCACTGATGCGATCCGCGCCGCCCATGTGACTGGCTTCACCGTCACCGGCAACCACATCACGGACATGCGGCCGCAGGGCGCCGACCATGCAGACGGCATCCAGCTGTGGACTACGAACACCACTGAATCGTCGAGCAAGATTGTCATCAGCAACAATCTGATCACCCGCGGGGACGGGCTTCCGTTTCAGGGCATCTTCCTACGCGACGAGGTCGGCACGCTGCCCTACAAGAACCTGTCAATCACCGACAACACGGTAATCGGCACACTGTTCAACGGGATCTCGGTCGGCCCCGTCCAGAACTTGACCATGACCTCCAACACCGTTGCCGGGCTCGCGGATCAGAAGGCGTCGATCCGGACGTCGTCGCGAACTTCGGGCATCGTGAGCGACAACCAGGCCACGACCTACTATCTCTCCGACGAAAATCATAACCTGGCGAATAGTCACAATTCCAGGATTCTGACCCCGCTCGACGGCGGCAAGAGTTTGACGCAAGCGTGGCTATCGAACAACAGCACCCTGTACAGCAGCAAGGACAGCGTGCTCTACGGCCCGCTGACCGATCTGAAAAAGGGTTCAACAGGCTCCGTCACCGACCCGCTCGACACGCCGCTGTCCAACATCGAAGGCACTTCGCGTGCGGACGTGCTGCGTGCTACGTCCATCGGCGACAGCAAGCTCAACGGCTATGCCGGCGACGACACGCTCCACGGCGGTTCGGGCAAGAATAAGTTGGCGGGCGGCACCGGCGATGACGTCTACTACGTGAAGGGCGCTGGCGACGTGGTCGTCGAGGCTGCCCGCAACGGTGACGACACGGTCTGGGCGTACCTCAGCCAGAAGTTGTCCGCCAATGTCGAGACGCTGCGGATGGCTGCGACCGGGCTCACGGCCGAAGGCAACGAAGCCGACAACCGGATCGTCGGGTCGACCGGAACCGACGTGATATACGGCAATGGTGGAAACGATCGGCTGGAGGGCAACCGGGGCAACGATGCGATTTTCGGCGGCAGCGGCAAGGACACCATCAAGGGTGGCGAGGGTAACGACCGACTGGAAGGCGGCGATGGCAATGACCTGCTGTCGGGTAGCGGCGGCTATGACCGGCTCGTAGGAGGAGCGGGTAACGACCGGCTGGATGGCGGAGGGGGCAGCGTGCATCATACGGGCGGGGCCGGCGCGGACATGTTCATTTTCCGCGCGCTTGACAAGACAACTAAAGCGGACATCACCGACTTCGACAAACGTGAAGGCGACAGGATCGACCTCACCCAAATTGACGCGAAATCTGCGACCCACGCAGATAACGTCTTCAAGTTCATCGGGACGTCGAACTTCACTAAATCAGCCGGGGAACTGCGGTACAGCGCGGTAAAAGGAGACACTCACGTTTACGGTGACGTAAATGGCGACGGCGTCGCAGACTTTGACCTCGTTCTGCACGATTTACGCTCCGTCGATGCGGGTGTTTTCATCTTGTAAAAACACCCTGTGTGCCGCGCGATAGACGTACGAGGTCAACCTTGGGGTAAGCGGTGCAAATGCACGTGTAATCCGGCATGGCATTGCACCGACCTTGACGGAACGTTCCGGCAGCCCGATTTTCACAAAAGCGTTTGGTTTCTGCGGGGTTAGGGCATCTACGGCATACCCCGGAAGGTTACCGGGACAGACTTGAAAATCCTTGAACTTGCTCGTGAGGGTTAAGTCTCGCCGTCCGTACCAGCAGCGCCGATCGTCAGCCGCCGGTGCACGATGCGTAGAACAGCCGTTCGCGCAGGAAGGGGAATTCCGTGCAGCCGTAAGCGTGCGGGTCTGCGCCGCATTCGATCCGGTCGGCGCCGAAGCAATCGGCCAGCGCAATCTCGACCGGGGGGACCGGCCCGCGTTCCTGCGCCGACCAGAACGTGCGCACCACCGGCAAGCCCGCTTTGGCCCCATCCTTCGCCACCACCATCGCCAGCCGTCCCGATGCCAACAGCACGACCGCCCCGATCGGATAGATCCCGACCATGTCCGTGAATGCGGCGAGCATCGCCCGGTCGAACGCCCCGTCCATCGCCGACAGTTGGGCCAGCGCAGCGGCTGGATCAAGTCCGGCTCCGGTGGCGCCGTCGTTGACGAGCCAGTCATAAGTGTCGCAGATTGCCGCCATCCGGCCCAGCGGGCTGATCTGCGGGCCGCGCACCCCGTGCGGGTAGCCAGTGCCATCGATCCGTTCGTGATGTTCCAGGCACGCGCGCGCCACCGCGGCCGGAATGCCGCTGGCAACCAGGAATTCATGCCCTAGTCGGGCATGTTCGCGAAATACGCGTTCATTCAGCCGGCGAAAGTCTCCGCCCAGTGCGTTCAGATCCACCGGCAGAAGCGAGACGCCGACGTCGATCAGCAGGCCTGCCATCCCGGCCGCGCGCACCTCGTCCGGGCGCAGCTTCAGCTGCCGGCCGAGCGCCACCATCAGCGCACTGACGGCCAGTGCGTGGCGATATACGAACTCGTTGTCGCGCTTGCACCGCATCAGACCGTTGAACGCATGGGGATTGCGCTGGACCGAGGCGAAGATGTCTTCCACCACAGGCTCGACCACCGACGCCTTGATCGTTTTACCAAGCCGGGCTTCGATGAACACGCGGGTTATGACTTTGCGTGATTTTTCCGCCAGGCGGGAGGCGTTGCCGAATTCGCGCGCCAACGGCTGGGGCGCGGTCGAACGGATGTCGAACCCCGCGCTGGCGCCCGCCTGGACCGCGGCCCGTGCACGCCGCGCGCCAGGCGCCAGCCAACGGGCCGACGCGGGGGTCGTGGCCACCGGGGCGTTGGCTGGTGCGGGGCGCAGATCGAGCCCGCGGGCGGTATCGATGATCACCGCGGGAACTTCGCTACACCGCAATTCATCAAGCGTTCGTTCGTCGGTCAGAACAAACTTCGCTTTCCAGAAGGGATGCTTGAACCAGCTCCCCTCCAGCTTGTGGACGTACATGCCCAGTTCCAGATCCGATACGTCAACCCGCTTGAGCATAGCGCGCTTTTCCGCCCCTTTCTTCAATGGGGGCAAGATACCGTGGGCAGGTTTCGCGCTGTCAAAATGCGCAGTACGGATAAACGCCCAGTTTGCCGCGCGGATCAGAGCAGACGGAACGCCAATGCGGTCCCGTTCATGCAGTAGCGCTGCCCGGTCGGGCGCGGGCCATCGTCAAACACGTGACCCAGATGCCCGCCGCAATTCGCGCAGTGCACTTCGGTGCGGATCTGCCCCAAACTACGATCCCGCGTCGTTCCAACCGCGCCGCGCAGCGGGCGCCAGAAGCTTGGCCAGCCGGTGCCGCTCTCAAACTTGGTGGCCGACGAGAACAACGGGTGGCCATCGCCCGCGCAGACAAACGTGCCGCGGCGATGTTCGCGCAGCAGCGCCGACGTACCGGGATATTCGGTGCCCCTTTCGCGCAGGATCCGGAACTGGGCAGGCGTCAGCCGCCTGCGCCATTCCGGCTCGGTCAGGGTGAACGGAAAACGGCGCGGAACCGCCGCATTTCCGGCAAAGAACGGCGCAACCAGCGGCAATGCGACCGCAGCGCCTACGCACCCCAGCAAGCTGCGGCGGGGCCGCGGAGAAAGGAGATCATCGGGCACCGCTTCCACATGGGAAGAAAACCTGCGATTCAAAGAGCCTGAGGCCGCGCGCCGCGCAGCCGTGCCAGCAATCCCTTACGGCCGCGCCTGCCTGCCGGACCGGATTTCATCACCTTGCGCCGGAACAGCCTGGCCCCGCTACGCACGAACAGCGCGACCCAAGCGGTCTGCCACCCGAGGGCGAGAGCGTGCTGAACCAGATCAGGATGCTGCGCCGCCCGGGCCAGCATCGCGAACGGCGAACTGAACGGGATCAGCACCGCGGCCCATTCAATCGTGCTGCCGGGCAGCGCCACCGCGTAGCTGGCGAAGAAGAACACCAGCAACTGCAGCATGGTGACCGGCATCGACAGGGTCTGCACATCGCGGACCGTCGCGGCCATCGAGCCGATGGTGAGGAACACCGAGCCGAGCAGAAGATACGCCATCGCGAAATACGCCGTTCCCAGCGCGACGAACATCGGCCAGCCGACAGCCGGCGCGGCCAATTCATCAAGTGATCTTCCGCCGGCCAGCAAAAGCCCGCCGATGCTTAGCCCCCATACCGCGATCCCGACGAACGACACCGCCAGCATCGCGAACAACTTGCCCAGAAATACCGCGTCCATCGGGATGGCAGCAGCCAGTATTTCGATGATTTTATTCGCTTTTTCTTCAACGAGATTAGACAGGACCATCCCGGCCAGCAGCATCGTCAGCAGGAACAGCAGCGTCTGCGCGGCCTGCGCCGTGCGCATCTGCCCGATGCGCTCGCTTGCGCTCGAGGTTATGGTCGGCACCTGCTTCACCGGCGGGAACGCTGCCAGACCATGATCTTGAGCTTGCGCCGCCAGCAGCGCCACGGGCCCAGCCCAGCCATCCAGCTGCGGTTGCGGTCCGACGATCACCGGCCGGCCAAGCGTCCCGGTAACCACAGCGGCGACATTGCTGCGGCCGCCGCGCAAGGCGGACTCGGCATCGAACCGCTGGTGCGGCTCAAGCCGGGCAAGCACGACCAGTTCGGGGGCGGCGTTGCCAAGCCGGGGACCCAATTGGGCGCCCGCCCGCAACATTGCGTCGGCATCTGCAGCCTGCATTGCTATCCCCAAGGCGGGCCGCGCCGCCTTTTGCTCGACCTTTTGCCCGACGCCGGTGGCCAGCCCCGCCACCACCAGCGGGAACAACGGCCCGAGCAGGAACAGGAGGAAGCTGCGGCTGAACAGGACAGCGGAAAAGTCGCGCCGCGCAACTACGACCGCAGCCGCAAGGGTGGAAAGCCGGCCGCTCATCGAAAATTCTCCGCATCGGGGTTCTGTTCAAGTGCGCGGGCCGCCGCTTCGCCCGCGATGGCCAGAAACGCATCGTGCAGCCCGGCCCGTTCGATCGATAGCGAGAGTATGCCGGCTTCGCCTTCGATCAAGGCGCGCAGCAAAGGTTCGATGCCGCTGGCCGGTACCGCAAACTCAAATCGGCTGGTTCCGTTTTGCCTGTGCGCCATGCGCGTGTCGGCGGGCAACGCTGCACGCCACGGGCCATCGGCAGTGCGGGTTTCGAGCCGGACCTGCGGCGGAATGCGGTCTCGCGCCACGTCCACCGGTCCGGCAAACGGCACCTTGCCGCCCGCGATGATCGCGACCTGATCGCACAGGCGTTCCGCATGGGCGATGACGTGGGTGGAAAAGATCACGGTGGTGCCCTGGGCGGCCAGTGCACGCATCATCTTTTCCAGGCGCCCCTGGTTGAGCGCGTCCAGCCCCGAAAAGGGTTCGTCGAAGACCACCAGGCGCGGTTCGTGGACGAGCGTGGAGAGGATCTGGACCTGCTGCGCCATGCCCTTGGACAATTGCCGGATCTGCCTGCGGGCCGCGTGGCCCAGGCCATGTTCTTCCAGCAACTCGCGCCCGCGCCGCAACCCTTGCGCACGGGGCAGTCCCCGCAGCGATCCGACAAAGGCAATCGCTTCGACCGCGGTCATCGCAGGGTAAAGCCCACGCTCTTCGGGCAGATAGCCGATCAAGTGGGCAACGTCGTGCGGACGGTCTGCGCCAAGGATGCGCCGCGTGCCCGAATCTGGATCGATGATGCCCAGCAGCATGCGCAGCGTGGTGGTCTTGCCCGCGCCGTTGGGGCCGAGGATGCCGAAGATCGATCCTTCCGGCACCGACAGGTCCACCCCGTCGACCGCGGTGAACCCGTCAAACCGCTTTGCCAGAGCCAAGGCCTCGATCGCGAGCGGTTTTCGCTCTGCCGCGCTGCCGGGCGCGTTGCCTGCCCGCTGCCATTGTCCTAGTTCCATGCGCATGGGTGTGTACCGCCAATTTCCGTTCGTGAAGAGGGACATATCGGCCAGTGGTTAACGGTCCAGCCGCTCCGGCGCCGCTGACCGGCAATCACCAGGCGTTTGTCGATGCGCTGAAGGCGCAGGCAGCAGCGTGCGGTTTCGCCGCCTGCGGGATCGCGGGTGCAGACGAAGACCCGGCCCTCTCGGGACGGCTGGAGCAGTGGCTCGACGCCGGGATGCACGGCCAGATGGACTGGATGGCGGCCCGGCTTCATCACCGCCGCAGCCCGCAGGCACTGTGGCCCGAGGCGCGCAGCGTGATTGCGCTGGGCATGTCCTATGCGCCCGCTAGCGATCCCCTGCTGCTTGCCGGCCATCCCGACCGGGCGCGCATATCGGTGTACGCACAAGGGGCGGACTATCACGATACCGTGAAAAAGGCCCTCAAATCCCTGGCGCGCTGGATCGCTGCCGAAGCTCCGCGACGCGGGTTGGGCGAGGCCGGGGTCAAGGTATTCGTGGATACCGCGCCGGTAATGGAAAAACCGCTTGGTCAGGCAGCCGGGCTGGGCTGGCAGGGCAAGCACACCAACCTTGTCAGCCGGGAGCACGGCTCGTGGCTGTTTCTTGGCGCAATCTACACCACTTTGGCGCTGCCGGCGGATGATGCCGGGGCGGATAGTTGCGGTTCGTGCCGCAAGTGCCAGCAGGCCTGCCCGACGGATGCGTTTCCCGCAGCCTACCGGCTCGACGCGAATCGGTGCATTTCGTATCTTACGATCGAGCACAAAGGCCCGGTTGCGGTGGAATTTCGCCGGGCGATGGGCAACCGCATCTATGGCTGCGACGATTGTCTGGCGGTCTGTCCCTGGAACAAGTTTGCGCAATCTGCACACGCACAGCGCGCATTCCGCTCGCGGGCGGAACTTGCCGCGCCGCGCCTGGCCGATCTGCTGGCACTTGACGACGCAGGGTTTCGCCGGCTGTTCTCAGGCTCGCCGATTAGGCGGATCGGCCGCGACAGGTTCGTGCGCAACTGCCTTTATGCCGCAGGCAACAGCCAGGATCAGGGGCTGGTTCCCTTCGTTCAGGAGCTTTTGGCGGACCCGGATCCGGGCGTGGCGGATGCGGCCCGGTGGGCAATCTCGGAACTGTCTGCGGGCATCAACTGACCGGCGGATCAACCGCGGGCACCGCACCCACCGGCGCGACCGGCTGACCCGGCTGGCGCGGCGGCAGCGCGGTTTCGGGTACGGCGTACACCATCATCGCAGCGGTTGGCACCGCCTCCAGGTTGCGGACGGTTACCGCCACGTCGCGCCCTGCTATGGTCAGTTCGTTGAAGCTGGGCGGGGTAGAGCGGATGCGCTGCGACAGGGTCCCCGCCCCGATCATCCGCAGCGGCCCTGCGGACGTATCGGCGCACAGGTCGAACGGATCGTGGACGTGGCCGGTCAGCACCGCCAGCACCTTGCGCCTGGCGAGTTCGGCCATTGCCCGGCTGCCCCCGATCGTCAGCCGCCGCCCATCCGCGCCGCGCTCCGGCAGGGGGTGATGCGCCGTGACGATGATCCGGGTCCCCTCGGGCAGCGCGTCGATCGCGGCCAGTGTTGCCGAGAGCGCGCGCTGGGTGACCCAGCCGTCAACCCATGGAAACCGCCACTGGGCGCGCGTAACCGTCTTCAGTGGAATGATCCGCAGGTCGCCAAGATCGATCTGCCGTTCCAGCAGCGATTCGATCGCGCGAAAGCGCCGGTACGGCCGCACGAAGCGTTCGATGAGGTTGATATAGGGCATGTCGTGATTGCCCGGCTCGACGGTGACGGGCGCCGCCAGCCCGGATATCCAGCTGCACGCCGCCTTGAATTCGTGGCTGCGTGCTCGCATCGTGAGATCCCCGGTGATGGCAACCGCGGCAGGGTGCTCGGCGGCGATGGCCTTTGCGACCCAATCCATCGCGCGCGTATCCTCCAGCCCGAAATGGAGGTCGCTGATGTGAAACAGGGTGAGGGTCTGCATGGTCAGGGCGCAAGCAGATCAAGATCGAACGGCGCAAGCGAAAAATGCTCTTGCGCGGCTCCGTCGCGCCGCTCGCCGTCGATCATCAAGGGAATGGGCTCGCTGTCGACTGACCGGCAGGTGACCGCGGGATGCGCGCCCAGTTCATCGTGCGGGCCATCGCGAAAGTTGCGGCGCAGCAACGCAAGGCCTTGGCGGAAATAGTCGCCGACGGTTTCAGCCCCGTATCCTTCGACCAGCATTGCCTCGCCCGAAATGTCCAGTCGCACGCCCGCGTATCCTTCCGCGCGCCCAATCGGCGGGTCGGCCAATGCCACCATGGATCCCACGGTGCTCTGGCGGATTGCTTCGACCGCCTTGCCCGCAACTGCACCGACGTCTCCGTCGCGCAGCCCTTCGCGCACGTCGCTCCATGTGGCGCCCGGGCCGGCGAGGATTTCGATCAGGCCGGTCCCGTGTCGCGAGCGGACGCAGTTGCGCCGGGCGATGCGCAGCGTGCCAAAGTCCCGCGCTATCGCCGCTGCATCGCGGTCGCCATGGATCGCGCGGGCCAGCAGGTTCGCGGTTCCGCCGGGCAATACCAGCAATGCCCCGTCCCACCCTTCCACACCCGTGGCTACGGCGTTGGCGGTGCCGTCTCCGGTAAAGACCGCCAGGGTTCCAACCCCGGCCGCCTGAAGCATTTGGCGATCGGGCAACCGGTCTGCGACATCGAAACGGCGCGCGACCGGGGTGCCCGCATTTGCCAGGGCGCCAAGCAGTTCGTCGAGGGCTTCGTCCGAGTTGCTGCCGCTGGCGCTGTTGGCCACGAGCCACAGCGGCCGGCTATCTCTGGGTGAGGTCATGCGCAGTGAACCGACTGGCGAGGGGCGTGTTCCCTATCGGGCTTGGCGGCTGCTGATCATCCGGGCAGAATTCGGGACTTGCGAACGATGCCTAGGCCCGGCCGCTCAGAATAAGCCAGCCCGAAAAGCCGTTCAGCAAACTGTAGGCCATGTAACCAAGCACCCACAGGCCATTGCCGTTGGCCACCAGCAGCATGGTGCCTACCAGCAACATGTATTCGACGAACAGGCTCAGCCGACCACCGAGCGAGCGGTACAGCCAGCCGACCTGGGCAAGGACCGGGTGATCGCTGTCAAGCACCGCACGATGCAGGGCGAAATTTGCGATCCCCAGCACAAAGACGATCATCAACGCCATGGGGTGCCGTATATTACCGAGGGATGGTATAGCCAGAACCCACAACGCGCCCTTCCCGCGCACCTACCGAGCGGAATTTACCCCGCGTACAGGGCCGTTCGTCCCATTAAACCGCTCAAAGGAGCAGGTCGGGCTACTTTGCCCGCATCGCTTCCTGGGCGATTTTCTTTTTCCAGATCAGCGGCGCGAGCGTGTGCACGTTCTGTCCGGAGGAATCGACCGCGACCGTGACGGGCATGTCTTCAACCGTGAATTCGTAGATCGCTTCCATTCCCAGATCCGCAAACCCAACGACCTTGGATGCCTTGATCGCCCGGGCCACGAGATAGGCCGCTCCGCCTACCGCCATCAGATACGCCGACTGGTGCTTGGCGATCGATTCGGTGGCAGCCGGCCCGCGCTCGGACTTGCCAACGCTGGCCAGCAGGCCCTGGCCAAGCATCATGTCCATGAATCCGTCCATCCGGGTTGCCGTGGTCGGTCCTGCAGGCCCGACCACTTCGTCGCGCACCGGGTCGACCGGCCCGACATAGTAGATTACCCGCCCGCGAAAATCGACCGGCAGCTGTTCGCCCCGCAGCAGCATGTCGTTGATCCGCTTGTGCGCGGCATCGCGCCCGGTCAGCATCTTGCCATTGAGCAGCAGGCGATCACCCTGCTTCCAGCTTTTCACTTCATCGGCGGTCAGTGTGTCGAGATCGACACGGCGCGCCGCGCTGTCGGGCGCCCATCGTACCTTTGGCCAGTCATCAAGCCGGGGGGGTTCAAGGAAGGTAGAGCCGGACCCGTCCAGCGTGAAGTGGGCATGGCGGGTGGCCGCGCAGTTCGGGATCATTGCCACCGGCTTGCCGGCGGCGTGGCACGGCGCGTCCATGATCTTGACGTCGAGGATGGTGGACAGCCCGCCCAGCCCCTGCGCCCCGATGCCGAGCGCGTTGACCTTGTCGAATATCTCGATCCGCATGGCCTCCAGATCGCTCTGCGGTCCCCGTGCCTTGAGCTGGCCCATGTCGATCGGCTCCATCAGCGCCTTCTTGGCCAGCAGCACGCAATGTTCAGCGGTGCCGCCGATGCCGATCCCGAGCATCCCCGGCGGGCACCAGCCGGCGCCCATCTGCGGCAGCATCTCGACCACCCAGTCGACGATGTTGTCGCTGGGGTTCATCATCTTGAACTTGGACTTGTTCTCGGACCCGCCGCCTTTGGCGGCCACGTCGATGGTGACGGTGCGTCCGGGGACCATTTCGACATTGAGCACGCACGGCGTGTTATCGCGGGTGTTGCGGCGGGTGAACGCGGGGTCGGCGAGCACAGAGGCGCGCAGCTTGTTATCCGGATGGTTGTAGGCCCGGCGCACGCCTTCATCGACCACGTCCTGCAGCGACATTGCCGAACCCAGCCGGCAATCCTGCCCCCACCTGACAAAGACGTTGACGATGCCCGTGTCCTGGCACAGCGGCCGGTGCCCTTCGGCGCACATCCGGCTGTTGGTGAGGATCTGCGCGATTGCATCGCGGGCGGCCGGGCCCTGCTCCGCCTCGTAGGCTTCGCCCAGCGCGCGGATGTAATCCATCGGGTGGTAATAGCTGATGTACTGGAGCGCATCGGCAACGCTCTCGATCAGGTCGTCCTCGCGGATGGTCACCATTTCCGGCACGTGCGGCGCTCCTATTCGTCTGGGGTGGCAAACGGCCGCTCCATAGGCCCTGCCCGGCGCCTGCGTAAAGGCCCGCTTGGCGGGCTGCGACCGGGGGGATGATTGCAGCGCTGCGGTGGCCGGCCGCACCGTTTGCCCAATTTTCCGGCACGCGCGAGCGCTTATGGCCCGCGAAAGCCCTTGGCGCGCGCAGGTCGTTCGCCTAGAAGGCGCGAAGCCGGGCGCATCGCATGCAGATGTGGACGGACCTGACGCTTAGGGTGAACGATGACCATTCTCGCAGCGCGGCAGCCTGCCGCCAGTCCAGCCGCCGAGCCCGCAGGGAATGACCGGACGGCAAGCATGGTTGCGCGGCGTGCGATGATTGACAGCCAGCTGCGCGTAAGCGGCGTCAACGATCCGGCCCTTCTCGCAGCATTTGCAGCCGTCCCGCGCGAACAGTTTGTTCCTGCACCGCAGCAGTCAACCGCCTATATCGACCGGGCAATTGCGCTGGGCGACGGACATTTCCTTGCCGCCCCGCTGGTTCATGGCCGCATCCTGGGCGAAGCGATGCCCAACTCGTCCGATACGGCCCTGGTGGTTTCGGCCAGCGGATATCTGGCTGCGCTGGTGGCAGCCTGCGGCGCCGATGTCACAACGATCAGCCCCGCAGCGGGCGCCGAGGCGAAAGGCAAAAGCGGCTCGGTTACGCTGCTGCTGATCGACGGCGCGATCGAGCAGTTGCCGGCCGGGCTTGCCGGGCGGCTGGCCGAAGGCGGGCGGATCGTCACCGGGCTGGTCGAGCGCGGCGTAACCCGGCTGGCGGTTGGTCGGAAGGTGGCAGGTGCAGTCGCGCTGCTGCCCATTGCAGATATCGGGATTCCTGTATTGGCGGAGTTTGCGGCACTGAAACGCTGGAGCTTCTGAAAATGCGCGTGCGCCGGGTGCACACTGCTGCGGGTGCGGCGCTGCTATCGGCGATCGCGCTTATCGGAAGCGACGCGTCCGGCAGCTCGGCCTTGGCCGATGACCTGCGGGGGGCGCTGGAATCGGCCTATCGGACCAACCCGACGCTGGAAGCCGCCCGGTCGCAGCAGCGCGCGGTCGATGCCGAAGTGCCGATAGCCCGCTCGCAGGGGCTGCCCTCGCTGAGCGGCAACGCGTCTTACACGGAACTGGTCGAAAACACGCAGGTCGGCTTGCAGACCAGCCCCGGCCGGGTGGTGAGCGTGCAGGCTTTGGGCGATGTCCCGATCTATTCCGGCGGCGCCGTGCGCAATTCGATCAAGGCGGCGAAAACCCGGGTCATCGCCGGACGGAACGACCTGCGCTCGACCGAATCCGGCCTGTTTACCCAGGTTGTCTCCACCTACATGGACGTGATCAGCAACGAGGCGATCGTCGGGTTGAACCGCAACAACGTCGAGGTGCTCGACGTCAACCTGACCGCCACGCGTGACCGATACGAGATCGGGGACCTGACGCGGACCGACCTGGCCCAGTCCGAGGCTCGCCTGGCACAATCGCAGGGCGAGCTGCGCAGTTCCGAGGCCGTGCTGGCCGCGTCGCGCGAAACCTATATCCAGCTCGTCGGCACGGTACCGGCTGGTCTCGAAGCACCGCCGCCGCTGCCCAACATGCCGGCCAGCGTGGAAGAAGCGGTCGCCTTTGCGCTGCTCAACAACCCCGACCTGCTGGCGGCGCGCGAACGCAGCACCGCGGCGGGTTACGATACCGAAGTCGCGGGTTCGGGCCGGCTACCCAAGGTCAGCATATTTTCCAGTGTTGACCGGACCGACTATCTCAACAGCTATCCGCTCAGCCGCGACCAGCGATTCACATCCGCGCAAGTTGGCGTAAGGCTGTCGATCCCGCTGTTCCAGGGCGGCCTGCCCGCTGCCCAGCAGCGTCAGGCGCAGGCCCGCGAAGGAGTGGCGCTGGAACAGGAAGTCGGCGCTGAACGCGAGGTGGTCGCCGCGGTGCGGTCATCATATCAGCAATGGCAGGCGGCGCTTGACGTGATCCAGACCAGCCAGGCCGCTGTCAACGCCGCTGCGCTCGGCCTTGAAGGGGTCCGCGCCGAGAACAGCGTCGGCAACCGAACGATCCTTGATATCCTGAACGCCGAGCAGGAACTGCTCAACACCCAGGTCCTGCTCGTTCGCGCGCGGCGCAATGCCTATGTGGCGGGGTTCAACCTGCTATCCGCAATGGGGCGGGCCGAAGCGCGCGATCTGGGGCTGGATGGCGGGCCGCTGTACGACCCGAAAATCAACTATGAGCGGGTGCGCGGCAATATTTTCGACTGGGCGCGCGACCCTGACCCGAAAGTCCGCTCCACTCGGACAGTGGGCACGCCGGCACAGGACGGTTCGATCCCCGATACTGGCCGCTCCTTCCCTGGCAGCAACGACCCAAGGGCACCGCTCTTCCCACCGGACGCAGGCCGCGGTCTCACGACGGGAAGTGTTACCGGCGGGTACCGGCCGCGGGCGGTTGACAGGCGCGCACCCGGTGGTTCTATTTCAGGTGTCGGCCCTGCGTTGCCGGGCCCGGTAGACACGATGCCAGCGCAGGGGGCGCCGGCGACAGGGCAATAGCGGGGGCGAGCCATGCGTCAGACAAGTGAACCATCGGTCGAGGAAATCCTCGAATCTATTAAGAGGGTAATCGCGCGCGACAATCGGGCGCACGCCAGCGAGGATCGGCTCCAACCGGGAGCCGCCGCCGACTCGGACGCGGACGATGCGGAGGTGCTGGAGCTTACCGGTGCATCCGAACTCGAGCCGCTTGATGGTCCGGCAGAACCCGCGCCGTTGATCACCGAAGATGCGATCAATTCGATGCGCGATTCGCTGGCTGCGCTTTCCATGATGGCCGCGCCCGGCGCTTCGCCGCAGATCGTGCGCTCGGGCGAAACCTCGCTTGAAAGCCTGACTCGCGAGCTACTGCGCCCGATGCTCGCCGACTGGCTGGATAATCACCTGCCGCCGCTGGTCGAGCGGCTGGTCGCGGCCGAAATCGCCCGTATCGTCGGCAAGAAGGTCTGATACCGCGCTTTTCACGGCCTTGACGACGCCAGACCGCACGCGCACAGGGTCCGGCATGGCAAAGCCCGATCCCGCTCTGCTCGATGCAGCGCGATACCCGTACCGGCTTGAAATCCCGACCCGGTTCGGCGACCTCGACATGAACCAGCACGTCAACAACGTCGCCATGGCGGGATTGTTCGAAGACGCCAGGGTCCGGTTCCTGCATCACGTCGGGCTGATGGGCCCGGAAAGCCAGGTCCAGCCCATGGCCGCGAGCTTTGCGATCGATTACCTACGCCAGGCCTATTACCCGCAGCCGCTGACCTTTTGCGTGGCGGTTTCGCAGATCGGCAACACCAGCCATACGTTGATCAACCTTGCCCTTCAGGACGACCGCCCGGTTGCCCTTGCCCATTCGGTGGTGGTTATCACCGCCGGCGGACGGCCGTGCCCGCTGCCGCAAGGCATCGACTCAGTGCTCCGCTCCTTGGCGCTGCGCGGATGACCGCGCCGCGTTCCTCAGAAGCCGTTGCGAAGGCCCGCGCCGCGCTTGCGCTGAACGGCGGAGATGCGATCCGCCGCCACATCTTCCTCTGCGCGGAACCCCAGAAAGGCGAATGCTGTACACCGGAAGTGGGCGGGCCGGCGTGGAAGTATCTCAAGCGGCGCCTGAAGGAGCTTGGGCTCGACCGGGACGGCGGGATCGCCCGCACGAAAGCGGATTGCCTCAAGATCTGTTCTGCCGGCCCGATCGCCGTCGTCTGGCCCGACGGCGTGTGGTATCATTCCTGCACGGCGCCGGTGCTTGAACGGATCATCCAGGAACATCTTGTCGGCGGCGTGCCGGTAGAGGAATACCGGCTCTACCCGACTGAATAGATATCAGTCCGGATCGTCGAGCGGATCGACCACGGCATCGTCGTGCCCGGTTCCGCTGGACAGGAAAACCAGCCCCATCAGCGCAGTGCCGAGCAGCATCGTGCCCCCTACGCCCAGAATCGTCGCGATATAGAGGTTGATCGAAATCAGCCCATTTTCCTGATAGATCAAAATGATCGCCGCCATCACGACGCCCAGCGTCACCCACCCCATGCCGCGCATGATCCGCCAGTAGCGCCGCCAGGCATGCGCAGCGGTGTCCGGATTGTCGAGCGGAGAGCGGGGAATCGGCATCTGATGCACATGGGCATCGGCAACCGCGCGGACAATGGCCAACCTGCTTTTGCCGATGTTCGGCGGCGATCGAACGCTATGGCGCGTTGCACAGGAACGTGTCATCCTGCCGGGATCAGCACCTTGTTATGGAGAGCTGACATGACGATAGCCAAAGTAATCGCAGGCCGCCCCGATGCGACGGTGATAACCGCAACGGCAACCATGGCGGTTCGCGAAGCCATCGGCATTCTTGCAGCCAATCGCATCGGCGCCGTTCCGGTTCTGGAGGGCGGCAGCGTGGCCGGGGTCTTTTCCGAGCGCGATGTGCTGTATTGCGTTGCCAGGGAAGGTTCCGCCGCGCTTGACCGTCCGGTTGGCGAAGTGATGACGGCGCCCGCGATCACGGTCAGCCCCGAAACCACGGTACTTGCGGCGCTTTCGTTGATTACCCGCCGCCGGATCCGGCATCTTCCGGTGATGCAGGACGGCGCTATGGTGGCGCTGGTGTCGATCGGCGACCTGGTCAAGCACCGGATCGACGCAATCGAAAAGGAAGCAGAGGCGATGCGCAGCTATATCCAGGCCAGCTAGCTGCCAAAGCGTTCGTGCTGCCCTTGCCGCATCGGGCTGGTCGGCTTACATTTGAACCATGGCATCACTTACCCTCAGTCCCGGCGCCGCGCGGCGTGTCGCCCTTATTGCACAGAAGCAGGCCAAGCCTGCGATCCTGCGCCTGGCCGTCGAAGGCGGGGGCTGTTCGGGATTTCAGTACCGGTTCGGATTGGCCGATGGGGCTGAAACAGAGGACTTCGTGGCCGAAACCGACGGTGTTTCCCTGGTGGTGGATCCGGTCAGTCTCGACCTGATCGACGGATGCATCGTTGATTATGTCGAATCGCTGGGCGGGGCGGCATTCAAAGTCGAAAACCCAAATGCTGCCGCGTCGTGCGGATGCGGTGCCAGCTTCGCCGTCTGACATGACCGGCACCCTCAGGCTCGCCAGCTACAATATCAACGGGATCAAGGCGCGGCTGCCGCGACTGATCGAGTGGCTTGAGGAGACTCGCCCGTCGGTCGCCTGCCTGCAGGAAATAAAGACGCAGGACGAGGGATTTCCGGCCGCCGAGTTTGAGCGGATCGGCTATGGCGCGATCTGGCACGGTCAGAAGGGGTTCAACGGGGTCGCCATCCTGGCGGACGGCATGCAGCCCGCCGAGGTGGGCCGGGGCCTGCCGGGGGACCCGGAAGACGTTCATTCCCGCTACCTAGAGGCCGACGTGTTCGGCCTGCGCGTTGCCGGCATCTATCTCCCCAACGGAAATCCGGCGCCCGGGCCGAAGTTCGATTACAAGCTGCGCTGGATGGAGCGATTGCGCACGCGGATGCGCGAGCTTGCGGCCGAGGAGATACCGGCGGCGGTGTTGGGCGATTTCAACGTCATTCCCGAGGACAAGGACGTGTGGTCTCCTGCCGCTATGGCATCGGACGCGCTGATGCAGCCCGAATCGAGGGATGCCTACGCCAGCCTGATCGCTGAGGGATGGACCGACGCGCTGGATGTCCTGAACCCCGCCGGCGGAGTCTGGACATTCTGGGACTATCAGGCCGGTGCATGGCAGCGCGACCACGGCTTTCGCATCGATCACGCGCTGCTGTCACCCGAACTGGCCGATCGGCTGGTGGCCGCGGGCGTCGACAAGGAGCATCGCGGGCGCGAACGCGCCAGCGATCACGCGCCAATGTGGGTGGAGGTAACGGTTTGAGCCGCCCGGGGGTTCGCCACCCGCCGATCGTGTGTAATCGGCCGCCTGTACCCCGCGCTTGGCGCGGGATACCTCAGCGATAGAAGACGTGATTGTCGATCCGCGCGATCCGGGTAAGCCGCCAACGCGGCGAAACCCGCGCCGCGTGAAAGAACAGCGCACCTTCAGCCACGCTGGACCATGAACCGTCGTTCGCGATCTGCGCGATGGCGACAGCGTTCTTCCATGCCCGCGACGTCCGGTTGACCGCGGGGATGGCCTTCGCGCGTACGAACGAGAACTGCGACTGCTGAAACACGACGCCGCAATACGAACTGGGGAAGCGACCGGACCGCGCCCGGTTCACGATCACGCGGCCAACGGCCAATTGACCATCGAGCGATTCGCTTTTCGCTTCGAAATAGATTGCTCCGGCCAGACACTGAAGGTCGCGCGACATATCGACAGCCATTGGCTGGAGCGCAACGAGCTGGAACAGGCTGGCCCCGGTGACCGCAGCGGGCGCCAGTGGCGCGGTATCGCTTGATCGGTCAGTTTGGGGATCGGCTGCAGGAACAGAATTTGCAGGGTCTGCGGGTTCTGCCACGTCGCCCGGCGGCGGGACTTCAACGAGTGGACCCAAAACCACGGGCTGCCGGGATTGGGCCTCCGCGCCGGAATTGTCGGCGGCGAAACCGGCGAAACCGAATGTGAGTGCAACGGCAAGCACGCTTGCGAAGTCGAGCTTACGGCTCATTCATCGATCTTTATCGGCGGTTGGCGCGCCTGCACGGGCCGGGGGCAGTCGGCGGCAAACCGCTTTGATGCCCGCGAAACCCGCCGGTCGCCACCCGTCTGCGTGCCAGCCGCGGGAGCTTCAGTGCCCCGTCAACCGCCTGCGCGTGAGTGGAAGCCGCCGTGTGTTTGTGCAGCGCGGCAAAGTCAAACCGATGAGGTAGGCAATCCGATGAACCGTTCACCGCACGGGATGTCCAGTTCGATGATCCACAGATCGGGATCCTGCGCCTGCCGGCGTTCCAGCCAGTCTTGCAGCGTATCGGGCTGGTTGCGCTGCTCTGCCTTGGCCAGGGCCCACGCCCGCGTGCCGTCGGGATTGGGCATGCGTTCGTAAGCCCTGGCTCCCTTGCCGGCCGGATTCAGGACCACGATCACCGTACCGGCATCGCGCTCGCCCCGGGCCAGCACGGCGGCGAAACCCCCGGCCGCATGGACCTGACGGATCAGAGCGCTGACCTCGACGTGGGCAGGCAGACGAAGGCTGGCTGGGGAAATTTCAGTCAACCCGATATCCCGGCAGGCCCGACAGCGCGATGCGGCTGCGCATGAAGGTGCCTGTGCCGCGCCCAATCTCTTCGCCCTGTTCGTCGACCAGCCGGGCCTCTGCCACCAGCACCCGGCGCCTGCCGCTGATCCAGCGGCCTTCTGCCACCACCCGGCCGGATTTGACGGGCCGCACGAAGTGGAGATTGAACGACGTGGTGAGGAGAAATCGGTCTGTCACCAGGGTATTCGCGGCGTAAAACGCCGCGTCGTCGAGCATCTTGAAATAGACCGTGCCGTGCGCAGCGCCGGCAGCATGGTGCACGTCTGGGCCGATGTGAAACGCGATCCGCGCCGCGCCGCCGTGATCGATCGTAAGCTGCGATTCGAATATGCGGTTGATCGGAGCCGAAGCATAAAGGCCCTCAAGCGCGCGCCAATGCAGCGCAGCGCCTGAGACAGGCTGCTCGGTCAAGTCAGGCGGCGTCGCGGTCGATGACATTGCAGAGCAGCGCGTACAGCGCCTCCGCGCTAGGTGCTTCGCTGAGTGACTGGTGCATCCGCTCGTCACGCATCAGGCGCGAAATCGCCGCAAGGGCGTGCAGGTGCGCCGCGCCGGCCTGTTCGGGCGACAGCAATCCGAAGATCAGATCAACCGGCAGGCCGTCCGCAGCGTCGAATGCGACCGGTGCCTCAAGCCGCAGGAAGACCGCCACGGGCCGCGCCAGCCCTTCTATTCGGGCATGCGGAATTGCCACGCCGCGGCCAAAGCCGGTGCTGCCCAGCCGTTCGCGTTCCTGGATCCGTTCAAGGGCGTGGTGCGGCTCCAGTCCGTATACGGCGGCAAACCGGTTAGCCAGCAGTTGCAGGATGGCCTGCTTGTCATCGGCGCGGAGTGTGCCGACGGCTTCGGGAACGAGCGTGAAAAGAGCGGTCATTGCCTGTACTGTTCGCCTGTCCTGCCTTCGGGCATCCGCGTTGGCGGATGCCGGATAAAGCGCGTCCCCCGGGAATCCGGGCCTCTCCTCGCAAAAAAGCCGGGAAAACGCGCCTTGTCCGGCGCGTCAGGACGGTTCGACCCAGCCGATCGACCCATCGCCGCGGCGGTAAACCATATTATGCCGCTCCGTGCCAGCGTTTTTGAACAGCAATGCATTGGTGTTGCGCAGATCGAGCATCATCACTGCATCGGACACGGTTGCGGTCGGCACGTCGACCCGCGTTTCGGCGATAACCAGCGGCGCGTCGGCATGGACTTCTTCCGCCTCCACTTCGGGTTCGGCGAAAACAACGTAGGCCGCTTCTTCCTCCCGCACGGCATGGCTCGATTCCTCATGCCGGTCCTTGAGCCTGCGCTTGTAACGGCGCAGCTGCTTGTCGATCTTCTCGGCCGCCTGGTCGAGCGCCAGATGCGCGTCGTGCGCAATGCCCGCTCCCTTCAGGATCAATCCCTGCATGACGTGGGTGACGATGTCGCAGCGGAATGCGCCCCCTGGCGCACGGTTAAAGGTAACGTGGGTTGACAGCGCGGAGCTGAAATACTTGTCAACCACTGCGGACAGACGACTGGAAGCGTGCGTCTGCAGGGCTTCGCCGGTGTCGACCTGATGACCGGATACGCGAATGTCCATAAAGCCTTCTCCTGCTTTTTACGCCCCGCCATTCCAGATCGGTGCTTTTACCGTTTCCAGAAACGCGGCATGTGTGGCTAGTTCCGCTTCGCTGGCGCAATGCGCGCGAGCCGAGCGGAAAACCCTCTCCCGGGTGACGATGGTGGTGACAAAGCCGGCAACCAGGTCGGATTGACCATCTGTCAGCTCGAGCCCGATCTGGCGCCCCCCGGTCAGTTCGACATAGACCTGTGCCAGCAGCTCTGCGTCAAGCAGCGCGCCGTGGCGGGTCCGGTGACTGCGATCGATGCCATAACGGGTACACAGCGCATCGAGCGACAGTTTTGCTCCGGGGTGCCGTACCCGCGCGAGCCTGACAGTATCCACCATGCGGGTGTGGCACACCAGGTCGAGCCCGCATTGCGCCAGTTCAAAATTGAGAAAGGCAAAATCGAAGCCGGCGTTATGTGCAACTAGCGGGGAATCTCCGATGAACTTCAGCAGTTCGGCAGCCTTCACGCCGAATTTCGGCTTGTCCGCAAGGAAGCTTGCGGAAAGCCCGTGGACCGCTTCGGCCTCGGCCGGCATGTCCCGTTCCGGATTGAAATATGCGTGATAGACTTCGCCGGTGGGGACCCGGTTGACGAGTTCGATGCAGCCGATTTCGACCATCCGATCCCCTCTTTTCGGATCGAGCCCGGTCGTTTCAGTATCGAAGATAATCTCGCGCATTATACTTCGTATCCACCCCGGTGCGCCGCCGCGCAAGCCGGATTATGGCGTGGCCCGGGCAAGCACCGTATGGACTAGGTGCTTCACCGCATGGCGTGTTTCGGCAAGCGAGGTCCCGGTGTCGATCACGTAGTCCGCACGGGCGCGCTTATCCGCATCGGGAACCTGCAGCGCCAGGATCCGCGCAAATTTTTCATCGGTCATCCCGGGACGCGCCAGCACCCGTACCCGCTGCGCCGCGGCCGAGGCGGACACCACCACGATCGCGTCCACCTGGGCAAACCCGCCCTTTTCGAACAACAGCGGGATATCGAATACCACCAGCGGCCGGTCGGCGTGCGCTTCAAGGAATTGCTGTCGCAACTCGCCGACTGCCGGGTGAACGATGTTTTCCAGCCGCGCGAGCTGTGCCCGGTCACCAAAGACCGCGGCACCGAGCTTAGCGCGGTCGACCCCATCCGGTCCGGTCGATCCGGGAAAAGCCGCTTCGATTGCCGGCACCAGCGCGCCGCCCGCGGCCTGCAGCGCATGCACCGCGGCATCGGCATCGAACACCGGGATGCCCAGCCCCTGGAACATGGCGGCGACGGCCGACTTGCCCATGCCGATCGAGCCGGTAAGCCCGAGGATGAAAGGGCGCGGCCGCGAAGCGTCAGCCACCGGTGATCCGTTCGCGCAACGCGGCATCGTTCCGGCGCGGCGGCCGTTGACCGAAGAACCGGGCAAATGCATAGTCCGCCTGCCCGATCAGCATCGCCAGGCCATCGATCGTGCGGAAACCCGCAGACTTCGCATCGGCAAGGAACTGCGTCTCCAGCGGCCAGGTCACGATATCGTAAGCGATGCTGCCGGGCGGGGCGTGGCTCCAGTCAAACGGCAGGGGCGGCTGTCCCGCCATGCCGAGCGCACTGGCGTTGACGATCAGATCACAGCACCCTTCGCGGTCATCGAAAGCAAAATCGGTCGGCTGCGCGAAATGCCCGATGTCGATCGCGTGATGCTCTCCCCCGGGATCAAGCTCATCAAGCAGGGCGCGCGCCTTGCCCGGATCGCGCCCGGCGAGAACGATCATGAAGCCAAGCCCGGCAAGGCCCGATATGATCGCCCTCGCGGCGCCGCCGGTGCCGAGCACCCGGGCCATGCGAAACAGGTGATCGCGTTCGAGCAGGGGCCCAAGCGGTTCAAGAAACCCGGGAGCGTCGGTGTTGTAGCCCACCAGTGCGCCATCTTCGGGCACGATGGTGTTGACCGCACCGATCCGGCGCGCGAGCGGGTCGATCCGTTCCAGCAGCGGCATTACCGCCTGCTTGTGCGGCATCGTCACGTTGCAGCCGCGCCAGAGCGGATCGCCGCGCCGCGCGGCCAGATAGTCGGCGAGGCCCGCCGCGGTCACATGGCAACTGCGATAGGCGCCCGGCAGGCCCAGTTCCTCCAGCCAGAACGTGTGAATCGCGGGAGACTTTGACTGCGCGATCGGATCGCCGATGACCTCGGCATAGGGTCCGTCCATCACGCCGGAACCCCCTGCCGATCCAGTCCGCCCAGCTTGCGCAGCGCGCCGATCACCGCCAGCAGCGGCATCCCTAGCACCGTGAAATGGTCGCCCTCGATCGCGTTGAACAGCTGCACCCCGCGACCCTCGATCCGGAACACGCCGACGCACTGGGCAACTGCCGGCCATTCGTGGCAAAGATAGTTTTCGATAAATTCCTCTGACAATTCAATTACAAATAACGACGCCGCCGCGCCATGTTGCCAGACGACTACGTCATCCCTGGCGAGGGCTGCGGCACTATGCAATTCCAGCACCTTGCCTGAAAAGAACCGCAAGTGCGCCGCCGCCTCGGCCCGGTCGCGCGGCTTGTCGAAGCGCCGTCCGCCGCACATCACCAAGCTGTCGCTGCCCAGCACCAGCCGGTTCGGGTGCTGTGCAGCCACTGCCAGCGCTTTCGCGCAGGCCAGGGCCAAACCCACTTCGGCCGCGGGGGCATCGCCTAGCTCGGCTTCGACCTGGCGTTCATCGATCAAGGCCGGAACGGCAACGAATGGCACGCCGGCCGCCGTCAGCATCGCGCGCCGCGACGCGCTCTGGCTTGCCAGGATCAGCATCAAACGACCGCCTTCATATCGGCTTCGCCCCGGCGTCTGCAGCATCGCCGTTGGACCGGTGTTCCTGATACAGCGCGATTACCGCCGCCGCGGTTTCCTCGATCGAGCGCCGCGTGACGTCGATCACCGGCCAGCCATTATCGCCGAACATGCGGCGGGCGTACTGGACTTCCTTGGCCACGCGTTCCTGATTCACGTAATCGGTCGCGGGGGACTGGTTGAGCGACAGCAGCCGGTTGCGCCGGACCTGGACCAGCCGTTCCGGGGCGGTCGTCAGGCCCACCACCAGCGGCCGCTTCAGCGCGAACAGCCCGGGGGGCGGCGGGCTTTCAACGATGATCGGAATGTTGGCCACCTTGTACCCGCGGTTGGCCAGATAAATGCTGGTGGGGGTCTTGGACGAACGCGATACCCCGGCCAGGACGATGTCCGCCTCTTCCCAGTCCTCCCACGCCACGCCGTCATCGTGGGCAATGGTGAACTGGATCGCATCGACCCGGGCGAAATAGGCATCATCCAGGATGTGCTGGCGGCCCGGCCGGGCCTTGGCCCGCTGACCCAGCATATCCCCGAGCATCGCGGTGACGGTATCGAGCGCGGGCACGGTGGGCAGGCCCAGCGCACGGCAGCGATCTTCCAGCCGGCTGCGGGTTTCCGGATTGACGAGCGTGAAGAGAACCAGCCCCGGGTTCGCCGCGATTTCAGCCATGATCCGGTCTAGATGTTGCTGTGAACGCACCATCGGCCAGAAATGGCGGATGACGTCGGCATCGTCGAACTGAGCCAGGGCCGCTTTGGCGATCATCTCAAGCGTTTCGCCGGTTGAATCCGACAGGAGATGAAGGTGCAGGCGGGTCATCGCAAGCTTTCTAGCACCAAACGCGCTGCCAGGGACAGGCTGTGGACAACGGAGTGCACAAACCACGGGACGAACGGGCTGACAACTTGGCCGGCCAATTCCATCCTCGCTGACGGCAATCCCCGGACCGGCTTGTGGACATGTGGACGCGGTTCCCCACAGGCTGGGGACAAGCGGGATAACTCCGGCTTGACCGGGCATCCCGGGGAGTCGGACGCAGCCTCCCCCTGTTCAGGTCGGGACAATTCAGGCAAGGGCGCGCAATTCCCGGTTTCCACAGGGCCAACAGCTCTCAGAATCCTTTATAAAGACTCTTATTATTTGGATTGGACCCGAACGATGCCCGGTCTCCTCCTTGATACCTTGCGCGGAACCAACGGTCCACGGCGGCCGGTATGGCTGATGCGCCAGGCTGGACGCTACCTGCCCGAGTACCGTGCCTTGCGGGCCGAGAAGGGCGGGTTCCTGGCGTTGGTGTACGATCCCGAGGCCGCTGCCGAGATCACGTTGCAGCCGCTGCGCCGGTTCGGCTTCGATGGCGCGATCCTGTTTTCCGATATCCTGATCGTTCCGTACGCGATGGGGCAGAATCTTGAATTCCTGGCCGGCGAAGGCCCGCGCCTGTCGCCCCGGCTGGTCGATACCGCGCTCAATGCCCTCACGGCCGTGCCACAGCGCCTTACGCCGATTTATGAGACCGTGGCAAAGGTACGCGCCGCGCTTGCGCCTGACAGCACGCTGCTGGGCTTTGCCGGCAGTCCCTGGACGATCGCCACCTACATGGTCGCCGGCGAAGGCAGCCGCGACCAGCACGAGACACGCGCCCATGCCTATGCCGACCCGGGCGCGTTCCAGGCGATCATCGATGCGATCATCGCCATCACAGTCGATTACCTGGAGGGCCAGGCCCGCGCCGGGGCAGAGGCGGTGCAGCTGTTCGACAGCTGGGCAGGCAGCCTTGCGCCGGCGGAGTTCGAACGCTGGGTCATAGCCCCCAATGCCGAGATCGTGCGTCAGCTGCGGGCCCGCTGTCCGGGCTTGCCGATCATCGGTTTTCCTAAAGGCGCAGGGGAAAAGCTGCCTGCCTATGCGCGCGAGACCGGGGTAGATGCGCTGGGGCTTGACGAAACAATCGACCCGTTGTGGGCCGCGCGCGAACTGCCGGCGGGATTGCCGGTTCAGGGCAACCTTGATCCGCTGCTGCTGCTGGCCGGATCTGCCGAGCTTGAAACGCAGGCGCGGCGGGTGCTCGATGCCTTTGCCGATCGGCCGCACGTGTTCAACCTGGGCCACGGCATCGGCCAGTTCACCCCGCTGGCGCATGTCGAGCGGCTGTTGGTTGCGGTGCGCACGTGGGAACGGTAGCAGCCGGACGCCCGGGTAGCGCACCTGGCCCTTCCCTTTGCCCGCCCAACTCGCAATAGGCTGCGCAACCCCGTTCCCGTCCGCCCGCCGAATGGCTAAAGACCGGGTCCATGCAACAGGCACTCGCAATGGTTTATCTCTGGCTCAAGGCCGGCCATATCATTTTCGTGATATTCTGGATGGCGGGGCTGTTCATGCTACCGCGCTATTTCATCTATCATCAGGAGACGGCGCCCGGTTCGCCGGACAACGCGGTCTGGATCGATCGAGAGCGCAAGCTTTTGAAGATCATCATGTGGCCGGCGCTGGTGGTGGTGTGGCTGCTCGGGCTGGCGCTGGCGGTGAAGACGGGCGCGTTTGGCGAAGGCTGGTTCCACGTCAAGCTGGCGTTCGTTCTCGTGCTCAGCGCCTATCACGTCTGGCTGGCGGCCTATGGAGCGGCGCTGGCCCGCGGCGAGCGCCGCCTGGGCGGCAGGAACTTGCGCCTGTTGAACGAGATTCCGGGAATCGCAGCCGCGTTCATCGTCGTGATGGTGGTCGTCCGGCCGTTCTGATCCTGGATACACAGCGCCGGACCACAAAGCGCCCGCCCGGCTGCAATTAGCATCATGGTCGCCAGGTTGACCACATCCCCGCCGCGCGTTCGCGCTGGCTGGTCGAACCAGGCCAAGGCCGCACGCGACGCCTGACGGATTGACGGCGCGGGCTGCAAGGCCTATCCCACACCGGTCTTTGGCACAGGACGGCCCGCGCCGTTCACAGGTCCGCTTTCTCCAAGCCCCATGACCTTGCCTGCCGACATTCAGTCCCTGCCCCCAACGTCCCGTTGCCACTGCGGAAATTCGAATAATGCATCTCAAAGAACTGAAGAAGAAAACCCCGGCCGAGCTGGTCGAGATGGCCGAGGAGTTCGGGGTCGAAGGTGCCAGCACAATGCGCCGGCAGGACCTGATGTTTGCCATTCTCAAGGAAGTGGCTGACGATGGCGAGGAAATCCTCGGCATCGGCACGATCGAGGTGATGGTCGACGGGTTCGGCTTCCTGCGCAGCCCCGAGGCAAATTATCTCGCCGGCCCCGACGATATCTACGTGTCGCCCAACCAGGTCCGCAAGTGGGGCCTGCGTACCGGCGATACCGTCGAAGGTGAAATCCGCGCGCCCAAGGACGGTGAGCGCTATTTCGCGATCACCAAGCTGATCAGCGTTAATTTCGACAATCCCGAGGCCGTGCGCCACCGCGTCAACTTCGACAACCTTACCCCGCTCTATCCGAACGAGCGGTTGCGGCTTGATTCGATCGACCCGACGGTGAAGGACAAGTCCGCCCGCGTGATCGATCTGATCAGTCCGCAGGGCAAGGGCCAGCGCGCGCTGATCGTGGCGCCGCCGCGCACCGGCAAGACCGTGCTGCTGCAGAACATGGCCAAAGCCATCACCGACAACCATCCCGAGGTGTTCCTGATCGTTCTGCTGATCGACGAACGGCCCGAGGAAGTGACCGACATGCAGCGCTCGGTGAAGGGCGAGGTCATCGCCTCCACCTTCGACGAGCCGGCCACCCGCCACGTGCAGGTTGCTGAAATGGTTATCGAGAAAGCCAAGCGCTTGGTCGAGCACAAGCGCGATGTCGTCATCCTGCTCGATTCGATCACCCGGCTCGGCCGCGCTTACAACACCGTGGTGCCAAGCTCGGGCAAGGTGCTGACCGGCGGTGTCGACGCCAACGCGTTGCAGCGGCCGAAGCGCTTTTTCGGCGCCGCGCGCAACATCGAGGAAGGCGGTTCGCTCTCGATCATCGCCACGGCCTTGATCGATACCGGCAGCCGCATGGACGAAGTGATCTTCGAGGAATTCAAGGGGACCGGTAACTCGGAAATCGTGCTGGACCGCAAGGTTTCCGACAAGCGCATCTTCCCCGCGCTCGACGTCGGCAAGTCTGGCACGCGCAAGGAAGAACTGCTGGTCGAAAAGGCCAACCTTTCCAAGATGTGGGTCCTGCGGCGCATCCTCATGCAGATGGGCACGATCGACGCGATGGAATTCCTGCTCGACAAGATCAAGGATACGAAGACCAACGAGGACTTCTTCGCGACGATGAACCAGTAATTCGGTCGCAGCCTCCGTTACTGGCTTGGCTGCAGGGTAGCGCGTCCGTACATCCGGCGCGCTACCCTGCCATTCAGCTGTACTGGAAGCGCGGCCGTACCCGTTTACCCCACATGGGCCGCGAAAAATTCTGCGGTGCGTTGGTCTGCCAGGTTGGCCGCCTGCTCGACCCTGCGTACGCCGTGTTCAGCGGCAAAGCCATGATCGAGCCCTTCGTAATCGTGCAGCGTGACGTGCGGGTTGTCGCCCAGTCCGGCATGCATGGCAGCTTGCGCTTCGGGCGATACGAATCCGTCTGCTGTGGGAATGTGGAGCATCAGCGGCTTTGCGATCGCGTGGCTTTCGTTCAGCATCTGATCGATGCCCACACCGTAATACCCCACTGATGCGTCGATATCGGTGCGTGTCGCCGCCTGATAGGCGATCTTGCCGCCCATGCAGTATCCCACCAGCCCCACCTTGGCGACGTGGGCCGATTTGCGAATCCACCGGATCGTGGCTTCGACGTCACGGATGCCAGCGTCAAAATCGTGCGCCATCATATAATCGATAGCTTGCTGGAACTGCTCGGGCACATCGGCATCCAGGCTTATGCCTTCCGCCTGGCGCCAGAAAACCTCGGGAGCAACCGCCAGGTAACCCAGAGTGGCCCAGCTGTCGGCTTTTTTACGGATGCCCGGGTTAACGCCGAAAATCTCCTGGATGACGATGATTGCGCCGCGCGGCGTGCCAGCGGGCCGCGCGACGTATGCCGGAAATTCGCCTTCAGCATCAAATGTCGGAATGCGCACCGTTTCGCCCATTTCGATTCTCCTTCGTCTCCGGGCTATATGCCCGATGGATGGACTTTCCCAAGTTGGTGTGCCAGCTTTGCTGGAACGCCGGCCAAAGGGTAGTGCAATGAAAGTGAATGTCGAGGTGGACTGCACCCCGCTGGAAGCGCGAACGTTCCTCGGGCTGCCGGACGTAACCCCTGTGAACGAAGCGTATGTCGAAGCGGCCATAAAGGCGATGCAAGGCGTCGGAAGCCTTGAGCAGATGCAGCAGCTGACCAAGCAGTTTGCCCCGATGGGCGAATTCGGCCTGAAGCTGTTTCAACAATTCGTGGACGCAGGCACTGCATTGCGGAAAACTGACGGATAGTTCAGGCCCGCTATTTCCCAAGCAGTGCGCAGGCAACATGCCCGACACGATCTTTGCCCTGTCCAGCGGGGCACCGCCCGCTGCTATTGCAGTCGTCCGGATCAGCGGCCCGGGAGCAGGGATTGCATTGGAGTCCCTTGCCGGGCGGCTTCCGCCCGCCCGGCGCGCTGTTTTTGTTACGTTGCGGGATCGCGACCATCACATTTTGGACCGGGCGCTTGTGCTCTGGCTCCCAGGGCCAAATACGTCGACCGGCGAGGACTGTAGCGAATTACATCTTCATGGCGGCAGAGCGGTAGTGGCGGCTGTAGAATCTGCTTTGGCAGCGCTGCCTGGATGTCGCCGCGCGTTTCCCGGAGAGTTCACCCGGCGCGCGTTTCTGAATGGCAGGATCGACCTTGCGGAAGCCGAAGGGCTGGCTGATCTGCTGTCAGCCGAAACCGAGTTACAGCGCCAGTCGGCGTTGCAGATGGCGGGAGGATCGGTTTCCAGAACGTTCTCAGATTGGCGTGAGCGCGTTCTCTTGTTATCGGCAGAGCTTGAGGCTTCGCTTGATTTTTCAGACGATGATGGCGTGGGCGACCTTCCCCAAAGTTTCACGTGGAACATCGTTGTACTCCGACGCGAGATCAATGAGTGGCTGGCGGCTCCTCGCGCGGAACCGCTTCGAGAGGGTATTCGGGTTGTATTGGCCGGCCCACCCAATGCAGGCAAATCTACGTTGTTCAACGCCCTTCTTGAAACGGATGCTGCGATAACCTCGCCTACGGCCGGCACGACGCGCGATGTGTTAACTCGTGCCGTTTCGATCGAGGGTGTACCATTCATGCTTTTCGACACCGCCGGTTTGCGCGACGACGCCCCCGATGCAATCGAAGCAATTGGTGTAGAGCGCGCGCGTAATGAATTGCACCGTGCCGATATTGTCCTGTGGCTAGGTGCCGAAGGCGAAGGCCCGGGAAACGCTTGGGATATCGCGGCAAAATCCGATTGCCGCGGGGTCGTGCCGAAGAGCACCGCCCGCCGTTCCGTCTCAGCCGTTACAGGTGACGGACTGCACGCGTTACGTCATGACTTGGTGGAGCATGCGCGTGCGCTGCTGCCGAGGCCGCATCAAGCCGCGCTCAATGAACGACAACATCGATGGCTTGCCGAAGCTGAAGAGGCACTGGCTGCCGCAGCAATGGCGGACGATGCGTTATTGGTCGGTGAGAATCTGCGAATAGCACGCCAAGCGTTCGACGCGCTGTTAGGACGTGCCGCAACAGAAGATATGCTAGATGCACTCTTCGGCCGGTTCTGCATCGGCAAGTAATCTGAGTGTTCCACGTGGAACCGCCGGCCTTATGGACCAGACTCGCCGAATCATGTAGAGGCGCGTCGGTGCAACCGTTCGACATCATTGTAATTGGCGGCGGCCACGCCGGGTGCGAGGCCGCAGCCGTTGCCGCTCGTATGGGCGCACGTGTGGCGATGGTCACGTTTGATCTGGACATGATCGGATCCATGAGCTGCAACCCCGCTATCGGCGGCCTTGGCAAAGGCCACCTGGTGCGGGAGGTTGACGCGTTCGATGGCTTACTCGCCCGAGCGGCGGACATGGCTGCGATCCATTATCGCATGCTCAATCGCAGCAAGGGCAGCGCCGTGCAGGGCCCGCGCGTCCAGGCAGACCGCCGGTTGTTCAAAGCTGCGATTCAGGCGCTGTTGCGCAGCCAAGGCGACATCACCCTAATCGCCAGTGAAGCCGCGGCGCTGCGGATGACAAGCGGGCGCGTGACCGGGGTCACGCTGGC
>JAZKDH010000024.1:0-15244 GCA_040387665.1 Pseudomonadota bacterium | reverse complement strand
CGTGGTCGGGCGCCATGTGGACCAGCCCCGTGCCCGATTCGGTGGTAACGAAATCACCCGCGAGCAGCGGACGCGGCTTCGCGAAGAACCCGCCGAGCGCGTGCATCGGGTGGCGGGCGATGGTGCCGGCGAGTTTTTCTCCGACCCACATTCTCATCGCCTTCCATGCCCCCAGGCCCTCAGCATCTTCAGGCATCCCCGGTTCGTCAATCACGGTGAGGCCGGTGCGTGCTAGAAAAGCATCTCTGAGGTCGAACGCGACAATATACTTCCGGCCGTCACTCGCACTGATGAGCTCGTATGCGATACCTGTTCCATAAGCCAAAGCCTGGTTCGCCGGAATCGTCCACGGCGTCGTCGTCCAGATCACCGCATGAGCGCCAACCAGTTCCGCAATCGGCGAAGAAACAATCTCGAACGCCACGTCCACCTGCGTGGAGACGATATCCTCGTACTCGACCTCGGCCTCGGCCAGCGCGGTCTTTTCCACCGGCGACCACATCACCGGCTTCGCGCCGCGGTACAGTTGCCCGCTTTCCGCAAACTTCAAAAGCTCGCCGACAATCGTCGACTCGGCCTGGAAATCCATCGTGAGGTAGGGATTGTCCCAGTCGCCGTTTACGCCCAGCCGCTTCAGCTGTTCGCGCTGGGTATCCACCCATTTCTGCGCATAGGCGCGGCATTCGGCGCGGAATTCAATCGCCGGGACGTCGTCCTTGTTCAGCTTCTTCTTGCGGTACTGCTCCTCGACCTTCCACTCGATCGGCAGCCCGTGGCAGTCCCACCCCGGAACATAGGGAGCGTCCTTGCCCAGCAGGCTCTGCGTGCGCACCACCATGTCCTTGAGGATGTGGTTGAGCGCGTGGCCGACGTGGATATCGCCGTTGGCATAGGGCGGGCCGTCGTGGAGGATGAACTTGTCACAGCCCTCACGCGCCGCGCGCAACTGCGCATATAGCCCTTCGGCCTGCCAGCGCGCCAGTATCCCCGGTTCCTTCTGGGGCAGGCCTGCCTTCATCGGAAACTCCGTCTTCGGCAGGAAGACGGTGGCTCGGTAATCGCGCTGCTCGGTCATGACCGCCGGGCCTTAGCCGCGTGCAGGCATTCCTGCAAACCACAGCTTTGGCTGCCGCCAACTATGCGAGCAATGCGCGCGCCTCGTCGCAATCGCGGTGCATCTGCGCGACCAGCGCCTCCACCCCGTCGAACTTCGTTTCGGGCCGGATATACGCGTGGAATTCAACGTTGATTTGCTGGGCGTAAAGGTCGCCGGAAAAGTCGAAGAAATACGGCTCCAGCAGTTCCTTGGGCGGGTCGAAGGTCGGGCGTATGCCCAAGTTCGCCGCGCCCTTCAGCACCTGCCCGTCCGGGAGGCGCCCTTTGACCGCGTAGATGCCATAGCGCGGGCGCAGATATTGGCCCAGCGGCAGGTTGGCGGTGGGAAAGCCGATGGTCCGGCCCAGCTTGTCGCCGTGCTGGACCACGCCGCGGATCGTGAACGGCCGGGTCAGCAGCCGGGTCGCGCCGGCGCAGTCGCCCTCGTGCAGCGCGGCCCGGATCCGGCTGGAAGAAACCGGGCCGTCGGCATCGTTCACCGCGCCGACCGCCCGTGCGCGGATGCCAAAGGGCCCGCCTAGTTCCGCCAGCAGCGCCGGGCTGCCGCTGCGGCACTTACCGAACGTGAAATCCTCCCCGGTAACCACCCCGGCCGCGCCCAGGTGGTGGGCCAGGGTCTGCTCGATCCATTCGGGCGCGGTCATCCCGGCCACCGCCGTGTCGAAGTGGATCACCAGCATCGCGTCGGCCCCCGCCGCCCCGAACAGGTCGAGCCGCTGGTCGAGCGTGGTCAGCCGAAAAGGCGGCGCATCGGGCACGAACAGTCGCATCGGGTGCGGGTCGAACGTGGCAACGATCGCCGGGCGGCCCTCCTCGCGGGCCCACCGGATCGCCTCGCCCACTACGGCCTGGTGCCCCAGATGAAACCCGTCGAAGTTGCCCAGCGCGATAATCGCGCCGCGCAGGTGCCCGGGCAGTGGCTGGGTGCTTTCGATCCGGATCATGGCGCTGCCTGTAGCGTCCGTTCAAGCGTAACGAAAGCGAACCCGGGCCGCCCGTCCAAAGGGGCATATTCGTCGCGGGACGTCTCGCTCCACCCTTCGCCCAATGGCGGCATCACCGTATCGCCCGCCACCGCGGCATGCACTTCGGTCAATTCCACCCGGGCGGCGCGGGGGAGGGCCAGCGCAAAGATGTCGGCTCCGCCGATCACCGCAACCGGGCCGGCTCCTGCAAGTGCAAGCGCCGCGTCCAGATCGTGCGCGACTTCGGCGCCCTGGGCCTGCCATGCCCGGTCGCGCGTCAGCACGATGTGGCGGCGCCCGGGCAGCAGCCCCGGAAGCGAATCGAAGGTCTTGCGACCCATCACCATTGGCTTGCCCATGGTCAGCGCCTTGAACCGCTTCAGGTCGGCGGGCAGGTGCCAAGGCAGCCGGCCTTCGGCCCCGATCGTGCCGCCCTGCGCCGCCGCTACGATCAGGAACAGGTCAGCCGTCATCGCGCTCCAGAATCAACCGGGTGACGTGGCCCATCTTGCGGCCCGGCCGTGCGGCGGCCTTGCCGTAAAGATGCAGATGGTTGGCGGGGTCGGACAGGATCGCCGGCCAGTCGTGCGCGGCATCACCGATCAGGTTGTCCATCACTGCGCCCTTTGCTGCCATCCCGGTCGCGCCCAGCGGCAGGCCGCAGATCGCGCGGACGTGGTTTTCGAACTGGCTGGTGATCGCGCCCTCAATCGTCCAGTGGCCCGAATTGTGGACGCGCGGCGCCATTTCGTTGAACACCGGGCCAGTGCCGGTGGCAAAGAATTCCAGCGTCAGCACCCCGACATAATCCAGCGCCTCGGCAACTTTGCGCGCCAGCGCGCGCGCCTCGCCCTCCTGTTGGCGGACAACGGAGGATGCCGGTACGGAAGAACGCGCCAGGATGCCGCGCTCGTGGACATTTTCGGGCGTATCCCAGAACCGCACGTCGCCATCCGCCGCCCGGCACAGCAGCACCGAGAATTCGACCTGAAAATTGATGAAACCCTCGTAGATCAGCGGCTGGGCGGCATAGTCATGACCATCGAGCGCGTTCAGGTCCTCCTCGCGCGCGATCCGCCACTGCCCCTTGCCGTCATAGCCGTCGCGCCGCGTCTTGAGGATGCCGGGCATGCCGATCGCCGAAATCGCGCCGCGCAGGTCGTCCGGCGAATCCACCGGAGCAAACGGAGCAGGGCGGCCGCCGGCGCCGGTGACGAAAGTCTTTTCGGCCAATCGGTCCTGCGCAACTTCCAGCGCGCGGGCGCTGGGCAGCAGCACCGCGCCGTCCAGCGCGGCCAGCGGCGCGGCGGGCACATTCTCGAACTCGTAGGTGATCACCGCACAGTCGGCCGCGAACTGCGCAAGCGCCGCGGTGTCGGTCCATTCCGCATTGGTGAACCCGCCGCACACCTCGGCGGCGATCGAATCCGCCTCGGGCGCATAGACATGAGCGCGGTAGCCAAGCTGGGCCGCGGCCATCGCCATCATTCGGCCAAGCTGGCCGCCTCCAAGGATGCCGATCGTTTCGCCGGGGGGAATCATTGCCAGGTGCGCGCCGTTCAGGCCGGCCGCTCGGCCACGGCCGCGCTTTGCGCGGCGCGATAGGATTTCAGCCGTTCGGTCAGGCCGGGATCGTTCGTCGCCAGGATCGCGGCCGCCAGCAAACCGGCATTTATCGCGCCCGCATCGCCAATCGCCAGCGTTCCCACCGGGATCCCTGCCGGCATCTGCACGATCGACAGCAGGCTGTCCTGCCCCGACAGCGCCTTTGATTGCACCGGCACGCCCAGCACGGGCAGATGCGTCAGCGATGCGATCATGCCCGGCAGGTGCGCCGCCCCGCCCGCACCGGCAATGATGACCTTGAAACCGGCCTCGGCCGCACCGCACGCGAACGCAAACATGCGTTCCGGCGTGCGGTGCGCCGAAACGATCCGCACGTCTGTAGGCACGCCCAGCTTGTCGAGCGTCTGGGCTGCACCCTGCATTGTCGCCCAGTCGGACTGGCTGCCCATGACGATCGCGACCGGGACGGTTGCGGTCATCTCAGCGTTCCGACAGGTAATAGCGCTCGATCGCGCCAAGATTGTCGTCAAGCTCGTAGACAATCGGACGGCCGGTCGGGATTTCCAGCCCGGTGATATCCGCGTCCGAGATGCCAGACAGGTGCTTCACCAGCGCCCGTAGCGAATTGCCGTGTGCCGAAACGATCACGGTTTCGCCGGCCTGCAGTTCGGGCACGATGGCGCTTTCGTAATAGGGCAGCACGCGCGCGATCGTGTCCTTCAGGCTCTCCGTCGACGGAATTGGAATTCCGGCATAACGCGGATCATGGCCCAGGTCGAACGCACTGCCGGTTTCCAGCACCGGCGGCGGCGTGTCGAAGCTGCGGCGCCAGATCTTCACCTGGTCTTCTCCGTGGCGGGCCGCGGTCTCGGCTTTGTCCAGCCCGGTAAGACCGCCATAATGGCGCTCGTTCAGGCGCCAGTCCTTGGTTTCGGGAATCCACAGCCGGCCGGCCGCTTCCAGCGCGAGGTGCAGCGTCTTGATCGCGCGGGTCTGGAGCGAGGTGAACGCCACCGTCGGCAGCATGCCCTTCGCCGCCAGCAACTCACCCGCAGCGCGTGCCTCGGCCTCACCCTGCCCGGTCAGGTTAACGTCCCACCAGCCGGTGAAACGGTTTTCGAGGTTCCACTGGCTCTGGCCATGGCGGACGAGGATCAGGCGCGGCACGGTTCAGGCAAGCTCCCTGTTTGACTGGAAGTGGCAGGCCCTAACGGCCCGCTGGCGCTTTGGGAAGAGCATCGGGCGATTCGGGGCCGGCGCAATCGGCGCCCGGCGGATCGCCGCTCCCCCCGGCGACCGTCTGTGCCATCGTCCGGGCCTGGGCCTTGCGCCGGTGCAAGTTGTTGCGCAGCTTCTGGGCAAGACGCTGCTCGCGGCTGGGAACTGTTGGCTCGTTCATCCCGCATTCCCTGCCGTTCCGAGCGGCGCCGGGCAAGAGCGATCGTGGATTCGCTGGTTGACAAAGCAGGGCCCCCCGGCCAAAGCGCCGCCCTGCCCGCAAGGCGCCCCCGGGCGCGTTCGGCAGTACGGAAATGGTGTGCTGCTGTAGCTCAGTGGTAGAGCGCATCCTTGGTAAGGCTGAGGTCGGGAGTTCAATCCTCCCCAGCAGCACCATTTCCCTTAGCCGCGGCCTTAAACACCCAGAAACATGCAGATTTTCGTTTCAATGGGAACGATCGCGCCCGCCACGCGATCCTTTCACCATGACCACGCAAAACCCCTTGTTCGATAACCAATGGCCACTCCTGGCCGCGGAATCCAGTATGCTGGCGCTCGATGCCACACTGGTGATGTGGCTGCAGCTGGGGCGGCTCGCACTGCTTGATGGCAATGCCGCGCTCTCTGAATGGCAAAAGTTGGCCGGTGAAAAGGTCGAAGCAGCCATGACGCTCCAGGCGCGAGCGATCGGCGGCAAGCTGGGCGCAACCCAGATGTCGGTGGCACGCGGGACGGTCGACCATTACCGCAAGGCAGTTGCCGCCAACCGCCGAAAACTGCTGAAGTGATTCGGGTTGCGGGCGTCAGGCCCGCAACTCTGCCCATTCAGGATGGCGTTGGAATTGCGCCGCCACGTACGAACACGTGGGCTCGACCTTGAACTGCTGCGCGCGGGCATCCTCGATCAGCGCTTCGACCAGCTTCGCTGCGATGCCGCGGCCTTCCATCTCTGGCGGTACAAGCGTGTGGTCGGCCACGCGCACTGTCCCGTCCGCGGTGTCACGGGCAACCCAGGTCAGTCGGCCGACATTGGTGTTTCCTGGCACCTGCGCATGATATTCGCCGGCGCGGCCCTGGTCGATGCGGACGATCTCGATGCCTTCCATGGTGCGTTCCTTCGTTGTGTCGGGATTGAAATGGCGGATGTGTTCGCAGCGCCCGGGTCATTCAATACCGCCTTGACCCAGCCAGATGCATCCGCAATCCGCGAGCAGGCCATGAAGTTCCTTCGCAACAGAACCGCCGGCGGGCTCGCCGCTGCCTCACGGGGTGATTGTGCAAGGGCCACGCCGCGTGCCTTGGCCTCGATTGCACCGTGACGGTACGCCGCGCCCGCCCGGTACAGCCGGCTGGAAACGTGATATGGACGTTCCTGCTGGTGTCGGTTGTCTGGGGGTCCACCTGGCTGGTGATCAAGGATCAGGTTGCGGCGGTTCCGCCCGAATGGTCGATCACATGGCGGTTCTTGGCAGCCAGCATTGCGATGGTCGTGATGGCGCGGATGCGCGGGAACGCGCTGCGGCTTCCGGCGGGCGGGCAAAAACTTGCCGCGCTGGTCGGGCTGATGCAGTTTTGCGTGAACTACCAGTTCGTCTATCCGTCAGAGCGCTACCTTACCTCGGGGGTGGTGGCGATACTGTACGCGCTGCTGATGGTGCCGAATGCGCTGCTGTCGGCCCTGTTCCTGGGCACGCGGATCCCTCGTCGCTTTGTCGCCGGCTCGGCTGTCGCGCTGACCGGCATCGGGCTGCTGCTGCTGCACGAGATGCGCCTGGCCCCGCCCGGCGGCGCGGTGCCGCTCGGCGCGGCGCTGGCGGTGGGCGGACTGCTGGCCTGTTCCATCGCCAACGTTGCCCAGGCCGCCCCGGCCGCCCGCGCCTCCGGCCCGATCCCGTTCATGGCGTGGGCGATGATCTGGGGCACGATGCTGGATGCGGCCTATGCGCTCGTCACCGTGGGCGCGCCGGTGCTGGACCCGCGCCCGAGTTATCTGGTCGGCCTGTTGTATCTCGCGATCTTCGGCTCGGCGCTGACGTTCCCGCTGTATTTCCGCCTGATCCGCGACATGGGCGCGGGCAAGGCGGCCTACACCGGCGTCGCCACCCCGGTGGTCGCGATGGTGCTGTCGACACTGTTCGAAGGATATCGCTGGAGCGCGCTCGCGGTTGCCGGGGCGGTCATCGCGGTCATCGGCTTGCTGATCGCGCTGTCGACGCGGCGGGCCTAGCCTACCCGCCGGCGGCCAGTATTGCCCGAAGTCCCGTGCGATAGTCGCAATGCCGGGGCACCCAGCCCAGCACCCGGCGCGCCCGAAGATTGGCTACGCGCCGGTTTTCCGCATAGAACGCCCGTGCCATCGGTGACAGCGCGGCCTCCTCAAGCTGCTGAAGGGGCGGCGGCTCGCGGCCGAGCAGGCGACATGCTTCCTCGATCACGGCATTTTGCGAGCAGGGCCAATCGTCGGCCAGATTGTACGCTCCGGACGGACCGTCGAGCCCGGCGACCACCCCGTCGGCTAGATCGTCCACGTGGATCCGGCTGAACACCTGGTCGGAAAGGGCGATCCGGTGCGCCGTGCCCTGCCGCACCCGGTCAAGCGCGCTGCGGCCCGGCCCGTAAATCCCGGGCAGCCTGAACACCCGGGCGCCCCGGGCCAGCCAGGCTGCGTCGCAGGCGGCCCGCGCAGTGCGGCGCCCGTCACCGGTGGGGGCGGTTTCATCAACCCAGGCCCCGCGCGTGTCGCCATAGACGCCGGTTGAACTGAGATACCCCGTCCACCGCTGCGCCAGCGCCTCGCCATATCGTTCCAGCACCGGATCGGCGCCGTCACGGTCGGGCGGGACCGACGACAGCACGGCCTCCGCAGCATCCAGTGCCCGCCGTACCGCGTACTCGTCGGCGAACGGCAACGTGCCGTGGCGGCCGGTGGAAACCACCTCCCACCCGCGCGTTTCAAGCGCGCGGGCAATCACGCTCGCGCTGTAGCCCAGTCCGAAGATCAACATCCGACGCATCTGCAGAACTTCCTAGCGGCTCCGCTGGCAATCGGAAGCGCAACCTTTCATAAGGTCAACCATGGATATCTCCGCCACCCCCGCCGATCTCGCTGCCGCCAGTCCCCCGGTCATCCGGCGCGAGGATTACACGCCGCCTACGTGGCTCGTGCCCGAAGTCGGGCTTGATTTCACGCTCGGGCTTGATGCGGCCACCGTCGTCTCCGACCTTCTGGTGAGGCGCAACCCGGCCGCCGCCGCCGCCCCGCTGCGCCTGGCGGGCGACAACATCGCGCCCGTCGCCGTTACCGTCGATGGGCGCCCGAGCAACGCCTGGCGAATGGACGGACCGGACCTGGTCATCGACCTGGCTGGTGACGAACACCGCGTCGGCATCCGCACCGCGCTGAGCCCGTCCGGAAACAGCCAGTTGATGGGGCTCTATGCGTCTGGCGGAATGCTCTGCACCCAGTGCGAGGCCGAAGGCTTCCGGCGCATCACGTTCCACCCTGACCGGCCGGATGTACTTTCCATCTACCGGGTGCGCATGACCGCGCCGGCCGGGCGGTTCCCGGTGCTGCTGTCCAACGGCAATTGCACCGCCAGCGGCGTGGGCGAGGGCGGGATGCACTGGGCCGAATGGCACGATCCGTGGCCCAAGCCATCGTACCTCTTCGCGCTCGTCGCAGGTGACCTTGTCGCGACCCGTGAGAGCTTCACCACGATGTCGGGCCGCAAGGTCGATCTCAACATCTGGGTCCGCCCCGGCGACGAGGATCGCACCCACCACGCGATGCGCTCGCTGATCGCATCCATGAAGTGGGACGAGGAAGCGTTCGGGCGGGAATACGATCTTGACCTGTTCAACATCGTCGCCGTGTCGGACTTCAACATGGGCGCGATGGAGAACAAGGGGTTGAACGTCTTCAACACCCGCTACGTGCTCGCCGATGCCGATACAGCGACCGATGGGGATTACGACGCAATCGAGTCGGTGATCGCCCACGAATACTTCCACAACTGGACGGGCAACCGCATCACCTGCCGCGACTGGTTCCAGCTCAGCCTCAAGGAAGGCTTTACCGTGCTGCGCGATCAGCTGTTCAGCGCGGCGATGGGGTCCGAAGCGGTAAAGCGGATTGAGGATGTGCGCGTGCTGCGCGCTGCCCAGTTCCCCGAGGATTCAGGCCCGCTGGCTCACCCCATCCGGCCGGATTCATATCAGGAAATTTCGAACTTCTACACGGCGACGATCTACAACAAAGGCGCCGAAGTGATCCGCATGATGCGGACCATGGCCGGACCCGAGCGATTTCGCGCGGGGACCGATCGCTATTTCGCCGAACATGATGGAGAGGCCGCCACGTGCGAGGACTTCGTTGCGTCGATCGAACAGGGCGCCGGGCTGGACCTCACGCAGTTTCGCCTGTGGTATGCGCAGGCCGGCACCCCCCGGGTCACCGCCCGCCTGTCCCATCACGAAAACCTTGCCACGCTTCACCTGACGCAGACTGTGCCGCCAACGCCGGGCCAGTCCGACAAAGTCCCGATGCCGATCCCGCTGCGCGTCGCGCTGTTCGATCGTGACAGCGGCACGCATGCCGGCGAACAGATGATCGTGCTCGATACCGCGCAGGCCAGCTTCGCGTATCCAGGTTTTTCCCGGCGACCGGTGCTGTCGCTCAATCGCGGATTTTCCGCGCCTGTGGCGATCGAGGCCGAACACGAACCCGATGACCTGGTGTTTCTTGCCGCGCACGATGATGACCCGTTCGCGCGGTACGAGGCGTTGCAGACCCTTGTCGTTCGCCATCTGGTGGCGGCCGTAAGCGGTTTGCCGGACGACGCCGCGCGTGCAGCAGGCGAGCAGGCGATCGCAACGGCGCTTGGCGCCGTGATCGGCGATCCAGCGCTCGATGACCTGATGCGCGGCGAACTCCTGATCCTGCCGGGTGAAGCATATCTGGCAGAACAATTCGCTGCAGCCGACCCCAGCGCGATCCGCCGCGCGCGCGAAGCGCTCAAGGCCGCGGCCGCCAGTGCGCTCGCTGATCAATTCAGCGCGCTTCACGACCGCGCGTCTGCGGTGCCCTTCAGCCTCGATGCCGCCGCACGCGGCGCGCGCAAGGTGAAGACCCAGGCGCTTGTCTATCTTGCCGCCGGCCGGCCCGATGAAGCCGCGCGCCGCGCTGCCGCGCAATACGACACGGCCGATAACATGACCGACCGGCAGGGCGCGCTGATGGTGCTGTGCGCCCTTGACACCCCGCTGCGGGAAGAGAAGCTGGCGCATTTCCACGATCGCTACGCCGGAAATGCACTGGTCATTGACAAGTGGTTCTCGCTCCAGGCGGGATCGCTCCACCCGCACGCCCTGGATCACGTTCGTACCCTTGCCACCCATCCGGATTTCGCGCTCACAAATCCCAACCGGGTACGCTCGCTGTACATGGCGATGGCGGGCAATGCCGGCGCGTTCCACGATCCTTCGGGTGACGGATACCGCATGATCGGCGATCTCATCTGCACGCTCGATCCGCTGAACGCGCAGACGGCCGCGCGGTTTGTGCCGCCACTCGGGCGCTGGCGCCGGATCGAACCGGCGCGCGCCGCCCTGATGCGCGCCGAGCTGGAACGCATCGCGGCGCTGCCAGGGCTCTCGCGCGATACGTGCGAGCAGGTCAGCCGCAGCCTTGGCTGAGGTCGAGGTCCAGCGGGCGAAGGTGCTGGAGGACGTGCGTCACGGCTTCCTCGGTCGGCGCGGCGGCATATCGACTGGCGCGGTTGACGGGCTGAACGTGGGCCTGGGGACGCGCGACGATCCCGCTGCCGTGTCGGAAAACCGCCGCCGTGCGGTTGACGCGGTTGCTCCCGGCGCGCGGCTGGTCACCGTCTACCAGGTTCATTCCGCCGAGTGCGTGACGGTCTCGGCTCCCTGGCCAGAGGATGGGCGGCCACAAGCCGATGCGCTGGTCACGGCCATGCCCGGCGTGGTGCTCGGCATCGTCACCGCCGATTGCGCGCCGGTGTTGCTGGCCGATCCCGCGGCCGGGGTGATCGGCGCTGCGCATGCCGGCTGGAAGGGGGCGCTGGCCGGCATTGCCGAAGCCACCATCGCCGCGATGGAGAGGCTGGGCGCGCGCCGGGATCGGATCGCGGCCGCCATCGGGCCCTGTATCGCGCAGGCCAGCTATGAGGTCGATTCTGAGTTCCGGGCCCGTTTCATCACGGGCGATGCCGCGGCCGCCGTCCACTTCGCAGCCGGCCGCCCGGGCCATTGGCAATTCGGCCTCGAAAGCTATGTCGCGCACCGGCTGTCGATGGGGGGAATCTCCTCCATCGGGCGCGCTGCCACCGACACTTATGCACTGGACGGTCAGTTCTTTTCGTACCGCCGAGCGACCCACCGGGGCGAGCCGGATTACGGCCGGCAGATGTCGTTGATCGCCCTCGCGTAGGGCATAGCCGACCGGCGCGGCGCAATCGCGTGACGCCGGTTGCCAGACGACGAAAAATGCGGTTGGCAGGGCATTGTTTCGCGTCTATCAGGCCGCCCAAGTCGGGACCGGGGACGGCTGAACGGATTGCGATCGGTGCGCTGCTGCAGCTCGCTTTTCAGGGGTTTCGGTAACGAAGTTCAAAAGATTTCGGACTCGCGGGCTGGCCAGGTGCCCCGCGCGGGGCCGGTAAAGCAAGGCAAGGTCAACCATGTCACAAGATGCGGGCACTGCAGCCGTTTCTCCCGAAGGCACTCACGGGGCCGGGGAAGGGGTACGCCGGCGCGATTTCATCAACATCGCCGCGGTCAGCGCGGCAGGAGTAGGGGGGATCGTCACGCTGCTGCCGCTGGTCAGCCAGATGGCTCCCTCGGCCGACGTGCTGGCTGCCAGCTCGACCGAGATCGACATCAGCGCGATCCAGCCGGGCCAGGCCATCAAGGCGATGTTCCGCAAGCAGCCGGTGTTCGTCCGCAACCTGACTCCGGCCGAGATTGCGGCTGCCGACAAAGTGGACGTGAGTTCGCTGCGCGATCCCCAGACGCTCGCCGAGCGTACCAAGGAAGGCAAGCAGAACTGGCTGATCACGATGGGCGTTTGCACCCATCTGGGCTGCGTCCCGCTCGGCGCGGGCGAGGGCGAGGTAAAGGGTGAGTTCGGCGGGTACTTCTGCCCCTGCCACGGCTCCTACTACGATACCGCCGCGCGCATCCGCAAAGGCCCGGCTCCGTCAAACCTGGTGGTTCCGGAATACGCGTTCACTTCCGACACTGTCGTCAAGATCGGCTGAGGTCCACCACCATGAGCTTTCCCTGGGCAAACGAGTACAAGCCTTCGCACCCGGCGATGCAGTGGCTGGACAACCGCCTGCCGCTGCCACGTTTCGTCTATAACGCCCTGGGTGCCGGCTATCCGGTGCCGCGTAATCTGAACTACGCGTGGAATTTCGGCGTGCTCGCCGGGTTCTGCCTGATGCTCCAGATCATCACCGGCGTCATCCTGGCGATGCATTACGCGGCCAACGCGGGCGTCGCGTTCGATTCGGTCGAACACATCATGCGCGACGTAAACTGGGGCTGGATGATGCGCTATGCGCACGCCAACGGCGCCTCGGCCTTCTTTGTGGTCGTCTACATCCACATCTTCCGCGGCTTCTTCTACAGCTCATACAAACCCCCGCGCGAGATGATCTGGCTGCTCGGCGTCACGATCTTCCTGTTGATGATGGCGACCGCGTTCATGGGCTACGTGCTGCCGTGGGGCCAGATGTCGTTCTGGGGCGCCAAGGTCATCACCGGCCTGTTCGGCGCGATCCCGCTGATCGGGGAGCCGATCCAGCAGTGGCTGCTGGGCGGGTTCGCGCCGGATAATGCCGCGCTCAACCGCTTCTTCTCGCTGCACTTCCTGCTGCCCTTCGTGATCGCCGGCGTGGTTATCCTTCACATCTGGGCGCTTCACATCCCAGGCTCATCCAACCCCACCGGGGTCGAGGTGAAGACCGAAAGCGATACCGTGCCGTTCCATCCGTATTACACGGCCAAGGACGGCTTCGGGCTGGGCGTTTTCCTGCTTGGCTACTGCGCGCTGCTGTTCTTCGCCCCGAACGCGCTGGGCCACCCGGACAACTACATTCCGGCGAACCCGCTCTCGACCCCGGCGCACATCGTGCCCGAATGGTACTTCTGGCCGTTTTACGCGATCCTGCGCGCCTTTACGTCGGACTTCTTCTTCATTCCTGCCAAGCTGATGGGCGTGCTCGCGATGTTCGCGGCGATCCTGGTGTGGTTCTTCCTGCCCTGGCTCGATCGTTCGCCAGTGCGCTCCGGCCACTTCCGCCCGCTGTTCCGCAAGTTCTTCTGGGTACTGGTGATCGACGTGCTGGTCCTGGGCTACTGCGGCGGGGCACCGGCGGAAGAGCCTTTCGTGATGATCAGCCAGATCGCCTCGATCTACTATTTTGCGCACTTCCTGATCATCCTGCCGATCGTTTCGGCGATCGAGCGGCCCGACCCGCTGCCGTTCTCGATCACCGAGGCGGTGCTTGGCCAGGATGACAACTCGGTCCTGGCCCCCCCCGCGGTCCCGCTGACGGCCTGATCGAGCAAGGAAAGAGAAAGACTCATGATCCGCATCCTCTCGATCCTCGTCGGGCTGTTCTTCTCGATGGCCCTGCTCTGGTCGCTGGGCAACGGCGCAGCGGCCTTCATCGCCGAGCCGCCGCGGGCCACGGTGGAGCATGAATTCCACCTGCACCCGAAAGAGGTCACGTTCGCGTCCGACGGCGCGTTCGGCAAGTTCGATCACCAGCAGTTGCAGCGCGGGTTCAAGGTCTACAAGGAAGTATGCGCGGCCTGCCATTCGCTGCGCCACGTCGCCTTCCGCGACCTTAGGGCGATCGGCTACAATGAAGACGAAGTGAAGGCGATCGCCAAAGGCTTCCAGATTCCCGCTTACAACACGTCGACCGGGGAAGTGAAGACAAGCGAGGGCATCGCGACCGACTACTTCCCGCCGGTTGCCTATGGCGGACAGGGCAGCCCGCCTGACCTGTCGCTGATGGCCAAGGCCCGGCACGATGGTGCGGCCTACACGTATTCGTTGCTCACCGGCTACCAGCCGCAGCCGGCGGAACTGCTGAAGGAATTCCCTGAAGCGAAAACACCTGAAGGCCTGCACTTCAACCCCTACTTCCCGAACCTCAACATCGCGATGCCGCCGCCGATAACGTCCGACGATCAGGTCACGTACAGTGACGGCACGAAAGCGACCGTTGACCAGATGTCCAAGGACGTGTCGGCCTTTTTGGTCTGGAGCGCCGAGCCCAAGCTCGACAAGCGCAAGCAGACAGGCTGGGCCGTGCTCGGGTTCCTGCTGTTCGCGACGATCCTTGCGTACATGGCCTATCGCAACATCTGGGCGGAAAAGAAGGGTCACTGATCCGTTCCGCGGCCACGCTGATACAGTTCCAGGCCCTCCGTATCGCTCGATGCGGGGGGCCTTTTTCATGCCGCAGCCCGCAGGTGCGCCGATGACTCCAGAACAACTCAAGGCCCTCGTCCGCACGGTTCCGGATTTCCCGCAGCCGGGGATCCTGTTCCGTGACATCACCACGCTGCTGGGACACGGCCCGGGATTCGCCGCATGCGTCGCGCTGCTTGCATCCCGCGCCGCCGATGTCGGCGCCGAACTGATCGCCGGTCTGGAAGCGCGCGGGTTCATTTTCGGTGCGGCCGTCGCTGCTCGGCTCGGGGTCGGTTTCGTTCCGGTGCGCAAGCCGGGCAAGCTGCCGGTGGCCGCAATTGGCGTTGATTATACACTCGAATATCGAACTGACCGGCTGGAACTCGATCCTGGCGCGGTCCGTCCCGGCCAGCGCGTCGTGATCGTGGATGATCTCATCGCCACCGGCGGCACCGCGCTCGCCGCGGCCAGCCTGCTGCGCCAGGCCGGGGCACGTGTTGACCACGCGCTGTTCGTGATCGACCTGCCGGAACTGGGCGGGGCCGCGCGCCTGCGCGACAACGGCGTCGACGTCAGCGCCATGATGGAGTTTCCAGGGCACTGACACGGGCGGGCCCGCCATAAACTCGGCACGCACCGGCGAATCTTCTTCGCCTTCCGCTGCTCTTTGCTTGACGGACCCCGTGCCCAGGTGGCAATCGGCTGACCCACAACGGCCGCGGTAAAGGCCGCCAGGTTATCGGGCACGTTCCGATATTCGCGGGTATAGCTTAGTGGTAAAGCACCAGCCTTCCAAGCTGGCTATGCGGGTTCGATTCCCGCTACCCGCTCCAACCTCCGCACTGCCTCACGAACGCGACTGTATCTGGCAAAGCTCGTGATTACCCTCCCGATCGATCCGTTCAGTGCCGGGCAGCGTCTTCGATCA
>JAZKDH010000023.1:0-4527 GCA_040387665.1 Pseudomonadota bacterium | reverse complement strand
TGAGCTTCTGCTTTGCGCGCAGCTGGATGCCGAAGTCCGACACCTTGCTCTTGCGCCGCTGGCCGTGCTGGCCGGGGCCATAGCTGCGGCGGTTGACCGAGCTTTTCGGACGGCCCCAGATGTTTTCGCCAAGCCGGCGGTCAATCTTGTGCTTCGATGCCTTGCGCTTCGACATGCGCTGTAGCCTTTTCAATTTGCATGGAGGACGCCATCCGCCCCCCTTCGTGTTCCGGAACCGCACCGCCCGGGCAAAATGCCGGACGCGGCCACCGCTTCACCGGAAGTGCGGGGCCAATTGCGAAGGGGGCCCAATGACGGCGATGACATGCAAAGTCAACCCTCGGCGGGCTCCCGATCGGTCGGCGGCGTCGATGCGGCACCGCGCGGCGAGCGCACGCCTGGCGTGCGCAACAAGGCCGACAGCACGCCCCTGAAAGTCCGCACTTCCAGGTGGTTCCAGCCGGGCTTGGTCAGCAACGAGCGCAAGTTGCGGCGGGTGACTTCGGCGCGGATCGCCGGTTCGAAATAGCCGCGCGGCAGCAGCATTGCTTCGAGCTGGCCGATCATGCCTTCCAGATCGGTCTGGGGCGCTGGCGGCAGCAAATGGTCGGTGGTGGGTTGGACCAGAGCCGCCGATTTCGACCATTCGTAAGCGCACAGGACAACCGCCTGGGCAAGATTGAGCGATCCGAATTCCGGATTGATCGGCACGGTGACGATCGCGCGGGCCAGAGCCACATCGTCGGTTTCTAGGCCGGAACGTTCCGGCCCGAACACGAACGCCGAACGTCCGTGTTGTTCGTGGATCTGGCGGGCCGCCTGTTCAGGCGTGAAGACAGGCTTGGCGACGCCGCGCTTGCGCACTGTTGTGGCATAGACGTGGGCGCAATCGGCCACCGCCTCGGCCAGCGTGCCGAACACGGATGCGTGTTGCAGCACGATGTCCGCGCCGGCTGCGGCCGGTCCCGCGCTGGGATTGGGCCACCCGTCGCGCGGATCGACCAGCCGCAGCTCGGTCAGCCCGAAGTTGAGCATGGCCCGGGCGGCCTTGCCGATGTTTTCGCCAAGTTGCGGGCGGACGAGGACGATGACAGGTTGGGGCTGGGTGATGGTCATGGTGCTTCGAGACAAATCGTCAGCCTTCGGCTTTGGGCGGATACGACTGGTCGGCGCAGTGCAGGATGTAGGCGAAAATGACCACGCGCTGTCCTATTGCCCGCCAACGTCGCGCACGCTGCTGGCGAATTCCTCGAAATCGCGCGCCTCGCTGAAATCTCGGTAGACGCTGGCGAAGCGGATATAGGCCACGCTATCGAGCTGGCGCAGCCCTTCCATCACCATTTCGCCGATGGCCTTCGAGGGCACCTCGCTCTCGCCGAGCGTCTCGATCTGGCGCTGGATGCCCGAGACGAGCTGGTCTATCCGTTCTTGCGCGACGTTGCGCTTGCGGCAGGCGAGCGTGACCGACTGTTCAAGCTTGGCCCGTTCGAACGGTTCGCGCCGGCCCACGGCTCCATCGGCGATGTTGCCGGCGCCGGTGTTCTTGATCACCATGATCTCGCGCAGTTGCACCCGTTCGAACGTGGTGAAGCGCGCGCCGCAGCTTTCGCACTGGCGGCGGCGGCGGATGGCGGAATTGTCCTCTGTCGGGCGCGAGTCCTTCACCTGGCTGTTGTCATGGGCACAGAACGGACAACGCATGCGCGGCTTAGGGCCTCAGACGCTTGTAGAGCATGTATCCGGCACCCGCGAGCGCGCCGATCGGCAGGCTGACGATCGGCAGGACCAGCCCTGCCACCGCGCCGACAGCCGCGCCGGTGAGCACCGGTTTGGTCGATGGATGGCGCATGCCACCCTTCGCCATGCCGGTAATTTCGACTTTTGCCTTTTGCAGCAGATCGTTTTCCTGGGCCATCGCTTACAACTCCGAGTAGTGCAGGCCTTCGTAAATCGGGAACCGGGCGCATAGTTCCTGGACCCGGCCGAGCACCGATGCTTCCACCTGTGCATCGCCTGCTTCGCCGTTCTTGCGCAGGCCGTCGACCACTTCGGCAATGAGTTGGCCGATCAGCGTGAACTCCTCCACGCCAAACCCGCGGGTGGTGCCCGCCGGGGTGCCCAGGCGGATGCCCGAGGTGACGAACGGCTTTTCCGGATCGTTCGGAATGGCGTTCTTGTTGCAGGTGATCGCGGCGCGATCGAGCGCCTTTTCGGCGAACTTGCCCTTGGCGCCGTATGGACGCAGGTCAACCAGCATCAGGTGGTTGTCGGTCCCGCCCGAAACGATGTCGAGGCCTTGCGCCTTCAAGCTTGCGGCCAGCGCCTTGGCGTTGTCGGCCACCCCTTGGGCATATCGCTTGAATTCCGGCGTCATTGCTTCAGCAAAGGCCACAGCCTTGCCTGCGATGATGTGCATCAGCGGACCGCCCTGCATGCCCGGAAAGATCGCCGAGTTGATCTTCTTGGCAATAGCCTCGTCGTTCGACAGGATGATGCCGGAACGCGGGCCGCGCAGCGACTTGTGCGTGGTGGTGGTGGTGACGTGCGCATGCGGCACCGGTGAAGGATGGACACCGCCGGCAACCAGACCGGAGAAATGACTCATGTCGGCCAGCAGATAGGCGCCCACTTCGTCGGCGATCTCGCGGAAGCGCTTGAAATCCCAGAATCGGGAATAGGCGGTGGCGCCGCAGATGATCAGCTTGGGCCGGTTTTCGCGCGCGATCCGCGCAACGTCGTCCATGTCGATCAGGTGATCATCCGGGCGCACGGTGTAGGGGATCGGCTTGAACCACTTGCCGCTCATGTTGACGGGCGATCCGTGAGTGAGATGGCCGCCGGCGGCGAGGTCCAGCCCCATGAAGCTGTCACCCGGCTGCAGCAGAGCCAGGAACACCGCCTGGTTCATCTGGCTGCCCGAATTGGGCTGGACGTTGGCGAACTGCGCGCCGAACAGCGCCTTCGCCCGCTCGATCGCCAGCGTCTCGATCTCGTCGACATATTCGCAGCCGCCATAATAGCGTTTGCCCGGATATCCCTCGGCGTACTTGTTGGTGAGGACCGAGCCCGCGGCTTCGAGCACGGCCCTGGAACAGATGTTCTCGCTCGCGATCAGCTCGATTTTATCGCGCTGGCGGCCAAGCTCGTGCTGGATCCAGCCCGCTATGGCCGGATCGGTCTCAGCCAGGCTGCCGGTGAAGAAACCGGCGGGCGTGACGGGCGCTTTGGCGAGAGTGCTCATAGTGGTTTCCCTGCTCAGATGACGGGATTGGACAGCTTGGCGATGCGGCCTGAATGGCGGCCCCCGCCAAAGTCGGTCGAAAGGAAGGCGTCGAGACAGGCCTTGGCCATGTCTTCGCCTGTAAGCCGCGCGCCCATAGCGATGCAGTTGGCATTGTTGTGTTCGCGGGCCAGCGCGGCAGACAGTGGTTCCGACACCAGGGCGCACCGCACGGCGGAATTACGGTTCACGGCGATGGAGATGCCGATGCCCGAACCGCAGAGCGCCACGCCGAATTCGGCTGTGCCATCGGCGATCACCGAGGCCAGCTTGTAGCCGTAATCGGGGTAATCGACCCGATCAGCGGTTTCCGGGCCAAGGTCCGCCACCTGATGGCCAAGGCCGATCAAATGTTCGCACAAGGCCGCTTTCAGCGTGATGGCGGCGTGGTCTGAGGCAATGGCAATGCGCAAGGACACACACCTTACGTTACAGGGATGGAATCGATTAATGCGGCCCTTTAGGCCCCAGGGACCGGGAAGGCCAGCCCCCGAAGGGGCAGTCGGCCCATGCTCCCGGGCAAAAAACAGAGCCTCGGAGGCAGAACCTCCGAGGCAAGGATTATCGCATAGGTTCCACTTACGCTTCAGCCAAAACGCGGTGTGCGCCGGCCAGTTCCGTGGGATGCGAGCTATTGATCGAGGAACGAGCGCATCTTGCGTGACCGGCTCGGGTGCTTGAGCTTGCGCAGCGCCTTGGCTTCGATCTGGCGAATACGTTCACGCGTCACCGAGAACTGCTGGCCGACTTCCTCCAGGGTGTGATCGGTATTCATGCCGATGCCGAACCGCATGCGCAGCACACGTTCTTCGCGCGGGGTCAGGCTGGCAAGGACGCGGGTAACCGTCTCCTTGAGGTTCGCCTGGATTGCCGCGTCCACCGGGATGATCGCGTTCTTGTCCTCGATGAAATCGCCGAGGTGCGAATCCTCCTCGTCGCCGATCGGCGTTTCGAGGCTGATCGGCTCCTTGGCGATCTTCATCACCTTGCGGACCTTTTCGAGCGGCATCGACAGGCGCTCGGCCATTTCCTCGGGCGTGGGCTCGCGGCCTTGCTCATGCAGGAACTGACGGCTGGTGCGCACCAGCTTGTTGATCGTCTCGATCATGTGGACCGGAATGCGGATCGTCCGCGCCTGATCGGCAATCGAACGGGTGATCGCCTGGCGGATCCACCACGTGGCATACGTGCTGAACTTGTAGCCACGGCGGTACTCGAACTTGTCGACCGCCTTCATCAGGCCGATG
>JAZKDH010000022.1:0-19171 GCA_040387665.1 Pseudomonadota bacterium | reverse complement strand
GAATGCGGAAACGGGGCCTCAGGTCCCTGTCCCATTCTCGCATCGTTCGACGAGTGAGCTGAAGCCCGCGCCGCAGTGCTGAGCGTCGACGCGTTGTGGATCATGGTACGTGGCGCCACACCTCCGCGAATAACCCAGTCGAAACGGTCCGTCTTGCTTCCGGTCCTCCGGGCCATTCGGACGTGGGTAGCCAGATTGCGTGGATCGGTTCAAACGTACAGCGCTATAGCTATGTACTCTGACGCTGGAGCGATACTGCCAGGAAGTTCACGAGCATCGTCCACGAAAGATGGTGGGCGTCCGGGTCATAGGCCATTCTTGCGTCGCCCAGCTTCGCGACATCACGGTTGGTGTAGCTGTGCAGGGCTTGCCCATGCACCAGCAGATGCCAGTCCGCGCCAGCTGCGCTCATCTCGTGCTGGAAAGTCGCGACCTGTTCGGCCGGGACCAGCGGGTCGCGAGCTCCGGTGGCAGCCAGAACTCTCGCACGGATGGCGTCACGTGCCGCTGGTGCCTGTGTGGCCAGTATGCCGTGGAAGCTCGCTACCGCGTTCAGGCGGGCACCACTTCGGGCGAGTTCGAGTACGGCCATGCCGCCGAAGCAGAACCCGATCGCCGCAATGCAGTCCGCAGCCACGCCCTCCAGCTTGCACAGTGCCTCGACAGCCACTCCGACGCGGCGGCGCAACAGCATCGGATTGTTTTGGAAGTGCTGTATCGCCCGCTGCATCTCCTCGCCCTCGAGAACCCGTCCGCCCCCGTGAATGTCAGCTGCAGCGGCCAGATAACCCAGCCCTGCCAGGCGCTCGCAATGCCTCCGTACGTTGCCCCCGATCCCATCCGCTTCATGAACGACCAGGACCGACCCGCCGTTCGGCAGGGTAGTCGGCCGGTAAAGCTCGCCCTGAAATTCCAGTTCGCCGTCTCGGTATAGCCATGGCGCTGCTTGCATAATTCAGGCTCCAGTCTGCTCGGATGTTGACCGCTGAACCGAAGGTTCGGTTCCAGCGCAATGCTTGAAGGTAGGGCGCAGTGGCCCACCGCGGCGCTCGCCCCCGGGGAGGCAGCCTGAAGAATGCAGGAACGGTGTTTAGAGCGGTTCCGGTTCCGTCAGAACGGCAGCATCTCTATACGGCCCCATGGCATTGGATTGGCAGCGATTCTCGGCTGAGGTTTGTCCGGACGGCGATGGGCACCGTCTAGCCTTCACCTGCCGTTGGCCAGATGTGCCGGAACGTCACGCGGAGGTTGTGACAGGCCGCACCCAGCAACACTTTCTCGACCTGTTTGCCCGCCTTGCGGAAGTGTACGGGACGCGGCTGCCGCGCAACCGGCAAGGGCTTGCCTTGCCGCCAGCGCAAGCCTGCCATCGTCCGCTGCTTACGGAGAATCTGCCGGGCATACGCTACGGTTACGGCGATCCGTGCGTGATCCATGATGCGAAGCGCGGCGAATGGCTGGCCGTCGTAACCTCCAACGACGCGCCCGACAGCTTTCCCATCCTGCGTTCCCCTGACCTAGCCCAATGGGAGCTGGCAACCTTTGCCTTTCCCCGAGGTCATCACCCCGCTTGGGCAATGACGCAAGCGGGGCAGGCGGACTTCTGGGCACCGGAGCTTCACAAGGTGGGTGAGCGCTACCTGCTGTGCTTTGCCGCGCGCGAGCATGACGGGACCATGGCGATCGCAGTTGCTTCTGCGGCTTCGCCGATCGGGCCGTTTCGCCTTCCCGAGCGTCCGCTGCTGCGCGGAGGCGCGATCGATGCGCACCTGTTCGTCCCTGCAGATGGCGACCCGATCCTGTTCTGGAAGGAGGACAGCAACGCTCTTTGGCCGGAGCTGTTGGCAGACCTGCTTGGAGATTGGCCGGACCTCGCAGCCAAGCTGTTCGATGCGCAGAGCGACCAGCGCACCGCAGCGGTGAGCGCGGCGCTGTGGCCCGCCGCACGGGACTGGCCCCCCATGGAGCGGTTCTTCGTGCTGCAGCCGTTAATTGAGGCGGTGACATCGCGCTTTGCCGCGGTGCGCATGCGGTTTGCGGAAAGAGCCGGCGAGACGGCGGGCGCAATCTTGTCAGCAATGGAAACGCGGATCTTCGCGCAGGACCTCGCACCGGACGGTTCAGCCCTCCGCGGCGAGCGCCGGGTTGTTCTAGTCAATGACCAACGGTGGGAAGCACATCTGATCGAAGGGCCGTGGCTGACTGCGGCGGACGGGCGTTATTTCCTGTTCTATTCAGGGAATGACTTTTCCACGCACGACTACGGGATCGGGGTCGCGGTAGCGGATGACCCGAAGGGGCCATTTCGTAAGCAGCCAGAGCCGCTGTTGCGGTCGGACGCGGCGTGGATCGGCCCGGGCCACCCTTCCGTGGGCGCTGGGCCAGATGGTTTGCCGCAACTGTTCTATCACGCCTATCACCCAGGCCATGGCGGGTACAACACCTTCCGGGCATTGCTGACGGCGCGGCTCAACTTCACCGATGGCCGCGTACAGATTGGCTGCTGACCCATACCCGTGGCTCGGACACCGGCATCATCGTCCTGATATAATCGATACAGCGCCGTCGGCGCGCAGGGCTCAGAAGCTCCCCGTCGAGGCCTTCTGCAGGATCAACCTGTCCAGCGTCAGGCGACACCAGCGGGCGTTCTCCTTCTCCACCGCGTTCATGCACCGGGCCTGGTCCATCTTCAGCCGGCCGTATTCCTTGCGCCAGCGCTAGCAGCGCTGCTCGGCGACGCCGATCCGACGACATGCATCCGCCACCGTTCGACCTGCCCGAGCAACCCTCCCCTCTTCACGTAACTCGCTAATGACCTTCACCGCTTGTGCTTTCTCGCCGTTCGTTCCTCATTCGTGGTCAACTCCGAAATAGCCATTGGCCCACTCAGAAGGCGGCAAATCAGCGCGCCAAGCTAGCTGGGAGGACCACGCGAGAGTATGTATCGTTTCCGGTGAGAAGCTGTCAGCATGCAACGATCGTTTGGAACCAGGCATAATCCCCGCCCAGCGCCGCTGGCCTTAGAATCGCTCGTGTTCAGAGACCTCAAAACTGATGAAACTGCGCCTACCATTCCTTGCCGCCGCGATGTCCGTCTGCCTGACATCATGCGGGTTGACGCAACCGGAGCCGGTTCGCGATGAAGAGCGGCGCGCGGGTGCAAAGCAGCACCCGATCCTGTTAGCCGAACTGGGCGGGGCCTATCGGGGCGATGAAGCAGGATACGTAACTGCCTTGGGCGCGAGGCTGGCGGCCAAAGCCGGACTGGCAGATCGATGCACCTTTACGCTGGTCAACAGCGACGTCGTGAACGCGTTTGCGGTTCCGGGGTGCTATATCTATGTCACCCGCGGACTCTTGGCGATCGTCAACAGCGAGGCCGAACTTGCGTCAGTGCTGGCCCACGAGGTTGGTCACATTGCCGCGGATCACGGCGAGCGCCAGGAGAAGCGAGCGCTGTGGCGTAGTCTGGGTGTTGCCGCGATCGCAACCATCACCGGTTCAGACGCACTGACGCGGCTGGCGGGCCAAGCCGCCGGCTTGTTCACGCTCCGCTATTCCCGGCAGCACGAGTATGAGGCCGATGCGCTCAGCGTCCGATATCTCCGGGATGCCGGATATGATCCTTATGCAGCGGTCGGAATGCTCGGAGCGCTGGGGCGGAACGAGGCCTATCAGAAAAGCGTGCGCGGGGTTGACGACGCCCGGAGCATTCCCGAGTGGGCCCGCACGCACCCGCTCACTGAGCGCCGGCTTGAACGCGCGGCAGAGGGGGCAGGAGCGCTCGGCGTACAGCGCGACGAACTCCCGGAAAACGTGCTGGGTTATCTGCGCAGCGTGGACGGCCTCTTGTATGGCGACGATCCGGAGCAAGGGTTCATCGTCGGACGCCAGTTCGCCCATCCGGTGATGCGGATCGGTTTCGAAGCGCCGCCCGGCTTTACCCTCAGCAACAGTCCGCAGCAGATTCTGATCGAGGGTCCTGACGGACTGCGCGGGAGTTTCAGCGGCGGCCCGGTCCCGAGTGGCGGGTTACCGGCTTATGCCGGAGTCGCCCTTGAACGCACGCTCGGCTCGGCGCCGGTGACGATTGTCAGTACCCGCCAGGGGGCAACCAACGGCGGGCGCGCCCTATACCTTGCGGGCCTGATCGCAACGAGCCGAGGTGAGGTCCCGATCTCGATGGCGGTCTACGAGGCTCCAGATGGCGGAGCTTACCACTTCCTTGTCGTCTCCCGCCCTGACAGCACCGTTCTGGCGGCGGTCCCGCAGCTTTTCAGCTCGTTTCACTTCCTGACCCAAGACGAGCTGACGGGGCTTAGACCGCGTCGCATCAAGGTCGTGCTAGCAAGGCCGGGGCAGACAGTGAGTGATCTGGCAGCAGTATCCGCAGGTGCGGCAACGCCAGAGATGTTGCTCATGCTCAACGGCTTGAGCGGCCGGGGTGCACTGGGGTCGGCTCAGCCCGTCAAGTCCGTGGTCTGGTCCAGATAAACAGCGGCACGAACTCAGCTTGCTTTCAGCTATACCGGTCGCAGCGGCTCTATTGTGAGGAGAAGCTGGGGGCCCAGCGCCATCGCAACCGGCACCGTGCCATTCCAATCGCCAGAGACTGTGCCGGTGAGCAGCACCGACAGTTTTTCCGCCGCCTAGAGTGTGGCGGGCGTGTTCGACGAGCACAAATACCCGGCGTTCCTATGAAATATGAAGACCTGCCGGCTGAATAGTCCTGAGTGCAGCGAGTTCCGCCGCGTGCATCGCGGGGGCTATCGCCGCCCACCCAGAATCGAGCCCAGCATGCCACCAAGGCCTCCCGAACCCCCTAGGGCTCCGCCCAGCCCGCCCGCACTGCCTGCGCCGCCGAGGCTTCCGAGCACCGACCCCAGCATACCGCCCAGGCCACCCTGCTGCCCGCCCGAGCGCTTTGCCAAGTGGCCGGCAACGAGCATTGCCAAGATGGGAAGCATCTTCTTGAGCAGTGACGGGTCTAGACCACTGTTCTGCGCGCCATGACTCGCCACCTGCCGGCTCACATCCTTTGAGCCGAAGATCCCTCCCAGAAGCTGGTTGCCCCGATCAACTTCCGTCGGTTCCGGTCCGACAACATTGTCGGCCAGCGCCGGACCCCCGAGGCCATTGACGTCACTGTCCAGCCGGTCAGATCGATCTCCCATGCCGCCAAGCACAGCGGGCAATAATGCCTGTGCGCCTCGTTCCGCCTGCTCACGCGGCACACCGAGTTGGCTGGCCAACGCATCGATTCCACCAGCGGGCAGTAGGTCGTTGAGGTTCATGTGCATCCCTTTCCTTGCGCAGCGTGAACGCAAGTAATCGCTATTGGGTCCCTCCAGTGTCACGTGCTCTCTTGATATGTACAGACTTTGCTTAGTTCCGACGCAGCGGACTTGCCCGGCCGGGAGAAGTCCAGCGTCACGTCGTTGGCGAAGGCCCACAGATCAAGTTCCCAACTGATGAACTCGGAAACCTGGGTCGACCCGGATTGTCGTGGGATACCTGGCGATAGCGCGGGTCGCTGCGAGGGCCTGGACCACGTAGTCACCGCGGTGACTGAAGCGCGGATCCCGCACCGGCGAGACCGCGAGCACGTGTCCACTGCATCGGCGGAGTCGCCTTTGCCTGGGGCCGGTGGCTAACGGCCAACGAACTGCGGCGTGACCTTGTTGTAGTGCCGCCGCTAGGCTTCGATCCGAGTGTTGGCTCACTTGGAGGGTGCAAATCCCCTCAAGGGCGGCGATACGTGGTTCAATTTGCGGATAACAACAGCAGTTCGGCTCCGCTGATCGCACTTGTTCATTCATCACACACGGACAGATGCCTCACCGCCGACATCCGAACGCCTGAAGCGTTGCTGTCATCCGTTGCCGGCCAGACAACGAAGCGCGTGATCGTCGACCAGGGTTGCGTTCGTTGCTTTCTGGCTTCTAGTCTGAGCCTTGGAAATCAAACAATCGCGCTGTGGCAATCCCTCATTGCTGCCGCACTTTTTCTTGCCAGCGATGACAGCTCTTATGTCACCGGAATTGACTTGCTGGTAGATGGCGGGCTGGTGCTGGGCTGATCTAAATCATCTCGGCGAATCACCACTCTGCAAACGCATCAGTTCACGAAGCTGAAAGGGAGACTCGATGGAAGGCCTTGAGGGAAAGTCTGTAGTCGTGACCGGCGGCGCCAGCGGGATTGGCCGCGCAACCGCGCTCATGCTTGGAAAAGCCGGATGCAAGGTCACAGTGGCGGACCTGAAGCCTGAGGCCGGCCACGGTGTCGTTCGGGAGATCGAAGAAGCTGGCGGCGAAGCGCAGTTCGTCCGCACCGATGCCAATCTGGAAGTCGATGCGCACAACATGGTCGAGGCTGTCATAAGTCGATACGGACGGCTGGACGGAGCATGCAACGCTGCCGGGGTACAGTCCTGCAGCAAGCTTGTGCACGAGATGTCGGCCGAGGAATGGGACCGTTGCCACAACCTTAACATGCGCGGCCTGTTCTTCTGCAACAAGCATGAGATCGCGGCCATGCTTCAGACAGGGGGCGGTTCGATCGTCAACATCGCATCGAGCGGGGCATTGGCTGCATTTCCCAACGGGAGTGAATATTGCGCGAGCAAGGCGGGGGTGCTGGGCTTCGTGCGGGCGGCGGCGCTCGACTATGCAACCAAGGGTATTCGCATAAATGCGGTCCTGCCCGGCGGCACCCTCACCCCCATGCTCGCAGAAGCCATGGCTACGGATCCGGGATTAGAACCTGCGATCGCCGCCGTGCACCCGATGAACAGGTTCGGCCAACCCTCGGAAATTGCATCAGGAATTTGCTGGCTGCTCTCCGATGGCGCCAGCTTCGTTACCGGCGTGAGTCTGCCGGTCGACGGGGGGCATACCGCTGTCTAGGCTCTGTCACGAGGCGCTGTTCCAACCGATGGTCAACGCCCGGTTTTGTGCGGATTGCATGCGGCGCCTACAGCGTCAGCCCGAACTGGAACCGGGAGGGTGAGCACGATAGACAGGAAGCATCAGGGCGTCCTGGATGGGAATCGAGTTTCGCTGAGACAAGAATAGCACACTACACGGGGAGAATACGATGGGATCGCTCGACAAATTGAGCATGGTTGGAAAGGTCGCTCTACTCACCGGCGGCGCGAAGGGGATGGGGGCCGCGCACGCCCGCCTGCTCGCGTCGCGCGGCGCGAGCGTCGTCATCACGGATATCGATGAAGCGGGCGAGCGTACTGCAGAGCAAATTCGCGCTACCGGCGCGGCGGCGCAGTTCCTGCGCCACGACGTCACGTCCGAGGCGGAATGGCAACAGATCGTCCGCCGCGTGATGGACAGTCATGGCAAAATCGACGCGTTGGTCAACAACGCCGGGGTCGCAGTTGTCAAGCCGGTCGCGGAGACGACTGTCGGGGATTACGAGTTCGTGATGGGCGTCAACTTCAAAGCGGTGTTCCTCGGCTGCAAGTCTGTCCTGCCAGCTATGCAGGCCGCCGGTGCCGGCTCGATCGTAAACGTCGGGTCGGCCAGCGCTATGAAGGCCCTGTTCCCTCTGCTGTCGATGTATTCGGCGAGCAAGGCCGCGGTGCGACTGTTTACCAAGGTATGTGCGTGGGATTACCGGCAGTATAACATCCGCGTGAACGCGCTCCATCCTGGGTTGGTCGAAACCTCGTTGAACGAAGAGGATCTGAAAAACCCGGAGGTGCGCAAGATGATGATGGGGACGACGATGTTCGATCGCCCGGGCCTGCCGGAAGAACAGGCGGAGATGGTTGCCTTCCTCTGCTCAGACGCTGCGTCCTATATCACCGGTGCGGATATGATCGTGGACGGTGGCTGGACAGCAAACTGATCGAGATTGGCACCGCGGGGCCAAGCAGACGGCAATTGCGTGCAGCCCTTACTGCAAGCATCGCCCGAATCTTGACCTTCGCGGTGTGATCTCGCTAAAGTCTTAGCGCACGCACAACGAACTCGCAGCCAAGGCGCAAGCCGACCGGATCGACGCTGTGCCCGACCCCCGATGACACATGTGTCGTAACGTCTACGTCCAGCAGCTTGAGCGCCCGTTCGGCATCGTGAACAGCGGCGACGGGGACGACCGGGTCATGCGTGCCGTGGACCAGCAGAACCGGCGGCCTGGCCGTGATCTCGTGCTTCAGTTGCGGCGCTCCGGCCAGCATTCCCGAATACCCCACGATAGCAGAGATGACGCGCTTGCGCCGCAAGCCTACGTGAAGCGCCATCATGGCCCCCTGGCTGAAGCCAACGATAGCAAGTTCGCCCTCGCCCAGCCCGTACTGATCGAGCTTTCGGTCGATGAAGCTGTCGATCACGGGCGCCGCCGATGCTGCTCCCCGCGCGAGCGCTGCGGGCAAGAGGTCGGACAGCGCCCACCATTGGTAGCCCGCCACCATTCCGCAGCGCTGCGGCGCATGAGGCGCGAGGAAGAGCGCTTCCGGCATGTGCTGCTGCCAACTCGGCGCGAGCGAGATCATGTCGCTCCCGCTGGATCCGAACCCGTGAAGCAGAAGCACGATCTGCCTGGGTTTTCCGCCCGACTTCGGTTGCAGGCTGGCGCCGTTGACGATCTTCAAGGGTTACCTCACGTTCCGCAAAAGGTGGCGAGCACCCGTTCATGCTCGGCTGGCGGATTCTCGTACCGCGCAAATTCCGGCCGCGGGTCGAACGGGCGCGACAGCACTTGGAGCAGTTCCTCAAATGGGCCGAAGTCACCCTGTTCCGCCGAGCGGATCACCGCCTCGATCCGGTGATTGCGAGGAATATAAACCGGGTTGACCGAGTCCATACCTGCTTTGATGTCGCACGCAGGGCGCCCGTCCAGCGCAAGGCGAGCACGCCACGCAGCGAGAACCTCGTCGGCGGCGGTGGGATCGGCGAAGAGTTCGCGCACGCGCTCCTCGCCCGGCCCAGGCTCCACCGCATCTGATAACCGCCGGAACAGCAGCGTGAAGTCGACGAGATTTCCGTGCATGGCCGCAAGTATCGTGTTCGCCAGTTCGGTATCGCCTTCTCTCACCTGGGCCAGGCCGAGCTTGTGCAGCATCCCCTCGCCATGGGTTTTGGCGAATCTCGGCCCGAACCCGGCCAGCACATCCTCTGCGATGGCGATGGCTGCATCGGTGGTGTCTGCCAGCAGGGGTAGCAGTGTCTCCGCCAGGCGGGTCAGGTCCCACAGGCCGATCTGCGGCTGGTTGCCAAACGCATAGTGTCCATGTTCATCGATAGAACTGAAAACGGTGGCGGGATCGTAGGCGTCCATAAAGGCGCAGGGGCCGTAATCGATCGTCTCGCCAGTGACGGACATGTTGTCGGTGTTCATCACGCCGTGGATGAAACCAACGAGCATCCACCGCGCGATGAGGTCTGCCTGGGCCTGCACGACCTGGTCGAGCAGCACTCTGTAAGGCTGGTCGGCGCGGCTCGCCTCGGGAAAGTGCCGGGCGATGACATGGTCGGCCAGCGCGCGGACGCCCTCGACGTCCTGTTTGGCCGCAAAGTATTGGAAAGTGCCGACGCGGATGTGGCTCGCGGCGACGCGCACCAGCACCGCACCAGGCAGCAGCCGTTCGCGTTGCACGTTCTCCCCCGTCCGGCATGCGGCGAGCGAGCGCGTGGTCGGGACGCCGAGTGCCGCCATTGCCTCGCTCACGAGGTATTCACGCAGGACCGGGCCAATTGCTGCGCGCCCGTCGCCGCGCCGTGAGAATGGGGTCCGGCCGGCGCCCTTCAGCTGGATGTCGCGGCGCCGTCCGCGAATATCGATGACCTCGCCAAGGAGTACGGCTCGGCCATCGCCGAGTTGCGGCGTGAAGTGCCCGAACTGATGGCCTGCATAAACAGCAGCGATCGGCTCGGAGCCGGGCGCGATCACGCGGCCCGAAACGAACTCGAGCCCTTCCGCGCCAGCGAGCCAATCGGGGTCGAATCCCAGTTCCGCCGCCAGTTCGCGATTGACGGCGATCAGCGCCGGCGCCGGGGCCTGCGCCGGGTCGACGCGAGCAAAGAAGCGGTCGGGAAGCCGCGCGTAGGAGTTGTCGAAGGCGGGTATGTGCAAAGTTGAGTTGCGGTCCATGATGGATCCAACCCCTTAGAGATGTATTGGCTCCCCGGCGAGCCGCCAATGATTCGGAAAAGAGGCCTTGGGCCGCACGACCCAATACCCGCTGAGGAAGCCGTGTTCGGCTCGAACGTGGGCTCTATCCACCCGAGCAGCCCCATGCTCATCCCACGCTTCTGCAGCACTGGTGACGACCCATGTCTGGCGGTGCGCCATCTCGGCACCCGCCTCACAGCGCTACTTTGCCTTCGACACGAATCCAGCCTGCACGGCGTGCGGAATCACTCGTGGACAGTCAGGTCAGCCAACGCGAGCGATTCAGCGAGGCGTGCAATATACGTAAAAAGGTCTGGGCCTGCTGGGACCTTTCTCACTCCCCGCATCGCCGCTACAGCGTACGCAGCATGCTGATGGTGGCCAAAGCACCCACCGCGATCGCGACCCCGTATGGAAGTTTGAGCTGATCTCGCCGCTGCGCCCCGGCTTGTCCGGCCGGTGCCAGTTTCCGGCGGAACGGGTACCACGCCAGCAACAACAGCAATCCGGCAAGCGAAACCGACAGGATCAGCAACCACGCGGCCTGGAGCGGGACCCACGCGGCCAGCCCAGCGTAGAACTTGGCGTCCCCGCCCCCGATCCAGCCGCGCGAAAAGACAAACATTCCTGCAAGCAGCGCCAGCACCGCATGAAGTACAGCAAGTCCGGCGGCGTTTGCGCCATACAGCGCGAATGTCCACCCGGTCCCGCCCGCGAAAGCTGCAAGGCACAGCATGTTGGGCAGGCGCCGGAATTGCCAGTCCAGATAAGCCCCTAGCGCCGCGATCGTCGCTGGAACGGCAAGGTATACCTGGTCCATCGGCTACTCGGCCGCCTTTAGCGCAAGCCGCAACGGATACACGGCAGCTCGGCGGCGCTGGGTCGGGCCAGCAATCGCCGGGGCGAGTGCCATCTGGCGCTGCGGGGCGCCGCGGCGCACGTCGAACGGTGCAGCGCCTTCAATCCGCACCTCGTTGCTTGAAACACGGACCATGCGGCCAGCAGGCAGTTCGATCTTGACCAGCGGCTGGCCGGCGGCGTTCGCCAGAACCTGCGCGCGCGCTAGCTGCGGCACGGCCGCGGGCTGAACCGTCAACGGCGAACGCACGGCAATCGCAGGAACGGCATCGTAGAACCGGCTGAGATTGGCCTGGTAGCGGGCATCACTTGGTGCCTCGGCCATCGCCTGCCGGAAATAACGCTCGGCTAGGTCGTGCCGGCCGATCTGCGAATACGCGATCGCCAGCCCGTTGTGGGCCGCGGCGGCATGCTCGGGGTAGTGCCGCACATTGCTGAACGCGATGATCGCCTGCCCGTAGGCTCCTTCGTCGAGCTTCTGCCCGCCGAGCGCTAGCTGGTCTTCGCCGTACTGTTTCCCGCTGTACTGTTCCGGCACTTTCACCTGCACTTCGGCCCGCAGCGAGGGCTTGAACAGCGCGCAGCCGCCAAGCACCGGGACAAGCGCGAACACGGCGACCAGGGTGTGGAACCTTTTCATTGCTTATCCTCCTCGCATCATCGGAATAACGGCGCGCACAACCATGACCACCGCCGGTAACATCAGCACGCCGATCATGGTCGGTAACATGCAGGCCACCAGCGGGATCGACAGCAACACCGGCAGGCGGTGCGCCTTCTCTTCCGCACGCATGCGGCGCTTTTCCCGCATCTCGGCGGCATAAACCCGCAACGTGGACGCGATGCTGGTGCCAAGCTTGTCGGACTGTATCAGCAGCGTTGCGAAGGAGCGGATATCGTCTACCCCGGCCGAATCCGCCAATTTGCGGAATGCCTCCTCGCGCGAGGCGCCGGCACGCATCTGCAGCGTTGCAATCGAAAGCAGTTCGGCCACGAGCGGATGCGACGTGACCATCTCGCGCCCCACGCGGTCCATCGCCGCCTCCAGTCCAAGGCCGGATTCGACGCAAACCAGCATCAGGTCAAGGCAATCGGGGAAGCCGTTGACAATCGCCAGTTCGCGCCGGTCGGCCTTGGCCTGTACGTAAAGGTTCGGCAGATAAAGGCCGAGCGTCGCCAGCGCGATGCCGATCATATAGAGCTTTAGAAAGCTGGGGGGCTGCGCGCTCGAGTAGGCCAGCGCGATGTACCCGGCCGGGAGCAGAAAGATCAATGCGAGGCGCACCAGCGTGAAAACTCTCGGAGCCTCGGGCGATGTATATCCCGCGGCCCGCAACTTGCGGGTGAGCCGCTCGCTCTTCGTGTCGGTGAGGTTGAGGCCGGCCGCCTCGACCGCCGTGGCGAGCCGGGCCCAGGCATTGTCGTTCTCGCGCGAGCGCAAGCTGCCGGCGCGCGCCAGCGTGACCGACGGTTTGATCTGGAACTGCTGCAACTGGCCACGAACCAGCATGCGGCGATTGAACGCGCCGACCATGGCGAACGTCAGCAAAACGACGATGACGAAGATCGCCAGCAGGGTCACGGAACGGATCGCTTCGTTTCGGGCAATAATCTCGACCATGGTCACACCTTGATGTCCACCAGCTTGCGAATCCAGATGAAGCCGGTGACGTACAGCAACAGCAGTCCGGGAAAGCCGAACAGGAATATCGGATCCTTAGCCACATTAAGGTAGAACCCAGGATTGATGAGGAACATCGAAACCATCGTGAATATTGGCAGGACTGACAAAATCCAGCCAGTCATCCGTCCTTCTGAACTAAGCGCGCGCACCTTTAAATACAGGCTGGCCCGAGCGCGGATCACGCCGCTCAAGTTCTCGAGAATCTCCGCCAGGTTGCCCCCGGTTTCGAGCTGGACCGACAATGATACAACGAACATGCGGATGTCCTCCAGATCCCAGCGATCCGCCATCGCGTCGATTGCGTCGGTCAGATCGGCGCCATAGGACACCTCATCGGCGACAAGGCCGAACTCGCTGCCGATCGGATCATCCATCTCCTGGGTCAGCAGCTCGATCGCAGCCGCAATCGGATGGCCGGCACGCAGCGCGCGGACGAAGATGTCGAGCGCCACTGGGAATTGCTGCTCCATCCGCTTCCGCCGCCGCTGTGCGCGGTGGCTAATCAGCAACAGCGGCAATCCAACCGCAATGGCTCCAGCCAGCACCACGGCCAGGAGCACCACGCCGGGCGAACCAGCGAGGCCGGCCGAGCCCGCCCCTAGCAGGATCACAGCCAGCACCGCCAAAAATCCCCCGCCCATGCCAAGCAGGAGATGCGATAGCGTAAACGGCACCGCCGCGGCGAGCATTGCCCGCTGCATCGCCTGCAGCGGTGCAGCGACGATCCGGGGAAGATGTGCGAAGTCTCGCGGAGCGTTCTTGCGCAGCGTCGCGATCACGTCGCCGCGGTTAGTGCCCTCCTTGATCATCCGCAGCCGTTTGTTGACCGCCGCGAAGCGCTCGCGGTTGCGCCAGGTGATGGCCAGCACGAGCTGCGAGACGATAAAGACCGAGGCAAAGATCGCCAGCAGTGTCGCGAGACGGAAAAAGGATTCCAGCATCTCAGGTCAACTGCGTGTCGGGACGGAAAAGTTCGCTTGGCAAGCTGATCCCATATGCCTGCGCCTCCGACAGCAGCCGCGGCCGAATGCCCGTAGCCTCGTATTGCCCCAGCACCGTGCCGTCGTCGGCGCGGCCGGTGATGCGGAAACGAAAGATTTCCTGCATGGTGATCGTCTCGCTCTCCATCCCGGTGATTTCCTGCACGCTGACCACCCGGCGGCGCCCGTCGGACAGGCGTGCAACCTGAATGACCAGGTTGATCGCCGAGGCAATCTGGTTGCGCGCCGAGCAGGGTGAGATGTCGATCCCGCTCATCCCGATCATCTGCTCGATCCGCGTCAAAGCATCGCGCGGGGTATTGGCGTGGACCGTCGTCATCGAACCGTCGTGCCCGGTGTTCATCGCCTGAAGCATGTCGAACGCCTCGCCGGAACGGACCTCGCCCACGATGATGCGGTCGGGGCGCATGCGCAGCGCGTTCTTTACCAGATCGCGCTGCGACACCTCGCCCTTACCCTCGATGTTGGCAGGGCGCGTCTCAAGCCGCGCGACGTGTTCCTGCTGGAGCTGAAGCTCAGCCGAATCCTCGATCGTCACGACCCGCTCGCGATCGTCGATGAACGAGGACAGCGCGTTGAGCAGGGTGGTCTTGCCCGAGCCGGTACCGCCAGAAATCAGGACGTTGCGGCGCGCGCGGACCGCGGCCCGCAGCACCTCTGCCATCGCGGCCGGGACCGAGCCCAGTTCAATCAACCGGTCCATTCCGATCTTCTTTTTGGCGAATTTTCGGATCGAAAGCAGCGACCCGTCGATCGCCAGTGGCGCAATGATCGCGTTGACACGCGACCCGTCGGCAAGGCGGGCGTCGACGAAGGGCGAGGATTCGTCGATGCGCCGCCCGACCGCGCTCACGATCTTCTGGATGATGCGCAGCAGGTGGCGTTCGTCCTGGAACCGGATCGCCGCTTTCTCCAGCAGCCCGCCGCGCTCGATGAACACCGTTTCGTAGCCGTTGACCAGAATGTCGGTGATCGAATCGTCCTTCAGCAGCGGCTCGAGCGGGCCAAGGCCGAGCAGTTCGTCGAGCACTTCCTTGATCAGGCTTTGTCGCTCGTGCGAGTTAAGCAGTTCGCGCTGGGCTTCCAGCAGCTCGGCAACCAGTTCGCCGATCTCCGACTTGATCTGGTCATGCGCAAGCTGTTCCAGGGCCGAAAGATTTATCCGGTCCAGCAGCGCCCGGTGGATCGACATCTTAAGGCGAAGATTGCGGTCCAGCAGCCGCGTTTCGGCCGGAACGACGGGCACGGGCGCGGCAATCGGTTCTTCAGCCGGGGCGGTGGCGGAAGCGGTGTTGCGCCTGACTTTCCACATCTGCATGGCCTAGCTCCTCTCGCCCGTCAGCAGCCGCTCCAGCGCGCGAATGTCTGCCGCGAAACGACACTTAGGGCTGATCTCGCTCACCAGCAGGCCCTGGTCCTGCGCCGAAGCGATGGCCTGGCCTTCGGCGGCCAACGTAGCCAGTACCTCACAGCCCAGCGCCTCGCGGACTTCGGCCACGCCGATTGGCTTGAACAGCTTGCGCTCGGCCCGGTTGATAACGACGCGCAATTGCCCTGCGGGAAGCCCGATGGACTCGAGCAGCTGGATCCGGCGTTTAGCCTGTCGCAGGCCAGCAATTGACAGGTCTGTCACCAACAGGACGTTGCTCGCGCCGACCGCGACAGAGAGGCTCCAACTCGTCCAGTCGGCCGGTAGATCCACCAGCACGTAGTCGAATTCCTCGCGAACCAGCCGGACCAGGTGCAGCACCTGGTCAACGTCGACATGTTCGAGCGGCATGATCGCCGCGGGCGCGGCGATCACCGAAAAGCCGCGCTGGCTGTCGGTTAGGGCGTTGCGCAGGAATTCGCGGTCCAGCCGGTCACCAGCGTCCAGCAGCTCGGCACAAGTAACCTTCGGAGTCTGCCCCAAATAAGACACGACCTCGCCGCATTGCACGTCGAGATCGATCACGCAGACCTTGCGGCTCCTGTCGGCTTGGACCAGCGCGTCGGCGAGATGGGTGACGACCGAGGTGGCGCCCGATCCCCCGGCGCCGCGGGTGACCGCAATCAGCGGCGAGAGCTTTGCGCCGCCGACCGCGTCGTTCAGCTTGGCCGAGGCATCGAGGACCTGCAGGGCCAGTTCGTCGGGCACGAACGGCAGCACCGCGACATCGGCGATACCCTCTCGGACGAGGGTGCGGACTAGCGCGATGTTGCTGTCTTGAATGGCAGCGATGACGGGCAGGTCGGGCCGCGCGGCGCGCACCCGGGACAGCCGGCGGACCGAGTCCGGATCGCGCGGGTTCACTTCCAGCACGAGCACCCTGGCCTGGGCAGCCAGATCGTCCGGCAATGGCGCGCTGGCGTCCAAGGGCACGAGCGCCGCGTTGCGGAAAACCTCGCTCGAAAAGCTCTCACGCAGGACGTTGAGGTCGGCATCACCTGCGGCGATGAAAACGCCGCCGGGCAGCATCAGGCTGCGCCGATTATCCATTTCGAACAAATTACCGAGATTTTTCATCATTTCTGCCCGTTTGACGATCATCCTGCCGGCCTCCGATATGCGGCCTGCAAGAGAATCGTACATTGGTTACCCTCCCGCGCCTCAGATGTTGTTATTTCGATAAGTCATTGAGATTGATATTAATATCAGTAATACCCGACGGTACCTTGGCCGTCCTCCATGGTCAGGGAATAGCTGAATGTTGGCAGGTCGAGGTGATCAACCCCGAACACCAGCAGGCTCAGCGGTCGGAAAGTCATGCCCTGCAGTCGGACATTGATGATCGGTGCCACGTCCGGCCCGCTCGGATCGCCGGCGTAGCCAAGCCCTGAATTGCGGTAATTTACGACTACATTGACTTCCCCGATGTCGGGCTTGATCGTCTTCATCCGCGCGGCGATTGCCCGGAAGGTTGTGGCATTAGCCGTGGTGGCAAAGGCGCAGCTCCCGCCCGCAGCGCAGGCACAGGAAACTGCCGAGCCGTTGCTCTGGCAGCTCAGCCCGGGAAAAGCGGTGACCGGAACCGGTGTCCCTTGCGGAATGCCGCCCGAAGCTGCGAAGCTGTAAGTTGCCAGGCCGCTTGGAACCAGATCGGTAACGGCCGCCCAGCGCGCGCCGACTTGCGTCGCCTTTTCCGCACGGTTGACCGCCCAGGCGAACCTTCCCACGTCGATAATCGCGAACAGCAGAAGGATCACCAGCGGCAGCACCATGGCGAACTCCGCCGCGGTTGCCCCCTGGTCGTCCCGGACGAAAGTGCGCAGCCGCTTCATATGCCCATCACCGCGCTTTCCGCGACCGCCCGCAGCCGGATCGTCGAGGGATCGATTGTGGAGCCGATGAACAAAGCGGGATAAGGGACCGATGCGTTCACTCTCACTCTAGGGGCATTCCCGGACGTCGCAGCGTAAAGCCCGCCCTGCGCCGTGGCGCAGTTGAGTGCGGCCGTCACGTTCCCGCTAGTCCAGCCGCTGATTACCGGATTGTCGGTTCCCCCAAACACTGGATTGTCGCCGTCCGGGAAGCCGGTGCGCGTGATATTCCTGATCTGGGTCAGCGCCGCCGAGGAGATTGTGTTCGACGCGCAATCATAGTTGGAAAAAGCCAGGCGCGCGGCATAGCGCGCGCCGTCGCGCACGCCTTTGGCAACCTTGTGCTCTAGGTACATGTAATGCCCGCCTTCCAGCGTGCCCAGGATCAGGATGAGCACGAACGGCAGGATCAGAGCGAGTTCCGCGCCGGCGGAGCCGCTGCTGTTGGCCAAGAATTTGCGAAAGGCGCCCATCTCAGCGGACCAGGTACGGCATGTCGCGCCGGATCGTCTGCACCGCGCCGCCACTGCCGACGATCGTCGCTTCGCTGATGATCTCGGCGTAGATGTCGCCAGCGTTTGTGCGCGCGCGGTTCACCGATGGCTCGACCAGGAATATGTCGATCCACTTCTCCACCGGAACGTCGCGCGAACTGCCATTAACGCCGTTGCGGATGCAGTTGACAACGGCGACGGTAAGCTGTCGCCGATCCACGCTGGTTGCGCTAGGCGTAACCCCAGGTGTACTGCAATACGGCGCGCCTCGCGCCTTCAGCGCGTTGTTGCCGCTTCCGCTGACCGTGCGCGGGCCCAGCACCGTCTCGCCGGCCACGACTGTGCCGGCATTGGCGATTTCCCACTTGTAAACTTGAAAACGCGTTGCGCTTGCGGACAATCCGGTATTGGTTTGCCACGCCCCCCCCCAGCTGGGATAGTTGACCCTGAAATAGGCATCACGGTCCCACACGCCATCACCGACGGGAGTATTGCAGTACCCTGCGGTCCCCGAATCAACAGCGTGGCAGATGTCACGTGGATGGCCCATGGCATCTGGAAGAGCTTGCCCTTGCGCCGTCAGAGACTGCGCCTGATTTGGGAGATAAGGCCGGTCCGAGATCTTCCAGCCCTGCGGTCCCACACCGCAAGCATTGCCGTTACGATTGTCAGTTTTGACCAAGTCTTTCACAGCGTTGACGGAGGGCGGGCAGGTTCCGCCATTGGGGCAACCACCGCCCTGCTGATCCTGGATGTCAAAGCGGGAATTGAGCACCGCCGTAACAGCGGTTTTTGCACCTGGTTCGGTATCGACACCCGAGTACTCGAAACAGTCGGTTGGAGAGTTTACCCACCCAAGAGCTTCGCGCAACATCGGGCTGCCGTTCGATTCCGAAGGGACGTCAAGATATCCGAAGTTGCCAGGCGCCCAAGTTCCGCTGTTCGAACCGGCGTAGTCTCCATTGCTGCCCCCAACAGTGACAAGACGAAGCCCCTTGCCCACGTAGTTGCCGGCCGTGAAGGTCGGATCGCTGGTTTCATCCGGATTGCAGATCATCACCGGTGGCACCTTGCAGATGGCCCGCCCTACGCCCGCCATCGCTCCCGCCGAGATCGCGCCCGAGTTGAAGGCGCCGACGATGGGGGTGAACACGTATTGCGCCGCCCGGACGTTCACCCGCACCTCGATGAAATTGGCGTTGGCATCGCTGGTGGCAGCGGCGGTCTTGTTCTGATTCTGCCAGAACGTGATATTGCCGATGCCATCGCACGCAGGCTCGTTGGCGAAGGTCAGGGCATTGCTGGTGCCATCGCTGGCAAGGAGGGAAACGTTGCTCACCAGCGTGCGCGCGGCGGTCGCGGCCCGGCTGCACGCGTTCGTCTTGCCATCGAGCTGGCTGGCACCGGCCAGTGCCGCCTGGTCCGCGCCGTTCTGCAGCTCGGTATCCATTGCGACCAGGCGGCCGTAATCAAAGGCTACGCCGGCGATGGCGACCAGACCGGCCAGGCCGATGGCGAACGTCGCGGCTACTGCCCCGCGCTCGTCACCTCTGAATCTACGGCCTGCCTGCCACATCTGCGCTAACCCATGCCCTTTGCTTAGCTGCCGCCGCCGCCGCCTGATGAAATCGAGGTGCTGGTGACCTTGTCGGGCTGCTTGACCATGCCCTTGCGATAGCGGTCGATCGCCTGGGCGGCGTGATCGC
>JAZKDH010000021.1:0-49121 GCA_040387665.1 Pseudomonadota bacterium | reverse complement strand
GCGCCCGTAGCTCAGCTGGATAGAGCATCAGACTACGAATCTGAGGGTCGGACGTTCGAATCGTTCCGGGCGCACCATTGGGGCATTCAGCGTGAAGGCCGGGCCGGCAGGCTCGGCTTTCTGCATTTTGGCCGCAGGATCCCGGCGCTCGCAATGGATTGTGGGACTTGTCGCTCACCGTTCTTGCGGGAACGGGAACCGGGGGGGGCGCCGCCGGGTTTTTCTACCGCGGGCGCTGGCGCGAAAGCAGTGGCGTTCCGGGGTATCCTGCCTTACGGAGAAGCAATGAGCGGTTCAGGCAACGGCACTAAGCGTGATGTGCCCGGCCCTGCCCGTTGTGACCAGCTTCAGGGTGAAACCCCTTCGGTCTGGCGCTTCGTCCATGCCAGCCGTGCTCACGTCGTTATCGATGCTGCGGCGTACTTCGAACTGATGCAGGTGGCGATGCTGCGCGCGCGGCAGCTCATCCTTATGATCGGTTGGGATTTCGATACCCGCGTGCGGCTCGGACCCGGACGGCGCTGGTGGAATGCGCCACGCCGCCAGCATTACCCCGCCCGGCTGGGCGCGTTCGTCGTGTGGTTGGCGAACCGCAACCGCATGCTCAAGGTCCGCGTCCTCAAATGGAATTTCGGCGCGCTCAAGTTTGTCCTGCGCGGCACGATGATCTTTGACCTGATCCGGTGGGCACGCCATCCCTCAATCGATTTCAAGTTCGATTCAGCCCACCCGCTAGGGTGCAGCCACCACCAGAAGATCGTGGTGATCGACGATACCTTCGCGGTGTGTGGCGGTATCGACATGACCGCCGAGCGGTGGGACACGTGCGAGCATCGGGAGCATGAGTCTCGGCGCCGCAAGTCTGCCCACAAGCATTATGGCCCATGGCATGACATCACCATGATGCTGGAGGGGCAGGCTGCACGCGCCTTGGGCGAGCTGGGGAGGGCACGCTGGTGCCGCGCGGGCGGCACATCATTACAACCTTGCTCACCGCAAGCGGAAACCGCGTGGCCGCCCAAGCTTGAGGCCGAATTCACCGATGTCGAGGTGGGCATTGCGCGCACTTCGGCAAAATGGAGCGACTATCCCGAAATCCGCGAGAACGAGGCGCTGTTCGTCGAGATGATCGCGCGGGCGCAGCGGTTTATCTACGCGGAAAGCCAGTACTTCGCCTCCCGCCGGGTGGCGGAAGCACTTGCCGAGCGACTGGCCCGGCCCGACGCGCCCGAAGTGGTGCTGATCAACCCGCTGACCGCGGATGGCTGGCTGGCGCAAGCGTCCATGGATACGGCGCGTGTTCGTCTGCTCCATGCCATCGGTGAAAAGGATATTGGCGGGCGTTTCCGCGTGTTCGTGCCGTATACGGGCGCAAAGCCGATTTATGTCCATGCCAAACTGACCATCGTTGATGATGAGGTCGTACGCGTGGGATCGTCCAACATGAACAACCGCTCGATGGGCCTGGACAGTGAGGCTGACGTGTTCATCGATGCCCGTCGCCCGGCGAACGACCGGGCGGAGGTGCGCGACACCATCCGGGATTTGCGCTATCGCCTGCTGGCCGAACATTGCGGGCTGGATCCCTCGGCGATCCCGGCGCTGCTCGATGTGCACGGCACGATGGCGGCCATGATCGCCGCGCTGCCCATGGCGTCGAAGCGCCTTGAGCCGTTCAGGTTGCGGCCGCTGAACGATAGGGAAAAGGCCTTGGCCGATTCCGCGCTGCTGGACCCGGAACGGCCTGGCGAAATGTTCGAACCCATCACCGGGCGACGCGGACTGTTCCGGCTGGGCGGGATTTTGCGCAGACCGCGCTAGGGAGGGGAAATCGAATGAACAGCAATTCCACGTCAGCGTCGCTTCCGGACGAACAGCGCGGGCCTGATGGCCGGATCGTGGTGCCGGACGCGGTGCAGGATGCGATCCGCACCTTGATCCGCTGGTCGGGTGATGATCCGGACCGTGAGGGTCTGCGTGACACGCCGCGCCGCGTGGCGCGGGCGTGGAAGGAATATTGCCAGGGCTACGCGGAGGATCCGGCGATCCACCTCAGCCGGATTTTCGAAGAGGTGGGCGGATACGACGAAATCGTGCTGCTCAAGGATATTCCGTTCCAGTCGCATTGCGAGCACCATATGGCGCCGATTACCGGCAAGGCTGCAATCGCATACATGCCCCGCAGCCGCGTCGTCGGGATTTCCAAGCTTGCGCGCGTGCTGCACGGTTATGCCCGCCGTCTGCAGATCCAGGAACGGCTGACGGCCGAAGTGGCGAAGTGCATCTGGGACAATCTGCAACCTCACGGCGTCGCGGTAGTTATCGAGGCGCAGCATGGCTGCATGACAGGCCGCGGCGTCCGCACTCCTGGCGTGGGGATGGTGACCAGCCGCCTGCTGGGGTGTTTTCTGGACGACCCCCGCAGCCGCAAGGAAGTATTGAGCCTGATGGGGTACTAGGTGCCTGCTGGTTGCGTTGCGTTGTCGCCAACATCGCGCGCCGCCGACCACATCAACGCATCATGCCGATTTCTTCCAGCAGCTGCGAAATTTCCGTGAACCGGTACGGCTTCTGGATGGTAAAGCTGCGCCCAACCGGTTGATTATCGTCTACGCCGTATCCGGTAGCATAAATGATCGTGATGTCAGGGTGAAGCTCGCGTGCACGGCGGCCAAGCTCCCATCCGTCAACCGAGCCTGGCATGCGGATATCAGTAAACAGCAAGTCGAACTCGGGCTGGGTCTTCAGAACTTCGATCGCTTCGGTTGCGGTCGGGGATTCGCTGACGCGGAAACCGGCCTCTTCGAACTCGTCGACAATAAGGAAGCGCACCAGCGCTTCGTCCTCGACGATCAGAACCGATTTCTTCGCGTTATCCATGCAACTTCTGCCCTCCTAAAGGGTTAATCCATTTTATGAGGCAAAGTTCCGACGCGTCCGGACTAGGCTGCGTATTTTATTGGCATTCTTGCAATTTTGCTAATTGCGTCAAGGCGTTAAAGCATTCACGAGAGCCTGAAGATTGAAGGGGCTTGGAGATAAGAGTGAGCGGTTTCGAAAAATCCAGCGTGTCCACCGGCGTATCCGGTCTGGACGACATCCTGTCCGGGGGGTTTTCTCGCGGCAGACTGTTTCTAGTCGAGGGCAGCCCCGGAACCGGGAAGACGACGATCGCGGTCGCATTTTTGCGAGAGGGGGCGCTCGCGGGGGAGCGCTGCTTGTATGTTACCCTGTCCGAAACCGAAGATGAATTGCGCTCCAGTGCCGCATCCCATGGATGGGATCTGACCGGCATTGACGTGTTCGAACTCGTCCCGCCCGAGAGTTTGCTTGATGAGGATCAGCAGCAGAGTCTGCTTTATTCCTCCGATCTCGAGCTGGGGGAAACGACGAAGCGGATATTTGCCGCGGTTGAGGCGGTAAAACCGGACCGGGTGGTGCTCGACAGCCTGTCGGAAATCCGCTTGCTCGCCCAAAGCTCGCTGCGCTACCGCCGTCAGGTGCTTGCGCTGAAGCATTATTTTGCGCGGCAAAGCGCCACCGTGCTCATGCTGGATGATCTTACTGCGGACACGCTCGACAAGACTGTCCACAGCGTTGCGCACGGCGTGATTTCGCTGGAGGAACTGCCGCGCAATTATGGATCCGAACGGCGGCGCGTGCGCGTGGTCAAATACCGGGGCCGCAGGTTCAGGGGCGGGTTTCACGACTATTGCATCCGCACCGGCGGGGTGGAAATCTATCCCCGGCTCGTATCGGCGGAACATCGGTCGCCGTTCGTCAGAGAGATGATCAAAACCAATTCCGCGGAACTTGACGGTCTTCTGGGCGGCGGGGTTGAGCGCGGATCGAGCGTGCTGATCCTTGGCCCTGCCGGAACCGGTAAGTCGCTGCTGACCCTCACCTTCGTGGCTGCAGCCGCCGCTCGGGGCGAGGCCACCGCGATGTTCGTATTCGATGAAGAGCTTGGCCTGTTGTTCGAACGCGCCAAGGGCCTCGGCATAGCGCTTCAGCCGATCGTAGATGCCGGTCTGCTGACAATCGAACAGGTCGATGCGGCCGAGATGACTCCCGGCCAGCTTTCCACCCGGGTGCAGGCCTGTGTCGAACATCATGGGGCGCGGACGGTGGTGATCGACAGCCTTAATGGTTATCAGATGGCGATGCCGGAGGAGAACGCGCTTGTCCTGCACATGCATGAATTGCTGCAGTACCTGAACCGGCGCGGGGTCACGACGTTCCTGACGGTCGCCCAGCACGGACTGGTGGGGGACATGAAGTCACCGGTCGACGTCACCTACCTTGCCGATACGGTGGTGCTGCTTCGTTACTTCGAGGCGCGCGGGCGCGTGCGACGCGCCATTTCCGTGGTCAAGAAGCGGACCGGTGCACACGAGGATACAATCCGTGAATACCGCATTGATGGCCGAGGCATATCGCTGGGTCCGCCCCTGACCGAATTCCAGGGCATCCTTCGCGGCGTTCCTTCAGTGGGGGCCAATACCGCCAACCTTATGCAGGATTGAGTTCGGGTGCTGACAGACTATCCCCAGCGTGCGCTGGTTCTGGCGCCGGTCGGCCGGGATGCGCGCATAGCAGCAGAAATGCTTGGCGAGGCCAATTGCGAGGCACAGGTTTGCGAATCGCTGGACGACCTGGTCAACAACCTGGGCGATGAGGCCGGGTTTGCACTGGTCGCCGAGGAGGCACTGGCAAGAGCGGATTTGCGTCCGCTCAAGGACTGGATTCTGGCGCAGCCTGAATGGTCGGATTTTCCATTCATTCTGATCACTCACCGTGGTGGAGGCCTTGAACGCAATCCGGCGGCCGGGCGCCATCTCCAGACGCTGGGCAACGTCGCCTTCATCGAACGCCCGTTTCATCCGACCACGCTGGTCAGCCTGGCCGACGCAGCGTTGCGGGGGCGTCGGCGCCAGTTCGAGGCGCGCATGCGCCTGGAGGCGCTCGCGGAAAGCGAAGCACGTATCCGGGCGATCAATCAGTCGCTCGAACATCTGGTAACCGAACGGACCGCCGCGTTGTCCGAGCGCGAGGCGCGGATGCGCGCCATTTTCGAAACTAACCACCAGTATCAGTGGTTTTTGGCGGTTGACGGAACGCTACTCGATGCAAATTCCACGGCGCTGGCCGATGTCGCTGCGGCGCGCGAACAGGTTATCGGCCTGCCGTTCTGGGAAACCCCCTGGCTGACAGACGCTCCGGAAGCAGCGAACAGCATCCGGGAGGCAATCCCCAAGGTCGTTTCCGGTGATAATTATCGTGAGGAGATCGTGCTGCGGCTGCCACACGGCCACAGGTCGGTCGATCTCGTGATGCGTCCGGTCCGCGATCAAAACGGCCACGTTAGCGCCATTGTCCCGCAGGCCATTGACATCACCGACCGGCGTCTTGCCGAACAGGCGCTTCGCCAATCCCAGAAGCTGGAAGCGATGGGCCAACTGACCGGCGGGGTCGCTCACGATTTCAACAACCTGCTTACGCCGATCATCGGCAGCCTTGACCTGTTGCAGCGGAACGAAACCGGGACCGCGCGGGAACGCAGGGCGATCAACGGCGCGCTCGAGGCGGCCGAGCGGGCAAAAGTGCTAGTGCAGCGTCTGCTCGCCTTCGCCCGGCGGCAGCCGCTACGGCCACAGCCGGTGGATCTCAGTGCTCTGGTGCGCGGAATGGGGGGCCTGATCCACACGACAGTGGGTTCTTCGATCAACGTCGTGATCGATACGCCGGAAGATGTGCCCACCGCTTTAGCTGACGGAAACCAGCTGGAGATGGCGCTGCTTAATTTGTGCGTGAATGCGCGCGATGCGATGCCGCGGGGCGGGGTGCTGCGGCTCGCGGTCTCGCTGGAGCGCCTTGCGAAGACGGCGGGTTCACCCCTCGCGCCGGGAAGTTATGTCCGGCTTTCCATTGCCGATACCGGCAACGGGATGGACGAAGCAACGCTGGCCCGCGCAGTGGAGCCGTTCTTCACCACCAAGGACATCGGCCAGGGCACGGGGCTAGGCTTGTCGATGGCCCACGGGTTGGCGCTGCAGCTGGGCGGCGCGCTGACAATTTCAAGCCAGCAAGGTCTGGGAACCACGATCGATCTGTGGCTTCCCGTAACCGGATCGGCGCAGCCGGCGCCTGTGCAACGCCCGGTGGTTGTTGCAGAACATCTCGGGACAGTTCTGCTCGTGGATGATGACGCACTGGTCCGCACCAGCACGGCCGCGATGCTGAATGAACTTGGTTTCGACGTGGTGGAGGCGGCATCGGCGCAAGAAGCAGTGGCGCAACTTGAATCTCCTGACCGGTTCGGCCTTCTCATCACGGATTACATGATGCCTGGATTGTCCGGCATCGAAGTGGCTGAAATGTTTCAGCGAAAGCGGCCGACCGCGCCGGTGCTGATCATAACCGGCTATGCCGACGTCAACGCATTGCCCGCGCATCAGGTCCGGTTGGCCAAGCCGTTCCGGCAGATCGAGCTGGCCAAAACGATCGCTTCGTTGCGGATTGCCGGTGAAGCCACATCCGCCGTGGACGCCGCGCCCGCTGCGCCTTAAGCGCAGACCGTGCGGCGCGGAAGAACCCATTGTCCCGGTTGATCCTGTTCAACAAACCCTATGGCGTCCTGTCGCAGTTCACGGGCGGCCACCAGGCCGAACCCTCCGGGCCCAGCGGTACTGCCGCGTCGCGCCTGACGCTGTCCGCATTCATTACCATGCCGGGAGTCTATCCCGCCGGGCGGCTAGACCTCGACAGCGAAGGCTTGCTGCTGCTGACTGACGACGGCCGCCTGCAGGCCCGCATTGCAGATCCGCGTTTCAAGCTGCCAAAGACTTACCTGGTGCAGGTGGAGCGTGAGCCGGACGATGCTGCGCTATCGGCATTGCGGCATGGCGTGATCCTCAAGGATGGCCGCACGCTCCCCGCCGAAGTTGAAAGGATCGATTCGCCCGCCCTGTGGCAGCGCGATCCGCCGGTGCGGTTCCGCAAGAACGTGGTCGACCGCTGGCTCCGTCTCACCCTGCGTGAGGGCCGCAACCGGCAGGTGCGGCGGATGACCGCGGCGGTGGGCCATCCCACTCTGCGGCTCGTCCGCTGGAGTATCGGCGATTGGTCGATTGCCGGGCTGCCGCCGGGTTCGTGGACGATCGGGGACGTCTAGCGCTCGATCGTCACGCTTCCTTGATTGTACAGCCGCACCAGCAGGTCTGCTGTTACGGCATCCCCGCCAAGCGGCAGCGCTTCTTCGGCACACAGCCGCTCCGCAAAGCGGGCATCTGCTCCCTGGCATGGAAATTCGCTACCATCGGCGAACAGCAGCAAGGTGCCGTCGCCCTTGCGGATAAACGCGAACCGGCTGGCCGGATTGCGCCGCAGCACCGCCTCTGCGGCGATCACGGCGCGCGCCCGGCTTACGCTCAGCGGCGCATCCGGCTGCCAGTCTAGGTCCGGATATTTTCGGGTCGACGCATGCCGGCCGAACCACCGCGCGAACGCATCGCGGTCCAGCATGCGCTCGGTCACCATCGCGTGCAGCCGGTCCACATCGGCCGCGGCAATCTCGCCGCAATTGTCCTGGCGCGTACGGCCGCGGTCGACGTACCGGTCATCTTCATCGAGGCGATCCACCACGTCCTCGCACCAGTCCTCGATCAACTCCGCGCGCGAAGGCGCGCGGAAACCAATCGAATAGGTCATGCAATCACTGCCGATCGCGACCCCGTCGTGTGCAAAGCCGGGCGGCACGTACAGGATGTCGCCAGGCTCGAGCACCCATTCCTGCACCGGCGCAAAGTCCTCGATCAACCGCAGCGCGTCGTGCGGACGCAGCGGGGTGGCCGCGTCGCAGCGCGGTCCAACGCGCCAGCGCCGCCGGCCCAGTCCCTGGACCAGGAACACATCGTACTGGTCGAAATGCGGACCCACGCCGCCCCCATCGCTCGCATAGCTGACCATGACATCGTCGATCCGCCAGTTCGGCACGAACCGGAACGGCGCAATCAGTTCGGCTACTGCGGGCACCGCGTGATCCACGGCCTGGACCAGCAGGGTCCACGTTCCGTCACCAAGCTCGGCAAAGCGCGCTTCCGACAGCGGACCATGCTCCAGAGACCAAGTGTCGCCCGCGCAGACGATCAGGCGCGATTCAATCTCGTCGTCGCACGCCAGCCCGGCCAGTTCGTCCGGCTCGATCGGGTTCACCCAGTTGCGCCATGGATTGCGGATCAGCCGCGGCTGCTTCTGCCACGCGTCGCGCAGGAACGCGTCGATATCGAAATCGTGAAACTGCATCAGCTGTCCGCCCGGTGCTTACACGGCACCCCGAATTGGTGAAGGTGCCGGAAATCGCCGCTACGCACCGGTTCAGGCGCAGGATGCCGGAAAATGGTGCCGCTTAGGTGATTCGAACACCTGACCCCATCATTACGAATGATGTGCTCTACCGACTGAGCTAAAGCGGCATGCAGCGACAAGAGTGCCGCGGCAGGGGCGCCCTCTACAAGGGCGGGGGGCAAGACGCAATTGCCTTTCGTGCGCGACGTCCACTGATCTGGGGCCGCCGTGCCGAAAGCTCTCGCCCGCTCTACTGCGGCGGCGCGGGAACCCAAACCGTTTCCACCGCGGCCTTTTCGGACTCGCGCCGTTGCCGGGCGGACTTTATGTCTGCTTCCCGGTTAGCCAGCGTGTTCCACGCTGCTTCGGCGCGGCGGTATTTTTCCTGGAGCATCGGCAGGCTCGTATCGTCGGCCGCTTTTGCGCAAATTTGAGCCTGCGTGATGTAGAAATCGTCCGATACGGACATACCTGCGGCTCCTTTTCGTTACAGCCGCGAACCCCCGAAGGTGCAGCGCGGCCACGGTCGAGCAATCGACCGTCAAATCATCTTGCTTCGCGCCGAGAGTTCCCGCTTCTCACGGAGCGACGCTAAATAGTGTATCAATACCGTAAAAACATCAGATCGGATATTTCCGCGCAAGATCTACAAAACGCGGTTACGATTCCATGGTTCCCCAGCACGAACGCGCCTTATCTCACCGTAGGTCCGGCTGCGCTTGTTGATTATAAATATATTTAATTTTCAGTTTATCCGTTACACCTGTGGCGACGATCGGTCAACCTTCGGCACAACATACAGCCGCGGGCAGACGGTGCGGCGGCCAAGTTCAGGCCGGGCCTGCGTTGCGTTAATTGTTCACGTGCTGGCCATCAGGCTGGCGTTGCCCCCCGTAGCGGCCATGTTGATGGAGATGGCAAGCTCGTCCACCAGGCGGTCGAGGTCATATGATCGTGCGGGGCATTCCGGCGACTGATCGGGACAGGTGGGGATCAACGGAACTACCGGCCCCTGACGCGCGGCGAGCCCTAGCGATGCAGCGGCAAGCGCGGCGGTATCTCCGGAAATCAGCGCAGCGGCAAGGTCCGGCGCACTAACCAGATCCGCGTCCGGCCATTCGACATGGTCCAAAAGCTCAGCCGGAAATCCTGGCGGACGCTCCGAAATCGCGGTCCCGTAAACCGCGACGGCAATGTTGCCCGTGGCCAAAACCGCCGCCACCTGCAGCCAGAACGCCGGCACGTCACCGGCCAACACCGCAATCCGTCCCCGCGCGCGCAGAGCATAGCTGTTGCGTTCCCCGACCGGCCCGGGCAGCTCGATCGTCTGGCCAAGCCTCGATCCCTGTGCCTGCTCGCGCGCCGCCCGCGCAAGATCCGCTCGTCCTTCGGACTCAAGCCACCGAAGCAGGAGCGTCAGCGGGCCGGGCGGGGAGGCGCGCGCGGGGGCGGGCAGATCGGCCGCGGCGCCACGTGCCAGCCGCGCAAGATACAGCGGCCCCCCGGCTTTGGGACCTGTTCCCGACAGGCCCCGCCCGCCGAACGGCTGCACGCCTACGACCGCGCCGATCATGCTGCGGTTGACGTAATGATTGCCGGCCGCGACCGTCCGCATCGTTTGCTCAACGGTTGCGTCCAGCCGGGTGTGCAGGCCGAAGGTCAGGCCGTAGCCGGTGGCATTGATCCTTGCGATTAGAGCGCCGAGCCCGCTGCCATCGTAGCGCACCACGTGCAGCACCGGACCGAACACCTCCCGCGTCAGTTCGGCCACGTCCGGCAATTCGATCAGCGCGGGGGCGACAAACGTCCCGTATCGGGTGCCTTCGGGAAGGTCCGCCTGATGGACGGGGAATCCGCGCCGCCGCATGTCCGTGATGTGCGCGGCAATTCCGGCTTGCGCATGCGCCGAGATTACCGGTCCGATATCGACGGCAATCCGGTTAGGATTGCCCACGGTCAGCTCGTCCATCGCGCCCTTCAGCATCGCCACGGTACGATCCGCGATCCCTTCATGCAGGCACAGCAACCGCAGCGCGGAACAGCGCTGCCCCGCGCTGTCGAAGGCCGAGGTAAGTGCATCGGCAACCACCTGCTCGGTCAGTGCCGAGGAATCGACGATCATCGCGTTCAGGCCGCCGGTCTCGGCGATGAAGGGCACCGGCTCGCCCTCGCTGTTCAGGCGGCCAGCCAGCTGCCGCTGGATGCTGCGGGCGACCTCCGTCGATCCGGTGAAGACAACCCCCGCGGTCTCCGGTGCGGCCACCAGCGCTGCGCCCACCGTGCCGTCGCCGGGCAGCAGCTGCAACACGCCCGTCGGCACCCCCGCTTCGTGCAGGATTGCGACGGCTGCGGCAGCAACAAGCGGCGTCTCGGCCGAAGGCTTGGCCAGCACCGGATTGCCCGCAGCCACAGCGGCCGAAACTTGGCCGGTAAAGATGGCGAGCGGAAAGTTCCACGGGCTGATGCACACGATCGGGCCCGAGGCGCTGGCAAGCGTAAGCGTGCGGCGCGCGACCTGTGAGTAATATCGCAGAAAATCGATGGCTTCGCGCACTTCGGCTGCGGCGTTCGATGCGGTCCTCCCAGCTTCGCGGATGATCAGCCCCATTAATTCTGGCATGCATTGCTGCATCAGGTCCGCCGCGCGTTCGAGGGTGGCCGCGCGCTGCTCCACCGGCACGGCTGCCCATTGCACCGCAACCGCTTGTGCGGCGCGCGCGGCGCAGGTGGCATCGTCGGCGGAGGGGCGGACCACGTAGCCCACAATGTCGGAATGATCCGCGGGATTGCGAATGGCCTCACGCAGCCGATCAGCGCCAGTCAGGCCCGCACTCCATTCGCGCCGTGCGCTGGCGCAGAGCCGGCGTGTCAATTCCGCCAGCGTCTGCTCATCGCCAAAGTCCAGCCCGCGTGAATTGCGGCGCCCTGGCAGGATCGCGGCGGGCAATCCGATCCGCGGGTGCGGGGACCCGGGCACCGCCATCGCCAGCACCGTCTCGGCCGGGTCGGCAACAAGGTCGGCAACCGGCACCGACGGGTCCGAAAGGCGGTGGACGAACGATGAGTTCGCGCCGTTTTCCAGCAGCCGCCGCACCAGGTAGGCCAGCAACGTGTCATGCGTGCCAACCGGCGCATAGATCCGGCATGGCCGCGCAAAGTGCGGGTCGGTCACGATCTCGTCGTACAGCGGCTCGCCCATGCCGTGCAGGCACTGGAATTCATAGTCGCCGGGGGAAAACCGCCCTCCCGCCACGTGCAGGATGGTCGCCACCGTCTGGGCGTTGTGCGTGGCGAACTGGGGGAACACCGCATCGGGCGCCGCCAGCAGCTTGCGAGCACAGGCGATATAGGCGACGTCGGTATGGACCTTGCGGGTAAAGACGGGATAGTCGGCCAGCCCGTCCACTTGCGCGCGCTTGATCTCTGCGTCCCAATAGGCGCCCTTGACCAGCCGCACCATCAGGCGCCGGCCGGTGCGGCGCGCCAGCGCGACGATCCAGTCGATCACTGCCGGGCAGCGCTTCTGATATGCCTGAACCACGAAACCCAGCCCATCCCACTCGGCCAATGCGGGGTCTTCGGCCAGCGACTGCAGGATATCGAGCGACAGCTCCAGCCGGTCAGCCTCCTCGGCATCGATGTTGAGGCCAATGTCATACCGGCGGGCCAGCAGCGCCAGCGCCCGCGCCCGCGGCAGCAGCTCGGTCATCACCCGCTCCGCCTGCGCGCGGACATAGCGCGGATGGAGCGCTGAAAGCTTGATGGAAATGCCTGGCCCCGCGATCGGCCCAGTCGCCGCGGCGGCGGTTCCTATCGCGTCTATTGCAGCCTCATAGGCGAGGTAATAATTCTCGGCGTCGGCTGCGGTCATCGCCGCTTCGCCCAGCATGTCGTAGGAAAAGGAAAACCCGCGCCCCTCGCGTTCGCGTGCCCGCTCCAGCGCTTGCTCGATGGTCTGCCCCAGCACGAACTGTTCGCCCATCAGTCGCATCGCAGCGTTCACGGCCGAGCGGATCACCGGTTCGCCCAGCCGCGCGATCATCCGCGTAAGCGCACTGCCCAGCCCCGCCTCGTCAGCGCTGCCCGTCAGCTTGCCGGTGACTACCAGGCCCCAGGTCGCGGCATTCACGAACAGCGAGCGGCCCTTGCCAAGATGCGCCTGCCAGTGCCCCGGCGCGATCTTGTCGCGGATCAGGGCATCGCGGGTGTCGTCGTCCGGAATGCGCAGCAGCGCTTCGGCCAGGCACATCAGCGCCACACCTTCGGGGCTGCTCAGCGCATACTCATGGATCAGCGCGTGGACCGTTCCGGTCCGATGCTTGGCCCGCAGCCGCGTGACAAGTTCAGCGGCAGTAGCAGCAATCCGGTCGCGCTCCGTGGGCGTGACCCGCGCCGCGGCCGCCAGCGGCGGGACGCACGCCGGTTCGGGCGAGCGACAGCTGTCGGTGATGCGCGAACGCAGCGGGCCGGGCGGGCGGATCGGCGGAGCAAAGAGGGCAAAATTCGACATGGCCATTCCTGCAACACGTCGACGCAAGGTACCATGCTTTGCGCCCGGCGCGAGCCGTTTGCATGGCGTGTGCAACGCGCGGCGGGCTAGCCCGGCGGCCGTGTGATCAGCGTCTCCACCGCCGGCAGCGCTGCCGCGCCGGGTTCCCAGCCCTGCGGTGCCACCCACGCGCGGTCGCGCAGCAATTGGTCGGCCGCATTGGCGGTGACGGCGCGGCCGACTTCGGCCAGCACCGCGTCCGGCGCTTCAGCGCAGATCGCAGTCACCACCGCGCCGATCTTTTCGTACAGGTTCAGGTTGGCGGCCTGCAGTTCGGCCGGATCCGCCTGCGCGCGGGCGAGCACTTCGGCTCCGGCAGACGCGCTCTGGACCAAGGCCGCGGCGGCATCGCTGCCGCCGCCGGCGCGTTCGGCGATCTCGCCCACTTGCGCGGCAAAGCCGACCGAACGCTCCAGCTGGTCGCAATCGAACCGGTACATCTGCGGCAGGCGTTGCAGCACAAGGTTGAGCGAGGCCAGCACCAGCTGGCCCTGTTCCTGCGCCAGCTTGTTGTCGGCGTCGAGCGCGGGCAGCACCACGTCGGCCATCGCCTTGGCGGCCGCGCGCAGCAGCAGATCGGGACGCAGTTCCATCAGAGCACCTCCTCAAGCTGGGCGCGCAAGTCGTCCAGCAGCGGGTAGCCGATCCCGGACAGCCACGCGACCAGCACGTCCTGGTGGGTCTTGCCCAGCGACGCCACCCGGCAGCCGGTGGCAAGCACGATCGTGATGCTCTTGAAGCTGTCAAGAATGTCCCAGTACCGCAGCCGCACCGGATCGACCGGCAGGCCCGAGGCCGCCTCGTACTCCGCCAGGAACTGCTCGCGCGGGGTCAGGCCGCCGACCAGGAACGTCGTCCCGTCCTCGGCCAGCTGTCCGAACACCGTTTTGATCGTCCAGGCCAGGTCTTCGTGGCGGTCGCTGATGTGGGCGTATTCCCAGTCAAGCCAGGCAGAGACGCGGTAGTCCGGCTCGGTGAACAGGAAGTTGCCCACCCGGAAGTCGCCGTGAACCAGCGACAACCGGTCGCACTCGGGAATGTTGCGCCGAAGCCAGCCCATTGCCAACCGCATCAGCGGGACGTCCTCGCGCACGTCCTCGGTCCACACCCGCTCCCAGTGGTTAAGCTGCCAGTCCAGCGCCTGGCGGGCAGAGGTGGGCTTGTCGATTGCGCCCAGATCGGCCGCCGCCCAGTCGAACGTGTGCAGCTGGGCCATGTCGCGCACCAGCTGCTGTCCCAGCGTGTCGCGAATTTCGGGCGGGATCGCGGTACCCACCCCGGTTACCTTGCTGGTCGAAGCGGTCGGCTTGGCCACGCCTTCGGCAAAGCCGTAGACGATCGCCGGATAGGGCAGGAAGCTGCCCTCCGGGTCGACCCAGTAGGCCGGGGGAAGGGGGATGTGCCCGGCCAGGGCCTTGATCGCATCGAATTCGATCGCGCGGCTCGTTTCGGAGATCGACTCCGCCGGTTGCATCCGCATCACCATGCGAGTGGTGGTGCGCCCGCCGGTGGCGGCGTCGTTCCAATCCAGGTCAAACACCATCTGCAGCTTCGATGCCCCGCCCGAAAGCCAGCGGGCGTTGGCGATGGCAAATTCGTCGCCGATCCGCGCCCGGATCAGCGCCTCGGTCCCGGCCTTCAGTTCATCCAGCGATACCGGGCTGTATCCGGCGCCGCCGCGCAGCTCCAGCTTGCGGACCAGCACCCGGTCCATCTCGGGCTCGCACGGGAAACGCCGGCGCAGCTCGGCAATCCACTCCGCGCTTGGCCTGTTCTTGTCGGTGGCAACTGCTGGCATGGACAGTGGCAGTCCTTTCCCTTGTGCACCCGCCGTCTGTCTTGCGGCGTGGGCATGTTTTTATCTCAATCGCCGGCCGGCGGCCACGGCTGGTGCGCGATGCTCCGGGGGCTGATCCCATCCTTCAACGTCCAGTCCGGCCCGAAATCCTCGACTGCGTGGACCGGCAGACTTGGCGCCCGGTCCAGATGGCGCAGACGGTCGGCAAAGGCGGCAAGGTATTCGGCCCGGTGCGCTTCGTCCTCATAGCGGGTTGACCAGGCCACGAACGGCTCCAGCACGTCGAAGCCGACATAGGCCAGCGTGCCGTACTGCACCGCGTACAGGACTGCGTCGATGTGCCCCATCACCCCGCCCGAACCGACCATCGCCGGGAAGCAGCCGGTGGTGGTCGAAATCATCGCCTTGCGGCCCGTCATCCCACCGTGGTTGAACCGGCCGAGCTGGCCATAGGCGAGGCCGTTGGCGAACACGCGGTCGAACCAGCCCTTCATGATCGCAGGAACCGAATACCACCACAGCGGGAACTGCAGAATCAGCAGGTCGCACCACATCAGCTTCTCGATTTCCGCAGCAATGTCGTCCGCGAAAGTGCCAGCGGTCACCGCATGCTTCTGCTCGCGGTCGTACTGAAGGTGGCCGGGAAAGCGGCGCTCCTTGAAATCGGCAGCGGATGCGACCGGATTGAACCCCATCGCGTACAGGTCGGACACCTGCACCTCATGCCCTTCGCTCGTCAGCGTATCCACCGCCGTGCGCAGCAAGGCCGCATTGAACGAGCCCTCCTGCGAATGCGCGTAAACGATCAGGACTTTCACGTGCCCGGCCGCCCGCTCACGTGTAGATCACGCCCGGCGGCTGGTCCCAGCGCCGCCCACGCAGCCGCGCCATCATGTCCAGCGGATGGTTCTCCATGTTGAGGCCATAACCGATCCGCCCGCTGTCAGTCATCCACCGGCTCATTGCAACGTACAGCATCGTGCCGGTATAACAGGACCACGGCGCCCCGACGAGCGGCGTTCCGTACAGCACGTGGCGCTTGCCGCGCACGTCGGTTGCCACCGCGTCTATCGCCACTGCGATCGATCCCAGCCGGTTGGTCTTGAGCGTTATGTCGGTCAGCCCGAACAGCTCGCCCTGCTCGAACACATAGCCGTGGGCTAGCGTTTCCTGCTGGCCTGCGGGCTTGGTGAAATCGAGATTGTTGATCCAGTGCAGGCCATAATCCTCGCCGAAGTTGGCGTTGGTCCAGGCCATCGAGCGCAAGCCTACCTCGCAGCGCTCGCCCCAGCTGTGGTCCATGGTGGACACGCAATCGACCGCATAGCTCTTGCCGCGCACTTGCAGCGTGCCGGTCACCCGGCAGGTGAGGTCGAAGTGGTTGGAATACGCCTTGCCCAGGCCGGACGCCGCCGCGCGCGCTTCCTCGGTGGCCTTGGCGTGGGGGCTGTGGCGCGGATCGTTGATGTCGAACGGCTCGGTCAGGCCGACGATGTCGAGGTGCGCCTCGGTATCGTCAAAGCCGACGTAATCCAGCCGGTACTCGCTCGGGCTGAACGCCTGCACCTTCAACCCGTTGGGCGTCTCGAACTGTGACAGGCGTTCGGGTGCCGGCAGCTGCTGCTGGCTGTCGAGATAGAGCATCTCGCCGCGGTTGTCGCTCAGGCAGCCAAAGATCGCCACGTCGACCAGGCACACCCCCACGCTCTTGCGCGTCACGGTGTAGAACGTGGCGAGGATTCGCTCTTCGGGGATCATCATGATGAAGTAGTTCGTCTCGGCATACTTGTACGTGATGTCCGCCGGGACATGATATTCGATGTCGTCCTGAACGATCATGTCGTGGTCTTTCCTTGCAGCAGGTCGTCCAGCGCGGGAAGGGCGGCCGGGTCGGGCTCGAACCCCATCGGCAGCGCCCAGGCGCGCCAGCGCAGGATCGCCGGATCGGCCGCGTTCAGCACCGCTGCGGCGACCGCGGCCTCGTCCGCGGTCCCGCGCGCCGCCTCGATCCGCGCGGTGATCGCCTCCTTCACCGCGCGCACTTCGGCCTCGATCCGCTGTGGGCTGCTTTCGGGTGAGCCCAGCACTGCGGCGGCGCTGCCGGCATCGACGCCGATCGTCGCGGCGAGCGCGATCGCCTCTGTCAGGTCGCGCCGCAAGTATGCGTGCAGGTCCGGCAGGCGCTGGCGCACGATGCCCAGCGTCGCCAGCGCCAGATGCAGCTGCTCCACCGCCATCGGATTGGCCGGGTCGACCGCCGGCAGCACGTTGTCGGCCAGCGCCTTGGCCACCGCAGCCAGTTGCACGTCGATTTCCGGGATCATCGGCCATTCTCCGCGCGCGCTTCGATCAGCGCGTGGCGCAGCTGCGCCAGCAGCATGCCGCCGATCCCGTTGAGCCAGGTCAGCACCACGTCCTGGTGCGACTTGCCGCCCTTGGCCGCGCGGTACGCGGTGGCGATGCACACGATCGCCGCGACCCAGGCGTTGTAGACCCGGAAATAACGGATCCGCGCCTGGTCGATCGTCAGCCCCGTCGCCCGCTCGTACGCCGCATAGAACTCCGCCAGCGGCAGCATGCCGTTCACCAGCAGTGTCTTGCCGTCCTCGGCCATGTGGGCATAGGCCAGGCTGGTCGCCCAGGTCAGGTCCTGGTGCCGGTCGCCGATCACCGCCAGCTCCCAGTCGAGCCAGGCGGTGATGCGGCCATCGGCCTCGTCGATCAGGAAGTTCCCGCTGCGGCAGTCGCCATGAATGATCGAGGCGTGGTCGAGCGCCGGGGCGTTGTCCTCCAGCCAGCCGGCGGCCAGCTGCATCAATGGCTCGTCTTCCCCCCGGTCCTCTTCCCAGATCCGCCGCCACATCGCCACCTGCCGCAGAATCCCGGCGTTGCTGCCCGCGCGCGGCAGCTCGAACGAGGGCAGGGCCAGCGCGGCCGCGTCGGCCGTATGCAGCCGGGCCAGCCCGTCCATGAACCCGGCGGTCACCACCGGGCGCAGCGCCGGGCCATAGTTGATGCCTAGCCCGGTCACCTGCTGCGACGTATCGGATGTGGGCTTGGCCACCCCCGGCACCAGCGCGAACACCAGCGCGGGGTAGGGGAACACCTCGGCGTCCTCGTCCTCCCAATAAACCTCCGGCACCGGGATCAGCCCCGCCAGCGCGCGGATCATCTCGAACTCGCGGCGGCGTGATGTTTCGACGATCGATTCCGCCGGGCTCATCCGCAGCACCATCGGCGTCACGTGACGCGGCGCGGTGCCGTCCACCCCGTGCCAATCGAGCGCAAAGGCGACCTGCAGCTTCGATGATCCGCCGGTCATCCAGCGCGTCTCGGTCACCACAAACGGCCGGTCCAGCTTCGCCGCCAGCAGCCGCTCAAGGCACCCCGCCAGTTCCTCCAGCGTCACCGGCCGGTGCCGCGCGCCGCCGCGCCGTTCCATCTTGCGGGTCAGCACGCGGTCGATCTCCGGCTCCACCGGAAACCGCGCGCGCAGCCCGGCAATGAACGCCGCGTCCGGCGTCTGGCGCGGATCGAACGTGGTCGCCGCCATCGTCAGCGTCGCAGGTCCGGGAACTGCTTCATATGTGCAAGGTACCTGCTGTCCCAGTACATCTCGCACCAGCCCAGTCCCGGCCGGCCATCGATCACCGTGGTCAGCGCCACTTCGTTCAGGATGTTGAGCTCGTCGATCGGATACACCTGGTGGGCAAAATGCGTGCCGGTGATGTGGGTGCTGCGCCCCGCAAGGTCCGTGATGCGCACCTCGATCGCCTTGTGGATCATCTCCGCGTCCAGCTCGAAATCCACCACGTTCACGTCGGTGATCTGCGACATGTGGCCGTCCTTGAACACATAGCCGCGGATCAGGTGGCGGCCCAGGTATTCCATCTTGAAGAAATGGATCGAGGTGTCGCCCGATACTGCGTGGAACCACTTGTAGTGGTAATTCACGCCCCAGTTGCGCGTGCCCCAGCTGTGATCGCGCACGCCAAAGGTGTCGAACTCGATCGCCTTGCCCTCGATCATGATCCGGCCTTTGATCTTGCCGCCCTGCTCAAACCGGTCGTCAGCGAAATACTGCGGGCAACCGTCAGGGTGCGAGCTGTAGCCATAGGCCGGGTGAGTCGCCTCGAACGTAAAGTCCATGCCCACCCGCTCGCCCTCATAGACGATGTGCGCGGTGCGCAGCGGGTCGGTCAGCTTCAGCTTCACCCCGCCCACGTCCCAGTCGGTGAAGTCGGCGCTGGCGGGCACCGGCACGTTGCGAAAGCTCTCGAAGATCGAACCGCCCGGCACCCCCGGTCCGAACGCGCAGATCGTCCCGCCCGCCAACCCGTCGCCGGTAACGCGCGGATAGACCCAGCCGGCCACCCCGTGCTCGGGCAGCATGATGCAGAACACCGTCGATTCGCGCGCCAGCGGCGCGTCGCGCAACTTGTGACGGCCATCGTGGATGGGATCGAGCGGCGCGCAGTCGCTGGTTACAGGGGTGCTGGTTACAGGGGCGCTGGTTACAGGGGCGCTGGTGACGGTGTCATAAGTCATGGGTTCGGCATCCTCGGTGCGAAGTGGGGCGCTTCCGCCTCCGTTGCGCACAAACCTAGCGCGCCCCGGCTCAAAAAATTGTCGCACAGATGACAATTCAAATCAGAACCCCCAACTGCTCCCGTCACCCCGGCGCCCCGACCCTGGGCAAGCTTATCCCGGAGAAATGGGGGCGCCAGCAGAATAAACGGAGACTTAATCAAATTGGCCCACCGTCGAGCCCAAAGCCGACGGGGAGCCCATCCAGTGACAGTCCTGACCATCCGCGCGCACAAGCGATTTGGCGTCTGTCGCAAGATCAGGCTGCACCGCGCGGGCGAGATCGCCGTCGACGGTCTGCTGATCGAACTGTCGCTCGAAGGATGCCGGATCAGCAACATTGATTCTGGCCAGTACGCGCCCGAGGACCGCCTGACGATCACCGTCGAAGGCCGCAAACCCTTCGACGCCTGCGTCCGCTGGCACGGCGAGCGGATGATCGGCCTGCGCCTGGTCCAGCCGCTGCACCACGCCGAACTGGCCGAACTCATCACCCACTGCCGCGGCGGCGGCGAGGTGGCGGAGGCGCGGCGGGCTTGATCCGGGCCGCTCCAAATGCCGCGATTGCGCTTCTATGATGCTGCCGGGCTACTTGAGAAGTTCACGCCATTGAAGCCACGGCGGGATAAAATGAGTTTTAGGGTTGGCTACTTCCCATTCTCGCTTCAGTAATAACTGCTGCAGGTTGCCCTAGTGTCGAGCTCGTTCCGGTGTCCTTTCCTGCTTTGTCCCTCACAATTTGCTTCAGCGTAGCCTGTATATCACGGAACTGGGCATCCTGCTTCTGCTGAAGCTCCTTAGTTTCGAATATTTTATCCGCCAAGGCTCCGGTCATGCTCGCTCCGGTGCCAAAAAAGGCCCAGAGAAGCCCGGCCATCGCGACAACAAAGCCGCCTAGTCCGAGCGCCCAATTCCGCGTAGATCTTGAGATGTCTTGCTTTGTCGGCAACGTCTTTTTTAAATCGTCAAAGTCAGACTGGACCAGTTGGAAATCTGTTGACCGCTTGATCTCGGCTGTACGGAATTCAGCCATAACCGTCGCAATCTGACCTTCCATCTTGGACTGCACACCGTCTATTTTTGCCTCCAGCATGTCCCGCACCACCTGAACATGCCGATATAAGTTGTCGGCTTCGCCACTCGTAGTGGCGCGCCGGCCGGCATAACTGGTTCCAGAGCTTGTGGCGGTAGTTCCGGAAGCAACACGCCCACCTCGGCCTGTAGGTGGTGGTGGTGGGTTACTCGCCACGGAACTCCGCCCCTTGACGTGCCTGATCGAATTCGTCCGCTAATCGCGTTAGAACGTCCGCTATTGGCCTTAGCTGCCCGGCAGGTAACAGGAGGTTCAGAACGTACCGGCCTTGGACCGGCGATTCGTCCCCTTCCACCACAAAGTGCTCGATAAAGGAGAGCTTTATATTTTGGGGCGAAATCATCGCCCCTTGGATCGCATCTATAAAAATCGTGGGCGCGTCCGATTTTTGATTGAACGTCGGAATGTGGCCGTGCGCTTTTATCAAGCCGGGGATGACAGGTTCGTCCCCGAGCAGCTCGTCGTCTGAAACTTCTATCACAGCACTGCCCTCGAAATGCAGCGCTACAGCTAGTCGGGATGTCTCTCATCGTCAATTTCCGTATGCGAACGAATTACCTCGGTCAGGCTCCATGTCTCTGCGCAGACGAAGCCACCCGGGGGTGCGATAGATGCTGGAACAAGTCAGCATGACGGGGGCGACGGCTTCCGCAGCCGTCAACCCTCACAGCAACACCCCACCGACACTCGCCCCCAGCAAATACCCATACCCCCGCTCGATCCTTCCCCGCGCCGCCATGCGGATCGTCCGGTAGCCCAGCGTCAGCAGGCCTTCCTGCTCCAGCTCCTTCAGCAGCCGGTTGAGCGTCTGGCGCGAGGCGGCGAGCATCTTGGCAAGATCGTCCTGTGACAGGTCGATTACCGCGCCGGGTTCGCTCTGGCCGTGGCGGAAGGCCAGCAGGTACAGCGTCTTGAGCAGCCGTTCCTTCAGTGTCAGCTCGCGCTGGTCCTGCGCCAGCCGGTAGACGATGCTGAAGCGCAGGCTGAACAGCTTCAGCAGCTCGCGGGCCACGGCCGGATGCGCATCCAGCAGCGCTTCGAAATCGCGGCGAGCGATAGTGCGCAGCTCCACCGGGGTGGTCGCCACCACGTCGGCCATCGCGGGGGCATCGGTGAACACTTCGGACAGCCCGATCCAGTCGCCCGGCTTCATCGCCGCGGTCACCGTCTCGCGCCCGCGGCTGTCGCACGAACAGTAAATCACCTGGCCCGCAACCAGCTGGTGGACGAAGTGGCGGGTATCCCCGGTGCGCACGATTGCCGCGCCGGCCGCTACGCTGCGGTACTTGCTGACCTTGTCGAACTGGCGCTGCACCTCGGCCGGCAGGCTGTCGCAGAAGTTGTGCAGGTCGAAGATCGGGATCATGCCGGCGGCATAGCAGGCACGGGGGGTGCCGGCCACGGCCGGGCGTGGCGCAATCTGCCATGACCTTGGCGCTCTGGGCAGTGGCGGTTTGCGCGGCAGCGGGCATGATGCACGCTATGAAGGCCCGTGCGGCAAAGCAAAGACGAACGAGAGGCACCCGAGGATGAGCGAAGTCATGGAACGTCCGGCAGCGGACAGCGCCGCGCGAGTCGAGGAATTCGACGTTGTCATCGTCGGTGCCGGCATTTCGGGGATCGGCAGCGCCTATCACCTGCAGCACCAGAACCCGGGCAAGACCTTCGTCATTCTCGAGGCGCAGGACGGCTTTGGCGGGACCTGGCGCACCCACCAGTATCCGGGGGTCCGCTCGGATTCCGATCTCTACACCTTCGGCTACCGGTTCAAGCCGTGGGAAGGCCCGCCGATCGCCACCGGCGCGGAAATCAACAAGTACCTAGGCGAGGTGATCTCCGAAAACGGGCTTGATACAGCCATCCGATATGGCACCCGCGTCAGCCGCTGTGCGTGGTCGAGCGCGGAGAACAAGTGGACGGTCGAAACCGAGGGCAGGGACGGCACGCGCAAGACCTTCCGCTGCACCTTCCTGTGGATGTGCCAGGGCTATTACGATCACGAAAACCCCTACCTGCCCGAATGGCCGGGCATGGAAAACTTCCAGGGCCGGCTGATTCACGCGCAGAAGTGGGACAAGACGCTCGACTACAAGGACAAGCAGGTCGTGGTGGTCGGTTCCGGCGCGACTGCCGCCACCGTGATCCCGGCGATGGCTGATGAAGCCGCGCACGTCACCATGCTGCAGCGCTCGCCCACCTACTTCTTTTGCTATCCCAACGTCTGCGAACTGGCCGACCAGCTGCGGTCGATCGAGGTGGACGAACCCACCATTCACCGCGTCGTGCGCCAGTTCTACATCGCCAACCTCGAGACGATGGACCGCCGCTGCCGCGAGGAGCCCGACGTCGTGATCGGCGAGCTCAAGGCAATGATGAAGCAGTACGCCGGCGACGATCTGGAGTTCTCGCCGCACTTCGAGCCCAGCTACCGCCCGTGGCAGCAGCGCCTGGCGTTCATCCCCGATGGCGACCTGTTCCGCAAGATCGGCGAGGGCAAGGTCTCGGCCGTGACCGACCAGATCGACCACTTCACCGCCGACGGCATCGCGCTCAAGTCGGGCGAGCACCTCAAGGCCGACGTCGTGGTGGCCGCCACCGGCTTTCGCCTCTCGGTGATGGGCCAGATTGACTTCGTGGTCGATGGCGAGCCGGTCGACTGGTCGGAAGCGGCCACCTACCGCGGCATGATGTTCACCGGCGTGCCCAACATGGTCTGGGTGTTCGGCTATTTCCGCGCGGCCTGGACGCTGCGGGTCGATCTGGTGGGCGATTTCGTCTGCCGGTTGCTGCAGGAAATGGACCGGCGCGGCGCGCCCAAGGTAGAGGTTGCGCTGCCCGATGCTGCGCACAATGCGCCGCTGATGCCGTGGATCGAGGATGACAATTTCAACCCCAACTACCTGATGCGCGATATCGAAAAATTGCCCAAGCGCGTCGGCGATCTGGCCGAATGGCGCCACACGCAGAACTACTGGCGCGAGCGCAACGACATCCCGGCAATCGACCTGGGCGGAAGCGAGTTCCGGTACGGCTGATCCGCGCGGCTACTGCCCGGCCGTGCGGATGGCGCGCCGGTAATCCTGCGCGCTGGTGCCCGACCAGCGCTTGAACGCGCGCGAAAAGCTCGAGGGATCGGAAAAGCCGACTGCAAAGGCAATGCTGTCCACGGTCGCTTTGCGCTGCGCCAGCAGTTGCCGCGCCTTGCGATAGCGCGCAGCCTCGACCACCGCGGTCAGCGTCGTGCCCTCGTCGGCCAGCCGCCGGTGCAGCGTGCGCTCGGACATCGCCAGCCGCCGCGCCGCGTCCTTGAGCGAGGGGAACCAGCCGTCCTCCATGTCCAGCATCCGCGCCAGCCGCTGCGCGACGGTGACGGTAGCACTCGCGCATTCCAGCAGCGCATCGCACTTCGCGCTGTAGAACGACAGCAACGTGCGGTCGGCCAACACCACCGGGGTCTGCGCCGCGCCGGGGCGGAACTGCCAGCGGGTCTGCGGCGCGTCGAACTCGACCCGGCACGGGAACATGGCGGACAGCTTGTCCCACCCGGCTGGCGCCGCCGCCGCGACCGAGACCAGTTCCAGCGGAATCTCCGCTCCGATCACGTCCTGAAGCAACGTGCGAATTGCGCCCAGGTCACGGTGCTGGGTAAAGTCACGGAACGGATCGGTCAGCGCCTCGTCGCCGCCAATCAGCGCGCACGATCCGTTGGGGGCGGTGACGAAGCGGTAGTCGATCAGCGAATACGTCAGCGCCTGGTACTTGCAGGCGATATGCAGCGCCTCGCCCAGCGTCGGCGCGGTCATCATCGCGATCCCGAACGAGCCATACCCCGCCGCGCGATAACGCAAGCCGATGTCGAACCACAGGGTAGGCCGGTTCGCGGTCGAGGCGAAGAAGCCCTGCTGCAGCAACAGCTCTTCCTGCGCCAGGATTTCCAGTGCACCGGTATCCAGATGAAGCGGCTTGATCCGGCTCGCATCGCAGAACCGGCTCCAGTCAATCTGCAGTTCGCTGCGCAGCACATCGCGCATCAGGCGCGCGCTCAGGTCAGGCAGCGTCGCCATCAGTGCGTCGGTTCTCATCCCGAAATCCTCTCGGCATCGATTCGTCCGGCTTGTCAATGCCGGTTGCGCGTACGGTACGCCGCTGTCCGGGCGGCGTCCAGCGCTCTGGTATCGCCGCGGCATGGCAGTATCGGCCATGCATTTGGCGCCGCGCGCCATGGCGGCGGCGTCGCCACCGGAACACATTGTGTACCTTGCAGAAGGACCGTGCGCCACCTGTCCGGGTGTCCGCTACGTCTGAACCCGCTGCGGCGGTCGCAACAACAACGGTCTGACCATTGAAGTCAGCCAAAAGCGCTGAAAGCCAAAGTGGTGAAAGGGAGCAGGATGACACGAACGATAAGGGGCAAGGCCCGTCTTGCCCCGGCACGGCTCGCGCTGGGGCTCGCGCTTACCGCCGCACTCGTCGCCGGGGCTTCGGCCGCGGGACCCAAGGCGCCTGACTGGTCCCAGCTTCTTGCCACCGCCCAGAACGATGGCAACTGGATCACCTACGGCGGCACGTACGACGAACAGCGTTTCAGCCGGCTGACCGACATCAACGAGCGCAATGTGACCGCGCTGGCGCCCGCCTGGTCCTATGAATTCGATACGAACCGGGCGCAGGAAACCACGCCGCTTATTTACGAAGGCGTGCTCTACGCCACTTCGGCCTGGTCCAAGGTCTTCGCGTTCGATGTGCTGACCGGCAAGCTGCTGTGGAGCTACGATCCCGAAGTCCCGCGCGACCGGGCCAACGCCGGGTGCTGCGATGTCGGCAATCGCGGCGTGGCGATGTACGATGGCAAGCTCTACCTCGGCACGTTCGATGGCCGCTTGGTCTCGCTCGATGCGAAAACGGGCAAGCCGGTCTGGTCGGTCCAGACCACCGACGTGACCAAACCCTACACGATCACAGGCGCGCCGCGCGTGGTGAAGGGCAAGGTCATCATCGGCAACGGAGGCGCCGAACTGGGCGTGCGCGGCTACGTCAGCGCCTATGATGCGCAGACCGGCAAGAAAATCTGGCGGTTCTACACCGTGCCCGGCAATCCCGCGAACGGCCCCGATGGCGAAGCCTCGGACGAGGTGCTCGCAGGGAAGGCGGCCGGCACCTGGAACGGCACGTTCTGGCAGGCCGGCGGCGGCGGTACCGTGTGGGATTCGATCGTATACGATACCGAACTCGATCAACTCTACATCGGCGTCGGCAACGGCAGCCCGTGGAACCACCGCGTGCGAAGCGCCGGCAAGGGGGACAACCTGTTCCTGTCCTCGGTCGTCGCACTAAATCCCGATACCGGGAAATACATCTGGCACTATCAGGGCACCCCGGCCGAAACCTGGGACTTCACCCACACCCAGACGATCACGCTCGCCACGCTCAACATCGGCGGCGCGCCGCGCAAGGTGCTGATGCAGGCGCCCAAGAACGGGTTCTTCTTCGTGATCGACCGCGTCACCGGCAAGCTGATCTCGGCCGACAACTACGTGCCCACTACTTGGGCGACCGGATATGACCAGTCCACCGGGCGGCCGATCGAAACGCCCGAGGCACGTTATGGCAATGCCGCGTTCACCTCGTTCCCCGGCGCGTTGGGCGGGCACAATTGGCAGCCGATGGCCTACAGCCCGCTCACCGGGCTTGCCTACATCCCGGCGCAGGATGCCCCTTTCCGGTATGAGGAAACGCCCTATTACAAGTACCGCCCCGGCGGCTGGAACCTCGGGATCGACCTGGCGGGAGCGGTCCCGCCTGACGATGTGGCCCAGTTCAAGGCAATCCGGGCGATGCTCAAGGGCCGGCTGATTGCGTGGGATCCGGTGCAGCAAAAGGAAGTCTGGCGCCACGATTACACCGGGCCGTGGAACGGCGGCGTACTCGTCACCGCGGGCAACCTCGTGTTCCAGGGTGACCTCACTGGCAAGTTCCACGCCTTTACTGCCGACAAGGGCAAGCAGTTGTGGTCGTATGACCTGGGCATGTCCGTCATGGGCTCGCCCGTGACGTTCAAGGTCGGGGGCGATCAATACGTGGCGGTGGTCTCAGGCTACGGCGGGGCCTATGCGCTCACCAGTTCGTTTACCGATAATCCGGGCCCGCAACCGAACGGCCGCCTGACCGTGTTCAAGCTTGGCGGCAAGGCCGTGCTTGCGCAAGTGCAGCGGGCCAGCCTCAGCCCGGCCAACCCGGCGAGCGACCGGTTCGCTCCCGCACAGGTCGCCAGCGGCAAAGTGGACTATGAAAACCAGTGTTTTTCCTGTCATGGCCCGTCCGGTATGTCGAGCGGCGTCCTGCCCGACCTGCGGCGCTCGGCCGCCGTTTCGGACCGGGGACTGTGGAAGCAGATCGTCCACGGCGGCCTACTGAAGGATAACGGCATGGTCAGCTTCGCCCGCGTCTTTTCCGAGGATGAGGTCGAATCGATCCGCGCCTACGTCTCGCACCGCGCCGAAATCCTGAAGCGCGAAGAAGGGGCTAAGTGATGAGCCAGAACCCTGCCGCCCCGTTCGTCCTGCCCGAAACCGCTGCGGTGCTCGAACTGATCGCCGCCGCCGAAGGCCCCCACCTGGCCGAAATGACCGCGCCCGAAATGCGCGCGGTCTACCGGCAGATGGGCGAGGTGTTCGATGTCCCGGCCGAAGCCGATGTCCGCACGGTCGATTTTGACCACCAGGGCATCGCGCTGCGGGTCTATCATCCGTCCCCGGCGGTGGCTGGACCGGTCATCGTGTATTTCCACGGCGGCGGGTGGGTGATCGGCGATCTGGAAACGCACGATCCGCTCTGTTCGGCGATCGCACTAATATCGGGGCTGCGGGTGGTCGCGGTCGATTATCGGCTCGCTCCCGAACACACATGGCCCGCCGCGCATGATGATTGCCTGGTCGCTGTGCAATTCGTGATGAGCAATCCCGCGCAGCTCGAAGCCCCGGTCACGGGGGTTGCAGTTGCCGGTGACAGCGCCGGCGGCAACCTTGCCTGCTACGTCGCGGCAGAGCTGGGGCAGGGGCAGATCGTGGGCCAGTTGCTGATCTATCCGGCGGCCGATTGCACCGCGCCCGAAGGCGGCTCCTACCATGAATTCGCCGAAGGCTTCGTGCTTGACCGCAGGCTGATGGACCGCTTCATCGGCGATTACCTCCCGGCCGAGGCCGACCGCGGGTTGGCGCCGCTCTCGCCGCTGCTCCATCCGGTTAATTCGGACATGCCGAGGGCGGTGATCGTCACCGCCGGGCTCGATCCGCTGCGCGATCAGGGCCGCGATCTTGCGGCTCAAATTGCGGCCGTAGGTCAGGAGGTGCATTTTCTGGAGGGGCCGGGATTGATCCACGGCCTTGCCACGATGCGCAAGGTGTTCCCCTCGGGCGATCGCTTGATCCGCCGCGCGGTCACGATCTTTGCCGAAATGATCCGTAACGATTGATCTGCACAAGCGGGCGTCCGACTGGCGCCACGAACTGGGAGCATAGCGATGCGCAACTACCTTCAATTTTATATCGATGGTGCCTGGGTAGATCCGGCCGAGCCGCGGACACTTGACGTGATCAATCCGGCCACCGAACAGGTCGGCGGCAAAATCAGCATCGGCTCGGCCGCCGATGTGGACCGCGCAGTCGCGGCCGCGCGCCGCGCCTTCACCACCTTCAGCGTGTCGTCCAAGAAGGAACGGCTCGAACTGCTCGATGCGGTGATCGCCGCGCTCCATGCCCGGACCAAGGACCTGGCCGACACCGTGCGCGAGGAAATGGGCGCGCCGCAGTGGCTGGCCGAAGGCGCGCACGTGCCGTTTGCGGTTGCTCACTTCGAAACCGCGCGCAAGATCCTGGCAGACTTCGATGTGGAAACCCGCATGGGGCCGACCCTGCTGACCAAGGAGCCGATCGGGGTCGTCGCAATGATCACGCCGTGGAACTGGCCGCTCAACCAGATCTCGTGCAAAGTCGCGCCTGCGCTGGCGGTGGGCTGCACAATGGTGCTCAAGCCGTCCGAGGTGGCGCCGTTCAGCGCCCACGTCTTTGCCGAGGCGCTCCACGCGGCGGGCGTGCCCAAGGGCGTGTTCAACATGATTGACGGTGACGGCCCCGGCGTCGGCGCGGCGCTCGCCGCCCACCCTGATGTCGACATGGTCTCGTTCACCGGCTCGACCCGGGGCGGGATCGAGGTGGCGCGCAATGCCGCTGCCACGGTCAAGCGCGTACATCAGGAACTGGGCGGCAAATCCGCCAACATCATCCTGTCCGACGCGGACCTTGGCGGCGCGGTCAAGGCCGGGGTCGAAGCGATGATGATCAACAGCGGGCAAAGCTGCAACGCGCCCTCGCGCATGCTGGTGCCCGCGTCGCGGATGGACGAAGCGGCCGAAGTCGCCCGCACCACGATCCATGCGCAAGTCGTCGGCGATCCGGGCGAACAGGTCAATCTCGGCCCGGTCGTTTCGGACGTACAATGGAACCGCATCCAGACCCTGATCAAGGCCGGGATCGATGAAGGTGCCAACCTGGTGGCGGGCGGCCTGGGCAAGCCGGACGGGCTCAACGCCGGGTACTATGTGAAGCCAACCGTTTTCAGTCACGTGAACAACCAGATGCAGATCGCGCGCGAGGAAGTGTTCGGTCCGGTCCTGGTCATCATCGGCTACGAAGACGAGGATGACGCGGTCGAGATCGCCAATGATACCCCCTACGGCCTTGCCGGCTACGTCCAGTCGGGCAACATCGACAACGCCCGCAAGGTCGGCGCGCGGATCCGCGCCGGTCAGGTCGCCCTGAACTACGCCCCGCTCGATCTCGCCGCCCCGTTCGGCGGGTACAAGCAGTCGGGCAACGGCCGCGAATGGGGCGAGAACGCGTTCCATGAATTTATGGAACACAAGGCCGTGCTGGGCTACGCCGAGGCCTGATACGACCCGCGGGAGGGCGGTGCTTGGCCGTCCTCCCGCCGCCGCTGGCGTATGGAGAGATCGGACGCATGCAGGCCGGCATCCCGGATACGATCACCGGCAGTTTCGCCGCCGCCGTCGCACGCGCTCCGGACGGGCCGGCGCTGCACTACTTTGGCAGCACGCTGAGTTTCGCCGATATCGATGCCGAAAGCGATGCGCTGGCCGCGCTGCTCGAAGAGGGCAGGCTGGCTGCTGGCGAGCGGATAATGATCTGCCTGCAGAACGTGCCCGACTTCGTGATCGGGCTACTGGCGGCAGCAAAGCTCGGGCTGGTGATCGTTCCGGTCAATCCGATGTATCGCACGCGCGAACTGGCCGCCCTGCAGCGCGATTGCAGTGCCGTTGCAATTATCGCCCACGATGCCTTCCTGGATGACGTGGCAAGTCAGCTGGAAAGCCCGCCGCGGCTGCGGTTTGCGGTCTCACCGACGGACCGGCAGACCGAGGGATTAGGCGTGCTGGACGAAGCGGCCCACGCCCGGGTTGCCGACGGGGCCGTCCGCCTGGGTGACGCGCTGCGCGCCGCAGTCGGGCGCAAACCGTTGCATTTGCACGATAACAAACCAGAAGACACGTTGCTGCTGGTCTACACCTCGGGCACCACCGGCGAGCCAAAGGCCGCAATGCTCTCCCACCGCAACATCTGCGCCGGCGGTTGGTTCTACCATCAGGCAACCGCGCTGGAGCAGGGCCAGCCGATCCTCGGCGCAGCCCCGCTGTTCCACGTCACCGGCCTGACCGGTCACCTCGCACTTAGCTTCGCGGCGGTTGCTCCGGTAATACTTTGCTATAGATTTCAACCGGATACAATCCTGGCCGCAATCGCTCGGCATCGTCCGACGTTCTCGGTGGCCGCAATCACCGCGTGGTCCGCACTGATCGAGCATCCGGCCTACAGTCGCGAGATATTTGGCTGTTTTTCAACGGTTTTCTCGGGCGGTGCGCCGATCTCCCCGGCAATCCACGCCCGCTTCCGCGACAAGACCGGCCTGCTCCTCCACAACGTCTACGGCCTGACCGAAACCTCCGCGCCGATCACCGCCTCTCCGCGCGGCGCAGAAATTCCGGTGGCGGCCGATTCCGGAACGCTTTCAGTGGGTAAGGCGGTCCCGGGCACCACCGTGCGCATCATGGATGAGCAAGGAAACGAACTGCCCGATGGCGAACGCGGCGAGATCGTCGCCGCGGGTCCCAGCGTCGCCCGGGCCTATTGGTACAACGATCCGGCAACCATGGCTTCGATGCGCCCCGAGGGCTTCCGCACCGGCGACATCGGTGTGCGCGATGCCAATGGCTGGGTCTATCTGGTTGATCGCAAAAAGGACATGATCGTCGCCTCGGGCTTCAAGGTCTGGCCGCGCGAGGTCGAGGAGGTGATCTATGACCACCCGGCCGTACGCGAGGCCGCGGTGATCGGCATCCCCGACGAATACCGCGGGGAGTCGGTCAAGGCGGTGGTCAGCCTGCACGCCGGTGCATCGCTGGACCCAGCCGAGCTGATCGCGTTCTGCAAGGCGCGGATGGCGGCCTACAAGTATCCGCGCGTTGTTGAAATCATGGACGAATTGCCGAAAACGGTGACGGGCAAGATCTTGCGCCGCGAAGTGCGCTGAGTGGGGAGGGACGACAATATGCATCGACTGGACGGACGAGTGGCGCTGGTCACCGGGGGCGCGCGAGGGATCGGGCTGGCGATTTGCGAGGCACTGGCGGGAGCGGGCGCCGCGATCATGCTGACCGATGTGCTGGACCAAGCGGGAGAGGCTTCGGCGCAGCGCCTGCGCGACGCCGGCCATCAGTGTGAGTATCGGCACCATGACGTGACCAGCGAAGCGGACTGGGTCGAGGTCGTAGGCGCCTGCGAGAAGCGCTTCGGCGGGCTCGACACCCTGGTCAACAACGCCGGCATCTTCATTGCCAAGCCGACTGCCGACACCACGCTGGAGGAGTTCCGCCGGGTTCAGGCGGTCAATGTCGACGGGGTGTTCCTGGGCATCAAGCATTCGGTCCCGGCGCTGGCCCGGCGAGCCCAAGCCATTCCGGGCGGTGCGTCGATTGTGAACCTGTCGTCGGTCGCTGCGCTGATCGGCACGCCCGATGCGCTAGCCTACTCCACGTCAAAGGGCGCGGTGCGCACGATGAGCAAGGTGGCGGCAGTTGATTGCGGGCGCAAAGGGCTGAAAATTCGGGTCAATTCAGTGCACCCCGGGGTGATCCAAACCCTGATGGGGCAACAGGTGTTCGACGAACTGGGCTCCGCCACCGGGCACGACAGCGCCGAGATCGAGGCCAAGATGATCGCCGCGCACCCTATCGGACGGCTAGGAAATCCCGAGGACGTTGCCAACGCTGTGCTGTTCCTCGCGTCCGACGCCTCCGCGTTCGTGACGGGAGCAGAGTTGGTCGTCGACGGCGGAATGTTCGCATCCTGAACCTGCCGGACTATCCGGCAGAGATCAGGTCCGCATAGTCGGGCACGCTCGCGGCGTCGGGATCGAACCCGGCGTCGCGGAACCAGCTGCGCGAGCGCAACGACTGCCGGCGCGAGAACTGGAACACATCGCGTTCAACGGCGCGCCGATACGCAGCCGCGCCGTCCACGGCCACCGCGCGCAGCAGCGTGTCGATTGCGGTGCCGATGATGTGGAATCCCGCCAGCGGATCGCCCCCGTCCGCAGCTTCTGCTACAGACCGCGCCAGTGCAGCGGCCGCGGCAACGGTTTGGGGCCCACCTTCGGTACTGGGAAGCCCGGCGGCGGTGGCGGCGATATCGTCATGGCACAGCGTGTGGTAGGCGCCGATCCACGGCAGATGCCCGATGAGCATCCGCAGCTGGGCCAGCACCAGCCCACACTGCTCCTGCGCGAGTGAATTGTCCGGGTCGACCGCCGGAAACACCACGTGTTCCAGCGTCTGCACCACGCTGGTCAGCCGGATGACAGGATTGGGGGTCATTCGAAGTCTCCGGCAAGCAGGTCGATCATGGGGGCGGACAACCCGGCAGTAACTGCTGCGAGATAGCCGAGCAGCGCGTTCTGGTGATTGGTGCCGTCGCGCGCGGCAATAATCGAGGACGTGTGGTTCATCATCAGCAGCTTGTAGCTGGTAAGCACCCGGTACCAGTGCAGCGTGGCAGGATTAATCACGCGCCCCGTCAGCGCCTGATAGCGTTCCACCAGCTCGTCGGTGGACATCATCGATCCAACTATCAGCTGACCAGCAGGCGCGCGCTGGCCGAACAGGGGTTCGAAGCTGTAGGCAATGTCCTCATGAAAATCGCCGATGTGCGACAGTTCCCAATCCAGCACCGCCGTCATCTGAAGCGTCTGTTCGTCGAACAGGAAATTGCCGAGGCGGTGGTCACCGTGCAGCAAAACAGGTTCATCACATATCGGCAGGCGATCGTAGAGCCAGGTTTCCGCAAGCGTGAGCAAGGGCAGCGAATCGGTGCCATCGAACTCGCGGACCTTGGTCCAATAATTCACTTGCCACAGCGCCGCATCGGTCGTGCCCGGACGTGGCACAGCGTAATCGTCCAGCTTGGCGCTGGCCAGATCCGTGGCGTGGACTTCGGCCATGTAGGCGACGAACTGCGGGGTTAGCGCTGCTGCCAGTTCTGCCGGCATTTTACCGCCGAGGCCCGACGGGCCGGCACCGGAGGCCGAAGGCTTGGCAACTCCGCCGACGAATCCGGTGATCATTGCCGGCTGGCCTAACGCGTTACCGTCGCCATCGATGCATAGCACAGGCGGAACAGGCACCCGACCATGCACCGCGCGCAAGATCTGCGCCTCACGCTTGCGGCAGGTCTCGATGATCCCTTCGCGCGGGTCCATCCGCAGTACGCAGCGCCTGAACTCGGGCGCAATATCGCCCTCCACGTCGAACACGAACTGCTCTTTGGAGGCGCCGCCGCCCATCCGCCGCACGTTGGTGGCGCTCGCCGCTATGCCCTCACTCGCGAACAGCCGCGCCACGCCCGCCGCGATCTCTTCTGCAGTCTTCGGAATGTAGACCCCCGCTTTGCGCCGTTCGTGCTTGTCCTTCAGCAGCCACAGCAGTCGCGGTTCCACCGCATCACGGTCGATCGCGATGCTGTGATCGCGCGGTGGATGCAGCGTTTGCGCATTCGTCATCCGGGATCTTCTCCATTTCCTGACAGAGCCTTGCTGGCTTCCTGCGTATCCTCGATCCGCAAAACATGGACGAGTTTACGGAACATGGAAAGACACTGCATCATCGGTTCGACTTGCGTGCTGCGAGCAAATGGGTGGTCGCTTTTTTTCCCGTGCGAGTTCAGAACGCAAAAACATTGCAGGAGACAGCGCTTTGACAACCGCGCCACCCCCGGTTCGTCTGCATGGATATTCCCGTTCAAGCGCATCCTGGCGAGTCCGGATCGCGTTGCATATGAAGGGCGTCGGCGCAGAGCCTGTAAGCTATGCGCTGCTGGCCGGAGAACAGCGCGATCCCCGTTATCTGGCGCTAAACCCGCAAGGACTGGTACCCGCGCTGGAGATCGATGGACTCGTGCTCACACAGTCGCTGGCGATATGCGAGTATCTGGAGGAAACGCGCCCGCTTCCGCCCTTGCTGCCCGGGGGCGCGGGCCAGCGTGCGCGAATACGGGCGCTGGCCAACGTGATCGCGTGTGATGTCCACCCGCTGCAGAACCTGAAGGTACTGCGCGCAGTAAAGGCCCTTGGTCATGAGCAAGAGACGGTAACGGCCTGGGCGCGCGAGGTTTGCGAAGCGGGGCTGGATGCGTTTGCTGCGCTGGTTGCAGACGGAAACGGATCGTTCTGCGTGGGCGACACGCCGACGCTGGCCGATGTCCTGCTCGTGCCGCAACTCGCCAACGCCCGCCGCCACGGCGCCGATCTGCGCTGGCCGCGACTACTGTCGATAGAGGCGGCATGCCTGGCGCTGCCGGCGTTCGCAGAAACGGCGCCGGCCCAGCAGCCTGATTTCGCCGGCTGAAGGCAAAAGGAGCGGGCGCGGCCAACCGCCCGGGACGCGTTGGCCAACGCGTGGTTTCGATCAGTCAGGATGCGATTCAAGCGGTCTGTATTCAACCGCTGCGCACGTGCAAGCCGGCTGCGCAACACGGTCAGACCGGCTGCCCGATCCTTGCAGCGGTGATGTGATCGGGCTTTGAGCGATAATGAGGGCGATCATTACGTTCGCGCAAATCGATTTGATCGGAACTTCTCTTTTAACAACTGGCTCCATTTCGGAGTGGTTGGATTGCCAGCCCCACGGGCATATCCTTAACAAGCGGTCGTATCCCAATTTTGAGAGAGCGACCTTGGCATCGATCATCCCTGGCCCCGGCGTGCCGCCGGCGGTCGCGCCCCTTGCTGTCCCGGTGAGCCAGTCCGTTAGCTTCACCATCGCGGCCGATGCCACCGTGCTGGGTCAGGACATCGACCGGCTTTTTCAGATCGCCACTCTCAATGCCACGCTGACCAACAGGGGTACGCTATGGGCAACGACTGTCGGCGCCCGCCTAGTTCTGGCCAGCGGGGCTGGACTGGCGCTGGACAACGGCGGGCTGATCCATCTGCGCGGGCACGGGCAGGTTACCCTGATCGAGAGCGCGGGCCCCGTAACCAATCGCGGCGCGATTTTCCTGATTTCCGACGTTGGCGCTGCGCTTGGGCTGGGCGGGTCTCCTGCGCTGCAGATGGCCAATACAGGCCTGCTCGCCGTTCAATCATTGCAGGGGGACGCCACCGGGATCGAAGCGGGGCGCGGCGCGGCGATCGTTAACGGTTCCAGCGGCCGGATCCTGGTAGAAGGTGAAATCGCAGCCGCCGCGATCAAGCTCGTAGGCGGCGGAGACCCGTCTGCCGCCCCGGCCCGGATCGAAAATAGCGGCCTCATAGAGGCTCACGTCACCGGATCCGCGGCGGTTTCCCTTGGCATCGTCGCGGCCGAGCGCGGGGCGGAGGGGCTTTCCATTTACAACAGTGGAACGATCCGGGCCGACGTGGCCATCCTGGGCTGGGGTGCCAGCGATGCGGCATCAGGCGGGGCGGCCGACCTTGTATCGAACCTGGGCGGCGGGACGCTTAATGGGCAAGTCTGGCTTGGACCGGGTCACGATGTCCTGGACAATGCCGGGGTGATCAACGGCGATGTGCTGTTGGGCGCCGGAGCCGACATTTTTACCAACGCGGGCACGGTCAACGGCTTCGTCGACCTTGGCTGGGATAACGACAGCTATCGTAGCTTGAACGGGGATGGCCGTGTCGCAGCCGGCCGGGGGGATGACACGATCGCCGGGGGTGGCGGCGATGATTTGCTGCTCGGCGGGTTCGGCAACGACTGGATCGGCGGCGGTAACGGAAACGATGGTCTGATCGGCGAATGGGGCAACGACACCATCGTGACCAGTGGCGGCGACGCGGCGGAAGGCGGAGAGGGGGATGACCAGATCGTGCTGGGCGACCTTTCGTTTGCGCGAGTCTCTGGCGGGAATGGCCGGGATACGCTGGTGCTCCCGGCGCAGGCGGCGATTTTCGACCTGGGCAAACTCGTTGGCGACGAGAGCCGCGTCACTTCGATCGAAGCAATTGAACTGCGGGCAGGGCAGACATTGGCGATCAATTTCGCCACGTTCGCTGCGACCCCCGGCAGTGCGCAACCTTTTGCGGTCCTAGGCGGAATGACAAGCCGCGTGATTCTTGATGCGCGATGGGTGCGCGGCGCGGACGCGGTCCTGGATGACGGCGTGTTCCGGCAGTGGGTCCAGGCGGGTATAACCATCCAGATCGCCGAAGCTATTTCAGTTACCTCTGGCTCCGTGCCGGCCCCGGTCGGATTAGCGGCTGTTGCGTCGGGACCGTCACCGCCCGTGCCCGGCGCTGCGGCGGGCCTCGACTACACCAGCCCTGACACGTTCCTTTCGGGCTGCCTGATCGCCGCGGATCTTATCGTCGATGAAGCGGAAAGGTTCGTAAGCGCAGGGCCTGTCGCGGTTTTCATGGGGGCAGGGCTTTCCCTGATCGAAAACCATGGCACAATTTCCGCGTTCAATCGGTCGGGCGTCCGGGCAACTGGTCTGGAACTCGCCGACGCCGCCCGCGTCATCAACTTCGGAACGATCGAGGCGGCCGCTTCAGGGCCCGGCCCTGTTGCCGGGCAGGACCGGGCGGTAGGCATCCGGGCGGGCGCCGGCGCGATCGTCAGCAACGGGAGCGTGCTCGCGCAGTCTACCCATGGCCACTCCGTGGCGGTCGAGACATACGGGAGCGTGACAAATTCCGGCACTATCCAGTCGGTGGCCCCGCTCGGAACGGCGATCGGCGTGGAATGCATCGGAGCCGGTTCGGAAGCTACCAGCCGCCTGTCCAACGCGGGGCTGATCTACGCGGTGGGCGGCGGGGGCGGCGGCACGGCTGCGATCGGGGCAGATGTGGCCGGATCGCTGACCAACGACGGGCGCATCTACGCCGGCCGGTCGGCTGGGGCCGATCCTGCCTCGCTGGCCTACGGCATCGTGCTGACGGCGGTCGGGGCCAGGGCCCACCTGATCAACAATGGTGAAATCGAGGGAGATGTTGCGATCGCCGCCAGATCGACGGACGCGCAGGTTTTTTTGGTGACCAACCACGGACGGATCATCGGCGACGTGGTCCTTGGCGCGAATGCCGACACGTTCGATGGGCGAGACGGTTCAGTCGATGGAACTGTGCGAGGAATGGGCGGAAGCGACCGGATATCGGGCGGAGCAGGCCATGACGAAATCGACGGCGGCAGTGGTGACGACTTGCTCGGCGGCGGATATGGTAACGACACGTACTACGTTGACAGCCAGGCAGACCTTGTTTTCGAAGCCGCCGGGCAGGGCAACGACAGCGTCGTCGCCAGCGCCGGCCATTACCTCTTCGCCAATGTCGAAAACCTGCTTCTTGCAGAGTCGGCCGGCGACATTTTCGGTGTCGGCAACGATCTGGCCAACACGCTGGTCGGCAATGCCGGCAACAACCTTCTGCTCGGCGGTAACGGGGATGATTTTGTCCGCGGCGACGCCGGCACAGATGCGCTGTTCGGACAGGACGGCAACGACCGACTGTCTGGCGACGACGGGATCGATTACCTGGTCGGCGGCGCGGGGGGCGATATCCTGGACGGCGGCAACAGCGCCGATGCTCTGTATGGCGGCGAAGGTGACGATGCGCTGCACGCCGGCGCCGACTTCGTCACCGACATCCTGGACGGGGGCAGCGGAAACGATGTGCTGTACGCAAACAGTGGTCTGGCCGACTACGACCTGGTGAACGGCGGCGCCGGGAACGATACCTATTTCGTGGATACCGGAGCCGACCTGACGTTCGAAGCGGCCGCCGGCGGGATTGACACGGTCTTCGCCGATGTTCCGGGGATCAATAATGGCGTCTATCTATATGCAAACGTCGAAAATCTCGTCCTGTCCGGCGTTACGGCGTTCGGTGTCGGTAATGAGCTCGGCAACTCGCTGACAGGAAACGCTGCCGCCAATCTGCTGCTGGGAGGGGCGGGATCGGATCGGCTGAATGGAAAGGTAGGTGCGGATATATTGTTCGGACAGGCAGGGAATGATCGCTTCGGCTTCGAATCAGGGACCGGGGCGGACGTTATCGGCGATTTCCGGCCGGCAGAGGACCGGATCGAGCTTATCGGCAGCTATTCAACCTTCGACCAGCTTGCATCTCATTTCATCCAGGTCGGCGCCGACGGAGCGATCGACCTTGGTCACGGCGACCTGATCGTTCTGCACGGCGTCACCATGAGCAACCTGACAGCAACGGACTTCGTCCTGCTCTAAAACTTCTCGCGGGTGGGCTGCCGGCTCACCCGATCCTGGTTGCCAACCGGGCCACAGCTGCTGGCCCGCTCAATCAGCCGCACCGGCACGCGCCGTGGTTCGGTGGTGCGGCCAGCGACATGGTTCAGCAGCTTGTCCACCAGCATGGCGCCGGCCGACTGGAAATCGGGCTCCACCGACGTCAGCGGCGGAATCGCATATGCTCCTGGGCGAATTCCGTCGAAGCCGACCACTCCGACGCGCTCCGGCACGGCGATTCCGCGGTCGTGCAGTTCCAGCAACGCACCCAGAGCGATCTGGTCGCACACCACGAACATGGCGTCGAACGCGTCATTGCCGGCCAGCAGATCGCTTGCCGCCTTGCGACCCTGTTCTTCGCGCGGCAGCGTCTCATCAATTTCAAGCGCCCGGGGCCCAAGTCCTGCTTCGGTCATCCGCGCGGCGTACCCATCATAGCGTTCCTTGAACTGCCGCTGCGGCGATCCTTCTGACGTCACGCAAACAATCTGGCGGTACCCGGCGGCAATCAGATGGCCTGTGGCCAAGCGCGCGCCCTGCAAGTTGTCGCTGCGGATCCAGTCCAGATCGTCATACGGCGAACCCCAGAACACAACATGCGCGCCGGCATCTGCCAACGCGCGAAAATAATCCCATGCCCCGCGATTGGCGGTGGTCCCGATCACGATCAGGCCATCAGCCTTGCGCTGCTCCTCGTATCCACCCCAGAAGCTTTCGGCAGTATCCTGAAACGACACCAGGGTTTCCAGCCCCCGGCTCGACGCCGCGGCGCAGATCGCGCCCAGTAGCGAAAAGTAAAACGGGTTGACGTTGCCGCGGTCCTTGCCCTCGCGGTTGACAACCACCACGGCGATCGTTCCCGTCCTGCCGGTGCGCAGGCGGGCCGCGTTCTCATCGATGTGGTAATTCAGCTCGCGCGCAGCGGCAACAACCCGGTTGCGCGTCGGTTCGCTCACCGCCTGATCGCCGGCAAGCGCACGCGAGACGGTGGACTGGCTAACTCCGGCCAGCGCCGCCACATCAAACGAAGTTACGCGCTGCTGGCGCATCGGCAACTGATCCAATCACTTCGGAGCACAGGCTGCCCGCGCGTGCTGCGATCCGGGGCTAACGGCAGGACCGCATGACGCGGCCTAGAGAATCTGCGGGCCCAGTACCAGCAGCAACTTGCCGTCAATCGCATCTCCGCGGTCGCGACGGCCTTCTATGAATGCCTGGATATGCGAAACCGGCACGCGGTGCACGGTAATGTTCTCACCATCGGCCCCGCCACCTTGGCCCACCCGGGTCAGCCCGTGCGCTTTTACCAGCGTGTAGCTCTCGCTGACCATTCCGGGCGAAGACCAGAACTCGCCGATCAGCTCTAGGTGCGCGGCCCGGTATCCGGTTTCCTCTTCAAGCTCGCGCGCGGCGGCCATCATCGCATCTTCGCCCGAAAAATGCGCTTCGTCCCCGATCAGCCCCGCCGGAAGCTCGATGCAGACCCGCCCCAGCGGCACGCGATACTGCTCAACCAGAATAACGTGATTTTCCGCATCCACCGCCAGGATGACGACCGCCCGGATACCGCGAGCGCGGCCGACGAATTCCCACGGACCGTTGACCTTGGCAGTTATGAACTTTCCTTGCCATACGATCCTGGTCCCCGCGGGGTCTGCGGCGTCGGTCGGTTCGATATTATCGGTCATCATACCTCAACAAGCCTGTCAGGCAGTTCGTTGATGTCGTCTGCAGTACGCGGAAAATGCTCGGCGAGAACGGCGCCCACCCGTGTGACTGCGGCAATGAGCCCGTCGGCCATCCGGCCGGCTTTGAGCTCGGTGAGCATCGCTGCCATGGCATCGCCCCACAGTTCCGGCGAGACTTTGGCTGCGATTGCCGCATCGGCAACGATCTCTGCCCGGTGCTCGGCCAGCGACAGGTAGATGACAACACCCGTGCGCGCGGCAGTGCGGCGTTCGGTGCCGACGCGAAAGCACAGGATCGCCCGGGTCCGCACCCGGGAATTGCGGATTTGGGCCGGGACCAAACGCAGCCGCAACGGTCGCCATAGCAGGATTAGCCACGTCCCCGCGAACTTGAGCGCGGCAACCAGTGCGGCCACCCCGAACAATCCGCCGGCCTGCCATTCCTGAACCCACGCGCCCGTGATCCGCTCGTACAGGCTTAGGTAGAACGCCGGCGCGATTGCCAGAGCAAACAGTGCCAGCAGTCCGGCCAGCGCAGCCCAGGCCAGCGCTATGTCGCCGTAATCGTCCGATCCGGATGCCAGGATCGGCACGATCTCGCCAGTGGTCGCGCGTTCGGCCGCGGCCACGGCGGCATCGACGCGCGCCCGGTCGGCATCGGTCATTTGCAACGGTCGTGCCACGCGTTCCCCCTACCAGCTGCCCGAGGCGCCGCCGCCTCCGAAACTGCCTCCGCCGCCCGAGAAGCCGCCACCTCCGCCCCAGCCGCCGCCGCCGCCCCAGTCGCCGCCGCCGCCACCCCGGCCCGCCATGTGCGACAGGGCATCAAAGATGATCAATGGCCCCAGTCCGCTGCCGCCGTGATATCGGCGCCCCTTCCTGCCGCGGCGAATGGCCGGCAGCACGATGAACAGCATGATGAACCCCGCAAACACGATCATCCCAGGATCGAAGCTGCCCTGGCGCGGCCGGGCGCTTGCTGCCTGCCGGTCCGCCTGCGCGGCGATTGCAGCTGCGTCTTCTGCCGGCAGGGCCAGCTGCTGGATCAGCGCATCGGCCCCTGCCTCGATCCCACCCGGCATGTCGCCTGCCTTGAATCGCGGAACGATCTGCTGCTGGATTATGATCGCTGACAGGCCATCGGTAATGACGCCTTCCAGCCCATACCCGACCTCGATCCGCACCTTGCGCTCGCTCGGCGCAACCAGCAGGATCGCGCCATCATTGCGCTCCCTGTCGCCCAGCCCCCAATGTCGGCCAAGCTGGTAGCCATAATCTGAAATCTCATACCCTTGCAGATCCGGCACGGTGGCGATCAACAGCTGCCGCTGCGATTGCTGCTCAAGCGCTGCCAACTTCTGTTCCAACCGCAGCTTTTCGTCTGCCGGAAGGATGTTCGCGGCGTCAACCACGCGCCCCGTCAGCGGAGGGAACTTGAGTTGCGGTGAAGTCTGCGCGCGCGCGGCGACAGGGACCAGCCACAACATCAGCGCCAAAAGTACCACAAATCCGGCGAGCGGATGCAGATGCGGCAGCCCCCGGAAAGGCGAAGCGCGGCATACTGGAGCGTGAACCACGCCCGTCAGAGCTTCCCTTCAAGGCTGGGAGCAACTTCAGCGCCCGGGGTGACCGCCTGGTACGGAACCATCGGCTTGGCACCATAGATCACCTTTGCCCCGATCACCGCGGGAAACGTCCGGATCGTGGTGTTGTAGGATTGAACTGCCCCGTTGTAGTCGCGAATTGCGACCCGGATGCGGTTTTCCTGCCCTTCGACTTGGCTCTGCAGCATCTGGTAGTTGGTGATGCTCTTCAGCTCGGGGTACGCTTCGGTGTTCGCCAGAAGCCGGCCGAACCCGGCAAGGGAGGACGACAACTGGTTCTGCGCATCCTGGAATGCCTTCATTTTTGCCGGATCGGTCAGGTCGCCCGGCTCCAGTCGGATCGACGTGGCCTTTGCGCGCGCTTCTGTAACGCCGACGAGGATGCCCTTTTCCTGCTCAGCCGCTCCCTTGGCGACCGCAGCCAGATTGGGGATCAGATTGGCACGCTGCTGAAACGCGGCCTGCACATCCGCCCACTTCGCCTTGGCGGCTTCCTCTTCGGTCGGAATGGTGTTGACGCCGCAGCCCGCCAAGGTGAGGGCGGCAGCGGTCACAACGGCATAGCGGCGATACGCGGGCGCAAACATACGGACGTAACCCCTCGATTGCCGGCACGCATCGGGCCGGTGCGTCGCATAGATAATCCGCTCAGCCCACAGCGCAAGCTTCCGTCGTCTTGTAGAGGCGTAATAATCCAGCCATGCAGCACATGGAGATGAGACGGGTTCGGCAAGACAGGAGGAGCGTGTATGCTTGGAGAATTCAGAACATTCATTGAGCGCGGCAATGTGCTGGACCTGGCCGTGGGCGTGATCATCGGTGCGGCATTCGCCAGGATTATCGGTTCGTTGACCGACGATGTTCTGATGCCGCTGATCGGGCTCATCACCGGCGGGATGGATTTTTCAGCCAAATTCATCGTGCTCGGCTCTGTTCCCAGCGATTACCGCGGCTCGCTGGAGAATTATGCTGCGCTGAAGCAGGCCGGGGTGGCAATGCTGGGTTATGGTGCGTTCCTCACTGCAATCATCAATTTCCTGATCATGGCCTTCGTGGTTTTCCTGATCGTGCGGCAGGCCAACCGGCTTTTGGCGCCCAAGGTCGTTGTGCCGACAGGACCGACCGAAATCGAACTGCTCACCGAAATCCGCGATTCGCTGCAGCGGACCTGATCAACGCCATCGGTCCGCGCTCTTTTCATTTCGGAGAAGGGGCCTATATAGGGTTCGTCGGCTTCGGCCGACTATGGTGATAAATTGCGGCGTACAATAGGCGCAGCGGACCCGGGGGCGGTACCCGGCGGCTCCACCATCCCTTTCGGTTCGCCGGAAGCGTTGACGGGGCCGAACTAGGATCGACGTGTGTTGAAAAGCGCTGTTTTTGCCCGGGCTGAGTAACCCGTTCAAGGCTCAAAACTCACAAGTGCCAACGACAACGACGCACTTGCTCTTGCTGCATAATTCTAGGGGCTAACGCCCTGAAGTTATAAGGCCAGAACGCGGTTGGACCCACCGGGCAACAGAAGGGACTCCAGCGGCTGGGGACGAGCCGGGCAACAGAATCGTCCCACCTTTCCGTTCCGAATTTTCCGGGGCCTGGCCCTGAGCGTCAGCCCGCTTACCCGCGATCTTCAGCGGAAGATTGCGCAGCAGGGATGCCAGCCTCCAGCCGCAGGCAGTCAAGGATTTTCGCGCCAGCGAGGAAAACTGCGCCGGTAGTCGCCAGGAACAGAAGTTTCCCGCCCACGCCGGGGTATTGCTGCAGATACTGCGCCCCGCGTGCAGTCGCACCCAACGCCAAGGCATAGATGATCAGGAACGCTTCGAACCGCGTTTTGATCACGAACAGTCGACTTATTTTGGAAAGCATGTTGTCCGGTCATCCGTTGCACGCCGGTTAATACCAGCATGGATTTAACGTAGCAACGGTCGTGCCAGTTCCCGCGCGCAGCGGCTCGCAATGGTTAACGCCTCGGCGGTTGTAAACGTCGCCGACGCAAGCGCGATCATTCAAGCTCGGAAAGCTCCAGTGCCTCCAGCAACCGGGCACGTGCGGAAATCACTTGCGCAGCGAGAGTCGCGTTTGCCAGATCGGCCGGATCGATCTGCTCGGGCCAATTCCTGCTGATCACGGCCGAAATCAACTCCACCGAGCAATCCGTCAAAAGGAAACGTGGATCGACCGTGGCAGGGTCCGCGACCACCCGCAGGCGCAGGCATGCCGGTCCGCCCCCGTTGGCCATAGATTGTCCGAGATCGACAGGAAAGACGCGGCGGATCGGCCCGTTTCCCGACCGCTGAGCTTCCAGCCAGTCCCGTACGGCGGGGGTTTCCCACGCCTCCAGCGGAACCACCAGCGCAGCCTCCCCACTGGGCAGGGTGACCAACTGGGCGTTGAACAGGTAGCTGCGCACCGCGTCGATCAGGCTGACGGCGCTAGCGGGCACGACGATTATTTCGACCTCCGGCATTCGCGCCGCGACCGCGGCATACGTTTCTTCAGGTTCCGCGAAGGCAAGCTCGTGAACCAGGAGCAGCCGCTCGTTGGCGACCGCCACAACGTCGTTATGGAACGCGCCAGCAGCGATGGCGGCTGGATTCTGCTGGACGAACAGGACGTTGGCGGTATCCAGGCGATGGCGGCGGGCTACCGCGCGGCTGGCCTGTTCATGCTGGCGGGCTGGGAAGGCGCCGCCCGCACAGCCATAAACGAACAATTCCAGCCCCCGGGCGCCATGGCTAGTACAAAGCCGCATATGATTGGCCGCGCCTTCATCCCCATATGATGTCGGCACCGGTGGATGGAGCGCGAAGTGGCGCTGATCGGAAAATGCCAGCGCCAGCTGGCGCCCGGTATCCGCAGCCTCATGCGCGCGATGCGGCATTGTTGCCAGATTTGCGGTGGTCAGATGACAGCGGCCGTCGGCCGTGTCTGGGGCGGGGGACACCGTCGCGGCATTGGCGGCCCACATCGCCGACGCTGAAAACGCCGTAGCAGTGAGCTCTCTAGACAGATCAAGACCGGCGTCCAAAGACTTGAGAAACGACATGTTGGGCCGCTTGAGCGGGACGAAAAAACCTTGGGGAACACCCAACTCTAGATTGTGCTGCATCTTGGAAATGCCCTGAAGGGCTGCAGCGCGCGGGTAAGATACGTTCCCCGCGTGATCGGTTGCCGCCAGGTTTCCGGGACTCAGCCCGGCATAGTTGTGGGTCGGCCCGACGATCCCGTCAAAGTTGATTTCCTGCAGCATATCAGCGGTCGACAACCCACGCATGGTCGCCGGCACGCAGGTCTAGGAGCGCCGCTGATTCTCTATCTATATCAACGCCGTCGTGGGACTTTTTAACAAAGCCGCAGCAGCAGCGAAACGCCGCAAGCAACCCGGTAGCAATCAGTACCGGGTGGTCGGACTCGACGGCGCTAACGCTCACTATATTTGCCTCAAACGCATTCCGGATTGATACGATCTGATCTGTGCGCGCCGTCATCGTCGGCCCGCCATCGAAGATGTCGACGTAGCCCTCATATGCGAACCCTTCTGCTTCCAGCATGCGCATCGCCGCACGCCCCGTCGGGTGGGGAAGGCCAATCACGGCGCGTGCGGAATCGTCGAGCATTGCCGTGTAGACCGGATGCTTGGGCATCAGATCGGCAATGAACTGATTTCCATTGAGTGCGTTAAAATAATCCGCTTCGTGAAAGCGCATACCAAAGAACCGCCCAGCAACCCCGTCCCAAAATGGAGAATTGCCTTTTTCATCAACGATTCCGCGAAGTTCAGCAATGATTCTGTCACCAAATCGATCACGGTGCATTGCTATGAAAAGGTATCGGCTACGGGCAAGCAACAGCCCGTGGCCGGCGGCTCGCTCTGACGGGTGGATGAAAAGGCCACCAACCTCGCTAGACCCTTCGAGATCGTTGGCGAGGCTCAACATCTCGGCTCTGAACGTGCGCTGCAGTTCCTTCGAGTGCTGAGTCAACGAAGTCAGACGATAGGAATAGAACGGCCAAGTTTGCCCGACTTGCGAGAACAACTGCGCGGTGCCCCGTACCTCGCCTGTCAGAACATTTTCCAGCACTATGACAAATATATCATCAGCACTCTTGCCGCCCGATCGAGCATAGGCATCGTCTGACTTCGCAAGCCTCTCGAGCAGGGCTTTGCGATCTGCCGGCAGGTTCGTGAAGCCGCCGCCCGCAAGCTTTGCCATTTCATAAAGCGCCTTAAGATCGGAAGCGGTGGCTGCACGGATGCGGAAGCTCATCCTAGTTCTCCCCGAGCAAGTCGCTGCAGGACGAGCGCTGAAAGAGCACCGCGTTCGGCGAGTGAAGGCACGATCAGGAACTCATCTGCGCTGTGAATGGCTCCGCCCCTGACGCCCAGCGTATCGACTGCCGGCACACCGCAGGCTGCGATGTTGTTACCGTCGCACACGCCGCCGGAGTCCCTCCATTCGATCGGCACTCCCAGTGCCTCGCCGCATCCGGCAACCAGCCTGAACAGCCGCAACGTTTGCGGATCAAGCGGCTTTGGCGGGCGCGACATCGACCCGAAAATTTCGATCGACACTTCGTGCTCGGAAGAAACGGTCGCCGTTATTGCTTTGAACAAATTGCAAAATTCGTCGCGTGCCGATATGTCTCGCGGGCGAACATTGAAGCGCAAGATCGCCATATCCGGTACGACATTGTTCGGCCCGCCTCCGTCGATCCGCGCGGGATTTAACGACAACCCGTCCCGTTCCAACCGCTTCAGAGCAAGCGTCAGCGCTGCCGCCGCAACGATCGCGTTCCGGCCATCACGCGGATTGCGGCCGGCGTGAGCAGATCGCCCCGCGATAACCACGCTGTAGTTGCCGCTGCCGCCGCGCGCGCCGGCCAGGGTGCCTTTGGGTGAGACGGCGGGTTCGAAGGTGAGAGCTGCAGTTTTGCCGTTTGCCAGCGCGCCGATGAGCGCGGCTGATGACGGGCTGCCCGCTTCTTCATCGCTGTTGATGAGCACATCGTAACCGCACTGCGACGCCGCTGTATCGCGCTCGAAAGCGGTGAGCGCGGCCAGCATGATGGCAATGCCGCCCTTCATGTCGGCTACCCCGGGGCCGATGATCGTCTCATCATCGGCCCACCGCCAGCTTTGGAAGGTATGATCGGCCGGATATACCGTATCCATATGTCCAGTGAGCAGAATTCGGCGGGACGCATCCGGGCGCACCGAAAGGACGAGGTGATCGCCGAACAAAATCGGCGCGGTGCGGCCGTCGGGCGTGACGGTATCGACCTCCGCCGCGCGTTCCAGCCGCACGTGTCCCGGCAAGGAGGAAAACGCGGCGGCGAGCAGTTGCGCCTGTTGTGCCAGCCCCGCAAGGTTGCCGGTGCCGCTGTTCATGGCGCTCCACCGCTGGACGTGCGCCAGCATCCCGGACGCGTCGATCCGATCTATCAGGGTCTGTTCATGGCGCGCCAACTGTTGCATTTGAAACCAAGTGTAGCGCGGGTGCTCGGTGGTTGCAAAGGTCGGTTCGATCGGTCATGAGGCCGCTGTCCTCCCCGGCATACAGCAATTTCAGCTTGCCGCGCCATGATGCCGCGGCCGTTTTGATGTGAGGTAAGATGACCATTCGCGACCATCGGATCGATCGTGCCGGCCTGCAGGTCGATGCGCAACTGGCAGCCTTTATCGAGGGCGACGTGCTCGCGCCGCTGGGCAAGGACACGGCGACGTTCTGGGACGGTCTTGCAGCCCTGCTGGCCGAGATGGCACCGCGCAACCGCGCGCTGCTGGCCAAGCGCGACGCGCTGCAGACTGAAATCGACGCGTGGCACATCGCGCGCGCCGGCAAGCCGATCGACCAGTCCGAATATCAGGCGTTCCTGAAAAGCATCGGCTATCTGGTCGACGAACCGGCGCCGTTTGCCATTACCACGCAGGGCGTGGACTGCGAGATCGCGACAATGGCCGGACCGCAGCTGGTGGTGCCGGTCCTGAATGCGCGGTTCCTGCTCAACGCCGCCAATGCCCGTTGGGGCAGCTTGTACGATGCATGGTACGGTACCGATGCGCTGGATGCGGCTCCTGCGGTGCCCGGCGGCTATGATCCCGAACGCGGCGCGGCCGTGATCCGGGCGGGGCGCGCTTTCCTTGACTTGACCGCCCCCCTGGCGAGCGGCAGCTGGAGCGACTGGGACGGCGCGGGCGATCCGGTGCTGCGCGATCCGACGCAGCTGCTGGCGCGCAAGGAAGGCGGGCTGCTGCTGTGCCGCAACGGCCTGCACATCGAGCTGGTGCTCGATCGGTCCACTCCGGTCGGCGCGAGCGATGCGGCCGGCGTTTCCGACATCGTTCTCGAAGCGGCGCTGACCACGATCGTCGACCTTGAGGATTCGATCGCGGCGGTAGATGCCGAGGACAAGCTGACGGCCTATCGCAACTGGCTGGGGGTGATCCGGGGCGATCTGGCCGATACCTTCGAGAAGGGCGGGCGCACGCTGACCCGCACGCTCAACGGCGACCGCGTATGGACCCGGATCGATGGGTCGGAACTGACCTTGCCCGGGCGCAGCCTGCTGTTCGTGCGCAACGTTGGCCACCTGATGACCAATCCGGCGATCCTGCTGGCCGACGGCAGCGAGATTCCTGAAGGGATCATGGACGCGGTGATCACCAGCGCTATCGGCGCGCATGATGTGGCCGGGCTTGGGAAGTACCGCAACAGCCGTGCGGGCACTGGCAGCATCTACATCGTGAAGCCGAAGATGCATGGGCCCGAGGAAGTGGGCTTCACCAACGACCTGTTCGATGCCGTGGAGGACCTGCTCGGCCTTTCGCGCTTTACCATCAAGGTGGGCGTGATGGACGAGGAGCGGCGCACTTCGGCCAATCTGGCGGCGTGCATCCATGCGGTGAAGGACCGGATCGTGTTCATCAACACCGGGTTCCTTGATCGCACCGGCGACGAGATCCACACCTCGATGCGCGCCGGGCCGATGATCCGCAAGGCGGCGATGAAGGGCAGCGGCTGGATCGCCGCCTATGAAAAGCGCAACGTCCTGATCGGGCTGAACGCCGGGCTTTCGGGCAAGGCGCAGATCGGCAAGGGCATGTGGGCCGCGCCCGACCTGATGCGCGCGATGGTGCTGGAAAAGACCGTCCATCCCAAGGCCGGCGCCAACACCGCCTGGGTGCCATCGCCGACGGCGGCGGTGCTCCACGCGATGCATTACCATGACATCGATGTGTTTGACGTGCAGAAGGACCTGGTGCAGCAACCGGTGCCAACGCTCGACGCGCTGCTGGCGGTGCCGCTGGCCGAGGGCGTCAACTGGTCGGACGAGGAAGTCCGTCAGGAACTGGACAACAACGCGCAAGGGCTGCTGGGCTACGTCGTGCGCTGGATCGACCAGGGCGTCGGGTGCTCCAAGGTGCCCGACATCAACGACGTGGGCTTGATGGAAGACCGCGCGACGCTGCGCATTTCCAGCCAGCACATGGCCAACTGGCTGCTCCACGGGGTTTGCTCGAAGGAACAGGTGCTGGACGCGCTGCAGCGGATGGCCGCCAAGGTCGACGCGCAGAACGCGGGCGATCCGCTGTACGAGCCGATGGCGGGCAACTGGGACACCAGCATGGCGTT
>JAZKDH010000020.1:48169-104351 GCA_040387665.1 Pseudomonadota bacterium | reverse complement strand
AGGCGAATCCGTTTCGCGCCGGAGCGAAGCGCGTGGCTGAATCCCGCGGGATACCGCGTGCGTTGGCGGGGCATGGGTTCTTCCGCGATCAAGGGCTTCTGGTACGATTCCCATCGTCAGGTGCTGGATGTGCTGTTCGTATCGGGCCGGCGCTACCGCTATCGCGGGGTTCCGGCCGAGACGGCTGACGCGATGACGCAGGCGGCTTCGCATGGCGGCTATTTCAACGAGGCGATCCGCGGCCGGTTCGAATGCGAGGAGATCGGCCGCACCCGGCGCTGGGGCGACCGGCTGGAGCGCTAGCGCCTGACGGTCCCGGAACTTCGGGGCGCAGGATGGATATGCCACGGCCCGGTCCGTTCCCCCGAACCGCCGCCAGCCCCCCGCACAGCTTCCCCGCAGGCCCACCACGCTCACCGCTTGCGCACGAACTCCGCGCGCAGCACCAGGCCCTTGATGCCGTCGAACCGGCAATCGATCTCCTGCGGGTCGCCGGTCAGCCGGATCGACTTGATCAGCGTGCCCTGCTTGAGCGTCTGGCCGGCACCCTTGACGGTCAGGTCCTTGATCAGCGTGACCTGGTCGCCATCGGCCAGCAGGTTGCCCACCGCGTCGCGCACTTCCACCGCGTTGTCCGCGGCGCGCCGGGCGGCGAGATCGCTGGCGGGCATCCACTCGCCGCTGTCCTCGTCGTACACATAGTCTTCGTCGCTCATCGCGTCCTCCTGGCCGGCCCTGTCCATGGCAGAGCGCGGCGCGGGCGCGAACCGTTATATTCCATGCGGAACGCGCCGCCGGGTTCCCGCACGGTCCGGGGGGCTCCCGGCTATCCGGCCGCGGCCCCGCCGCACCACGAACTGCGCCGACCGCGCCACGGCTCGGCCAGTCCTTCGGCAACCAGCGTGGACCCGATGTTCTGCCCGCGCCGCACCACCACGCGCAGCAGCCGGCCATACCGGTCACGCTCGCGCGCGGACGGCTCCAGCGTGAACGGCCCGGCGTTGAGCAGCACGATCAGCCGGCGCGTTGCCGCCTGGCCCAGCGCGCGTTCGCGCGGGCATTTTGCGCCGTGCGTTTCGGGCGTGTTGATATCCGCGATGCGGACCTTCTCGCCATCAAGCCAGAAGGTGTCGCCATCGACGACGCAGGTGGTGCGGGGGCCTTGCGGACAGAGTGCGAAGGCGGCGGCGAGGGTGAGGAGGGTGATTGCCATGCAAGCATCGAACGCCATCGGCTGATGCGCCACCATGCGCGCAACTACCTGGTTTTACGCCATTTCGGACGTACGGTTCCCGCAAATCCGCCGTTTCTTGCACGCGGTTCGCGGAATTCCGGGCGTCGGCGTGTGGCGGCCATCGCGCGGTCATCGCCGTTTCGGGGGCGAAAGCGGCGGCTTTGCTCCGGCGCGGAGCAAGCTTGCCGAGCCAGGGGGCGCGAGATCGCGACACGCAAAATCGCTTCAATTTGCGCGCGAGGCGGCTAAAGCCCCCGCATGACGATGCCGAACGATTCCGCCGCTGAACGTGCTCACGATCCTGCCCATGATCCTGCGATGCTGGCCAAGGCCGAAACCCTGATCGAGGCGCTGCCCTATCTGCAGCGCTACGAAGGGCGCACGTTCGTGGTGAAGTACGGCGGCCACGCGATGGGCGATCCGGACCGCGCGCTGGATTTCGCGCAGGACGTGGTGCTGCTGAAGGCGGTCGGGATCAATCCCGTGGTGGTCCACGGCGGCGGGCCGCAGATCGGCGCGATGCTAAAGCGGCTGGGCGTCGAAAGCCGGTTCGTCGACGGGCTGCGGGTAACCGACAAGGCCACCGCCGACGTGGCCGAGATGGTCCTGTGCGGATCGATCAACAAGGAACTGGTCGGCTGGATCGCCGGGGCCGGCGGCAAGGCGCTGGGCATTTCGGGCAAGGACGGCAACCTCGTCACCGCGCGCAAGGTGATACGCACCGCCCGCGATGCGCAAAGCGGGGCGGAACAGGTGGTGGACCTCGGTTTTGTGGGAGAACCCGATACGATCGACACCACGATCATCGAAACCGCGATCGCGGCCGGGATGATCCCGGTGGTCGCGCCGATCGCGCCGGGGCCGGATGGCGCCACCTATAACATCAATGCCGACACCATGGCCGGGGCGATCGCGGCGGCGCTGGGCGCGGCACGGCTGTTCCTGCTCACCGACGTGACCGGCGTGCTGGACAAGGACAAGAACCTGCTGACGGCGCTGAGCCCGGCCGATATCGCCCGCCTGCAGAGCGATGGCACGATCAGCGGCGGGATGATCCCCAAGCTGGAAACCTGCGTCCACGCGGTCGAAGCCGGGTGCGAGGCGGCGGTGGTGCTCGACGGACGGGTCAGCCACGCGATGCTGCTCGAAGTGTTCACCGCGCAGGGCGCCGGCACGTTGATCCAGGCCGACTGAGGTCGTTCATAAGTAGCGCCTGGCAACCCGTGACTTGCCCGGCGCGAGCGGCTATCAGCCCGTCCGGACATTCTCGCGGAAGGGCCTACCGGTGCTGCTTTTTGCCATTGCCGACATCGTCGGATACCTGATCAACATTCTCGTCACGATAATCATCGTCCAGTTCGTGCTCAGCCTGCTGATCTCGTTCAATGTGGTCAACCTGAACAATCAGTTCGTCGCGGCGATCTGGCAGGCGGTGAACGCGCTGCTCGAACCGGTGCTGCGCCCGGTGCGGCGGCTGATGTCGCGCATCCTGCCCGATACCGGCGCCCTCGATTTCTCGCCGCTGATTCTGATCATCGGGCTGACCGTGCTGGTCAAGATCCTGAACTATGCCGCTTATGCGAGCGCGGCGTGACCGCAGCGGTGATTGACGGCAAGGCGTCTGCCGAACGGCTGCGGAGCCGGGTTGCGGCGCTGGCGGCGGACTTTGCCGCACAGGCCGGCCGGCCGGCGGGACTGGCCGTGGTGCTGGTGGGTGAAGACCCCGCCAGCCAGGTCTACGTGCGCAGCAAGGGCCGGCAGACGCTGGCCGCCGGCATGGCCAGCTTTGAATACAGGCTTCCGGCCGATACCGCCGAAGCCGATCTGTTGGCGCTGGTCGCGCAGCTGAACCGCGATCCGGCGGTCGACGGCATCCTGGTGCAACTGCCGCTGCCGGCACAGATCGACGAGCAGCAGGTGATCGCCGCGATCAGCCCTGACAAGGACGTTGACGGGTTCCACGTGATCAACGCCGGGCGGCTTGCGGTCGGCCAGCCGGGCTTCGTGCCGTGCACGCCGCTGGGCTGCCTGATGCTGCTGAAGGACAGGCTGGGCGATCTGTCCGGGCTGGAGGCGGTGGTGATCGGGCGCTCCAACATCGTCGGCAAGCCAATGGCGCAGCTGCTGCTGGCCGAAAGCTGCACCGTGACCGTCGCGCACAGCCGCACCAGGGACCTGCCGGCGGTCGTGCGCCGGGCCGATATCGTGATCGCGGCGGTTGGCCGTGCCGAAATGGTCAAGGCCGACTGGATCAAGCCCGGCGCGACCGTGATCGACGTGGGCATCAACCGGGTTCCGGCGGCAGATGGCAAGACCCGGCTCGTCGGCGACGTGGATTTTGCCGGAGTGAGCGCAATTGCCGGCGCCATCACCCCCGTTCCCGGCGGCGTCGGCCCGATGACGATCGCCGTGCTGCTGCGCAATACGCTGGTCGCGGCGCACCGTCATGCAACCCTTCCGCTCGCACCGGGTGCGATTTGACCGCGCGCCGAAGGACTGAACCATGAAAGCTCCCGTTCTCGGTCTGGGTGTCATCTGGGCGATCGCGGCTGTGGCTCCGGCATCGGCGGCGCCTGATCCGGCGGCGCAACCGGCCGAGATCGGCGGTCCCCGCAATTCCTACGCCAACCCCAGCGCGGTGATCGCGGCGGAACTCGCGCTTGCGCAGGATGCGCAGGTGCGGGGCCAGTGGACAGCGCTCGCAGCTGCCGCCGCGCCCGAGGCGGTGCTGTTCATGCCCGGCATGGTGCGCGCACAGCCCTGGCTGAAGGGACGGCCGAACCCGCCGGCAGCAACGCGCTGGCAGCCGCACGAGCTTTGGTCCAGCTGCGACGGTTCGCTGATGGTCAGCCGCGGCGCCTGGCAAAAGCCGGCTCCAGCGGAGGCTTCCGGTCCTGGTACGGCTCCCACCGGGTATTACTCCATCATCTGGCGGCGCCAGGATGATGGCCGTTACAAGTGGGTGCTGGACCATGCCGACACATTGGCTTCGCCGCTCGCAGCGCCTGAAATGATGGCCGCGCGGATCGCCGATTGTCCTCCCCCGAAAGAGCGCACCGCCCGATCGAAACAGGCGGCGGCAAAAGCGCAAAAGTCCTCGAAATTGCCGCCGCTCGATCCCTTGCGTGAGCACGGCGCCGCCGACGATGGGTCGTTGCAGTGGACCGTCACCCTCGACAGCAGCGGCGCGCGCACACTCAACGTCCGCTGGCGCAAGGACGGCGAAGAGCGCGTCGCGCTGCGTGACGAGGTGGCGGGGCGCCCCGGCGGCACCTGAACCGGCCGCTTTACTGCAGCGTTGGCTGGTCGTCGTCGATGTCGCGGCGGCCGAAGAACTGCATCAACTGGACCATCAGCTCGCACCGGCTGGCCAGACCCGGGGCTTCAAGCAGTGCCTGTCTGGCGGCGGTGTCGAACGGCGCGATCTGGGCCACCCCGTTGATCAGCGTTTCGTCGTCCAGCCGGGCGACACTGGCCCAGTCCACCCGGTATCCTTGCGCGGCGGCGAACCGGCGGGCTTCCCGCTCGAAGCTAGCGCGCTCTATCGGCGCCAGCGCTTCGCCTTCCGGCTCGTTGAACAGCTCCGCCTCGACCTGCCGAAACGGCGTGGTCACTTTCAGCTCGCTCAGCACGCGAAACCGCGCTTCGCCGTGGAGCACGATGTTATAGCCCCCGTCATCCAGTGCCTCGATCTCGCCGATCTTGCCCAGGCAGCCGATGTCGAACAGCGGTGCGCGCTCGTCCGGGCTCTGCGGCTGGATCATCCCGATCCGCCGATCCCGCGCAAGCGCATCCGATACCATCGCCCGATATCGCGGTTCGAAGATGTGCAGGGGCAACTGCAGTCCGGGGTAGAGCAGGGCTCCCGTCAGCGGAAAGATCGAGATGCGCTTCCGGGTCATCGACCGTTCCGCCGCCTATCCGAACAGCACGGTGGAAAGCTTGCGCCGCGTTGCCGCCACCCACGGATCTTCCAGCCCGGTTGCTTCGAAGATCTGCAACAGCTTGGCCTTGGCCGCACCGTCGTTCCAGCCGCGGTCAGCCTCAACCATCCGCAGCAGAGTCTGCGCGGCATCGTCGCGTTCGCCGGCCGCGAATGCGGCATTGGCGAACGCGAACTGCGCGTCAAGGTCGGCGGGGCGCTCGGCCGCGGCGGCGCGCAGGGCGGCAAGCTCGCTGTCCTCCGGCTTGTGCCTGGCCAGTTCCAGCGCGGAACGGGCCTGCGCGATGGCCGGATCGGCGGAAAGGGCTGGATCAAGCTCGGCCAGCACGGCCTCTGCCTCGGCCACATGCCCGGCAGCCATCAATGCCCGCACCAGCCCGGCATGCGCGGCAGCGCTGTCCGGAGCAACCTCGATGATCTGGGCATACACGGCCGCCGCCTGTTCGGCATCGCCAGAGGCCAGTTCGTCGTCGGCAACGGCCAGCAGCGCGGCAACATCCGCCGCGGCGTCGGCGGCGCCCGCCGGCTGGACCGGCAGCTTCGCCAGCAGCTGGTCGAGCGTTGACTTGAGCTGGCTTTCGGTGCGCGCGGCGGTCAGGTCGGCCACCGGCTGTCCCTGGAATACCGCATAGACGGTGGGGATCGAACGTACCTGGAACTGCGCCGCGATGAACTGTTCCTCATCGACATTGACCTTGGCGAGGATCACGCCCTTGTCGGCATAATCGGCACAGACCTTTTCCAGTAGCGGCGTCAGCGCCTTGCACGGCCCGCACCATTCGGCCCAGAAATCCAGCACGACAAGACTGGTCATCGACGGTTCGGCGACGGTTTTGCGGAAGCGGTCGACCGCCTTCTGTTCGTCGATGCTCAGGCCAAGGCTTGCCACGCAGATACTCCCTTTGACGCATTGATTATTGCGAGCGCCCAATGTGGGGATGGCCGGCAATTTGTGAAGCAAAAAACGCCTTGTTGCCCTCGTCACAGATTTCCGCTTGCGGCGCTGTAGGACCATTGCTAATGCGCCGCCTCCACCCGGGCCAGCCGCGATTGCAGGCAGGCCGCGAACGTCAGAGCGGGCGTAGCTCAGGGGTAGAGCACAACCTTGCCAAGGTTGGGGTCGAGGGTTCGAATCCCTTCGCCCGCTCCAGTTTTGTTGGGCTTTTTAGCCTACCTACAGATTCATAGGTAGCGGCTAGGTAGCAACCACCAACTCCCGTTAGTTGAAGAATCGGGGCATGGGCGCCTCAACCTTCGACTTCCCCAAAAGTAGGTCGCAGGTTGAACCGAGCAGGGCTCACCATATTCAGGTGAACTCGGCTGATTTGAGATATGGCACAGGCATGGTCCGAGTTAGGTAGCGGCTCGTCGTATTCGGATGGTCGCCCGCGGCTCCGTGCAACATCGATGCGACAGGAGCGGCGGTGTGACGACAGCTTTGCTTCCGAATTGCAGCAGATTGCAGCGAGCGGAACTTCGATTGGTTTCCGGGTGGCCGGGATCGTATAGCGGATGCTGTACGCTGCCTTAGAAAGTAGGTTACAACTAGCCTGTTGCGAGGCATTTTCAGGCGTTCGAGACGGCGGCCCGGGGGTGAAATGCGATGGCGGATGATGACAACTTTATTGATTATTACAATATCTTACAGGTGGACTGGTATTGTGACTCGAGGGGGCTTGAACGCGCCTACCGCGAACTAGCCAAGCTGTATCACCCTGATCATCCCGAGACGGCCGATGTCAATAAGCTCAACGAGGTTCTCGAGGCCTATCGAGCACTCAGGGATCCAAATGCTCGAGCCAAGTATGACGTGCGTCACGCTATCAACACTGTCCGGCGACCCAGACCAGACCCGCAATCGGAAATTGAGGTTGAGGAACGCGCGGCCATCAGTGATGCCGAGGTGCACGAGAGCATACTTCGCCTCTTGTACAAACGTCGACGAGAGAACGCTCGAAATGCGGGTGTGGGGCAGTATTTCGTCCAAGAGATGCTGCGCTGTTCGGATGAGGTGTTCGATTTCCACATTTGGTATCTCAAGGCCAAAGGCTTCGTCGAGAGCACCGAGGATGGAACGTTTGCAATCACGATCGAGGGTGTTGACCACGTGATTGCAACGTCGCGCACGAAGAGCGCTGAAAAGCTCAGGATCGCGCAGGCGACCATTTGAGCGAGGGAAGCAGGGCAGGGGTTAACCGCCCCGGCATTTCCGGTTTGTCGATCCTGTGCAATCGCACCCGGCGTTGGCCCCAGCGCAGGCTGTCGCCATCGATCACTTTGGATAGAGGCACTTGAATGACGCTCCAGTTGCCGCAACCTCAGGTTTGACCGCAGGCCAACCGGCAGGCCTACTCAACGGCCAGACCGATGAGGGCACCGGTCAATATTCCAAGGATCACGTGAAGCGCATTAGACGGGTGAGACGAGCGAAACACGCAAATCTTGTTTCGCGCTTCCTGCGGAGGGGCCGTTGCGTACACCGTCTGAACCGGAGAACCCGCCTAATACGATGAGACTAGCGACAACTGACGTACCGCACATGTCGAGTGCGTCGAGTAACCAGACCCCAAGTCGTCGCTTCATGGATGCCCGTCGTTTAAGCGTGCAAGCCCACGTTAATTCAGCAACGGCGCAAGCTTTTTAACTTTCGGTTTGATCAATCGGATAGCCCAAGATCGTCAGCGCTGGCGGGACGGGACGGTCTTACTCGGCCGGCTCTGAGCTGCGTTCCTGCTCATGAACAACGTTTTTTGCATGCCCGTGGTCTATGATCCCGAGGAACGCCGGCAAGCTGCTCAGCCACATCGCGCCGAGGAAGGCGGGCAGGGCGCTGACGACGTGCGATAGTGCCCAAAACACGAGCATCGCTGTTGCAATTGTGACGAACCAGAATCGAGTGCTCATGGCCTAGCGGGTTAGCGGGCCGTGGTTAACCGCGCGTTACGGGTCCGACTAAATGCGTTCAGCCGAGGTGTCGCCAGCTGCATAAGTTTCGGGGACGTAAGAATTTGACTACCCGGCGCATTACGGTCCCTGCGGCCCTGGAGATTGCACCGCCACCGGCAGGGCGGCCGGAGTGTGTCTCTAGGCACTCCAGCCGCCCACCTCAGGCCGCGACCACGGCCTTAGGGCTTGATCCCGATCAGCTTGTAGAAGCTCTCGGAGTGGGCGAGCTGGATATCGGCCCGGGCGTGCACGATGATCATGATCTCGCCGGTGTCGGCGAACGGCTGATCGAGCACCCGGATGTTGATGTCCTCGCGCATGCCGATCAGCATCTGCGTGAAGTCGCCGAGCACGATGCTGGAGCACACGCCGCTGGCCGTGCCCTGCGTCTCGGTGATCGAGGCCGCGGTGGTGGTGAGGGTCGGCACAGCCGAGACCATCGCCGGCACGCTCAGTGGGTTGTTGTTGCCGTCCTTGCCCACAGTCGGCCGTCCTTTGGCAAGGCAGTGCTGGCAAAGGTAGTTGTCCGGCGCGAGTACTGCCTTGCGCAGCTTGTCCCATGCGGTGCCGTAGCCCTGCTGGTGCCGGCTGGTGCCGCCCTTGTCCCATGGCTTGCGGGTCATGGATTGACTCCCGCATCGTGCACGGGTGGCGGTGCGTCTGCACGAGCCTGATGATCCGCGGGTGTGACAGCGGACTGCACCTGGCCGATCGCCTCGGCCATGCGTTGCCGGCGCCGGCGGATCAATCTCCGGACGGCGGGGTGTGCCGCCGAGCCATCAGGCAGCGTCCGCAATCGGCGCGGGGCTGAGCCTGTGCTCAGGTTCGCAGCGCAAAGGCGGGTCAGCTAATTGCTGGTTGTTAGTTCCAGGCGTTCGACTGCCGCCGGTTGCGCTGGATGTCTTCGGCGGGTGCCCGGTTAGTTGAAGCCGCCCACGGTATTCCAGATCAGTACAGCCGGTGCGGCTATCACCGCCCAACACACGGTCGCCGCGCCCATGATGATCACGAGTCGCTGTCCGATTGAAAGGTGCTGTTCCATCCCGCTCTCCCAAGCGACCTCGTTGATCCATGTTAACCATATTCCGCCCCGTGCCAAGGATGAACTTGAGGGGTCAGAGGGCGGCAAGGTCGCGTGGTCGGACCCGGTTTGCATCTGCCCAGCCGGCATGCCGGGTTGCGTGCCGATCCGAGAGCCCGCGCCCATTGAGAAATTTCGACGGCGTGCCGCCGTGGATCCCAAGTTCACGGGCCAGTGTGGATTGTTCGCCCGGTTCAGCGACCGCCAGATGACCCGTCAGCTGTTCGCGTAGCAACGCAAGAAACGCCCCGGTGAGAGGATTGGCTTGTTTCCGTTGTTCTGTTTCACCCCCAGCCAGTCCTATCCCCTGGCTAACTGTTTGTGGCTCAATTCCTGGCAAATAGGCATCCGCGGAAACAAGCCGTTTTGCCAATTCGACTGGCTCAATATCTGGATCAGTAACGGGACGTGTTTGCAGCTCTGTCTCAAAAATGTGGCCAGTTTCCGTCAGAATTTGGGCCCGCGCTTTATCGCCGTGTTTCCAGTTCTTGTACGCGTGCGAGGGCGCGCGGTGGTTGCTGCCCTTGAGGCCGGCGAGCCAAGTGAAGCCATACGTGAGTACCCGGAGACGTGTGACTTGCCGTCGTTCGTCCAGACGTACTCCCCAAGGCAGGGTGCGGCCTTCAGCACGGCAACAGCCTGCGGTGATAGTGGAACCAGGTGCGCACGTTCTGATTTCGTCTCGGCGCTGGTGAGGATCCACGTTGCCGCGTCTAGGTCCACATCAGCCCACCGCATGGACGCTACCTCAGTCCGGCACTGGCCTGTCAAGAACAGCGTTGTGATGAAGCCGCCGAACGGATAGCCGAGCAGGTCGGCTGCTGAGTAGAGGCGCTTGACCTCGTCCATATCGAGGAAACTGTCGCGCGGCGTGAGGGTTCGAATCCCTTCGCCCGCTCCAGTTTTTCACCCACAGAACGTGGCGTGCCGGCAGTGCCTGCGCCAAAGGTGCCAGGTGTCGTCTACCGGGCGGGCAGGGGATCAGCCGGCCTATCCGTACAACACCGATCACCGTCACTAAGAGGCATCCCGCTCGGCGTATTGCTTGCAGCCGTCCGGATGTGTAACCAATCAGTTTACTATCGTCACGGCAAACCGGTTTGCTAAAGGAAAACGCGTGGTATCGGCAGGTAACTTGCCGTCGGAAGCGTTCGGGCTCGACGCCGTGTGCGAGCATTTGCCTGCGTGTGTCTTCGTTGCCGATCCGTCGGGCTACGTCAGCTATATCAACCGCCAGGCGCGCGAGCTTACCGGAAGGTCGGTGGCCGACATGGCAGGGCTGCGCTGGTTCGATGTAATCCATCCGCCGGACCGGGCAGGGGTCCAGTCGCTTTGGACGGCGGCGGTTCGCACGGGCGAGCAGTTCGAAGCGGAATACCGGCTGCCCATCGCCGATGGTTCGGTGGCCTGGTTCATGTCCCGGGCCGCTTCGATCGTGGCGGGGGATGGCACCCCGCGCTGGGTCGCGACGTGCACCGAGATCGACGATCGCAAATGCGCGGAAGAACTGCTCTCCGCGAACGAGCGCTGGTACCGCTCCACGTTCGAGCATGCGGCGGTGGGGGTTGCGCACGTGGCGCCCGATGGGGCGATCCTGGCCGCGAATGACCGCCTTTGTGCGCTGCTTGCCCGCCCGCGCCGGGATCTGCTGAAAACCTCGCTCCAGGATCTGACCTATCATCACGATCGCGGCGCCGATGCGGACGGCCGCGCACTGCTGCTGGGCGGCGAAATTGATCATTACACGTTGGAAAAGCGGTTCGTGCGGCCGGATGGAAGCCTTGTCTGGGGCTATCTGACGGTCGGCCTGAAGCGCGACGATCATGGGCAACCCGCGCACCTTATCGCGTTTATCGAGGATATCACCGCCCACAAGGCGCGCTATGACCGGCTGGAGCAGACACTGGCCGCGTACAAGGCAGTGGGCTGGGAATGGGATCCCGAAACGAATGGCGTGACCTATACCGGCGATGGTCACAAGCTGCTGGGCAAGCACATCAGCACCGCTGCCGAGTTCTTCGCTGCGGTCCACCCGGATGATCGCGCGCTGGTTGATGCGGCTGTCGCCGAAATCGCGCAGGGCGGTTCAAGCTACGCCATCACCTTCCGCATCATCGCGGTCGATGGAACCGAACGCTGGGTGCGCGACGAGGCCAGCGCTTTCATGATCGATGGCCGGCGCATCGTTTCGGGCATCCTGCGCGACGTCACCGCCGAGACGATCGCCAAGAACAAGCTGTTCGTGCAGGAGGAGCGCCTGCGGCTGGCCTTCGCCGCGTCGCGCACAGCCGCGTGGGACTGGGATCTCGTTTCGGGCAAGGTCGTATGGGCGGAAGGCCTGCTGGAAACCGCCGGCATGCAGGACAGTGGCTTCGAAGGCACGTTCGAAGCTTTCTGGGATTTGGTCCATGAAGCTGACAAGGACTACCTTCAGCGCGAACTTGCCGCCGCGTTGGCGGGCGAACGGGAATATGCGGTCGAATTTCGGATGCTTCGCCCCGATGGCAGCATCCGCTGGACCAGCACCAGCGGGATTGTGCTGCGTGACAATGCCGGTGAGGCGATCCGCATGGTCGGCGTCGACGCCGACATCACGGAACGCAGGCTCGCCGAGCATGGCCAGCACGCGGCCCGGGCATTCCTGCAATCTGTGCTCGATTCCAATACCGATTGCGTGAAGGTGGTGGAGCTTGACGGCACCCTGTCCTACATGAACGCCAACGGCATGCGCGTCATGGAGATCGATGATTTCGCATTGGTCCGCGGCCTGCGCTGGTCTGCGTTGTGGCCCGAACCGCAGCGACCGCTGATCGACGAAGCCATGGCGGCCGCTGCAGCCGGCGAGACGCTGCGGGTGGAAGCGCCATGCCCCACCGCCAAGGGTACGGACAAGTGGTGGGATGTCGCGGTTGCGCCGATCCGGGACGAAAGCGGGCAGGTCGTCCGGATGGTGGCTGTGTCCCGAGATATCACCTCGGCCAAGCATTACGAGCAGCAGATCGCCTCGCTTGCAGGGTTAGGCGATCTGGCCCAGCGCGCCAAGGCGTTCCTGAACGCGGACAACCGGGCGCTGTTCAAGCGCGTTGAAGCTGAACGGAAAACTGTGCCGGCGGGCGGCGGCTCCGCCGGGGACACGCAGTCTGCCGGCGATCAGCCTGAAAATGCGCAAGGAATGACCGAGGGCCGATACGCGATAGCGGCTGCGGCGGCCAGCTTGGGGACCTGGGAATATGACCCGGTCAACGGCGTGTTGCATGGAGACCGGCACACACGCGCGCTGTTCGGGCTGCCGGATTACGGGCCGGTCACATGGGAAGGCTCGTTCGCCGCAACGCTTCACCCGGATGACAGGGACCGGGTATTGGCGGCGATAGACCGTGCAATCAGCGGCGAAGATACGGATTCTTACGCTGCCGAGTATCGGGTCATCGGGCTTCGGAACGGGGTTGAGCGCTGGATTTCAGGAAACGGAAAGGCGTTCTTCGCAGAAGGCAAACCATGTCTGTTCATCGGCACGGTCAAGGATATCACCCAGCGCAAGCGGACTGAAGAACGTTTGGCGCTGCTGGTGGAGGCGGCCGGGCGGTTGCTGGTCGCGCACGATCCGGCTGCGATGGTCGATGAAGTGTTCGAACTGATCGCGCCAAAGCTGCGCCTGGACGCGTTCTTCCATTACCACGTCGCGCCGGGCGATTCGCTGGAACTGACCGCGTCTGCGGGGATCGCCGCCGAAGCGTGCCGATCCGGCGCGTCGCTGGTGTTCGGACAGGCGGTGTGCGGCGTCGTCGCGCGGGACCGAACGGCGCTTTACGTACCCGATGTGCAGGGATCGGACGATCCGCTGCACGCCTTCATCAAGGATCAGGGGCTGACGTCCTATGCCTGCACGCCGCTGGTGGTGGGGGAACGGCTGTTCGGCACGCTGGGTTTCGGCCGGCGCAACGGCGAACGCTTCGAACCGGGAGAGATCGAATTCTTCGGCGCGATCTGCGATTACGTGGCAGTAGCGCTCGAACGCGCGAGGATCGAGGAGTCGCTGCGGCAAAGTGAACGCCACGCGCGCGACCTGCTCGATGGCCTGTTCGTGTTCGTCGCGGTGCTTTCGCCGGACGGGCGCATCGCCGAAGTCAATCGCGCGCCGCTGGAAGTGTCCAACCTGCGCAGCGAAGCCGTTGTCGGCCGCCCGTTCTGGGATACGCCGTGGTTCGCGCACGACGCGGCTCAGCGGGCAAAGCTGCGCGATGCGATTGACATGGCGATGCGGGGCGAAGTGGTGCGATATGATGCCATCATCGCGGCCGCCGACAATCTGGTGACGGTGGACTTCCAGCTTTGCGCGATGCGCGACGAACATGGCCGCGTCACGCATCATGTCGCCTCGGGCGTGGTGGTAGAAGACCGGGTGCGTGCCCAGGCAGAACTGAAACGCCTGAACGCCGAACTCGAAGCGCGGGTTGCGGAACGCACGTCGTCGCTGTGCCGCGCCGCCGGGGCCTTGGCCGCCGAGATGGAACGCCGCGAAGAAACGATGGCGCAGCTGGTGCAGGCGCAAAAGATGGACGCGCTGGGTCAGCTCGTCGGCGGGGTCGCGCACGATTTCAACAATATCCTGGCCGCGATCCACGGAGCGTTCGCGCTGCTCGATCGGCGCGTCACGGACGAGAAGCTGAAGTCGATCGTGGACCAGGGCAGCAAGGCTGCAAGCCGCGCGACCGCGGTGGTGCGCCAGATGCTGGCCTTCGCCCGGCGCGAACCGGTGCGGCCCGAGGTTGTGAACCTTGCGATAGCGTTGCCCGAAATTGCACCGATGATCAGCCATTCGGTCGGCCAGCAGGTGGACTGCAGCGTTGTGGTCGCCGATGATGTCTGGCCGGTCCTGCTCGATCGGAACCAGCTTGAAGTGACCGTGCTCAATCTGGCGGTGAACGCGCGCGATGCGATGAACGGCAGCGGCACCTTGCAGATCGCGGCCCGAAACCTCGATTCCGATACTCCGCGTCCCGAACAGTTGGGCGCCGGTGACCATGTGCTCATCACCGTCACCGATTCAGGGTGCGGCATGGATGAAGCCACCGCGGCGCGGGTGTTCGAGCCATTTTTCACCACCAAGCCGCGCGGGGAAGGCACCGGTCTGGGGCTCGCACAGGTTCACGGGTTCGTCGCCGCGGCCAGCGGCGCCATCGCGATAAACTCCGCGCCCGGCAGCGGCACCACGGTGTCGCTGTACCTGCCCCGCTCGGCCGTTGATGCCAGCACCGTGCTGCACTCCGCGGTCTCTCCCGAACTGCACGGCAATGCGACCATCCTGCTGGCCGACGATGATGATCAAGTCCGTGCGGTCACCGCGGCCTACTTGCGCGAACTGGGCTATGTGGTGATCGAAGCGGGCGGCGCCGATGCGGCGATCGCAATGAACGAACTGCACCCGATCGATCTGTTGCTGACCGATGTGGTCATGCCGGGCACCGATGGGGTCGCCCTTGTTGCCGCGCTGCGGGCACTGCGCCCCGATCTGCCCGTGCTGTATTTCACCGGATACGATGGCGGGCATGATCTTGACGGTGAAGCTGTCGTTACCAAGCCCTTCACCGCCGATGAACTGAGCCTCAACGTGCTGGCCGCGCTCGGCCGGATCCGGCGGCGAACCGCGCTGCGGCTTGCCGTCCGCTCGCCCGATCAGGCCCGTCTGCTCGAACGGCTGCAGCATCCGCACTTACGGTTGGCTTTCGAACGCTGGATTGATTGCCTGCACGGTCGCCGGGTGCCGGACCTGTCGAGTTTCGCAACGGCCGGCCTTGCCATCGGTTCGCTCGCGATACTGAAGCCCGAACAGGATGGTCCTGACGGTCCGGTCCAGTTCCGCGTGATGAGCATGGGCGATGATCTGAAGCAGCTGTCCGGCTGTCCGGCCGAAGGACAGACGCTCATGCCCGAGCACGAGGAACTGTTCGGCTCGCTGTCGGCCGCCTATCGCACCTGCATGGACACCCTCGCCCCCGGGTATGACTGGTGCCGCTACCGGTTTGAAGAAGGGCACGTCAGGTTCGAACGCCTGATCCTGCCGTTCGCGTCCGACGGGGCGCACGTCGATCATCTTATCGGCTTTGTATTCTGCGAAGATATCCATTAAGCAGCGCACTCATCTACGATGAGGGTCCAGATGACAGTCGCCGAAATACCTACGTATGACGATCCGCAACTGGCCCGCAAGGTGGAACAGCTGTCGCCCGATCAGGTGGACAGCCTGCCGTTCGGCGCAATCCGCATCGATGACGATGGCCGTGTCCAGTACTACAGCCAGGCCGAAAGGCGGCTCTCCGGGTCCGGCAATCTGGAACGGCTGGACCGGAATTTCTTTACCGATATCGCGCCGTGCATGGACAACGAGGCGTATCGCGGCCGGATCGAACGCGGGCGCGCCAGCGGGACGCTGGATCTGGAATTCGGCCATGTCGGCGATTTCGATGACCGCACCCGCGAACTGACGGTCCGCATCCAGTCGGCAACGGAAGAAGGCTACTGGATCTTCATGCGGCGCGCCGGTTGAAGCCAACGCGAGTACGCGGAACCAGCCGATGATGAGCGATCCGCTGTCGGGCCTTGATCGGTGGTGCCACGGCCCGCACTTCCCACGCTATCTGGTCGATCTGATCGAAGGCAACGCCGCCCGGCTCCGTCCCGGCGCCGGACGTCCGCGGCTTGCGCTAAAAGGGATTCTGGGCGCGGAGGGTGCCGGGTTCGATTCGCTGGAACTGTTCCACCTTGCCATCGCGGTTGCCGATGCGCTGCAGGCACCGGGTAGCGGCGATGCAGCGGCGTTGCAGCAACTGGATGATCTGCCCGGCTGGATCGCCGCCGCGCGCCGCGCCGTGCCCACCAGCAGGGCGGTGGGGTTCCGCACATCCGGCAGCACCGGCGATCCGCGTCTGGTAATCCACCCGATGGAAAGCCTGGCGCAGGAAATCGGTGAACTGGCCGCACTGTTGCGCAACCGCACCCGCATCGTGTCGCTGGTCCCCGCGCACCATATCTATGGCTTCCTGTTTACGGTGCTGTTGCCGCAAAAGCTTGATATCCCGGTGGTGGACGCGCGCGGCCTGCTGCCCGTGAACGTGGCAGAAACGGCCCGCCCCGGGGACCTGATCGTCGGGCTGCCGCACTTCTGGGACGCCGGCGGCAGCGCTGTCTGGGGCACCGAAGTCGAAGGCGTCTGCTCTGGCGGTGCCTGCGCGGCGGGTACGGCTGATGCACTGAAAGCCGCTGGTCTGGGCCGGCTGGTCGAACTTTACGGCTCCACCGAGACCGGCGGGATCGGCTGGCGCGACAGCGGACAAGTCCCGTACCGGCTGCTGCCCGGCTGGGCCTGCGAAACCGATGGATCAGTAGTCAAACTGGTGAGCGGAAAAGCGCGCAGCTTCCCGCTGCCAGACCGCGTCGACTGGCACGGGCCGGACCGGCTGGTGCCGGCCGGGAGGCTTGACGATGCGGTCCAGATCGGCGCCACCAATGTCTATCCGCAGCGCACACGGGCAGTGCTGCTGGAACATCCCGCCGTCGCCGCTGCAGCCGTGCGCAAGATGTTGGCCGCAGAGGGTGATCGGCTCAAGGCCTACATCGTGCCGGCCGCCGAAATGGCCGATCCCGCCGCCTTGCGGGCCGAACTGGAAAGCTGGGCGGCGGCGCGTCTGCAGCCGGCAGAGATGCCGCGCGCGTTCAGCTTCGGACCTCGGCTTCCGATCAATGCGATGGGCAAGGACGCCGACTGGCCTGTGGCATGAAACCGCATGTTCGCCTGTGGAACGAAACGCAGGCGGGAGCGATTGACAGGGCAAACCACGGAGGCCGCCATGTCCGACAAGCAGACCCGCAAGCCGATCGATCTCAAGAGCGACAACCCGTCGCAAAACAGCCGGACTCATGCCGCAACGAGCATCCAATCCGTGGTCGAGCCTGAAGACTATCCGACCGCCGAACGCGACGCGCAAGTCGAAGCGGCGACGGGGCGGCCGGCGGCCAAGACCAGAAAGAACGTCCGGCGCTGACCGGACGGCACGCATGAGCACGACCGACCTGCCAGACGAATCCGGGAAGCTTGAGCAGTTCGCGCGCGAAGTCGTCGGGCGGATCGCGCAGGCTGGCCTGCGCGTCAGCACCGCCGAAAGCTGCACCGGCGGCCTGCTTGCGTCGCTGATAACTGATCTGGAGGGGGTCAGCAGCGTGTTCGACCGTGGCTTTGTTACCTATACCGAAGACTCCAAATGCGATCTGCTCGGCCTGTCGCACTCGCTTATCGCGAACCATGGTATCGTCAGCCGCGAAGTGGCGCTGGCGATGGCCGCTGGCGCGCTGACGGCCAGTCGCGCGGACATGGCGGTCGGCATCACCGGCTTTGCCGGCGGCGCCGGTGAGCGTGACGAGCCGGGGCTGGTCCACATTGCGGCGCGCGGGAAGGCCAACCTGGTGATCAGCCGGGAATGCCATTTCGGCGCAGCCCCCCGCGACCGCGTGCGGATGCGCAGCGCGCACGCCGCGCTTGAAATGCTTGATGAACTGCTGGAGCTGCGGCGAGGACTGGTCACCCCGCCGCAGTAATCGTCACGCCTGAAGCGATGCGGCCGATGCGCCGGGCTTCAACACGATCTTGGTGTAATTGTCCTGATCGTCATGAAATTTCTGATAGCCGGTCGGACCGTCCTCCAGACCCATCCGGTGGCTGATCAGGAAGGTTGAATCAATCGCACCCTCGGCGATCGCGGTGTAGAGCGGACGCAGGTATTTCTGCACGTGAGTCTGCCCGGTGCGCAGCGTCAGCCCTTTTTCCATGAACGCGCCCAGCGGGAATTTGTCGACGAACCCGCCATAGACGCCCGGCATTGATACCCGTCCGCCCTTGCGCGTGGCCATTATCGCCTGCCGAATTACATGCGCGCGGTCCGTGCCCAGGAATGTGGAAACCTTGATCTGGTCAATGATGTTGTCGGCAAAGGCGCCGTGCGCTTCCAGGCCAACACAATCGATCGTGGCGTCGGGGCCGATCCCGCCGGTCATGTCCCACAACGCCTCGTAGACTTTCGATTCTTCGAAATTGATGGTTTCTGCGCCGAAACCGCGCGCCAGTTCCAGCCGGCGCGGGAAATGGTCGATCGCGATCACCCGCTCAGCGCCCATCAGGAATGCCGATTGGACCGCGAACAGTCCAACCGGACCGCAGCCCCAGACGGCTACGGTGTCGCCCTGTTCGATCTCGGCGTTTTCCGCCGCCATCCAGCCGGTGGGCAGGATATCGGTGAGGAACAGGACTTTCTCGTCCTCGATGCTGTCGTCGGGGATGACCAGCGGGCCAAAATCGGAAAACGGCACCCGCACGTATTCCGCCTGCCCGCCGGAATAGCCGCCGGTCATGTGGCTATAGCCGAACGCCGCGCCCATCGGCATGCCCATGCCTTCGCGCGATATGTCCTGGTTGTCCGCGGGATTGCCGTTTTCGCATCCGGAATACTGGTGCTTGCTGCAATGATAACAGCGGCCGCACGAGATGGTGAACGGGATAACCACCCGCTGGCCGGTGCGCAGCGTGCTGGCGCTGCCGGTCTCGACCACCTCGCCCATGAACTCATGACCAAGGATGTCACCTTTCTTCATCGTGGGAATGTACCCATCGTACAAGTGCAGGTCGGATCCGCAGATCGCGGTGGAGGTGATGCGGATGATTGCATCGCGAGGATTGAGGATTTCCGGATCGTCGACGGTGTCGCAGCGAACGTCGTGCTTGCCGTGCCAGGCTATCGCTTTCATCTATCAATCCTTGCTTCGTTCTTGGTGGAGGCGGCGATTGCGCGCGCCGGTGGCGACCTCGCCGGCCTCGAACACCTGCTTCAGCCGGTGCAGGTCGCGTCGCGCCTGGATGCGAGGCTCGCGTTGAAACAGCTTGGCTATGATCTGGCCGATAGCGCCGGCGGGCGGATTGTATGCAATCGTCGCGCGCACGATGGTTCCGCGCGCGCCCGCGCTGCGGAATTCCACGCGTCCGCTGTTATCGATATCGGCACCTTCGGCCGATTGCCAGCTGATGCTTTCGCCAGGACGATCTTCAGTGATGATCGCCTCCCACGACACAGTGCGTCCGCCCGGGGCCTTGACCGTCCAGCGCGACCGCTTGTCGTCGATCGCCTCGATCGACAAGACGTTGTCCATCACCGTTTGCAACCGGGTTACATCGCGCCAGAACGCGTAGATTTCGCTGGCCGGCGCCATGACCGTGACCGCTTCCGCCAGCAGCGCCCGTTCCGGTTTTGCTGTTTTGGAAGATGTGACGGGCGCATCGTCATGGCTGGTCACGCTATCTGCGCCAGCTCGGTTGGTTGACTCGGTCACGAGGGTACTCCGGTTATTCCCACCTGCATGCGCAATTGGCGCCATGACATTAAGTTCCACCGCGAGCGACGAACCACATGCCTGCAACGACGGCGCGAAGCCGCCATGCGGCGATCCTGCGTACGCACCGCCTGCAGCATAGTGCAGCGGAAACCCGGTGCCCTGATATCCGCATGCAGCCTTGTTTGTTGCAAGGAACGTTGCGCCTGGCAGGCGGTTGTTGACCGATATGACGTTTGCAGGAGCGACCAGATGCCGTCCAAAGCCGCCTCCGCCAAACAGAATGGCGCAGATAAAATGCAGTCACCAGCCGAGCCGGGAAAGGACGCAATAGCGTTGCTGAAAGCGGATCACCAACAGGTTGATGAGCTTTTCAAGAAGTTCGAAAATGCCAAATCCGACGGCGACAAAAAAGCACTGGTGAATGCGATCTGCATCGCCCTCAAAGTGCATACCCGCATAGAGGAAGACATATTCTATCCGGCCGCATTTGCCGCCACCGGCGAAGCGGCCTTGCTGCAGGAAGCGCAGGTAGAGCACGCCAGCGCCCGCGACCTCATCGCCCAGATCGAAGCCGGCAATCCTGGCGAAGCTTTGTTCGATGCGCGGGTGAAAGTGCTTGGAGAATACGTCCGCCACCACGTGCAGGAAGAAGAGACCGAGCTGTTCCCGCTTTGCCGGAAGTCGCAGCTCGATCTTGATGCACTCGGCCGCACAATGGCCGCGCGCAAACAGGCGCTGTTGGTCGGGTTGGCGGTTTCCAACCCGGTACTCGCCCTGTCGTTGACCCCGACCGCCTGAATTTCACAGGAGCTACTCCGCATGCCTGCCAAGCCCACCGACCCGACCACGCTGCCCGGAATGTCGCCTAAGATCGCGCCGAAGATTCCGATGGGAACCGAATTTTCCTATTCCTATGCCGAACAGCAGGGCAACGGCGGAGAAACCCACCAGGTCGCGGGGGATGGAACAGCAACGCTGACCACGCAGACCGGCACCCCCGTGGCGGATGACCAGAATACGCTGCGACAGGGACCGCGCGGTCCCGCCCTGCTCGAAGACCAGCATTACCGCGAGAAGACCTTCCATTTCGATCACGAACGCATACCCGAGCGCGTGGTCCATGCGCGCGGCTATGGCGCGCATGGGTTCTTCGAACTGACCGAATCCCTGTCGGACATCACCCGCGCCGATGTGTTCCAGCGGGTTGGTGAACGCGTGCCCGCGTTTGTGCGCTTTTCGACCGTCGCGGGCAGCAAGGGCTCGTTCGACCTTGCCCGTGACGTACGCGGGTTTGCGGTCAAGATGTACACCCGCGAAGGCAACTGGGATCTGGTCGGCAACAATATCCCGGTGTTCTTCATTCAGGATGCGATCAAGTTCCCCGACATCATCCATGCGGCCAAGCCGGCACCCGACCGGATGTTTCCGCAAGCGCAGACCGCGCATGACAATTTCTGGGATTTCATAAGCCTGACGCCTGAATCGATGCACATGATCATGTGGATCATGTCGGACCGCACCATTCCCCGGTCGTTCCGCTTCATCGAAGGGTTTGGCGTCCACACTTTCCGGCTGCTGGACAGCGAGGGCCGGTCCACGTTCGTCAAGTTCCACTGGAAACCGAAGCTGAAACTGCAGTCGGTAGTCTGGAACGAGGCCGTCAAGATCAACGGCGCGGATCCCGACTTTCACCGCCGCGACTTGTGGGATGCGATCGAAAGCGGCGATTTCCCGAGCTGGGATCTGGGCGTGCAACTGTTCGACCAGGAGCTTGCCGACGCGTACGATTTCGATCTGCTGGACCCGACCAAGATCATTCCCGAGGAAATCCTGCCGGTGCGGATCGTGGGCCGGCTGGTGCTCGACCGGGTCGTCGACAATTTCTTCGCAGAGACCGAGCAGGTGGCTTTCTGCACCCAGAACGTGCCGCCGGGGATTGATTTCAGCAACGACCCGCTGCTGCAGGGCCGGAATTTCTCGTACCTCGATACGCAGCTGAAGCGGCTTGGCAGTCCCAATTTCAATCAGCTGCCGATCAATGCCCCGCGCTGTCCGATGGCGCACTTCCAGCAGGATGGGCACATGGCGACGCGCAACCCGAAGGGTCGCGTCAATTACGAGCCCAACAGTTGGGGCCCTGTTTTCGGCGGGCCGCGCGAAGACCCCGTCCGGGGCTTTACCAGTTTTGCCGATCAGGCCGATGGACCCAAGCAGCGCCTGCGGCCCGAAAGCTTTGCCGATCATTACAGCCAGGCGCGGTTGTTCTACATCAGCCAGACCCCGATCGAGCAGAAGCACATCGCGGATGCGCTGGTGTTCGAACTGAGCCGCTGCGAACGGACCGACATCCGCCTGCGCGTGGTGTCCCACTTGCGTAATATCCACGAGGACCTTGCCGCAACAGTGGCGAACGGGCTTGGTGCGGACCTGCCGCCCGCGGCAGTTGCCGCGATGCCGACCCGGACCGATCTGGAACCCTCGCCGGCGCTGAGCATCGTTGCCAACGGACCGCGCGGGCTGGCGGGCCGAAAGCTGGGCATCCTGGTTACCGACGGGACCGACCGCAGCCTGTTCGACGCTCTGGTCGAAGCAGCCACGGCCGCGGGCGCAGTGTATGAAGTGATTGCCTCAAAAATCGGCGGCGTAACCATGTCGGACGGGGCCAAACTTGCGGCCAAGTACAAGATCGACGGCGGACCCTCGGTGCTGTTCGATGCGGTCGCGGTCATTCCGTCTACGCAGGGCGCGCAACTGCTGGCGATCGACGCCCCGGCCAAGGACTTCGTGACCGATGCCTATGCACACTGCAAGTTCATCGCCCTCAGCGATGGCGGCACGGCGTTGATGGGTGCGGCCGGGCTAGGCGACAAGCTGGACGAAGGGTGTTTCACGATTGCCGCTGCGCAAGACGCGGAGACGTTCATCGCAGCCTGCGCTCCGCTGCGACTGTGGACGCGTGAGCTTGATGTCGATCTTGATGCAGTAAGCTGACCGGCGGACTTGCGCGGGGTAACCGTCGCCAGGCGGGGAACAGTTGGCCCCGCGCTGGCGTTCGGTGGACAAAGGAGAATGCGACCATGCCTTCATCCCCCACCGGCAAGCGCCGCAAGGGTGCCGACGCTCCCGATCCAGCAATCCCTGCGGGGCCGGTCGGCGGACCCAAGCCGGACAAGCGGTTCAGCGGACGCAACGAAGGCGTCAGCACTGGCCGACCGACCGAGGATGACCGCTTGGGCAAGCGGCACCACGACGGCTGGAACAGCAATACTTGACCCCGCGCTGGCCCACCACGCTATGGATCGTCCGTCACGGGCAAAGCGCCGGCAACGTCGCCCGCGACGAGGCAACCGCCCGCGGTCTGCCGCGGATTGCGATGACTCACCGCGACGTAGATATACCGCTGTCGGCCTTGGGCCGGCAGCAGGCCGAAGCGCTGGGCAAGTGGTTTGCTGAGCAAGGCGAAGAGGGCCGGCCGCAGGTGATGCTGGCGTCCCCATATGTCCGTGCGATCGAGACGGCGGAGCTTTTCCGAGCCGCGGGAGGCTGCCCGGCGGAAGAAAAAGTGTGCATCGACGAGCGGCTGCGCGAGAAGGAGTTCGGCATCCTTGATGGACTGACGGCCACCGGTATCCGCGAACTGGTGCCCGATCAGGCTGAATTCCGCGCGGCGCTCGGCAAATTCTATCATCGGCCGCCCGGCGGCGAAAGCTGGGTCGACGTCATCTTCCGGTTGCGCGCGCTGATGGACACTATCTCGCTGCATTACGGCGGGCGGCGGGTGATGATCGTCGCACATCAGGTGGTTGTTCTGTGCATGCGCTACGTGATCGAAAAGCTGTCCGAGCGCGAAGTGCTGGAGATCGACCGGGCAGGAGACGTCGCCAATTGCGCGATCACCGAATACCGGTTCGATCCGCACGCAGCCCATGATGGAGGGCTTGAACTCGTGCGGTACAACATCACCGCGCCGCTTGAACACGAACAGACCCCGGTCACGGCCGCTCCGGACAAGATGGTCGCCGCGCGTGGGTGATGTACCGTCGCCAGTCCCGCTCGACAGCGACTGGCTGCGCGCCCACCCGCTGCCGCAGCCTGATCCCGGCACAGACAAGAACGGCCGCGGCCGGGTGCTGGCGATCGGTGGGTGCGGGGTCGTCCCCGGCGGCATTCAACTCACGGCCGAGGGGGCGCTGCGGGCCGGTGCAGGCAAGGTCCAGGTGGCGACGATCCAGAGCGCTGCGCTCGCCATTGGCATCGCCATGCCCGAAGTGGCGGTCATCGGCCTGCCTGAAACTGACGAGGGCGAAATTGCCGGGCGCTCGCCTTTGCTGGAGAAACGGGTGTCGAGCTGCGATGCGGTCATCGCGGGGCCGGCGATGTCTTGCCGGTTTGCCGCCGGCGATCTGGTCGACTGGCTTGTCGCGGAGCAGAAATGCAGCGCCACAATCGTGCTGGACGCCGCCGCCCTGATGGATCTGCCATCCCGGGCCGCAGTCCTGCAGGCGCGCAGCCAGCCGGCAATCCTGACCCCGCATGTCGGCGAGATGGCGGGCATGCTGGCCTGTGACGCAGGCGAAATCGAACGGGATCGGCCGCAGGCGGTGTGCGATGCAGCGCAGCGGTTTGGCGCGGTGGTCGTGCTCAAGGGAGCCACCAGTCTGATAGCGGCGCCCGGCGCCGGTGCGGGGAAAGCGTGCCAGCTGTTCTCCTATGCGGGCGGCGGCGTGGGATTGGCGACTGGCGGGTCCGGGGATGTGCTGGCCGGGATTGCCGCAGGGCTTTCCGCGCGCGGGGCCGATCCCCTGCAAGCCACGTTGTGGGCAGTGTGGTTGCACGGCGAAGCCGGTCGTCGCTGCGCCGAACAGTTCGGTCCGCTGGGGTTTCTGGCCCGCGAATTGCTGACCCACATGCCCCCGCTGATGCGCGCGTTATAAGCTCAGCGGCCGCTGGAATGGTCGGGAAATAGTGCAGCCTCCAGTCCTGTCGGATCTAGGATTTCCACCGCTGCCCGCCGGACCCGGCTCGCCATGTGCAGATCCTTCAAGTGAGACGCGACCCGTTAGATCGCCGTGCCGAACGATTACCTGCGGATCGCCCTTACCAGACCGAAAGTCTGGTTTGTGGCCGCCAGCAACAGCGGCTTTTCCAGCGTCGGCGCCGCCGCGCGCAGCTCACTGCAGTCGCGCACCTGCAGCGCCAGTGTCGCTCCCGGGCGCCAGCCCGCTGTCGTCTGAAAAATGTCTGAAAAGGCGGGAGTTTCTGCCAATGCGGCGGGCTGTATCGCGCTCGCACCCCGCCAAACGGAATGGAGGATCAAGTTCAACTGGTCATGGCAGACCTAGCCCATTTCACGATTGCACCTGCTGGCATCGCACCCGCCTGCCGGGCGATTTCCTGCCCTCGGGAAAACAGGATCATGGTCGGGATCGAGCGGATTGCAAAGCGCGAGGCGATGGCCGTCTCTGCTTCGGTGTCAAGCTTGCCAAGGCGGATCAGCGGCTCCAGTTCGGCCGCGGCTGCCGCGAATGCCGGCGCCATCTGCCGGCACGGCCCGCACCATGAAGCCCAGAAATCCACGAGCAGGGGAATGTCGCTGCGGCCAAGATGAGCATCGAAATTGGCTGTGGTCAGCGTGATCGGCGCTCGGCTGAACAACGGTGCGCTGCAGCGCCCGCACTTGCCGCCCGCGCCGAGTTTCAGACGAGGTACGCGGTTTCGCGTCGCACAGGCGGGACAGGCGATCTGGACCAGATCGCCGTCGGTCACGGCTGCCCCTCCGGCCGGTTGGCGGTTTCGCACAACTCGCACAAGGCATGGATCACCCCGCGCACGATGGGATCGCTGAGGCTGTAGAAGCGCGTCTGCGCCGCCCTGCGTATGGATACCACGCCTTCTTCGCGCAGCAGGGCAAGATGCTGGGACGCTGCCGACTGTGACAGTCCGGTGAGCGTGACGAGCTCGTTTACCGGAACCTCGCCCTCGTCCATCCGGCATAGCATCAGCAGCCGCTCGGGGTGGCTCATCAGCTTCAGCCTGCCCGCCATCTGCACGGCATTCGCCTTCAGTTCGGACAAGTCGGCAGGTTTCATCAAACAGGTTCCGGCCGGCGCTCCACGCGGCGTCGCAAAGCAATACCAAGCTCGCAGCACAAGGTCGAGTGCGGCGTCACACTGCGCCAAAGAATGTCTTCAATCCAATAATATGTCGGTGGGCGGACTGACCGGACAAGCATCCCCACTCGTACCGGGCGATAATGTAAACCAATGGCGGGCATTACCTATTTGCTATCTCCGTTGGTTTGACCTCGGCTGGAACGTTCTCCATATCGTAAGGATGGCCGCACGTACTGCGTGGCTTGAAACGGGTATGGAGCGCAAATGTCGGAAGTTGCCGTAATTGGCGGAACGGGAGCCTTGGGCGGGGCTCTTGCCCAGCGTCTGGCTGCTGCAGGGATCACCGTGGTGGTCGGCTCGCGCGATCCTCAAAAAGCCGAAAGTTTTTCAGCACATGTAAAGGTCCGATATCCGGGGGCGACGATCACCGGGGCGGGGCTGGCTGAGGCTGCGGCGCAGGCGCGGATCTGCTTCGTCACCGTGCCCTATGCCGCACAGGCGGACACGCTTGGCGCCATCGCTCCGCACGTGGCGGGCAAGATCGTGGTTGACGCCACGGTGCCCTTGCGCCCGCCCAAGGTCGGAACCGTTCAGTTGCCGGCCAGCGGCTCGGCCGTGGTCGATGGTGCTGCACTTCTGGGCAGCGGCGTCCACGTGGTATCGGCGCTGCAGAACGTTGCGGCGGACAAGCTGGGCAGCGACGGGCCGATCGACTGCGATGTTCTGATCTGCGGCGATGATGCGGATGCCGTTGCCGGCGTACGCGAACTGCTCGACCGGATCGGACTGCGCAGTTGGCATGCCGGCCCGCTCGCGAACTCCGCGGCGACCGAGGCGATGACCTCGCTGCTGATCCAGATCAACCGCCGCTACAAGATAGCGCACGGCGGCATCCGGATCACCGGCACGCCAAAGGAAGAAGCGGCGCAGTGAACAATTCCGGCGCTGTTGCGGTCATCCCGGTGCAGGGCATCGGGATGGTCCAGCAGGGTGATGACCTGCCGGACCTGATCGCGGCGGGGCTTGTCTCATCGGAAATTTCACTGGTCGCGGGTGACGTGGTGGTCGTCGCGCAGAAGGTCGTTTCCAAGGCCGAGGGCCAGCTTGTCGATCCGGCGACCGTGCCGGTGACAGCCGCGGCGCGCGAACTTTCCGCTCGTTCGGGGAAACCGGCAGAGGTTGCCGCCCTGATCCTGGCCGACACAACCAGCGTGATGCGCGCCGAGCGCGGGGTTGTCGTCGTACGCAACCGGCACGGCCATGTGCTGGCCAATGCCGGGATCGATGCCTCGAACGTGGCGGAAGGCAAGCTGCTGCTTTGGCCGCGCGATCCCGATGCCAGCGCCCGTGCAATCCGCGCAAGGTTGGCCGCCGACGTGCCGGGCGGAGAAATTGCGGTCATCATCAGCGACAGCATGGGCCGCGCGTGGCGGATGGGCACGGTGGGAACCGCGATCGGGTGTGCCGGCCTGCTCCCGGTGCGCGATCGCTGCGGCGAAGCCGACCTGTTCGGGCGGGTACTGCAGGCGACCCGGATCGGCGTGGCCGACGAAATCGCGGCCGCCGCCTCTCTGGTCATCGGTGAAGGCGCCGAAGGAATCCCGGTGGCGATTGTCCGCGGAGCGACGTATGATCGCAGCGATGATGCGGGCGTTGCGCCGTTGTTGCGCCCCGTCGCAGAGGATATGTTCCTGTGAAGTCCCAGGCGATGCCCCATGTGGTGGCGCTGTGCGGCGGCGTAGGGGGTGCCAAGCTGGCCTTTGGTCTGGCGCAAGTGCTGCCGCCCGAAGCGCTGACGATCATCGTCAACACGGGCGATGATTTCGAGCACCTGGGCCTCCATATCTCGCCAGATATCGATACGGTGCTGTACACTTTGGCCGGGCTGTCCGACCCGGTTCGCGGCTGGGGCCTGGCGGGTGAGACGTGGCATTTCATGGATGCCCTGGGACGGATCGGTGGGGCGCAGTGGTTCCTGCTGGGCGACCGCGACCTTGCGACACACATAGAACGTACGCGCCGGCTGCGCGGGGCTGAAAGCCTGTCCGACGTTACGGCGGTGCTGGCGCGGGCGCTGGGCATTGCGCACGCGGTCGTCCCGATGAGCGACGATTCTGTCCGGACGATCGTTGGCACCGCGACGGGCGAGATGGAGTTTCAGCGGTATTTCGTCGCGGAACGCTGCGCGCCCGAAGTGACCGCTATGCGCTTTGCCGGCGCGGACGCGGCGCGGATCGCCCCCGGCGCGGCGGCAGCGCTGGCACGCGCCGATCTGGGGGCGGTGATCATCTGCCCTTCGAACCCCTATCTCAGCATCGATCCCATCCTTGCCGTGCCCGGCATGCGCGCTGCACTTGCTGCGTGCACCGCGCCGGTCGTAGCGATTTCGCCGCTCGTCGGTGGCCAAGCGATCAAGGGGCCGACGGCAAAGCTGATGCTGGAACTGGGGATCAAGCCCGGCGTGGCTGCGATCGCCGCGCACTATGCCGGCGTGGCACAGCGCTTGGTGATCGACCACGCCGATGCCGACCAGGCGCCGGCGGTGGGCCTGCCGACGCTGGTCGCGCAGACGGTGATGAAGAACGACGCAGACCGGATCGATCTTGCCCGGACCGTGCTGGAGTGGGCGGCATGAGCGTGGAAGTCGTCATCGCCGTGCGCGGCGGGCCACGCGCAAAATCGCGCTGCGCCGCGTTGGTCGAGGGTGAGGCGCTGGCTGCGGCGATGCTGCGCGACATGGTCGGTGCGGCGCTGCGCTGTGCCGACGTTGCGCACGTGCACGTCGTCACCCCCACACCCGACATCGCGGCCGACCTTCCGGTCCGATTGATCGTCGAGCCGGAAGCCGCCGGAGTGAACGCTGCATTCGAACGGGCCTGCCGCCTGTTCCCGTCAGGCACCACGCTCATCCTGCTACCAGGGGATCTGCCGCAATTGCGGCCTGAAGATATCACCGCGTTGGTTGCCGCGCACGTCCCCGGCGGCGTCACCGTCGTCCCGTCGGCGACCGATGCGGGTACCGGGGCGATCGTCGTCGGCGCCGGGCACCCGATGCAGTTTTCGTTCGGGCCCGGCAGCTTTGCACGGCACATGGCCGCGCCAGGGGCACAGCGCTTTGACAGCGTGTCGATCGGCGATGATCTGGACCGGCCCGAAGATGCCGTTCGGGCGATGCGCCTGGGCGGTCCCCATAGCCGTGCATGCCTTGCCGCCGCCCACCGCTTGAAGCAGGATCCCGATATGGCCGAACTCACCACCCACCTGCTCGAAACGCCGCTCCCTGCGCTGATGCGCGAAGCGGCGGCCCTTCGCGATGCCGGGCAGCCGCTGCTGCTGACATATTCTCGCAAGTTATTCGTTCCGCTGACGCAACTGTGCCGCGATGTCTGTCATTATTGCACGTTCGCCACCGCTCCCAGCAACCTTGCAGCTGCCTACATGGCGCCCGATGACGTGCTCGCGCTGGCGCATGAGGGCGCCCGTGCGGGCTGCGCCGAGGTTCTGTTCACGTTGGGGGACAAGCCGGAACTGCGCTATGCCGCCGCGCGCGAGGGTCTGGCCACGCTCGGCCACGCGACCACGGTCGATTACCTGGCGGAGATCGCCGGGCGGGTGCTCAACGAGACTGGCCTGCTGCCGCACATCAACGCCGGCGTGCTGACCGAGGCGGACTATGCCCGGCTACGCCCGGTTGCAGGCTCTATGGGGCTGATGCTGGAAACCACCGCCGCCCGGCTGGGCGCGAAGGGCGGCCCGCACCACGGCTCGCCCGACAAGGACCCGGCCGTCCGGCTCGCCTCGATCGACGCGGCGGGGCGCGCCAAGATCCCGTTCACCACCGGGCTGCTGATCGGCATCGGCGAAACCCGGGCCGAGCGGATCGAGGCGCTGCTGGCGATCCGCGAGCTGCACGCGCGCCATGGCCATATCCAGGAAGTCATCATCCAGAACTTCCGCGCCAAGCCCGGCACGAAAATGGCCACCGCGCCCGAGCCCGATCTGGATGAACTGCTGTGGACGCTCGCCGCTGCCCGGCTGATCATGGGGCCGGATGTCGGCGTGCAGTCGCCGCCCAATCTCAACCCGGGACGCACCGCAGCGCTGATCGGGGCGGGCCTGTCGGACTGGGGCGGCATCTCGCCGATCACGATCGACCACGTCAATCCCGAAGCACCGTGGCCGGAAATCGCGCAGCTGTCGGCGGAATGCGCGCGCGAAGGCCGGGTGCTCGCCGAACGCCTCACCGTCTATCCGGCGTACCTGCGGGCGGGAACCGAATGGCTTGATCCGGCGGTGCGCGGAGCGGCTATACAACTTGCCGATGGCGAAGCGCTGGCCCGCGCCGATGTCTGGAGCCCGGGGCTCGATCAGCCCGCACCGGGCACCCCGGCCAATCCGCTCGGCCAACAGGCGCCCGCCAGTTTCGTCCGCCGCGCGGTAGACGATGCGCTGGCCCGCGCGGTCAGCGGTGACAGCCTCCATCCCGAAGGCATCGCCGCCCTGCTCACCGCCCGGGGCGCGGAGGCCGAGGAGGTTGTGCGCGCCGCCGACCAGTTGCGCCGCGAGACCTCCGGCGACAATGTGACATACGTCGTCAACCGCAACATCAACTATACCAATATCTGCACCTTCAGCTGCAGCTTCTGCGCGTTCTCGAAAACCTCCGCCAAGGCCGGGCTGCGTGACAAGCCGTATGTGCTGGCGATGGACGAACTGGCGACGCGCGTGACCGAGGCGTGGGACCGCGGCGCCACCGAAGTGTGCCTGCAGGGCGGCATCCATCCCGCATATACCGGGGACACCTACCGCGAGATCCTGCGCACGGTAAAGCAGGCGCAGCCGGCGATGCACGTCCATGCGTTCTCCCCGCTGGAGGTGGCGCAAGGCGCGGCTACGCTGGGCATGACCGTGCCCGACTATCTGGCTTTGCTGCGCGACGAAGGTCTCGGGTCGCTGCCCGGAACCGCCGCCGAAATACTCGCCGACGAAGTGCGCACGGTGCTCTGTCCCGACAAGCTGTCCGAAGCGGGCTGGCTCGATGTCGTCCGCGCCGCGCACCGGGCGGGCCTGCCGACCACCGCGACGATCATGTTCGGCCATGTCGAAACGCCGCTGCACCAGGCCCGGCACCTGGCCGCGATCCGTGCGCTGCAACTGGAAACCGGCGGCTTCACCGAATTCGTGCCGCTGCCGTTCGTCCATATGCAATCGCCGGTGTTCCTGCGCGGGCAGGCGCGCAAGGGCCCTACCTGGCGCGAGGTGGTGCTGCTTCACGCGGCCGCCCGGATCGCGCTGCACGGGGCGATCGGCTCGATCCAGGCGAGCTGGGTGAAACTCGGCCTCGATGGCGCCGCCGCCTGCCTGAATGCGGGCGTGAACGACCTTGGCGGGGTCTTGATGAACGAATCCATCAGCCGCGCCGCGGGCGCCGCCCATGGGCAGGAAACCACGGTAGCGGATCTGGCTGCAGCCGCCGCCTCTGCCGGCCGTCCCTTGCAGCGGCGCACCACGCTTTACGCGCCGGCGGTAGAGCGCGCCCCGGCATAGGACAGCACACAGCTTTTATCTGCGACCGCCTATCAACCTGAAGGAGAGGACAATGAGTTCAGAACCCGTCGCCCGCATCGATCCCGCCACCAAGAAGGACGAACTGCTCGACTTGCCCGAGGAAGTGAAGGCCGAACTGGCCAAGCACCTCGCGCTGTACCAGACCGATCCCGAAGCCGCGCACTATTGGGATCCGATCTGCATCGGGGTGCCGGGCGGCCCGGTCAAATGCCTGATGCTGACTTACACCGGCCGCAAGTCAGGCAAGCAGATGCAGACCGTACTGCAGTACTACTGGCTGGACGGCAAGCCGGCAGTGGTCGGTACCCGCGGCGGCAGCGTCGATCATCCGCTGTGGTACCTCAACCTCGTCGCGACTCCCGAAAGCGAAGTGCAGATCGGCGGCGACCATAGAAAGACCATCGCCCGCACGCTCAGCGATGATGAAAAGGCGAAGTACTGGCCTCAGATCACGACAGAACAGCCGGAATACCTGGTCTACGAAAAGCGCACCTCGCGCAACATTCCGGTCGTGGTGTTCGAAGAACGCACGGCCTGATCAGCACCCATGACGAGCAACCGGCCGGCGTCAGGTCGGCTGGTTGTTCGTGTCCGCATCAGGTTCCGATCCGGTTCGCTCGCGCTTGAACCCGTGCATGCCGTGCCACCACTGAAGGGCGATCACCGCGCCTTTTGCTGGCTGGATCATGCCGATCATCATCAGGACCGCCAGCGGCAGGATGATCGCGGCCAGCAGCAGCGAAGGCACCTCATATGATGAAACCACGGCGATGATGAGGGGCGCCAGGACATGCCCGGTCACGAAGATCGCGATATAGGCGGGAAAATCGTCCGCCCGCTGCATCGTCCAGTCCTGGTGGCAGGCCTGGCACCAATCATGCGGCTTCAGGAACCGGGCAAACAAACGCGCCTTGCCGCACCGCGGACAGCTTCCGGCAATGCCCCGCAATGCCGCCGCCCAGAATGTCGCAGGCAGGGACGTCGCATAAAGGCTGCCGCTCGCTGCCGGGCACGTCTCGATCATTGGCGGGCAGTCATCGTTCGGCCTTAATCGTTTACGGTCCGAACCGCGTCATGCACCCGGTCTCGAGCGCCGACAACTTTTTCCCGCGGATCAGCCGTCGGGGGTCTGCGCGCTGCGGCGAAGCTTGACCGCCGCTTCGTTCAGTTTGGCCCGGTCCGTGCCATACCGCCGGATGATCGATGCCGCCTGCGCGGTGGTCAGGCCGTGTTTGCGGGCAAAATAACGTAACTCATAACCCTTGGCAGCCTTGTCGCCGGAATGGGGATCGTTGGTATCGGACATTTCCACTCCCTGGGCGGACGGCAGCGGGGTCATGCACCTGACGTGCACAGGAATTGTCACGCCAACGCGAACTTTTGACACTAGTTCCCGATACTTGCATCGATCCAGCAGGAATTGCGGCCGGTTGCCTCGTGGCTGCTTTGCCTTCGCACGTGGCGCGTGCTAGCGGCACGGAACGAGGAGTGAGCATGCTGAACCGATATTGCGTCCTGGCCATTGCCGTATCGCTCGCCACGCCCGCGTTCGGTCAAGAATCAGTCCCGCCGGGAGAGGAAGCACCGCCGCCCGAAACCATTGTGGTCACCGGCTTCGGTCTTTCCGCCAGTCCCTCGCTGCCGGCTTATGACAGCGTCGTCGTCGATCGTGACAGGTTGCTGGCGACATCGTCCGGCCGGCTGGAAGATGCGCTGTCGGCGGTCGCCGGGGTCCAGCAGTTCCGCCGCTCGGACAGCCGCTCGTCCAATCCGTCGGCCCAAGGGCTTACCTTGCGCGCGCTTGGCGGTAACGCCACCAGCCGCACGCTTGTCCTGCTTGATGGCGTGCCGATGGCGGATCCATTTTTCGGCTATATCCCGCTCAGCGCGATCGCACCTGAAACCCTGGCCTCTGCCCGCGTCACCCGCGGGGGTGGCGCTGGTGCATTCGGAGCCGGTGCGGTGGCGGGCACGATCGACCTTGCCAGCGCGGGGCCGGACGACCTTGGCCTGTTGCGCGCGTCGGCGCTGGTCGACGATCGCGGCGAAACCGAACTGTCCGCCAGCCTCGCCCCGCGGCTGGGCGAAGGCTTTGCGGTCGTTTCGGGCCGGTGGGATCGCGGCCGCGGGTTCTGGACAACCCCAGAAAGCCAGCGCGATCCGCTGTCGGTGCGGGCGCGCTATGACAGTTGGTCGGTCGGGCTGCGCGCGGTGGCGCGGCTGAGCGACCAGATCGAAGTGCAGGGCCGCCTGGCCGCGTTCGACGATCAGCGCACGCTCCGCTTCGCCGGGGCGGACAGCCGCTCGCAGGGGCAGGACGCCAGCATTCGCGTGGTCGGCCACGGTGCCTGGCAGTTCGAGGCGCTGGGTTATGTTCAGGCACGCGAATTTGCCAGCATCGTGGTCAGTTCGAACCCGGCCGCGGCTTTCCGCAAGACGCTTGACCAGTTCGCCACCCCCAGCACCGGGCTGGGTGGAAAACTGGAACTGCGGCCGCCGGTCGGCGGTGGGCACCTGCTGCGGCTCGGCGCCGATCTGCGTATCGCCGATGGATCCGAGGCGGAAGCGGCCTATAGCACCGCCACCGGCCTCGTCACCGCGCGGCGGCGGATGGGCGGACGCAACACCGATCTTGGCCTGTACCTTGAAGACGACTGGAGTTTCGGCCCGCTGGTCCTGACGGGCGGCGTGCGGGCCGACCGCTGGTCGATCATGCGCGGGTTCTTCCGCGAAGCCGCCCCTGACAGTACCGTCACCACCGACAACGCTTATCCCGGGCGCAGCGGCTGGGATGTCACTCTGCGCGGCGGGGGCGTGGTGCAGGCCACCCGGTCGCTGGCCGTGCGCGCTTCGGCCTACAGCGGCGTGCGGCAGCCGACCCTCAACGAACTGTACCGCTCGTTCACGGTGTTTCCGGTCGTTACCCGCGCGAACGAGAACCTGCGCAATGAAAAGCTCGAAGGGTATGAGGCGGGAATCGATTTCAGCCCGGCGCGCTGGGCCACCTTCACGGTAACCGCGTTCGACAACCGCATCAGACACGCGATCGCCAACGTCACCATCGGCACCAACCTGCGCCAGCGCCAGAACGTCGGCGCGGTGCGCTCGCGCGGGGTCGAATTGGGAGCCGGCCTGCGGCTGGGTACTCTCAGCCTCGATGCGTCCTACGCCTATACCGACGCGAAAATGCAGGCCGGAGGCATATCGGCCGATCTTGATGGCAAGCGCCCCGCGCAGACCCCGCGCCACGCGGCCAGCGGCACGCTGGCCTGGGCCCCGCGCGACGGCTGGCGGCTGGCCACCACCGTGCGCCACATCGGCGCCCAGTTCGAGGATGATCTGCAGACCAACATCCTGCCCCCCGCCACCACCGTCGATGCATATGCCGAAGTGCCGCTGGGCTCCGGTTTCGCAGTGGTTCTGCGCGGAGAGAACCTGTTGGACGAGGAAGTCGTGACCCGCAAGCAAGGCCCCTCGATCGATCTGGGCGCACCGCGCACAGTATGGTTCGGGGTCAAGGCCCGGCTCCCCTGACATGGGCGCCGACCTGCCAGATCCTGCAACGGCATTGCAGTAGCGTTGCATGCGCATTGCCATCGTCGATGAAAGCGCCTCGCGCGCGGCCGTGATCCACGAAGGGCTGGCGCAGCTCGATGACTGCGATATTTTCGTGGTGACCGAGCGGCGCGGACTGGTTGCGCGGATCGGCGAAATCGCTCCCGACATCGTGCTGATGGATCTTGGCAACCCATCGCGCGATGTGCTGGAGGAGTACTTCGCGGTCAGCCGGGCGCTGGCGCGGCCGATCGCGATGTTCGTGGATGAAAGCGACGAGGAATCGATCGCCGCCTCGATCGACGCCGGGGTGTCGTCTTATGTCGTCGACGGTCTCGCCGCACACCGGATCAGGCCGATCCTCGATCTGGCGGTCAAGCGGTTCAGTGCGTTTGCCCGGCTCCAGGCCGATCTGGCCGAAGCCAAGGGCAAGCTGGCAGAGCGGGACGCGGTCGACAAGGCCAAGCGCATTCTGATGGACAGCCGCGGGTTGACCGAGCCGCAGGCGTACGCCGAACTGCGCAAGGCCGCGATGAACCAGGGGCGGCGCATTGCCGAAATTGCCGAAGCGCTGCTGACGGCGCATCAGCTGTTGGGAGAGCCGGAATGAGCCGTGAACTGACCGTCGGCTTCCTGCCCCTGGTGGATGCCTGCCTGCCGATCCTGGCGCGCGAACACGGGTTCGCGGAGGAGGAGGGCCTGTCGCTCAGGCTAGTCCGCGACATGAGCTGGGCTACAGTGCTCGACCGCCTGCTCTACGGGCATTCCGATGCCGCGCACATGGTTGCCCCGTTGGCGATTGCGACCACGCTGGGACGGGGCCGGCCGGCACAGCCGCTGGCGGTACCGTTCGTGCTGGGGTTGAACGGAAACGCCATCACCATGCAGCCCGCTCTGGCCCGCGCGATTACCGCTCCTGCGGCGCTGGGCGACCCGGTAGCAGTCGGCGCCGCGCTGCGCCGGGTCGCGCTCGAGCGCAAGGCTGCGTCGGCGCCGCTGCGGTTCGGGGTGGTCCATCGCTATTCCAGCCACAACTACATGTTGCGCTATTGGCTGGCCGCATGTGGCATCCGTCCAGACGACGATGTCGAAATAGTGACGATAGCGCCGCCCTTCTGCGCCGATGCACTGGAGGCGGGTGAAGTCGATGCGATCTGCGTCGGCGAACCGTGGAACAGCGTTGCAGTAGAGCGCGGCGTTGGCGAAATCGTATTGGTCACCGCGCAGATCTGGCAGCGCGGGGTCGAAAAAGTGCTGGCAATGAAAGAGCCTGTGCTCGACGCCCGGCGCCCCGACATCGAAGCCTTGATCCGCGCGCTGATCCGCGCCGCGCGGCATTTCGTCGATCCTGCAAATCTGGAGCAAAACGCCGCGATCCTGGCTCGCGCGGAATATATCGACGGCAATGCCGGACTGATCCAACGTGCCATTTCGGATCGCTTGCTGCTATCCAAGGGTGGAGAACTGGTACACTTTGCCGACTTCATGTTCCAGTATCGTGAAGCCGCGAACTTCCCGTGGGTCAGCCAGGCGGAATGGTTGTACACCCAAATGGTCCGGTGGGAGCAACCCGGTTACACCCCTCTCGATGCGCGCAAGGCCGCCAAGGTGTTCCGCCCCGACGTCTACCGCAGCGCGATCAGGGGCAGCGCCGAACCGCTTCCCGGTGCCAGCTCAAAGGTAGAAGGAAGCCTTGCGCGGAGGACCGTCGTGGGAACGCAGCAGGGACGGATGACACTGGAAAGCAACCGCTTTTTCGACGGAGGTGTGTTCGATCCGGCGGACCTTCCGGGCTATCTGGCAAAGCTGCCCTGAGCCAAATTAAATGCTGCACCGCAAAAACAGCTTTACGCGAAGGCCGCGAATGACGTAATGTTGATGGGCAGGGGGATGCGGTCCGATGAGGGGCCGCAGCCGATCTCCCGGCAAACAGCAACATTGCGTGGCAACGATGCCGCCCGAGTTCTGGCCCAACGGCCAGGTCCCGAGGCGGCTTTTTTGTGTGCGCGTGGATTGGGCACGCTTCGATGAACCGGCACCGGCCAAGATCAGCGCAGGACAGGTCAGCCAAGGACGACGGCGGCGATAAGCGCTGCTGCCAGCAGCGCGCTCGTGCCCTGCCAGAACAGCACCGGGTTCCGCTCGATCAGCGGCTTGGCGCGCATCCGGCCGGTGCCCAGGCCTCCGCCGCCCTCCAGCACCCGCAGCAGTTCGATCACATCCCCGAAGCGGTCGTCGCGGCGCGGGGCGATGGTGGTCAGGATTGCCTGATCGAGCCAGCTGGGGATATCCGGGCGGTAACGCGAGGGCGGGACTGGCTGGCCGAAGCGCGGCCGCTGAAAGGCCTCCTGTTCGCCAAACGGCCACTTTCCCGTGAACCAGCGGTACAACGTAACCCCCAGCGCGAACTGGTCGGTCAGCGCGTCGCCGGCGTTGCCGTCGAACTGCTCGGGCGCCATGAAGCCGGGAGTGCCGGGAATCTCGTCGGGATGAAAATCCTCGACCCGCGGCAACCGCGCCACGCCCAGGTCGATCAGCTTGAGCCCGCCGTCCGCCGTCAGCATCACGTTGTCGGGCTTGAGATCACGGTGGACCACTTCCAGCCGGTGCAGCGCGGCCACGGCGCGAACCAGCCGTACGGCCGCCTCGTGCGCGACGGAGAGCGAGGGCAGGCCGCGCTCCAGCCGCTGCGCCATCGTTTCGCCGTTCAGCAACGGCTGCACCCCGTAAAGCGCGGTCTGCCGTTCGGGCCTGACCGGATGTGCGGCCAGCACGAACGGACTGGCTACGCGCTGCGCCAGCAGCATCTCCCGCGCGAACGCCAGCCGCAGCGCATGTTCGGACAGGACTTCGCGGCGCGGGAACTTCAGCACCACGGTGCCGCCGTCTTCGCTGTCGGTCGCGACCAGCAGCACCGCGTGGCGCCCTTCGCTCAGCACCCGCTCGATCCGGAAGCCGTCGATGCTCTGGCCCAAGGCGGGGGCTTTGACGAACGGCACTGCCGACAGGCCGGCCAGGATGCCGTCATGGTCGGGTGCGGGCAGGCGTACGATATCGATCACCAGCGCGGTGGCGTTGTCCCTGCTTCCCGCCGCCAGCGCAGCTTCGGCAAGCCGGTCGGCGGTAGCCTCGGCACTGGCGTTTTCACGCAGTATCGCTGCGATCCGGCTGGCCGACAGTACGCCATGGACGCCGTCGGAGGTCAGCAGCAGCCGGTCATGCTCGGCCAGTTCGATCGTCGCGTGGTCCAGCCGCAGTTCGCCCTCCAGCCCGATCGCGCGGATCAGCACGTGGCTCAGGTCCGGTTCGGGGCGGACATGATCGGTGGTCAGGCAGATCAGCCGTCCGCCGGCGAACCGCCATGCGCGGGTGTCGCCAACGTGGACCAGATGCGCGCGCCGGCCGCGCAAGGCAAAGGCTGTGAAGGTGGTCGCACTGGCCGCCATCGTTTCGCCGCGGCCCTGCGCGTGGAGCCAGCGATTGTAGGCGGCGAGCGGAACGTGCAGTGCCCGCGCGGCGCCCAGCGTGGCGGGCATGGCATAATATCCCTCGATCAGCGCACGCACCGCCAGCTCGGCCGCGGCGCGGCCCTCGCGCCCGCCGCTGACCCCGTCGGCCACCGCGGCGACGATCCCGAACCGGGCGCGGTCGGTGGCGCTGCCCAGATGCACTCCGCCGAAATCCTGATTTTCCGCGCGCGGCCCCGTTTGGCTGGCAAAGCCGGCCGCTACCTTCAGTTCGCCCGCATCGCGCATCGTGTCTTGCGTCCCTCATGCGCGGGCACGTCGCCCGCCCGCGTGAGGATCGATTTTCAGCCCCTCTCGTCAAGTGCAGGAAGGAACGGATGATGGCCTCACTCGCCCCATCGACCGATACCGCGGCGCGCAGCGCCGCATCCACCAGTTTCTGGAAAGCCGGACATCCGCCCACGTTGCTGGCCGCGTTCCTCTATTTCGATATCGCATTCATGGTCTGGGTGCTGCTGGGACCGTTGGCGCCGATCATTTCCAAGCAGCTGGCGCTCGATCCTGCGCAAAAGGGCTTCATGGTCGCGCTGCCGACGCTCGCCGGCGCGGTGCTGCGGCTGGTCAATGGCCTGCTGGTCGACCGGATCGGGCCGAAAAAGACCGGCGCGATCGGTCAGGTGATCGTGATCGCGGGTCTGGCATGCGCCTGGTTCTTCGGCATTTCGACTTACGGCGGGACGCTGGCGCTTGGCGTCGTGCTCGGCTTCGCCGGAGCCAGCTTTGCGGTTGCGTTGCCGCTGGCGAGCCGGTGGTATCCGCCAGAGCATCAGGGCAAGGCGATGGGAATTGCCGGCATGGGCAATTCGGGCACCGTCTTCGCCTCGCTGTTCGCGGCAATGCTGGCCAATGCCTACGGCTGGACCAACGTGTTCGGGCTGGCGCTGATCCCGCTGATCGCGGTGTTCGTGTTCTATCTGTTCGCGGCCAAGGACAGTCCCGATCAGCCCGCGCCCAAGCCCCTGTCCGCCTATGCCGATGTGCTGAAGGAAAAGGACGCCTGGTGGTTCATGCTGTTTTATGGCGTGACGTTCGGCGGCTTCGTTGGCCTGTCGAGCTCTTTGCCCACGTTCTACACCGACACGTTCGGCGTGACCCCGGTGATTGCCGGGTATTGCACCGCCGCCGCGGTATTCGCCGGGTCGATGGTGCGCCCGATGGGCGGCGCGCTGGCTGACCGCTTCGGCGGGATCCGCACGCTCACGTTTGTCTACGCGCTTGCCGCCGTGCTGCTTGGCATCATCGCCACCGGTCCGGCCACGCTGCCGGTCGCCGTGGCGCTGTTCATTGCCGTGGTGGGCACACTGGGCGTGGGCAATGGCGCGGTGTTCCAGCTGGTGCCGCAGCGGTTTCGCAAAGAGATCGGCGTGATGACCGGGCTGGTCGGCTTCGGCGGCGGCGTTGGCGGGTTCTACCTCGCCAGTTCGCTGGGCCTTGCCAAGCAGATGACGGGCAGCGCCTCGGCCGGGTTCCTGATTTTCGCCGCCCTTGCGCTGGTTGCGCTGGCCGGCCTGACAATCGTCAAAAGCCGCTGGCGGACGACTTGGGGCGCTGCGCTCCAGAGCGCCCGCATCTGATTCAACTTGATGAGTAACACCCGGCGGTGACCGCATGGCCAAGGAGAATGCTCCGGCCATTACCGATTGCCGCCCTACCATGAGGGATTTTTTGACATGACAGTTCGTTTTCTCGGCGCCGCCGCGCTGGCGATGCCGCTCGTTCTCGCTCACCCTGCCGCGGCAGCACCTGCCGCCTTCGGCGAGCCCGTGCCAATCGCCGATGGCCTGACATTCGACCCGATCCTTGATGCCCGGGTCCGCTGGGAAAACGTTGATACCCCCGCGCTCGATGCCGATGCCGTGACCGTGCGCATGCGCGGCGGCTTTGAAGTGAAGCACGCTCCCTCGAACCTCTCGTTTCTGGCCGAGGCCGAGGGTACGCTGGGGATCCTCAACGATTACAACGGCTTTCCGTTCGCGGCGACCAGCCATCAGCGCCGTCCCGAATACGCGGTGGTGGCCGATCCGCAGACCGTGGAACTCAACCGCCTGCAACTGCAGTACAAGACCAAGCAGGCGGCGCTGACCATCGGCCGGCAGCGGATCAATCTTGATGACCAGCGCTTTGTTGGCAGCGTCGGCTGGCGGCAGAACGAACAGACGTTCGACGCAGTGCGCGGCGAAGCCTCACTGGGCCCGGTCAGCCTCGATGCGACTTATTCGATCGGCCAGCGGACGATTTTTGGGAGCGATGCCGGGCCGCGCCAAGGACTGGGCGGGGACTTCGTGTTCCTGGGCGCTGGCGCCAAGCTGGGGCCAGTCACCGCCAAGGCGTTCACCTACCTGCTGGATTATGACGAGACATTCTCCTTCGCCAACAGCTCGCAGACATATGGCGGGCGAGCCACTGCTTCATTCGTGCTGACGCCCAAGGCCAAGCTGAACCTTGCCGCCAGCTATGCCCGGCAGAGCGATTATGGCTCCAACCCGATCGGTTACAGCGCCGATTACATCGCGGCCGAGGGCGGCCTTTCGTACCAGGGTTTGACCGCGCTCGGCGGCTATGAACTGCTTGGCGGTGACGCAGGCGCGGGCCGGGCGTTCCAGACGCCGATGGCCACGTTGCACAAGTTCAACGGTTGGGCCGATCTGTTCCTCACCACCCCGCAGACACCCGGATATGGGGGCTTGCAGGATATCTACGGCGGGCTGGCGTACAAGTTCGACGGGGTGAAGGCGCTGCCGGGTCTGAACGCCGCAGTGGTCTACCATTCGTTCGACAGCGATTACGGCGATGTGCATTACGGCACTGAGTGGGATGCCAGCGTCGGGGTCAAACTCGGCAAGGTGGGGCTGTTGGCCAAGTACGCCGATTACCAGGCTCGTGGCTTCGGCGTTAATACCCGCAAGTTCTGGCTCCAGGCCGAATACGCGTTTTAGCGTCTCGCCCAACCGTTCGGCGTGCTGCACTGCAAAAAGAACTTGCGGTCGGCCCGCCGAATCGGTTAGCTTGCACCCCAAGCCAGATGCGCCGCCCAACGATGGGCGATTCAGCGCAGCCGGCCTCCAGTTTCAACACCGCGTGGCAACGTCGCCGCCCAGACCTTCCTTCGGGAATGTGTTCGGGCGGCTTTTTTTTGTTCGCGCGCCGCATGGGAAGATAGCAGTGAACGCGCCCACAACGTTCGAACAGGCCCCACGGGACGCCGCCATGCGCGAAAGGCTGGTGGTGATCGGCAACGGCATGGCCGGGTGCCGCGCGGTCGAGGAAATCCTCGCGCGCGATCCGGCCCGCTATGCCATCACCATCTTCGGCGCCGAGCCGCGGGTGAACTACAACCGGATCATGCTCTCGCCGGTCCTCGCGGGCGAGAAACTGTTCGACGACATCGTCATCAACGGGCCCGGGTGGTACGCCGACAACGCGATCACGCTGGTTTCGGGCGACCCAGTCACGGCGATCGACCGCTCCACCCAAGTGGTCGTCACGCGCGCAGGCAGGGTCGAGCCTTATGACCGCCTGCTGATCGCCACCGGCTCTGATCCGTTCATCATTCCGGTGCCGGGCAAGGACCTGGCGGGCGTGGTGACCTTCCGCGATCTTGACGACGTGGACCGGATGATTGCGGCGGCCGAGGCCGGCAAGGCCCGGGGCGGCGGCTCCGCCGTGGTGATCGGCGGCGGCCTGCTCGGGCTTGAGGCAGCCCACGGCCTGTCTCTGCAGGGCATGCAGGTCACCGTGATCCACATCATGCCGACGTTGATGGAGCGCCAGCTCGACGAAGCGGCCGGCTGGCTACTCAAGGCTGAGCTTGAACGGCGCGGCCAGACGATCATCACCGGCGGCGATACCGCCGAGATCGTGGGCCGGGACGGCCAGGTCGCCGCGGTTCGTCTCAAGGATGGACGCGAGTTTGCGGCCGATATCGTGGTGATGGCTGTCGGCATCCGCCCATCCACCGGGCTTGCCAAATCGGCCGGGCTGGAGACCGAGCGCGGCATCATGGTCGACGATCACATGGTCACGTCCGATCCGGCGGTGATGGCGGTGGGCGAATGCGTGCAGCACCGGGGCACCTGCTATGGCCTGGTCGCGCCGCTGTGGGAGATGTGCCGCGCGCTGGCCGATCACGCGACCGGCGCGGCCACCGGCTACACCGGTTCGGTAACCTCGACCAAGCTTAAGGTTTCCGGAATTGACCTGTTTTCGGCGGGGGATTTCTCCGGCGGCGACGGGGCAGAGGACATTGTCCTGCGCGACGCAGCACGCGGGGTATACAAGCGCGTGGTCGTCAAGGACGACAGGCTGGTAGGCGCGGTGCTCTATGGCGATACCGCCGATGGCAGCTGGTATTTCGACCTGCTCAAGAAGGGCGAGGATGTCTCCGCCATCCGCGAAGCGCTGATCTTCGGCCAGGCCTTCGCCGCTGGAGGCGCCCTCACGGACCCTAATTCCGCCGTTGCCGCCCTCTCGGACGAAGCCGAGATTTGCGGTTGCAACGGCGTCTCCAAGGGTCAGGTTGTCGCCACGATCGCGCAGGGCGCGTGCAGCCTCGATGCAGTGCGCTCGCAGTGCAAGGCCTCGGCCAGCTGCGGATCATGCACTGGGCTCGTTGAAAGCCTGCTTGCGCTCACGCTGGGCGACGGCGTGGCCAGCGGTCCCCGGACGATCTGCAAGTGCAGCAAGTTCACCCATGACGACGTGCGCCGCCTCATCGTCGAGAAGACTCTCAAGGCAATCCCGCAGGTGATGCAGGAACTGCACTGGTCAACCCCGGACGGCTGCGCCTCGTGCCGCCCGGCGCTTAATTACTACCTGCTGTGCGCGTGGCCGGGCGAGTACGTGGATGACCAGCAGAGCCGCTTCGTCAACGAACGGATGCACGCGAACATCCAGAAAGACGGGACGTACTCGGTGGTCCCGCGGATGTGGGGCGGGCTTACCAACCCGCGTGAACTGCGCGCCATTGCCGACGTGGTCGAGAAATTCGACGCGCCGATGGTCAAGGTCACGGGTGGGCAACGGCTGGATATCTTCGGCATCAAGAAAGAGGATCTGCCCGCCGTCTGGGCGGATCTAAACGCCGCCGGGATGGTGTCAGGCCACGCTTATGGCAAGAGCCTGCGCACGGTGAAAACCTGCGTCGGGTCGGAATGGTGCCGCTTCGGCACTCAGGATTCGACCGGGCTCGGCGTCAAGATAGAGCACATGACCTGGGGCTCGTGGATGCCCCACAAGTTCAAGATTGCGGTGTCGGGCTGCCCCCGCAACTGCGCCGAGGCAACCATCAAGGATTTCGGCGTGATCTGCGTCGACAGCGGGTACGAACTGCATGTGGGAGGCAATGGCGGGATCAAGGTCCGCGTCACCGACCTGCTGGGCAAGGTTACGACTGAGGAAGAAGCGATGGAGGTCTGCGCGGCCTTCATCCAGCTGTACCGCGAACAGGCCCATTATCTGGAGCGCACCGCCCCGTGGATCGAACGGGTCGGACTGGAACATGTCCAGGCGGCGCTGTTCGACGATCCCGACGCCATCGGGCAGTTGGCGGCGCGGTTCCGCTATTCGCAATCGTTCATGCAGGACGATCCCTGGGCCAAGCGGGCCTCGGGCGACGAGGCCGAACTGCACCAGCATCTCGCCGAGGTGCGTCCGTTCCCGGCAGAAACCACTCGCATGGAGTTCGCGAAATGATCGGGGATTGGCTTGATATCGGCCCGGTAACCCAGATCAGCCCGGGCAATGCCCGCACCCTTCCGGTGCGAGGCGGCCCCAACGGCGAAGACCGGGAAATCGCGGTGTTCCACACGCTCGACAACCAGTTTTACGCATTGGTCAATCAGTGTCCGCACAAGCACGGCCCGCTGTCGCAGGGGATCGTCCACGGCAACGTGGTAACCTGCCCGCTGCACAGCTGGAACATCTCGCTGAAGACCGGCGAGGCGCTGGGCGATGACAAGGGCTGCGTGCCGGTAATCCCGTTGCGGGTGGACGCGGGGCGCATCTACCTGCTGCGTTCGGCCGTGCTTGGGCAGACACCGTCGGCACAGGCGGCCTGAGCGTGGCCGCGGCGGTCCGCACAACCTGCGCCTATTGCGGCGTCGGCTGCGGCATCGCCGCGACGGTAACCGGCGCGCGTAGCGTGGCCATCGCCGGCGATGCGGACCATCCGGCCAACTTCGGCAAGCTTTGTTCCAAGGGCACGCACCTGGGCGAAACGGTCGGTCTGGAAGGCCGCCTGCTGCACCCGATGATCGGCGATACACGGTCAGGCTGGGATGAAGCGCTCGATCTGGTGGCGGGGCGGATGCGCGAATGCATCGCGCAGCACGGGCCGGACAGCGTGGCGTTCTATGTTTCAGGCCAGATCCTGACCGAGGACTACTACGTTGCCAACAAGCTGCTCAAAGGCTTCGTCGGCACTGCAAACATCGATACCAACAGTCGCCTGTGCATGGCCAGCGCCGTCGCCGCCCACAACCGCGCCTTTGGCGAGGATGTGGTGCCGTGCAGCTATGATGACCTTGACGACGCAGACCTGATTCTGCTGGTCGGATCGAACACCGCGTGGTGCCATCCGGTGATCTGGCAGCGGATCGAACGTGCGCGCGAGGTGCGGGGCACCAAGATCGTGGTGATCGACCCGCGCCGGACCGAAACCGCCGAACAGGCAGACCTCCACGTGCCGCTCGCCCCCGATGGCGATGTCGCGCTGTTCAATGCGCTGCTGGCCGACATGCGCGTGCGGGGCCTGGCCGATGCCGCCGGAGCCGACGTTCCTCAAGGGTTCTGGAACCAGCTTTCGGGCGAGTCCGGGGTGCCAGAGGCCACCTTCCGGGCACTTGCCGATATGGTCGCGGCCCATCCGCGCATGCTCACGCTGTTCAGCATGGGCGCGAACCAGTCGGCCGGCGGCACCGACAAGGGCAACGCGATCATCAACCTGCACCTGGCCACCGGGCGGATCGACCAGCCCGGCGCGGGACCGTTCAGCATCACCGGCCAGCCCAACGCGATGGGCGGGCGCGAGGTCGGCGGACTGGCCAATACGCTGGCCTGCCACCTCGGATTTTCGGACGCGGAGCGGGCCGACGTAGCAGAGTTCTGGGGGACCGACCGGCTGTGCGGCGGACCGGGACTGAAAGCGGTCGACCTGTTTCAGGCGGTCCATGATGGGCGGGTCAAGTTCCTGTGGGTGATGGCCACCAATCCGGCGGTGTCGATGCCGGATGCCGGGTTCGTGCGCGAAGCCCTTGCGCGGTGCGAGACGTTGGTCGTGTCCGACGTGATCGCGGATACCGACACCGCGCGGTTCGCACACGTCCGCCTGCCCGCGCTGGCGTGGGGCGAAAAAGATGGCACGGTGACCAATTCAGAGCGCCGGGTGAGCCGCCAGCGGGCGCTGTTCGCGCCCCCGGGCGAGGCGCGGGCCGATTGGGCAATCCTGGCCGACGTTGGCCGCCGGCTGGGGCATGACGCGGCGTTTGGTTATGACCGCGCGGCGCAGGTGTTTCGCGAATACGCTGCAATGACCGCGCTGGCGGTGCGGCATGGCAAGCTGCTCGACCTCACCCCGCAGGCCGAACTGGACAATTCCGCCTACGAAGCGATGGCACCGTTCCAGTGGGGCGGTCGTCATCCGCTGACGCGTGCTGCTGCGCGGCCCCGGCTGGTCGCCGTCCGGCCTGCGGCGGCGACGGTCGATCTGGAATTTCCGATGCGGCTCAACACCGGGCGCTACCGCGATCAGTGGCACACGATGACCCGCACCGGACTTTCGCCAACGCTGGCGCAGCACCGGCGCGAGCCGCTGTTGGCGGTGCATCCGCGCGACGCGGCGGCGGCGGGGCTCGACCACGGCGGCCTGGCGCGCGTGGTCAGCGCGCATGGGGCGGCGCTGTTCCGGGTCGAACATGATGAAGGGCAGCGCCGGGGCGATATCTTTGTGCCGATGCACTGGAGCGACGCGCTGGCCGGGGAAGGCCGGGCCAACCGGTTGCCGGGTCCGCTGGTTGACCCGGTTTCCGGCCAGCCGGCGTTCAAGAACACCGCGGCGCGGATCGAACCGGTCACGCCCGATTGGCGCGCGTTTCTGGTTTCGTCCGAGCCGCCGCTGGCGCCGCAGCTGCTGTGGTGGACCCGTTCGAGGTTGGCCGGAGGAGGCTGGCTTTACGAACTGGCGGGCGAAGGCGCGATTGACGAGGCCGCTCTGCTGCCCGCCGGAGACCGGATCGAGGTGGCCGACGTGGTACGCGGCATGCGCCGGATCGCGGTGCGCGGCGGCGACGGGCGGCTGAGTGCGGCACTGTACCTGACCCGCAGCGGAACCCTGCCTCCGCGCGAGTGGGTGGCGGCGCAGCTGGGCGCGGACGGTGCAACCGCGGGCGAACTGCTCGCCGGACGACCGAGCATCCCCACTCCCGATCGCGGGCCGATCGTGTGCGTGTGCCACGGGATTGGCGAATTCGAGATTGCCGCCTGCGGCGCGCAGAGCGTGGCGGATGTCGGCTGTGCCACCCGGGCGGGCACCAACTGCGGATCATGCCGCCCGGCTATCGCCCGGCTGCTGGCCCGGCAGCCAGAGATGGAGGCAGCGCAATGAGCGACTTTCCGAATGGCAGCATTTGGCTGGTGGGTGCTGGACCCGGCGATCCCGAACTGCTGACCCGCAAGGCCGAACGCCTGCTGCGCGCCGCGACCACCGTATTCCACGATGCACTGGTCGGGCCGGGCGTGCTCGCGCTGGCCGCGCCCGGAGCAAGGCTGATCCACGTCGGCAAGCGGTCCGGTCGCCACTCGAAGGATCAGGCCACGATCGACCAGCTGATCGTGGCGGCGGCACAGGCGGGAGAGCGGGTGGTGCGGCTCAAGGGCGGCGACCCGTCGATTTTCGGCCGCGCGACCGAGGAGCTTGAAGCCTGCCGCGCCGCTGGGGTTCCGGTGCGGATTTGCCCCGGCGTGACTGCCGCCAGCGCCGCCGCCGCCAGTCTGGGCGCGTCGCTCACGCTGCGCGGGCTGGCGCGCAAGCTGACGCTGGTCACCGCCCACGCCCGCGCCGGCGAGGCGCTCGACCTCGACTGGCATGCGCTGGCCGACCCGCAGTCGACGCTGGCGGTTTACATGGGCAAGGCCGCCGCCACCGACGTGGCGCGCAGCCTGATCGCTGCCGGGTTGCCGGCCGATACCCCCGTGGCGCTGATGGAGAACGTCAGCCTGCCGGACGAGCGGCGTTTCCTCACCCGGCTCGACCTGCTGCCGCTGGCGGCGCGAACCGCGCTGGGCGACGGGCCGGCGCTGCTGCTGATCGGGCGGGCCATTTCGGTCGCACCGCCGCTCACCATCACCAGTGCCTGCGAGTCACTGGTATGACGCGGCCGGGCAGGGGCTGGCTGGGCGTGACGCTGCGGCGCCTGCTTGATCCGGTTATCTGCCCGTTCTGCGGGCATGTTCAGGCGCGGGGCGGTGGGCATTGCGGGGCATGCCGGCAAGACCAAGCGGCGGAAATTACAGTCGGACCGCCGCCCTGTTCCGGTCCGCCAGATGTGCTAATCCTCCGTCCGTAACGGTCAGGAGCGGTTCGGGATGAGCGAGCGACACGAAGGCGGATGCCTGTGCGGACAGGTGCGGTATGCGTTCAGTGGCGATCCGCTGCTGGTGGCGGTATGTCATTGCCGCAACTGCCAGAAGCAGTCCGGCGCCCCATTTTCGTTGGTGGTGGCGGTGGCCGACGATGCCTTTTCGCGCACCGGCCAGACCCGCGTGTTCGACGACCAGGGTGACAGCGGCGCGGTGGTCCACCGCCATTTCTGCCCCGAATGCGGCTCGCCGATCGTCTCGATCGCGGATGCGCTGCCGGGGCTGACGCTGATCAAGGCCGGCACGTTCGATTCGTCCTGCGACTGGCCTCCGGCCTTCGAAGTCTATTGCGATCGCGCATCGCCGTGGCTGCCCCCGCTTGCCCCGGAACGTCATGCTTTGAATGCCCCTGCGCCGGAGAACTGATTACTGCACACGGGCCGCCGCGGGCAACGCCCGGCCAAATTTACCGGTCAAAATCGTCGGACGATATTGACAGCCGACCGGGCTATGGTCCAGAGCGGCAAGCAGTACACGAAGGGCGGGAAGATGCCGGATTACGTTCGCTTGCTTGAGGCCAACAACGCCATCCAGACGATTGGCGACGATACGTATTGGCTGTGCGTGACGCGCACCGTGCAGGAATCGAAGCTGTTCCCGGTCCCGTCGTACATGCTGCTGTCGTATCTGTGCTGCTTCTACCGCTATCCGGAACTGCTGCGAAAGATCGAAGCGCAGGTGTCGGCCGAGGAACTGGGCGACCGTTCGCGGGCGATGGGCGGCAAGCTCGGCAACCTGCCGGGCTGGGGTCTGCCGACGTTTTATCTGCTGGGCCGCGAAATCCTGATCAACTTCGGCATGCTGGCACCGGCCGACGCCGCGGACGACGTGGCTTACGTGATGGACTTCTGGCGCCGGTTCAAGCTTGCCGCCCAGCGCGAGGACGGACACCTCAATGCGCGCGAGTTCGGCCAGCGGGTGCAACTGCTGCCCGAGCGGCGGATTCAGCGTTTCCACGCCGAGCTGCAACCCTGCACCCCGGGCGACCGACTGCACGGCGCAGCGCAGGTGTTCCTGGCCACGGTCTCGCAATACGGATTTCTCGTCTCGTGCGAGAGCCGCTGCGCGCTCAACAATTCCGGCCCGTACCGGCTGAGCGAGGACCGCGAGCTGATCATTCGCGATTTCTCCGACTTGGCCGAGGGTGACTATCCGTGGCTAGACGGCGTCGCGGGCGACATCCCGTTCAGCAACCTGACCGTGACGATGGAGGCAACCGATTCGCATTTCTATCTGATGGACGACTGGGGCAGCTTTGAATCGCGGCCGGAGTTCACCGCTGAAAAGCTGACCGGCGTTGGGCTTTATACGTCAGATGCCTTGTCGGAAGGTCATGTCCCGGTCGGCATGGGTTCGCCGGACGAACTGGCGAACACGTTCGAGGACCTGACCGACCGGATCCGCAAGGCGACGGTGGCGCTATGGAAGCGCATGGCCGGCTGGTCACGCAACGAGATGATGGACGCCGGCGCGTTGACCTATTTCTCGTTGATCAAAGACTTCGCGCACTTGGCGGGCGTATATGACGTTAATGACTGGATGACGATCGACCCGCGCGCCGAACGCTTCCGGCCGCTGCTGAACGACGAATTCGGGCGCGATTTCCTTGGCGAGCTGGTCGGGCTGGTCTCCCTGCCCAGCCAGCAGCTGCACAAGTACGCGATGATGCAGCACAGCAACAACCCGGTGCGCTACATCTCGCAGATTCCCTATTCGGTGCTGGATCGCGCGGCCGAGGCGCCCCGGCTGGCGCCGATCGGGCCCGGGGTCACGCATTTTCCCGAGAAGCAGGACCTTTACACCACCACCGCCGGGCGCCTGACGCTGGCCGAATACAACGCCCGTGCGGCAGCGTTCCGGCCGGCGCAGATGACCGGTCCGTACCGTTTCATCTGTGACACCACGGTCAAGTACGCGCCCGGAGACGAGCACGTGCAGGCGCTGTACCGGCTTGAGCAGGAGGGTTCGCCCCTTGCCGGGAAAGGCTCCGGGCTCAGCCGTGACGATGTCGAAGCTATCCGGAGTGCGCGCGCATGAAAGCCCCCGATCCCATTCCCGACCTTGAACTGCTGATCGAGGATTTCAAGCGCTCCGGCCTGCGCGAGTTGCATGGAAAGCACGGCGATCTGGAGGTCTACCTGTCGCAGGACGCCGACGCGCCGGGGCTGGACGCGCCGCGCCAGCGGGTAAGCGCGGCCCCCGCTGCAGCCCGGCCGGCCGGCGTCGCGGCTGTCCCCGCAGTCGTTCATGCGCCGGCTGCACCCGCAACGGAAGGCACGTGGGGCGAAGGTGCAACGGTGGTGCGCGCGCCCTACCTCGGCACATTCTACCGGTCGCCCAAGCCGGGCGCCGCGCCTTATGTCGAACTGGGCGGCGCCGTCGCGGCCGACAGCGAACTGTGCCTGGTCGAAGTGATGAAGCTGTTCACCGCTGTGCGGGCCGGGGTGGCGGGCAAGGTCTCGCAGGTGCTCGCCTCCGATGGCGAGCTGGTCTCGGCGGGACAGCCGCTGTTCGTCATCATGGCGGCCTGACCGGTGGCCATTTCCCGTCTGTTCATCGCCAACCGGGGCGAGATCGCGCTGCGCGTGCTGCGGGCGGCGCAGGGCCTGAACCTGGAAACGGTGATCGGCGTGTCCGACGCTGACCGTGACAGCATCACCGCGCGGCTGGCCGACCGGCGGCTGGTGCTCGGACCCGGACCGGCGGCGAAAAGCTATCTCGATGCCCGGCTGGTGGTGCAGGCGGCCAAGGCCAGCGGCTGCGACGCACTGCACCCCGGCTATGGCTTCCTGTCGGAGCGCGCTGAACTGGCGCGGCTTTGCGATGAACACAGCATCGTGTTTGTCGGCCCCGAGGGTGCGATGATCGAGGCGCTGGGCGACAAGCTGCGCGCGCGTGAAATGGCGGCGGCGGCGGGCGTGCCGCTGGTGCCCGGCAGCGGCGAGATCGCCTCAGCATCCGACGCGCGGCGTATGGCCGACCAGATTGGATATCCGGTGCTGCTCAAGGCTGCGGCCGGCGGCGGCGGGCGCGGGATGGTGATCGTGAACGGTCCGGCCGAAGCCGAAGCCGGCTTCCACCGCGCCAGCGCCGAGGCGGTGGCCGCGTTCGGCGACGGCACGCTGTTCATGGAGCGCTTCGTGCCCGAGGCGCGCCACGTCGAAGTACAGCTGATGGGCGACGGCCAGGGCAACGTCATCCACTTTGGCGAGCGCGACTGCTCGGTCCAGCGCCGCTACCAGAAGGTGATCGAGGAAGCGCCGTGCGTGGCGATGCCGCACGCCTTGCGCGCGCAGCTCCATCAGGCGGCCGTCAATCTGGCGAAAAGCGTCAACTATCGCAACGCCGGCACGTGCGAGTTCCTCTATGACGTGCTGCGGCAGGAAATCTATTTCATCGAGGTCAACGCCCGGATCCAGGTCGAGCACCCGGTGAGCGAGATGGTGACCGGGCGTGATCTGGTGCAGGAACAGCTGCGGATCGCCGGCGGGCAGGGACTGTCGGTGGCGCAGGACGATGTCGTGCTGACCGGCCATGCGATCGAATGCCGGATCAATGCCGAGGATCCGGCCCGCGATTTCGTGCCGGTACCCGGCACCGTCACGCGCTGGCGGGCGCCCGAAGGCGAGGGCATCCGCCTCGATTCGCACATCTACGAAGGTGCGACGATCCCGCCGTTCTACGATTCGATGATCGGCAAGCTGATCGTCCACGCCGATACGCGCGATGCCGCGATCGACCGGATGCAGGGCGCGCTCGACGGGTTCGAGGTCGAAGGCGTGCCCACCACCATCCCCCTTCACCGGGCGATCCTGCGCGAACCCGCCTTTCGGGCGAACACCATCCATACCCGCTGGCTTGAACAGGACATGTTCGCGGGCCAGCGGCAAGCAGCGGAGTAAGGGCGCGTGGCGCATATCCAGTTTCTCGACGAGACCCTTCGCGACGGCCAGCAGAGCCTGTGGGGGATGCGGATGCAGGCCGGCATGGCGCTGCCGGTCACCCCGATCATCGACCAGACAGGCTATCAGATCATCAGTCTGGGCGGTTCTTCCCTGTTCGAGGTGCTAATCCGCCACTGCCAGGAAGATCCCTGGGCGGGCATGGACCTGCTGGTGAAATCGATGCCGAACACGCCGTTGCGGGCTGGCTGCCGATCAAACGGGTCGGTCACGTTCGGTCACACGCCCGATGCGCTGATGGACATCTGGGTGGACCGGCTGTGCGTTCACGGGATGCGCAGCTTCTGGCTTTATGACGTCTTGTTCAACATCGAGAAGATGCACCGGCTGGCCAAAGTGGCGAAGACCCACGGCTGCCAGGTGGCGGGGACAATGCTGTTCACGCTCTCGCCAGTGCACGACGATGCCTATTATGCCGACAAGGCTGACAAGCTTTCGGCGCTGCCCGAGGTCGACAGCCTGCTGCTCTACGACACCGGCGGCGTGCTCGACCGCGAGCGGATTTCCACGCTGGTGCCCGCAATTGTTGCCAAATCGCGCGGCAAGCCGATCGAGATGCATGCCAACAACATGCTCGGCCAGTCGGCCAAGAGCTACATGGATGCGATCGAATTCGGGGTGACGGTGCTGCATACGGCGGTGCGTTCGATGTCGAACGGCCCCTCGATCCCGTCGATCGAGATCATGACCAAGAACATCGAGGTGATGGGACATACCCACAACATCGATACCAGCAAGCTCGCCCGCGTTTCCGACCATTTCGAGCGCGTGGGCAAGGCGGCCGGCTATCTCGTCAACCAGTTCTACGAATACGATGTGACCGCGCTGCGCCACCAGATCCCGGGCGGAATGATGGGCACGATGCGCAACCAACTGGTTCAGCAGAACATGCTCGATCGCCTGCCCGAAGTGCTCGCCGAAGTGGCCGAGGTGCGCCGCGAACTCGGCTATCCCGGCATGGCCACCCCGTTCGCACAGCTGGTGGGCACGGTCGCGGTGCTCAACATTGTTACTGGCCAGCGCTATTCGGTCGTGCCCGACGAGGTGATCCAGTACGCTGCCGGGTACTATGGCGATCCGGTCGCGCCGTTCGATCCCGAGGTCATGGACAAGATCATGTCTTCGCCCCGCGCGCAGGAAATCTTGGCCAACCCGCCTGAACAGCCGGACCGGGCCGAGCTGCACCGCCGCCACGGCACCAACGGCGATGATGACGAGCTGCTGCTGCGCGCGCTTGTCCCCGGTTCGGACATCGACCGGATGCGCGCCGCCGGGTCGATCCGGCTGGACTTCCCGACGCTGTCCTCGCCAGAACTGGACCAGGTCGCCCGGCTGATGCGGGTGGCGACGCTGCCGGCGGTGCAGCTGCGATCGAGCGAGTTCGAACTGTCGATGCGGCGCTGACGCGGAAGGCCGGCCGATGCGGATGATCGACTTCTTCGATCGCGGCGCGCGCATGGCGCACCAGCGACCGTGTATGGTCGAAGACGGCGCGGTGCGCACTTATGACGAGGTCCGCGCCCGCAGCAACGCCATCGCGCGCGGTCTGATCGCCGACGGGTTCCCGGCCGGAGGCCATGCCGCGGTGCTGAGCGGCAATTCCGCGCTCGCGTTCGAGGCGATCCTGGGCATCCTGCGCGCCGACGGGGTGTGGGCGATGGCCAACAACCGCGCCGCGGTGGGCGAGAACGCTTACCTGCTCGATCTGCTCGACGTCGATACGTTGTTCGTCGCGTCGGACATTGCCGAGCGGATCGCCACGTTCCGCGCGGACTGCCCGAACATCCGCCGCTACATCGCGCTCGACCGCGCTTTCCCGGAGGCCGACGCCTGGCTGGGCGACCTGGTGATCCACGGCGACGATCCGGTGCCGCAGCGCCGCGCCGGTCTGGTCGACGAGCTCGCGTTCTTGGGCAATACCGGGGGGACGACGGGGCGCTCCAAGGGGGTGATGCTCAGCAACGGCAACTGGCAGGCGCTCGTCTCCAGCCTGGTCGCATCGATGCCGATGAAGCAGCCGCCGGTGAACCTGGTAGCGGCGCCGATGACCCACGCCGCCGGGCCGCTGGCGCTGGCCAGCATGGCGCTGGGCGGGACGGTGGTGGTGTTGCCCAAGTTCGACGCGGCCGAGGTGATCGCCGCAATCGAGCGCCACCGCGTGACCTACATGTTCCTTCCCCCCACCGCGATTTACATGCTGCTGGCGGAACCGAGCGTGCGCACGGCGGACCTCTCCAGCCTCGAATACATCTCCTACGCGGGCGCGCCGATGTCGCTGGACCGGCTGAAGGAGGCGATAGAGGTGCTCGGCCCGGTAATGAACGCCAGCTTTGGGCAGACCGAGGCGCCGATGTGCGTCACCGCCATGCCCCCGCATGAACACCTGAACGCCGAGGGAGAACTGGCCCATCCCGGCAGTTGCGGACGCGCCAACCTGCTTTCCATCGTCGAGATCATGGACGACGATGGCAACATCCTCCCCCCCGGCGAACGCGGCGAGATCGTGGTGCGCGGGCCGCTGGTGATGCTGGGCTATTACAAAAACCCCGAGGCGACCGCAGAGGTTTCCACCTTCGGTTGGCACCACACCGGCGATATAGGCGTGCGTGACGAGGACGGGTGGTTCTATGTGGTGGACCGCAAGAAGGACATGATCATCTCGGGCGGGTTCAACATCTATCCGGCCGAAGTCGAACAGGCCCTGCTGGCCGATCCTTCCGTGCAGGAATGTGCGGTGATCGGCGTGCCCGACGAAAAGTGGGGCGAGGCGGTGATCGCGATCGTCGAGCCGCGGGCCGGGGCGACGATCGATGTGCCCGCGCTGCTGGCCTTGGCGCGCGAGCGACTGGGGCCGATCAAGACGCCCAAGACAATCGAAGTTATTGAGCAACTGCCACGCAGCAACGCTGGCAAAGTGTTGCGGGCGGAACTGCGCAAGGCACGCTGGGCCGCGCTGGGGAGGACGATCTGATGCGCGATGTCGTGATCCTGGGCGTGGGGATGACGCCGTTCGGTCGGCATCTTGACCAGACCCATGAAGACCTGACCCAGGCGGCGGTGCGGCTGGCGCTGGAGGATGCGGGCGTCGCTGGTGCAGATATCGACATGGCGGTGTATGCCAATGTCATCCAGGGGTTTTTTGCCGGCGAGATGTCGATCCCCGGAGAATACGCGCTGCGGCCGCTGGGCATCCAGAGCGTGCGCGGGTTCCATGTCGAACAAGCCTGCGCAAGTTCCACCGTGGGCCTCCACCTAGCGGTCGACTATGTGCGCGGCGGCCTTGCCGAAATGGCGCTCGTGGTCGGCGTCGAAAAGCTGTTCAGCAGCGACCGGGACAAGCGGTTCGCGGTGTTCCAGCAGCCGCGTGACCTGATCGAGGCGCGCGGTTATATCGAGCGGACGCGCGACCTGCTCCAGCCGGTGCCCGAAGGGCTCGAAAGCGAAAGCCCCAACGTGCTGATGGAAGCTTACGCCGCGCAGGCGCGGTTGCACATGGCGACGTATGGCACCACCCAGCGGCAGATCGCGGCGGTGGCGGCCAAGGACCACACCCATGCGCAGTTCAACCCGCTGGCGCAGTACCGCGATGCGATGAGCGTGGAGGAAATCCTGGCCGCGCCGCAAGTGGCGTGGCCGCTGACCAACCCGATGTGCGCGCCGATCAGCGACGGCGCCAGTGCCGCCATCGTCTGTTCGGCCGAGTTCGCGCGGCGGTTTTCCGGCACGCCGGTGCGCGTGCTGGCGGCAGAGAACCGCACCGGCAGCGACCGCGCGCCGGACGATTACGCCCGCCACGTTACCCGGCGGGTCTCGACCATCGCGTATGAGCGCGCCGGGGTCGGTCCGGCCGATGTCGATCTTGCGGAAGTCCATGACGCAAGCTCCATCGGCGAGATCATCCAGACCGAGGCGCTGGGCCTTTGCCCGCCGGGCGAAGCCGGCGCCGCGGCCGAACGCGGCGACACCGCGCTGGGGGGGCGCGTTCCGGTCAACACTTCGGGCGGGCTGGTGTCGAAAGGCCACCCGCTGGGCGCCACCGGGCTTGGCCAGATCCACGAGCTGGTGACCCAGCTGCGCGGTCAGGCCGGGCAGCGGCAGGTAGAAGGGGCGCGGATCGCGGTGGCGGAGAACTCCGGCGGGTTCTACGGGGTGGAGGACGGGATGTCGGCGGTGACGATTTTGGGTCGGGACTAAAGGCTGGGCTGCTCACTGCAGCCCTTCGTGTCGAGCGAAGTCGTGACAC
>JAZKDH010000020.1:0-48159 GCA_040387665.1 Pseudomonadota bacterium | reverse complement strand
CACCGCGCGCAACGTGTCTCGACTTCGCTCGACACGAAAGGTCGGGAGAGGGGGCCGTTCCCTCGCGCGGGAGTTGAGGCGTTCCTATCCCTCGAACAGCGCCGTCAGCGTCGTGATTTCGGGATAGCAGGTCATGTCGAGCTGCAACGGGGTGACCGAGATTTCCCTGTCCAGCACCGCCTGCAGATCATTGCCGGGGGCGTGGCCGCCTTCGGGCATGGCGATGCGCACCCAGTAATAGGGCACGTGCCGGGCATCCACGCGCGGTTCCGGGACAAAGGCGCCGGGCGGGCGCTGGCCCTGGCTGGTGACGCGAATGCCGGCGACGTCTTCGGGCAGGCAATCGGGGAAGTTGACGTTGACGATCATCCCCGGCTTCCAGTCATAGCGCAGCAGGCGCGCGATCACGTCGGCCGCGTGGGCCTCTGGGCATTCCCAGATTGCCGGCGCCGGCGGGCGGAATACCAGGCTGAGCGCGATTGCGGGAATGCCCAGCAGCGCGCCTTCCATCGCCGCGGAGGCAGTGCCGGAATAGGTCATGTCCTCGGCCAGGTTGGGGCCGCGGTTGATGCCCGAAATCAGGATGTCGGGTTTTTTGCCCTCAATCAGTTCATAGATCGCCAGCAGCGCGCAATCGGTCGGCGTGCCCTTTACCGCGAAGTGCCGCTCGTCGCGCTGCTTGACGCGGATCGGCAGCGTGGTCGAGAACGAGTGCCCGGCGCCCGACCGCTCCTCGTCCGGGGCGACGACCCAGATGTCGTAGGTGAACTGGCGGACGATCTTTTCGAGCAGGACGATCCCAGGCGCATCGATCCCGTCATCGTTGACGAGCAGGACGCGCGGTCCGTTCTGGGGGGCGCTTTGCGCATTGGTCTGGGGCATCTCATGGTCTCCCGAAATGATCTCGCGCCGGGCCTAGGATACACGCCTGAACAGGTCAATATCGTCGGACGATTTCAGCCAATGTTGTTGACAGCCGGCAGGCGAGGCGGCATTGCTCGGCGCCATCCAGCAACGCAGGAGGGATCGTGAGTTCCGACAAGCTGCCCATCGATGACGTGCTCTATGCCGGGCCCCCGGCCTCCCCGTTGGTCGAGGCCGTGCTGGACCTCTCGCGCCAGCGGGTTCGCGCCCGGCTGGCGGCGTCGGGCCAGAGCTGGGACGAGTTCGTGTTCGGCGGATCGGACACGCTGATCACGGCCGAGGACTTTGCCGCGGTCGAGGCGGCGATCCTGGCCAGCGGGCACCGGTTCGACTGGTCGGCGCGGATTTCGGTTGTCGAACGACCCGAGGCGCACAAGTCGGATGGGGGCGCGGTCGATGACGGCAGCGGCTTCGCGCATCCCGACGCGCCCACCGGCGAGTTCGACGAAGCTGGCCAGGCGCTTCGCGGAGTGGGCGACAACGTCGTCCGCCACAGCGCAAACATGGTCGGCACCGCGCTGTACGTGCGTTCGAACGAACGCGTGATGGAACTGCTGACCGACGGCGTTCCCCCGGGTTCGGTTGCGATCATCGACGATTCGGGCGGCACCCTGACCGCGCCGATCATTGACCAGTTCGCCGGCGTGGTCTGTGCAGGGGGCAGCGTGCGGTCGCACCTGGGCATCCTGACGCGCGAATACAACATTCCGTGCCTCATGAACGCCAAGGTGGCCGGCATCCGCGAGGGTGACCGGATCATGATCGAAGCTACTGCGGCGGCCAAGACCACCGAGGATTACCAGCAGGGCACCGAGCGCGTGGGCCGCGTCTGGCTGCTGCGGGAGACGGCGTGATGAACCAGCGCGACCTTGTGTTCCATGCCGCCGCGATCAAGCGCCACGCGCCGCTCGGCGCGATCGCCGCGCTGGCCGGTGTCCCCGAGGCAGAGGTGGCCGCGGTGATGGCCGGCGCGGTGGCGACCGGGCGCGCGGTCGAGGCGAAAGGTGCCTATGTGCTGACCCCGCTGGCGGGCGTGGCATTGCACGCGCGCTATGCGAAGCACTTCGCGCATTTGCGCGCGGATGCGGATTTCGTCGGCGCGTATGAGGCGTTCGAGCGGATCAACGTCACGCTAAAGCAGATCATCACGGATTGGCAGACGCTGGACGTGGGCGGAATGAAGGTCGCCAACGACCACCGCGACAAGGCGCATGACGCCGCCGTGATCGACCGGCTGGGCGGGCTGCACGAACAGGCCGAGCCGATCCTGGCGCGGCTGGCGCGCAAGTTGCCGCGCCTGAAGTACTATTCGGACAAGCTGCTGGCGGCGCTCGAGGCGGCCGAGGATGGCGATATCGAATGGGTCAGCGACATCCGCCGCGACAGCTATCACACCGTCTGGTTCGAATTCCACGAGGAAGTGCTGCGCATCATGGGCTGCGAGCGCGAGGAATGACGATGGCACACTGGACCCTTCGCCTTGACGGCAGCGGCCTGCCCGATCGCGCGCTGATCGGCGGCAAGGCCTGGTCAGTCGCGCGGATGGCCGCGCTCGGCCTTGACGTTCCGCCCGCCTTCGTGATCACCACACAGGCGTGCCTCGCCTATCTTGAAAATGGGACGATGCCCGATGGGCTGGAGGACGAGATCGCCGCCGGGCTTGCCTGGCTGGAAGAACAGACCGGCCGCAGCTTCGGCACGGGCGACAAGCGCTTGCTGCTGTCGATCCGTTCGGGCGCGGCTGTATCGATGCCGGGGATGATGGACACCGTGCTCAATCTGGGCATCGACGATGCGGGCGAGGCGGCGCTGGCCGCTGAAACCGGGCTGGCCGGCTTTGCACGCGACACGCACCGCCGGTTTCTCGAACTGTTTGCCGGGATTGTGCTCAAGGCCCCGGTCGAACTGGAACGCGACGCCGAGCCCGCGGCGTGGCGGGCCGAAGTCGCCAGGGCAGCCGGCACCGAATTGCCGAGCGATGTGCGCGGGCAACTGCTGGGTGCGGTGCGCGCGGTATTCGACAGCTGGAACACGCGCCGGGCCAAGCGCTACCGCGAGCATCACAATATTCCGCACGACATGGGTACGGCGGTAACCGTGCAGGCGATGGTATTCGGCAACCTTGACGACACCAGTGGCACGGGCGTGCTGTTCAGCCGCAATCCGCTGGTCGGTGATCCCGAGCCTTACGGCGAGTACCTGCCGCGCGCGCAAGGCGAGGACGTGGTTTCGGGCAAGTACACCCCGCTGCCGCTTGACGCGATGCGCGCCCATGCGCCCGAGGCGCATGCCCAGTTGCTGGCCGCCAGCGATCTGCTCGAACGCGAGAACCGCGACGTGCAGGATATCGAGTTTACCGTACAGTCGGGCCGGCTCTACCTGCTGCAATCGCGCTCCGCCAAGCGCGCGCCCGCAGCCGCGGTGCGGATCGCGGTCGACATGGTCGACGAAGGCCGGATCGATCCGGCGACCGCGCTCAGCCGGGTCAGCGCAGATCAGGTCGCGACGCTGCTGCTGCCGCGGCTGGCCGACGGCGCGGCTGATGCTGCCGACGTGGTCGCGGCCGGCGAGGGTGCGTGCCCGGGCGTGGCGACCGGGGTGCTGGTGGCCGACAGCGACGAGGCCGAACGCCGCGCCGCCGCTGGCGAAGCGGTGGTACTTGTGCGGGCCACGACCAGCCCCGACGACGTCCATGGAATGATCGCGGCGAAAGCCGTGGTGACCGAACAGGGCGGCTCCACCTCGCACGCCGCGGTCGTCAGCCGCGCGCTCGGGCGGCCGTGCGTGGTCGGCGTGGGCGCCGGGGCGGTGGCGCGGGCAGGGCAACTGGTCACGGTCGACGGCGCCACCGGGCGGGTCTACGCCGGGGCACTGGCGACGGAAGTTCCGCGCGAGGATCACGATGCCCGGCTGGCGCGTCTGATCGCATGGGCGCGCGAACGCAGCGCGGTGACGGTGGTGCCCCCGGGCGGGAGCGCCGACGAGGCTGCGATCGACGTCGACCTGCTGCTGGCCGAAGGCTCGCCCGATCAGGTCGAGGCGGCGCTCGCCGGCCAATCGGCCGCGCGCGGGTCTGGCCTTGCCAATGTCGAGATCGCGCGCGCCGCGCGCCGCGCCGGGGTGACCACATTGATCACCGAGCCGGTGCTGCCAGCGCTGCTCGTATCGCTGGAGGACTGAGCGATGCAATCCCTTATCAGCGAACTGCGGGCGATGCTGCTGCAGTTCGAGCGCTCGCCTTTGAAGGACCTTTATTTCCGGCGCGGCGACTGCGCCGTGTTCCTGGCCCGACCGGGCGGCGGGGCAAACCCGCTGCTGGCGGCGGAAGCGGTCGAGGCCGCGGTATCTCCGGCGCTGCCCCCGGTGGCGCTGCGTGCGCCGCACCTGGGGCTGTTCCAGCCCGCGTGCGCTGTTGGGGAAACCGTAGCGGCGGGCGCGGTGCTGGGCACGATCGACGTGCTTGGCCGCTGCACCGAAGTGCGGGCCGAGGTGGCGGGGCGGATTGCCGGCGTGCTGGCGGCCGCCAACGACCTGGTCGAATACGGCGATGCGTTGATCGAGTTGGAGACTGCGGCCTGAGCGGCCGGCGTCAGCCGATCATGCGTTGAGATCACCCGGACCGACACGTACGGAAATGTTCGTTTGTAACGTGGCGCCGCCCGGGCTGGCCGGGCCTGCCCCCGGGTGTCACCCCGCCGCCATCGCCCGCCGTTCCAGCAGCGCGACATAGCTCGGCAGCAGCGCGGCGAACGCGCCGAACCGGGGATCGTTGATGCGGCCGGTGTTGAACAGGAATGCGCCGACCGAGATGATTGCCGCGACCTTGGCTTGGCCGAGCACCGTATAGCGCGCGACGTCGACCGCGGTGCGCCCCGTGCCTTTTTCCCACTCCTCGATCATCCGCTGCGTCGACCACCAGCCGGGCAGTTGGTAGCCGGCATCGCCGAGCGAGGCTTCGCCCTGATCCTGGAACATCAGGATATAGCCAAGATCGAGCAGCGGTTCGGAAATCCGCGACATCTCCCAATCGAGCAGCCCGGTCAGGCGCCCTTCGTGCCACAGGCAGTTGCCATGCTTCGGATCGCCGTGGACCGGCGTCATGGGCCCGGATGCGCGCGGCGGGCGGGCGACGAGGTCCTCGAGGATGGTGACCAGGACCGGCATCGAATCCGCGCCGCGCGCGACATCGAGCCAGTGCTGCGCTTCTTCCTGCACCGTGCGAGAACCCGGTGGCATCGCCGAAACGGGCATCGCCTGCACGGCCAGCAGCGCATCGAACCACTGGCGGCAGACGCTCTCCGCGCCGTCCACCGGGTTGGCTGCCAACCAGTCCGGCACCGCGTATTCGAACGCTTCGCCGGGGATGCAGCCCATCAGGAAGAACGGGTCGCCAAGCACTTCAGGATCGGTGCACAGTTCGAGCACCGGCGGCAGCGGCACGGCGGGCGCGGACTTTGCCACTGCCGAGAGCACTTCGTGCTGGCGGACCATGTCGTATGGCGGCAGCAGGCCTTCCTCGGACGGGGGCATGCGCAAGATCTCGTTCAAGCCTTCGACCAGATAAGTCTCGTTCGAGTGCCCGGCCGACAGGGTCTTGACCCCGGTTACCCCGGAGCCGCGCGGCAGCCACTGGCGCAGGCCCTGCGCCAGGCGTTCGGTATCGCGGGCCATCGGCTCAGACCAGCGAGTTGGCGGCGGTAAGGCCCAGTTCGGGATGCTCACCGTGAATGATCGTTTCCATGATGCCGTAGCCAACGGAATCGCCTTCGGTCACCGTGATCGGGCAATCGCGCAACTGGCGGATCCGCTTGAGCGTGTCGCGATCCAGCGTGTTGGCGAAGTGTTCGCCTTCAATGGTCAGCGGCCCGTGCCACGATCCGTGCTTGCGCCCGTCGAACCCGAGGTAAAGGCCCGGGCCGAGGTGGACCGCGGCTGGCCCGCCGACTTCGATCGTGACGGTGTGCGTGCCGCCCTGCAGCATGTCAAAGTGGACCTGCCCGCCCAGCAGCCGGCGGGTCGCGTCGTCGAAGCGCAGTTCGGGCCGGACGCGCGCGACTTTTTCCTGCGTCCCGTCCGGATTGTTGCGGTAGCCCGACGAGTAGAAGATGCGGCCCTGCTTCGACATGTAGTAGAAGTGGTAGGCCACCTTCTCGCCACTAGGCGAGACCAGCATGAACGGGCTCCAGATTAGGACGAATTCGCTCTCGCCGAACTTGGCGTCGCCGAAATCGGCAGTGGGGCGGATGTCCGGATTGTGCGCCCCGACATCCAGCCGGACGCCCCAACTGTGATCGCGGTATTCGGTCCACTCGTCCGGGTCGATCTCGATCCGCTCTCCCTCGATCTCGACCCAGCCGGAAGGGACGCCGACCTGGTGGTAGCGAACCACGTCCGAACCGACGCGAAAGCCGTCCTTTTCGCGCTGCTTGTGGCGGTCTTCGAAAAACGGCACCATTTCCGCGGTAAACGTCACATCGAACGCGATCGGCTGCTGGTCGTTGGGGGCCAGCGCATAGCGAACCTGGTGCAGCGGATCGATGATTTCGTAAGTCAGCGGGCCCACTTCGGTGGTCATCGGATCATCGCGCAATTCGCGGTTGGCGCGCACCGTCCACTGTTCGGAGCCGCGGGCGACCGCGGCCCAGCCGTCGAGCACGCCGCGATTGTGATAGCGGCCCAGGCCGAAGTCGATCGCGAGCGTACCGTCCTTGCGCACGATCGCGGTCCAGATCTTCTCAGTCCAGCTGTGATCCGCCGTGACGGTGGTGGAGAACGTGTCGACGATCTGGTGGTTCAGCATCTCGTCGAGCGCCGTGATCATGCCGATGTCTTCCATCGCGTTGCGGACGTAGCGGACCGGCGTGTTGGGCAGCAATGCGTTCATCGTGTCAGGCTCCAGTCTAGTCGTTCCGTTCCCGCAGCAGATGCTTTGCGCGGGGGTGCGAGGAAAGCGGACAAGAGCGGCACGGCGCTGCGCGCCGATTGCACGTGCTGGTTCGAATCACGGCTGCGCCTCTTGTGACGTCCTCTCTCTAACCACGTCGTAAAAGTGTCCGACGATTTCGTCCAGACATTTTGCGGCGAAAACGAGTGGGATGCGCGTCGCAGGCGAGACTTGGGGACTTAAACGGACGATGGAAATGCGTGTTCCGGTAGCTCGCTGATCGTCTTGCGGGTGTTGGCAAAATGCTTTTGCACTGCGCGCTCGGCGGCCCGCGGGTCGCGGCTGGCCACCGCGCGCGCGATCTTTCCGTAGCCCGAGGCATGCAACTGTCGCTGCTTCTCGGTCTGGATCACCTCGATCTGGGCCCGGAACAGGTCGGTCCGGGATAACGGCATGACCCGTTCGAGTTCGCGGTTGCCACCGATATCGACCAAGGTGAAGTAGAACTGCCGGCGCATTTCAAGATACTCGGCCCGGTTACGCTGTCGGTGCGATTCTTCGACCAGTGCCGCCGCTTCCTGCAGTTCGCAGGCCTTTTCGTCGCTGTCGCAGTGCTGCGCCGCCAGGTGCGCGGCCAGCCGACACAGCGGTTCCAGCGTCTGCAGCAGGTCCAGCACCGATTTGCGATCAAGCGTCGAGATATAGGCGCCGCGGAACCGGTTGAGAGTGACGATGCCGGCCGCAGCAAGATGCTTCAGCGCTTCGCGCAACGACCCGCGACTGATGCCGAGGCGGCGCGTGAGATCGTGTTCGACGAGGTGTTGACCCGGCACGAATGCGCCCGAGCGGATGCCCCGGATGATCGTTTCGGCAACTTTGTCCGCTGCACTGGCCCCATCCGGCCCGGACGTTTCGAGCGCCGCAAAAGCGATGCCCGCATCTTCGTCTGCCGGCGCGATATTCCGATCTGGTCTGTCCTGTGCTGTCGTGGCCATGCTGCTCCGGTGCCCGTCTTGTCCTGGCTGCCCTTTAGTCGGTTTGCGGCGGCCGGTCTATTGCCCAGCTTCTGCAAAGGATCATCCTACCAAATCGTATGGCTTTTGCATCGAACCAAATCGTAAAACGATAACGTAACTGGTGAATCGAATGATGCGGCGCATGCGCGCCAAGCGTTCAGTCCCCCGTGCGCATCCTGCGCGGTTGCCTGTTCAGCAGGATCGTAGTACGATTTGTGCTCATGGCCCGGTAGAGGCCGGAGTCAAAAGTGCCGCGATATGTGCGGCGCCGGGAAAGGAAGCAGCGTCGATGGCAACTCAGGCAATCCTACCGGACGTCGAAGCGCTGGCGCCGCTGCCGCGTCGCATTGTTGACCGCATTCCCCTTATCCCGGGTCGATCGCGGCGCAATGGCGCACTCACACGCCGCCGGCTCGTGCGATTCTATGCGGCTCTGGGGCTGATCTACCTTGCTGCGTTGGCACCGGTGCTGCTGGGGATGAGCGCGCAATGGAAGGCGTTCGGGCTCGGCTTGATGTTCCCCGGCGGCGGGTTCCTTTATGCCGGCGGCGTGATCGGCGTGATCGGCGCGATGCTGTCGCTTGCTGCTTTCGCGGTGATCATGTTCATCTGGTGGGCGCGCGGCGTGATCGTCGGCCCGCCCGGCGTGCTGATCGGCACGGCGCTGCTCTCGGCGGCCTGGATCGAAGGGCGCAGCGGGATTGCAGCAATGGAATATGCGGTGCCGGCCGGCGTCGCCGCCTTGTTCCTGTGGCTGGCGCTGAAGCGGCGGACGCGATTTGCCCAGCAGCAGGCGCGCGGTGCTGAACTGAACCGTGTGCTCGAAAAAACCGAGCCGGTGCTGCGCGACTGGCCGATCGAGGCCTCGGCCGAAATGCCCGACGGGCAGGTTGCCGAATATCGCCGCATGCTCGATCTGGCGCTCCAGCCGGTTGACAGCTGGAATGGCTTCACGCGCGACGACACGTGGCAGGATGGCGCGCTGCGCTACCAGATATGCACGATGTCGTGGAATTTGGCATTCGGCCAGTACACGCAGCTTCCGGCGTTCCACGGCTATCTCAACCAGGCGCAGGAAAACCTGATCCGCAAGCACATCCACCGCAACACGTGGAACTATTGGTACTGGGAAAGCCTGTGGGGCAACTTTAAAATCGAGAAGAACCCGGTCACGACCGACAACATCATGCTCTCCGGATTCTTGGGCGTGTCGCTGGGGCTGTTTGAAACCGCCAGTGGAACCTCGCCGTTCTCCGCTCCGGGCGCGCTGACGTTCCGGTGGGACGAGGACACCGCGTTTCCCTATAGCCACAAGTCGCTGATGGACGAGGTGGTCAAGAATTACGAGCGCTACGACCTCGGCTGGTTCCCGTGCGAACCGCGGTGGATCTACTCGATGTGCAACCTCGTAGGGCGCACCGCGCTGGAACTGCACGACGCGCGGCACGGCACCGCGCTGGCCGCGCGGGTGCGCGACCGGTTCGAACGGACGATGGAAGAAGAAATGATGATGGCCGATGGCCGCATCAAGGTCTGTACGTCCTCGCCTTTCGGGTTTCAGGTTCCGAGCTTGTCGGGCCTATTCGGTGAAACTTGGGGCGTCCGGTTCATGACCCCGCACGCGCCGGACCAGGCGGAGCGGCTATGGCAGGTGATGAAGCAGGACTTCATCCATCGCAAACCCGATGGTACGCTGCAGCTCAAGTTGCTGCCGCTGGGCTGGGACACCCGCAAACCAGCCAATTTCTCGTACAAGCAATGGCCGGAACTCATTCCGCAGACGATGGTGCTTTGGGCCGCGCTGGAAATGGGCGACGACGAACTGGTGATCGCTGCGCGCGAATCCATGGACCGAGATTATGGGGCGGGCATGGCCGATGCGATGACCTGGACCCGCCGCAACACCGTGCGCGACATGGTGAACAAGGGCCTGCCAGCCGCGTGGAAAACCGGTCCGCTGCTGGCTGCGGCGCGCTATCCCGACGTGCTCGTCACCCGCGCCGTGAGTGACGGGTCAGCGCTGAACCTTGTGCTGCGTGCCGGCACGGATCCCGTGCGGACCGAGCTTGGCTTTGCCCGCCTGATCCCCGGGCGGACGTACCGCGTGGTACAGACCGGCCAGACGCTGCAGGCTGGGCCGGACGGCCGGGCGCAGCTGACGTTCGATCTCGACAGGCGGAGCGAGATCGATCTGGTACCGGTGCAATAGCGCATGGCCTGCTGCATCATCGCCGCGTTCATTCTTGCCCAGATCATGGAGACGTTGCGGCGCTGGGGCGTGTTCTGGGGCGTGGTCCGGCCGCTTGAGGGTGAAGCTGCCGACACGCTCTACCACCGCGCGCGGGCGTGGTTTGCGCGGCCCAGGGTCCGGGCGGCGGTGATGGCGGTGGTCGTGGTGGAACTCGCAGCGCTAGGATCGTGGGTTTATGTGGCCCACAGAACGCACTTGTACCGTCTCGCCGACCAGACCGCGGGAAGCCTGCGCGGGCAGACCATCGTCTACGCTGGCACCTGCGATCGCACAGGCCAGGAGCGGGTGACCAGGATCGTGCTGCAGGACGGCCACGTCATGGCGCGAAACACGGCGGCAGTTGGCGCGCTATGACTGGAGACTTCGCGGGAAAGACCGCAATCGTGACCGGGGCATCGCGCGGAATCGGGCTGGCGGTCGCGCGGATGTTCGCGGCGCGCGGGGCCGCCGTTGTACTGGCCGCGCGTGATGCGAAACTGCTGGCCGATGTTGCGGCGCAGCTGGCAGACGAAACCGGCGCGCGCTGCGTGGTGGCGGCTGGCGATGCCTCGGACGGAGCGACTGCCGCCAAGATCATCGACACCGCGCTGGCCGAACTCGGTCGGATCGACGTGCTTGCCAACATCGCCGGATGGTACCCGACCACGCTGGTCCAGGACACTACCGACGTCGATTTCCGCGCGACGATTGATTGCAATCTTGGCAACACTTTTGCGATGTGCCGCGCCGCGCTGCCCCATCTGCGCGAGGCGAGAGGGGTGATCGTCAACATGTCCTCCACCGCCGCGCGGTTTCCCACGCCAGGGCTGGCGGTCTACAGCGCCGCCAAGGCGGGGATCGAGGGCTTCAGCCGGGCCTTGGCTTGCGAGGCGGCGCCGGACGTGCGGGTGAACGTCGTCGCGGCCGGGCCGACGCTGACCGAGACCGTCCGCGCATTGTTGGACAGCGACACCACCGGTGCCGTCAGGGCGGTGACGGACAATCTGCCGCTCGGCCGCATGGCCGAAGTGGACGAGATTGCCGAAGCCGTGCTGTTCCTCGCTTCGCACCGGGCGTCTGTGATCACCGGGCAGGTACTCTATGCCAACTGCGGCGGCCACATGGCCTGATACGACCGGGTTAGCCGGCGCGCGGGACGAACCCTTGCGCCAGCCATGTCACCAGTTGCCGCGCCAGCGCGTCGGCGCCCTGCGGCCCGGCCGGATCGTGCCAGCGCGCGGGCCAGTTGAGCGCGCCGGCCAGTGCGAACCCGAGCAGCTTCACATCGCCGTGGGCAACCGAACCGTCCGCCATCCCTTCCTCGATCAGTTCGCGCATGGCATCGTCGATCTTGCGCTTCAGCGCGCGGAACTGGCGCCGGCTGTCGGTCGCCAGCGCTTCTTCGCTGGTGCGGATCACGCAGCGACCGAAATCGTCCATGTTCACTTCGGCGTAGCGGCGCAAAAAACTGACCAGCCGGTCGGCCCCGGTGCCGGGCACCTGCCGCGCGCCGTGCGCGGCTTCCAGCAGCTGAGTGAGCCCGATCGTCACGCACTCGAGCAGGACCTGGTCCTTGTTGCCGAGATAATGGTAGATCGTCGGCTTGGAGACGCCAAGCCGTGATGCAACATCGTCCAGCGACGTCTGATGAAAACCGCGCTCGTTGAACATCTGGACGGCTGTGCGCAGCACCGCGTTGCGCTTGGCTTCGCGGTCTTCCTGCCGCTGCTGCGGCGTCTGGAACGGGGATTCGGGCTTGTTCAAAATCTATCCTCGGCCGGCTCGACTTACTGTTGACAAGAAACTCATGGGAATGCAAGTTACTCGTGAGTAGGCTTGCGGAAAGTCGTGATCCCCCGCACGTCAGCGAAATTCAGGAGAGCGCAAGATGGACATCAATGGAGTTGCCGCGATCGTAACCGGGGGGGCTTCCGGCCTCGGTGCCGGAACGGCGGAACGGCTGGCCGCGCGCGGCGCCAAGGTGACCATCTTCGATCTCAACGTCGACCTCGGGCAGGCCAAAGCCAAGGAAATCGGCGGGCATTTCGTGCCGGTCAACGTGACTGACGAGACTGCGGTAGAAAATGCCATCGTGGAGGCCGAAGGGTTGCACGGCAAGGCCCGCATTCTGGTCAACTGTGCGGGGATCGGCCCGCCGGCCAAGGTGATCGGCCGCGATGGCGGCGCGCTTCCGCTGGGCGATTTCGCGAAGATCATCAACATCAACCTGATCGGCACCTTCAACGTGCTGTCGAAGTTCGCCGCGCGCATCCACGATGCCGAAACGGTCGGTCCGGAAGAGCGCGGGGTGATCATCAACACCGCCTCGGTCGCGGCGTTTGACGGGCAGATCGGGCAGGCCGCATATGCCGCTTCCAAGGGTGGTATCGTCGGCATGACCCTGCCGATCGCCCGCGAGTTCGCGCGCTATGGCATCCGCGTGATGACGATCGCGCCGGGCATTTTCTGGACCCCGCTGCTCGCCACGCTGCCGCAGGAAGCGCAGGATTCGCTGGGCAAGCAGGTGCCGTTCCCCAGCCGCCTGGGCCAACCGTCGGAATATGCGCTGCTGGTGGACAGCATCGTTTCCAACCCGATGCTCAACGGCGAAACGATCCGCCTCGATGGCGCAATCCGGATGGCACCCAAGTGAGCGGCGCCAATGCGGCCGGGGCCTATCCCGGCGTCGGCATGGACAAGGCGCTGGCGATCGCCGCCAAGGTCGAGACCTTCGTGCGCGAGGTGGTCGCTCCGTATGAGAAGGACCCGCGCCGCGACCACCACGGCGGGCCGACGGACGAGCTGATCATGGAGTTGCGCGAAAAGGCCCGCGCCGCCGGGGTGCTGACGCCGCACATCCTGGCCGATGGTTCGCACCTCAACCAGCGCGAGACCGCCAAGGTGCTCATCAAGTCCGGCCTGTCGCCGCTGGGCATGCTGGCGTGCAACACGGCCGCGCCGGACGAGGGCAACATGTACCTGCTCGGCAAAGTTGGCAGCCCCGAGCTCAAGTCCCGGTTCCTCGATCCGCTGGTGGCGGGCAAGGGCCGCTCGTGCTTCTTCATGACCGAGCCGGCTGAACTCCAGGGCGCCGGATCCGATCCGTCGATGATGATCACTACCTGCCGCAAGGACGGCAACCACTGGGTGGTGGACGGCAAGAAGTGCTTCAGCACCGGCGCCGCTGGCGCCACTGTCGGCATCGTCATGGCCCGCTCGGAAGAAGCTGACAGCAAGGGCGGGGCGTGCATGTTCCTGATCGACCTGCCCGATCCTGCGATCACCATCACGCACGTGCCCAACACCATCGACAATTCGATGCCTGGCGGCCACTGCGAAGTTTCGATCGACGATCTGCGGATTCCCGCCGACCAGATGTTGGGGCAGGCGGGCGAAGGCTTCATGTATGCGCAGCTGCGCCTGTCGCCGGCGCGACTGTCGCACTGCATGCGCTGGCTGGGCGCATGCATCCGCGCGAACGAGATCGCCACCGACTATGCCAATCGCCGCATGGCGTTCGGCAAACCCCTGATTGATCACGAAGGCGTAGGCTTCATGCTGGCCGACAATATCATCGATCTGAAGCAGTGCGAACTGATGGTGGATTGGTGCGCCGACGTGCTCGACACCGGTTCGCTCGGCGTTCCGGAAAGCTCGATGGCCAAGGTCGCCGTGTCCGAAGCGTTGATGCGCGTGGCCGACCGCTGCGTGCAGATCATGGGCGGCACCGGCGTGACCGACAAGACCATCGTCGAGCAGGTGTTCCGCGAAATCCGCGCATTCCGGATTTACGACGGGCCTACCGAGGTCCACAAGTGGAGCCTGGCCAAAAAAGTGAAGCGCGACTGGAAGAAGGCCCATGCCGAATAGTTCCGCGGTCTCGCCCAATGCCATCGCCGCGGCCAACCGGGGTGCCGGCGCCGTTCGTTCCGCCTTCGACGAGGCGGCGCTGGCGGCGTGGCTGACCGGCCATGTGGCTGGCTACGCCGGGCCGCTGTCGGTCGAGCAGTTCAATGGCGGGCAGTCCAATCCCACCTACCGCCTGACCACGCCGGGCACGCGTTATGTGCTGCGGCGCAAGCCGCCGGGCACGACCGTGAAGGGCGCGCACGACGTGCTGCGCGAGGCCCGCGTCCAGCGCGCGCTTGCCGCAACAGCTGTCCCGGTGGCGCCAATTCTGGGCACCTGCGATGATGACAGCGTGATCGGCAGCGCATTCTACGTGATGGGGTTGGTGGATGGCCGGGTGATCTGGGATGCGAGCTTCGGTGAAGTGCCGGTGGGACAGCGCGCCTCCTACTACGACGAGATGAACCGGGTGATCGCGGCGCTCCATTCGCTCGATCACGTCGCGCTGGGGCTGGGCGATTATGGCAAGCCCGGCAACTATTTCGCCCGTCAGCTCGGCCGGCTTAGCAAGCAGTACCTGGATGACGAGGTGGCTGGCCGCGACCCGGATATGGACGCGCTGGTCGAATGGCTGCCGGGCGCGATCCCCGAAGGAGACGAGACAACGATCGTCCACGGCGATTTCCGGTGCGACAACATGATCTTCCATCCCACCGAGCCGCGGGTCCTGGCGGTGCTGGACTGGGAACTTTCCACTCTGGGCAATCCGCTGGCGGACTTTGCCTATCATGCGATGATGTACACGATGCCGCCCGACATCGTCGCCGGGCTGGGCGGCGCTGATCCTGTCGCGCTGGGCCTGCCGACCGAGGCGGAATACGTCGCCGCCTATTGCGCGCGGACCGGACGCAGCGGCATTCCGGACTGGGATTGCTATGTGGCGTTCAACTATTTCCGGCTGGCCGCGATTTTCCACGGGATCAAGGGACGGGCGCTGCGCGGCACTGCCTCGAACGCGCAGGCGCTGGAACGCGCAGCCGCCTTCCCCCGCCTGACCCGCCTTGGCCGCGAAGCGATGGAGCGCTGCAGATGAGCGAAGCCCCGATCCTGACCGTGCGCGACGGCGCAGTGGCGACCATTACTCTCAATCGTCCCGCTGCCGGCAACACCATCGACATGCCGCTGGCACAGGCGCTGGCGGCGGCGCTCGACGGGATAGTCGATGATCCGGCAGTGCGCTGTGTCGTGCTGACCGGCGCGGGCAAGCTGTTCTGCGGCGGCGGCGACATCGGCGCTTTCGCCGCGGCCGGCGACAACGCGGGCCCGTTCCTGGGAGAACTCGCGTCCGCGCTGCACGCCTCGGTCAGCCGCCTTGCCGCGATGGCCAAGCCACTGGTGGTGCTGGTCAACGGTCCGGCCGCGGGCGCGGGGATGAGCCTGGCGCTGCTCGGCGATGTCGTGCTGGCGGCGCGCTCCGCACACTTCACCGCCGCCTATGGCCTGGTCGGGCTGACCCCGGATGGCGGGATGAGTTGGCTGCTGCCGCGCCTGGTCGGCCTGCGTCACGCCCAGGATCTCATCCTTACCAACCGCCGGGTCGGCGCAGACGAAGCGGCGGCGATCGGCCTGATCACCCGCGTGGTCGACGATGCCGAACTGCTGGCCGAAGGACAGGCGGTCGCCGCGCGGATGGCCCAATCGTCAGGGGTGTCGATTGCCGGTGCCCGCGCGTTGCTTGCCGCCAGCTTCACCAACGGGCTGGACGCTCAGCTTGAAGCCGAAGCCCGTAGCATCGCCGCCGCTGGCACCACCCCCGAAAGCCGCGAGGGCGTTGCCGCCTTCCTTGGCCGCCGCAAGCCCGATTTCATTGGAGTATCCTGACATGGCTGAAGCTTATATCGTCGAAGCTGTCCGCACTGCCGGGGGCAGGCGCAATGGCGCGCTGGCCGATTGGCACCCCGCCGACATGGCCGCCGAAGTGCTGAACGCGCTGGTCGACCGCAGCGGAATCGATCCGGCCGCGATCGAGGACGTGATCCTTGGCTGCGTCACCCAGGCGGGTGAACAGGGCTTTGCTTTCGGCCGCAACGCGGTGCTCGCCTCGAAGCTGCCCGAGAGCGTTCCCGCCGTCACTATCGACCGCCAATGCGGGTCCTCGCAGCAGGCGATCCAGTTCGCCGCCCAGGCCGTGATGAGCGGCACGCAGGACGTGGTGATCGCCGCCGGCGGCGAAAGCATGACGCGGGTGCCGATGTTCTCCAACATCGCGCTGCATCAGAAGGAAGGGATCGGGGTCGGCCCGCTTTCTACCCGCATCCAGGACCGCTACGGCGTCAAGGCGTTCAGCCAGTTCCACGGCGCCGAGATGATCGCGCAGAAGTACGGCTTCAGCCGCGATACGCTCGATGCATTTGCGCTGGAAAGCCACCGCCGCGCAATCGCGGCGACGCAGGCCGGCGCTTTCAACGCGGAAATTGTTCCCCTGGCGGTGGCGGATGGACTGCACACGAAGGACGAAGGCATCCGTTATGACGCGACGCTGGACAGCATCGGGTCGGTCAAGCTGCTGCAGGAAGGCGGGGTGATCTCCGCTGCCAACGCCAGCCAGATTTGCGACGGCGCCAGCGGCGTGCTGATCGTCAACGAACGCGCGCTCAAGCAGTACGGCCTCACGCCGATCGCCCGGATCGTCAACATGACAGTTACCGCCGGTGACCCCGTGATCATGCTGGAAGAACCGCTGCCCGCGACGAAGAAAGCGCTGCAGCGCGCCGGCATGTCGATTGGGGACATCGACCTTTATGAGGTGAACGAGGCGTTCGCCCCGGTTCCGCTGGCCTGGCTCCAGGCGCTCGAGGCCGATCCAGCCAAGCTCAACGTCAACGGCGGCGCGATTGCGCTGGGGCACCCGCTTGGTGCGTCCGGCACGAAGCTGATGGCGACACTGGTCCACGCACTGCGCGCGCGCGGCAAGAAGTACGGCCTGCAGACGATGTGCGAGGGTGGCGGGATCGCCAACGTGACCATCGTGGAGGCGCTGTAGATGGCGCTGAAGACCCGCATCACCGAACTGCTCGGGATCGAGCACCCGATCGTCCAGGGTGGGATGATGTGGGTCGGCCGTGCCGAACTGGCAGCGGCAGTTTCAAACGCCGGCGGCCTCGGCATCCTGACTGCGCTGACCCAGCCGACTCCGGATGACCTGCGCCGCGAGATCGACCGCTGCCGGACGATGACCGACAAGCCGTTTGCGGTGAACCTCACGATCCTGCCCTCGGTCAGCCCGCCGCCTTATGCTGAATACCGCAAGGCGATCATCGACAGCGGAGTGAAGATCGTCGAGACCGCCGGGCACAAGCCCCAGGAACATGTCGATGACTTGAAGAGCCACGGGATCAAGGTGCTGCACAAATGCACCGCGGTCCGTCACGCGCTGTCGGCCCAGAAGATGGGGGTCGACGTGATCTCTATCGACGGCTTCGAATGCGCCGGTCACCCCGGCGAGGACGATATCCCCGGGCTCGTGCTCATCCCGGCGGCGGCCGACCGGATAACCATCCCCATGCTTGCCAGCGGCGGCATCGCCGATGGGCGCGGGCTGGCCGCCGCGCTGGCGCTGGGGGCGGACGGGGTCAACATGGGCACCCGCTTCTGCGCGACGGTCGAGGCGCCGATCCACCACAACATCAAACAGTTCATCGTCGATAATGATGAACGCGCGACGAATCTGATCTTCCGCAAGTTCAAGAACACCGGCCGCGTAGCGCGCAATTCGGTGTCGGATCAGGTGATGGAGATCACCGCCCAACCGGGTTCCGAGTTCGAGGACATCCGCCCGCTGGTCTCCGGCGCAAAGGGGCGAGAGGCGCTGGAAACCGGCAACCTTGATGCCGGGCTGGTCTGGGCCGGGCAGTGCCAGGGCCTGATCCGTGACATCCCCACCTGTGCCGACCTGCTGCGCACGATGGTGGCTGATGCCGAGGCGATCATCACCCGCCGATTGGCCGGGTTCGTCGCCGCATAGCTACGCATTGCTGAACTTGGAAGGATCGCCATGAGCCAACCCGCCCCCGCCGCGACCGGACCGCTGAGCGGGCTGCGCGTGCTCGAATTCGTCGGGATCGGGCCGGGGCCGCATTGCGCGATGCTGCTTGCGGACATGGGCGCCGACGTGTTGCGGGTCGAGCGCGAAGGCGGCAACGGCTGGCCCAACCCGATCGCGGACCGCGGCCGCCCGACCAAGGCGGTCGACATCCGCAGTGCCGAGGGGCGGGCATTCTGCAAAAGCGTGGCGGCGCAGGCGGACGTGGTGATCGAAGGGTTCCGCCCCGGGGTGATGGAACGGCTCGGCCTGGGCCCGGATGACCTGTGCGGCGCAAACCCGCGGCTGGTATACGCCCGGATGACCGGCTGGGGGCAGGACGGCCCGCTCGCCAAGACCGCCGGCCACGATATCAACTACATTTCGCTTACCGGCGCGCTGGCCGCGATGGGCAAGCCGGGGGAACCGGCTGCCGTGCCGCTCAACCTCGTCGGGGATTTCGGCGGAGGATCGATGTATCTGGCCGCCGGCATCCTCGCCGCGCTGTGGGAGCGAGAGCGTTCCGGCCGCGGGCAGGTGATCGACGCCGCGATCGTCGATGGGGTAGCCCACATGATGACGTTCTTCACCGGCCTGGTTCCGGGAAATTCCATCTCGCTCGAACGAGACCGCAACCTGCTCGGCGGTGCTGCCCCGTTCTACCGCACCTATCTGTGCAAGGACGGCCGCGAAATTTCGGTCGGCCCGCTGGAGCCGCAGTTCTTCGCGCAGTTCCTCGAAAAGCTGGGCCTGTCGGACCTGCAACCTGCGCAGGACGACACCGCCCGCTGGCCCGAACTCGCCGGCGCCTTCGCCCGCGTGTTCGCCGGCCATGACCGCGCGCACTGGGAAGCCGTGTTCGCGGGCACCGACGCCTGCGTCGCCCCGGTCCTCACCGCCGAGGAAGCGCCGCTGCACCCCCACAACGCCGCCCGCCAGACCTGGATCGAGCACGAAGGCCTGCTCCAGGCCGCCCCCGCTCCCCGCTTCTCGCGCACCGTCAGCACCTTGCGCGGCGCGGGCGATGCCGATGCGATGCTGGCGGATTGGGGCATTGACGGGGGGTAGCATCCGTCCCAAACTTGGAGAAAAATCGGACGGGTATCGGATAGATTTTAATCTTGACCAACGGTCTATGTGAGTTAAGCAAGCCGGCTTATAGATACGTTGGGGGGTCCATGTACACACTATATAATATTCATGCTGCGCCTCCTGGATTCAATTGGTTCGTAGCAGGTAACGGCGGTGAAATAATAGATCTAAGCGCTGCCGTATCCGGTTGGACAGACGGGCGCACTAATCCATTTACCACCGGACATCTTGCGCTAGTCCAGCGAGGTGATGACGTTGTGCTTCAGGCGTCTTTGGCCGGAGGAAACCTGTCTCCATTCGATGTCACGACGTTCTATAACCACACGGTCGTTGAATTCACCGCTTACAATTTTTTCGGGTTCGATCCGGCAGGTGGGCCGATCGCGGCGGGTGTCAACCTGGGCGGTACGGCAGGGGACGAGTATCTCGAAGGCACCGCGGGCGCTGATACGATCGACGGCGGCGACGGATCGGACACCATCATCGGCTTTCATGGAAACGATGCATTGTTCGGCGGTGCCAGTTTTGACTATCTGCAGGGAGACGCCGGTTCTGACACAATCTATGGCGGCATCAGCTTTGATGAGCTCGTTGGTGGCGACGACGATGACCTGCTGTTTGGCGAAGACGGAAATGATGAAATATCGGGCGGCCAGGGCGACGATCTGGTTGTCGGCGGTGCGGGGCATGACACGCTTGACGGGGATTTAGGCAGCGATACGATTCTTGCAGGCGATGGCGATGATCTGATCCGGTTGAGAGACGGTCTTGATGTCATCGACGGCGGCGCTGGCTTCGACACCCTGCAGTTCTCAATTTTCAATGAAATTTCGGACCTGATAGATATCGATCTGACCGGGTGGGCGGCAGGAAGCAGTTTACAACTCAACGGTCGCGAAATTACCGGCATTGAATCGTTCGACAACTTCAAAGCTTCCGCCGGTTCTGACAAATTCGTCTTCGGAGCGCTTTATCCCATTGGAGTGATGCTAAATACCCTTGGGGGGAATGACACAATCTTTGGAACCAGCCTGCACGACGTTATCAACGGCAATGATGGTAACGACGCGCTCCACGGTATGGACGGCGAAGATCAGGTAGCAGGCGACGCCGGTAGCGACATGCTGGACGGCGGGGCCGGCGCTGACTCAGTGCTTGGGGGCACCGGGAACGACACGGTTGCGGGCGGAGACGGCAACGATCTCGTCGCCGGCAACGAAGGCGACGATGTGGTTTCGGGTGGAGACGGAGACGATACGATCAACGGCGGTTTGGGCTTCGATACGATCGACGGCGGCGCCGGGAACGATCGGGTCGTCTGGACGGGCGACGATATTGTCGATGGCGGAACGGGAGAGGACACGCTGCGAGTAGTCGCGGCAGATGATGGAGTGGGCATCGACATTGATTTTTCGATACCGGGCTACGCCCTGTCAAACGACCAGCCGGTAGCCATCGCCGGAATAGAACATCTGGAAATATGGGGCAGCAATTACGCTGACCGCATTGTGCTGGGCGATGGTCACGTGAGCGGGCTGACGCTGACTACGTCCTGGGGCGATGACTTCATCAGCGGGACGGGCGCGACCGATTGGCTTTCCGGCGATCAAGGCGCTGATACGATCTACGGCAACGGCGGCGATGACGTACTGTTTGGCGGTAATTCCGGGGCCCCGGAACTCGGTACTGATGAGCTTCATGGCGGCGCCGGCGACGACCAAATTGTTGGAGACGACGGCAATGATCGGCTGTTCGGTGACGACGGCTTTGACCGCATTGCGGGAGGAAATGGCAACGACACGATTAACGGGGGCAGCGGCGACGATTTCGTAGATGGGGGGATGGGTGACGATACCGCTTACTTCGGCGATGGGTTCGATCGTCTGGATCTTGGCTTCGGCAATGACACGCTCCTTGCCAGCAGCGACAACGCCGTCCTGCATTACAACAGGGCAGGCGTGGATCTGGCCAATCGTCCGATCGCAATTGTGCTGGCGGGCGGGATAGAAGTCATCTCTGCTAACGGTCACGCCCACGTCACGATCGAAGGTAGCGCGCTTGGAGACCAAATAGATCTGGTGGCAACGGCGCTGATCGGGATCGAGACAATCCGCAGTCTCGACGGAGATGATACTGTAACCGGTTCCGCATTCGCCGATTTGATAGATGGCGGGTTGGACAATGATCTCATGTCCGGGGGCGACGGTAATGACATCCTTCTCGGTTCACACGGCAATGACATCCTAGATGGCGGCGGCGGCGTTGATCGCCTGAGCGGCGGCATCGGCGACGATGCGTTCGCCGTCGATACCGCTGCGGACCTTGTATTCGAAAACGCGGGCGAAGGCATCGACATGGTCGTGGCCACGGCGGGCTATTACCTTTTTGCCAACATCGAAAATCTGTCGCAGGCGTTCAACGCCGGCGACATCTTCGGGGTCGGCAACGATCTGGCGAACCAGCTCACCGGCAACAACGGTTCCAACCTGCTGATCGCGGCTGCTGGCGATGACACGGTCCAAGGCGGCGACGGTAACGATGCGCTGTTCGGGCAATCGGGAGCCGATCAAATCTTCGGCGGTGTCGGCATCGATTACCTCATAGGCGGCGCGGATGGCGATGTGCTTGATGGTGGTTCGGAGGCCGACGCGCTCTATGGGGAGGACGGCGACGATGTCCTCATTGGCGGCATCGATTTCGTCACCGACATCCTGGTCGGAGGCGATGGCAACGATGTGCTTCACGGCGATGGCGGCGCCAGCGACTATGACCTGATGGATGGCGGCAACGGCAACGACAGCTACTATGTCGATACCGGCGACGACCTGACGTTCGAAGGCCTGAACGGCGGCATTGATACCGTGGTCGCCAATATCGATGGGCCCAACAGCGGCCTCTATCTTTATGCCAACGTCGAAGACCTGCTGCTCTCCGGGATGACAACATTCGGGGTCGGCAACCAGTTGGATAACCGGATCACCGGCAACCTTGGCGTGAACCTGCTGCTGGGCGGCGCGGGCAATGATACGCTGGATGGCAAGGAAAACAACGACGTGCTGTTCGGGCAGGCCGGCAACGATACCTTTGTGTTCGAGCGGGGCACCGGCGGCGATGTGATCGGAGATTTCGCACGCGGGCAGGACAGAATCGAGATCGTCGGGATATATTCATCGTTCAGCCAGATGAAGACGCACTTCGTGCAGGTCGGAGCCATCGGCGCAATTGATCTGGGTGCCGGCGACATCGTCGTACTGCACGGGATCACGATGAGCCAGCTGACAGCATCGGACTTCGTCCTGATCTGAAATGCCGGCAAAATTGACACAGGCCTGGCGCGGAATGCGTCAGGACCATACGCACCCTCTTGCATCGTGAGACTGGTTGTGGTTTTGACCCCAACATCAATGAATCGTGCAAGCAGCGAAGTGGGAGCGAGTGAGAGATGCAGAGGCGTCCACGCCATAGCGGGGAAGCTCTTTCAATCGCTGGAATGTCAAATCGGCAGCCGGCAGCGTGCTGGTGACCTGAGTTTCCAGCCCGCGCTTTCATTTATCGTATTGCCAGCTTAAGCGCGTCGTCGAAGAGGCGACCGCATGTTTACAGGGAGAATGCACAGATGACGTATCAGCGGAGTTCAGCGTGCCGGATTGCATGGTGTCTTGGAGCGTCGGCGCTCGTGCTTGGAGCAAGCGCGGCAAGTGCGCAGGAGGCCCAGACCGGTGCCGATGAAGCGGCCCAGCAGCAAAGCTACAATGCGGGCGAAATTATCGTCACGGCCACCAAGCGCGAACAGAGCCTCAACAAGATCGGGCTTACCGTCAGCGCATTTTCGGGCGAACAGCTGAGGCAGTAGGGCGTAGGCAACATCGAGGATCTGGCCAAAGTCACGCCGGGGCTCACTTTCGCGCCAACTCCGAATGCCACGCCGGTCTACACGATCCGCGGCGTCGGCTTTTTCGAGGCCTCGCTGGCTGCCTATCCCAGCGTCAGCCTGTATCTTGACCAGGTTCCCCTTTCTCTTCCCGCGATGTCGACGCTGACGGCGTTCGATCTGGAACGCGTCGAAGTGCTCAAGGGCCCGCAAGGCACGCTATTTGGCAACAACGCCACATCGGGCGCGATCAACTTCGTCGCCGCGAAGCCGACCAGAACGCTGTCGGCCGGGGCGGAGCTGGGTTACGGCCGGTTCAACACACTCACCGGCGCGGCATTCATCAGTGGTCCGATCAGCGAAACGCTGCGCGCGCGTCTCGCCGTGAAATACACGCATGGCGATGAATGGCAGTACAGCGGCAGTCGGACCGAGAACGGCGTCCCCGCCGAACTGCTGGCAATCGGAGTTCCGCAGTCAAGCGCGCGCCGTCAGGACAAGCTGGGCAAGACCGACGAACTGGCAGGCCGCCTGATCGTGGACTGGGATGCGAGCGACCGGCTGCGGTTCAGCCTCAACGTCAACGGCTGGCGCAATCAGAGCGATCCGCAGGCCCCGCAATACGTCGGCGCGGATCCGCAGAACCCGCCCGGATCAGCCGGGCTCGGCGGCGTGGTCCCGGCCGACCTGCCGATCTTCATCTATCCGGTCTCGCCCAACAACGCCCGCGTAACCGACTGGAACCCAGAGCATCGCCCTTATGCGGACGACAAGTTCTGGCAAACGTCGCTACGGGCCGACTTCGACGTGACCGACGATATCACCGTCACCTCGATCACCGGATACAGCGACCTCAAGGTCAACAAGGCCACCGAAAGCGACGGTACGCCGTTCGATACGCTGGAGCTCGATCCGATCGTCGGGCGGGTGAAAAGCTTCACGACCGAACTGCGCATCGCCAACGGCAGCCAGAACCGCCTGCGCTACACGCTGGGGGCCAACTATGAACATACCAAAGCCGACGAACTGATCGACCTTTACATCAAGGACACCAGCTCTTTCGCGGTCAACGGGTTCACCGGCAACGTTTATGGCTCCAACCAGCGAATGAACAACTACGCCGCATTCGGCAACGTCGAGTTCGACGTGACTGATGTTATCACGCTCAAGGGCGGCATCCGCCAGACCAAGGCCAAGCGCGACAACCTCACCTTCAGCCCTTACGAAACGCCGGGGTTGTTTGCGGGCGGCGGGCTTGGAGACTGCTCGCTCACGACCTTTTTCAACACCGTCTACGGGCTGATCTATCAGGGCGCGGTTCCAACCATCCAGTGCGGCCAGGGCATCGCGCTTGATACGCGCACCAATCCCGATGGGACGCCGTTCAATCCGGCGACGTACCTTACGACGACGCCGTTCCGCGGCAGCCTCGACGAGGATAGCACTTCGTGGAGCCTGGGGGTCAACATCAAGCCGACCGAGGATATCCTGCTCTATGCGAACGTTTCGCGCGGGTACAAAGCGGGGAGCTTTGCCACTTTGGCCGGGGCAATCTACGACGCCTATGCGCCGGTGACGCAGGAAAAGCTGACCGATTACGAAGCGGGCTTCAAGGCACAGCTGTTCGATCGCCGACTGTCGATCAATGGCGCGGGCTTCTTCTACGATTACCGCGACAAGCAGCTCCGCGCGAAGTTCATCGACCCGATCTTCGGTGCGCTCGACAAGCTGGTTAACGTGCCGAAGTCCCGTGTCTGGGGTGCCGAAATGTCGGTGAACGCCATTCCCGTCGAAGGGCTGACCCTGGGCGCATCGGTTACCTACCTCGAAGCGACCGTGCGCAACTATCAGGGGGTGGTGGGATCGGTGCTCAATACCGACACCGGCCTGCGTGAGCCGGTCACTGCTTCGTTCGCCGGCGTAAGCCTGCCTTATGCGCCTAAGTGGCAGTACTCGCTGCGCGCAGATTACAAGTTCCCGCTCAACGGCGCGGTGAACGGGTTCATCGGCGCGGGACTGAACGGCCAGAGCAGTTCGATCGGCATCCTCACCGTCTCGCCGGTCGACCGGAAACGCTACGATATCAATGCCCGGGCACTGGTGGATGGCAACCTTGGCGTGGAATCGGCCGATGGCCGGTGGCGCGCGTCCATCTGGGGCAAGAACATCTTCAACAAGTTCTACTGGTCCCAGATCATCCAGGCCTACGACAGTCTGGCACGCTACACCGGCCGGCCGGCGGAATATGGTGTAACGCTCAGCTTCCGGTACTAAGCTGACCTCGGCAGTTCCGCGCGCGCAGTGCGAGCGGAACTGCCTTCTTGCGCTGAACGCGGCGGCCGTGTCCGTTCACACTTTTGCAATTGCGCTCCCGAAAAATTGCCTTGCGCGATCGAACCGTTTGGCAGGACGTCACGGCGGTTGTACAAGCTGCTGGGCAGCGGCTGGAAGCCCCTGCGGTCACTGCCGGCGGTTACGCGATCGCTGACATCATCAGCTGATCGTGGCTGGTGTTCGCGAACACGTTGGTCTTGTGCTGGATGACTACCGACTTGGCGCGGTGTGCATCCCGCAACGCGATCGGAGCGATTGATGAGCACGTCCCAAGAACTGCTTGCCCGGGTGGACGAATTGCTCCCGGCTATTGCCGCGTCAGCCGACGCAGGCGACCGGGATGGCCAGCTTCCCGACGCCATCATCGCCGCGCTGACGGATGCCGGTCTGTTCGGACTCCTGGCGCCCAAAGAATATGGCGGTCATGAGCTCGATTTCGAAACCTTCTCGCGCGTCGTCCAGAAGATCAGCGCGGCCCAGCCGTCCGCGGGCTGGGTCGGTGCGTTTCTCATGGGGGCATCGTGGCGCCTGCTGATCCTGGGACGCGAAGGCCAGAAGCAGGTGTTCGGTGACAAGGGTTTCGTCCTGGGTGCAGGGGCGGCCGCCCCCATCACCGGCGTGACAAAAGTTGATGGCGGCTATCGGCTGAGCGGCCGCACCGGGTGGAATTCGGGATCGTCCCACGCGGAGTGGTTCCAGGTGAACGGCATACTGAACGCGGCGGCGGGCGCGCCGCAGGTGCTGATGTTCGTGGTCAATCGCGAAGCGGTGCAGATCGTCGATTCCTGGCACATCCTGGGAATGAAGGCCACCGCCAGCCGCGATCTGGTGTTCGACGATGTCTTTGTTCCAGACCACATGGCCGCGCTGTTCGGCCCCGCGCTGGAAGGCAACTCGGCCGGCCACCGGCTGCACGCAAATCCGATGTACCACATCCCGTTCCTGCCGTTCGCGATGCTGGAGGTGCTGCCCGTGGTCGTGGGGATGCACCGGGGCGCGGCGAACGCGCTGCGCGACCGCGTGCAAGGGCGGATGGGCACCCTTTCCGGCGCCAGGGCGGCCGAGCGGGCACCTGCGCAGATCCGCATGGCCCAAGGCCTTGCGCGCGCGCAGATGGCCGAGCAGATGCTGGCAGCAATGGTTGCGGAAATAAGCGCCGGGGGCAGCCATGCCGCCGATCCGAAACACCGCGCGGAGATCAAGCTGCGCGCCTCGATGGTCACCACATTCTGCCTCGACAGTGTGAACGAGATGGCACGCAGCGTCGGCGGAGACTCGTTTCGCGACGAGGCGCCATTCCAGCGCTTCTTTCGCGATATCAACACGCTGGCGCGCCATGCCTTCCTTGATCCCGACACCGCTGCCGAATCCTATGGCAGGCTGGAACTGGGCCTGCCGGTGAATGATCCGATGATCTGAACGGCGTAGGGGCCGGGCGAACGAACTTCAGAAGTTTCCCATTGCCAAGACGATCCTGCCAGATCGAAATCATGGATTGTGGGGAATATTCCCGGAAAGCCGATCAGCTTGAATTTCTAAATGGGGGTACACCGAGTGCAAGGATGCTCCCCACCGCATCCGCTCAGACGATATGAGCAGTTCAATTTTCACGCCTGAAGCGGGTTGCAAATCACGTTCAGCCAGCCTCGCCGCGGTTGCGGAATCGCAATCCTGGGCGCGGTGAACGAATCACTCTCCGAAGCTGAAAGGCTGGAGCGGGTGAAGGGAATCGAACCCTCGTCGTAAGCTTGGGAAGCTTCTGCTCTACCATTGAGCTACACCCGCAAACCCGCAGGAAACTGTGGTTTCCCTTAGGGGATGGCCTGCGGTTTACAACCTGGTTTACCGGCTGCTCCGCACACGTTTTGCGACTGCCATATAGACCGCCCCCCGGTCAACCTATGTTCGGCGTATTCCGGTGACTGCTGATGACCGGTCGATCACGTCTGAACAGACGGCGCTGCCAGCGGCACTACCTCCACCGGAATGGCGTTGAGGTTCGTGTTGCATGACGGCACGTCCAGCAGCGTTTCGTCCGCGAGCAGGTTGTAATTCACCCCGGCGCGCGCCTTTGCCCGCTGCTGGCCGGGGACCAGCGGATCGTCATGCCCCCACCCATGCGGCAAGCTCACCACTCCCGACCTGATTTCATCGGTCAGTTCCACCGGCACCTCGACCGAGCCGGTGCGAGACCGGATGCGCACCATTTGCCCGTCGGCGATCTGACGGACATGCGCATCGGCCGGGTTCATCAGCAGCGTGCACGGGTTTGGTCCTTTGGCAAGCGACGGCAAGTTGTGCATCCAGGTATTGAACGAGCGCATGTGTCGGCGTCCAAGCAGTTGCAATCCTGCGGGTTTTTCTTCCGCTAACCATCGCTCAAACCGCGGCAGATCGCGCACAATGGCGTCCGGCGCCAGATCGATCTTGCCGTCGGGCAAATGGATCACTTCGGCGATGCGCGGCTGCATCGGTCCGAAATCCACACCGTGCGGCATGGATTTCAGTTTTTCGAGCGTAAGCCCTGCGGCGTTTTCGCCGAAATGGTCACCATACGGCCCCGAGCGCACCAGCAGTTCAAACATTTGGTCCTGCCCGTGCTGCTCGGAAAGACAGGCCTTGGCTTCGGCGAACGAAATGCGCGCGGCGACCGGATTGCCCTGGTCGCGCAGCTGGTCGTAAAGCATTTCCAGTGCGAGGTCGTCTGCCTGCCTTGCCGTGATGCCGCGCAGCCGTGCGACCAGCTCGCACATGATGTCTCCGTCGTGCATGGATCCTGCCGAGGCTGGAAACACGGCAGCGTTCCACCGAATGTAATCGCGCACGGTGAAGAACGGATAGACGACCATGAAATCCGAATGTTCCAGGCATCGGGGCGATGGCAGGATGACATCGGCATGGCGGGTCGTTTCGTTGATGAAGATGTCGAATGACAGAACAAAGTCCAGGCCCTCCACGGCGCGCGTCAGCCGTCCCCCGCCATTCGGAGTGGACAGTACCGGGTTGCCGCACAAGGTGATCAGGCCGCGCACCTGGCCTTCGCCGGGCGTGTCCATCTCCTCCATCATGGCAGCACAAGGCAGTTGCGCCCCCAATTCTGGCAGATGGCTAACGCGCGTATGCCACCGGCCATAGGGAATGCTGCCATCGCGGTAGCGCTCGGAGAACAGGATTGCTTCGAACACCCCGCGCGGGAACATCGAGCCGCCGGGCTGGTCAAGGTTACCGGTCATGGCGTTGATTGCGATTATCAGCCAGTTGGTGATCGAACCGAACTGCTGCATCGACGATCCGATGCGGCCATAGATGCACGCGCGCGGCGCCGCTGCCAATTCTTGCGCCAGCCGACGGATATCTTCGACGGGGATACCGCAGGCAGCGCTGGCGATTTCCGGCGTGAACCGCAGCGCAATGGTCCGCAGTTCATCGAGGTGACTTGCATGATCGGCCAGATCACCCAGGTCGACAAGGTTTCGCTCGAACAGCACATGAGCGATGGCCAGCAGCAGGATCGCATCCGCTCCGGGCCGGATCGAAAGATGCCAGTCCGCCATCTCCGCCGTCTCGGTGCGACGCGGATCTATGACCACCACTTTGCCGCCGCGCGCCTGGATCGCACGCAGACGCCAGGGCACTCCCGGAGCGGTCAGGAAGCTGCCATTGGATTGCAGCGGATTGGCGCCGATCAGGACAAAATAGTCGCTGTTGTCGATGTCGGGGATGGGCATGGAGGCGAGTCCGCCGAACATCGAGGCGGTGGCCATGAAGTGGGCGTGACTGTCCACGCTTGATGCGGAATAGACCTGGTTCGATCCAAGGGTAGTCAGCAGCAGCGGCGCATAAAGCGCCAGGCCCGGCACGTGCGTAAGTCCGGTCCCGAAGTACGAGGCGATAGCATTGGGGCCATGGTCGCGCTGCAGTTCGGAAAGACGCTGGGCAGTAAAATCAAGCGCCTCGTCCCATGTTACTGGCTCAAGCCGGCCGCCGCGCCGCATCATGGGCCCGGTCAGCATTTCGGGATCGTGGTGCAGGTCCTTGAGCGCATACGCCTTGGGACAGATGTAGCCCTTGCTGAGCGGATCGTCCTTGTCGCCCCGGACCGTGAGCACGCGTCGCGTCGCGGGATCGACCGTCACCAACGTGGCGCAATTCTGTTCGCAGAACGGACAGATGCGGCAATGGACTTGCGAGTCCAAGCTTGTCATCAAGGCTGCCACAGTGCTCTCCAGGTCGTTATGGCAGCATCTGCACAGTAACCGGGGCCCTCGCTGGACGGCCTCGGCTGCACCGGCTTTTGCGCCAATTGGCGCAGGCCGATGCAAACCATTCATCAGCGCCTTTTGAACCAGGAGGGTATCGTTCAAACCGGCAGTGTCAAAACTAATGTATTGGACAGGCTGCTTTTCAGGGCAAAAGGCAGCCACCCATGCGATGGTGGACGCTGAGGCCAGCCGTAAAAGTTAAGGCACGAGCCCGCGTCCGGCCATCGTTGCTTTTATCAGCGCGCAATTCTGTCATCCGCTCAGATCGGCCGATGTCACGGCCAGTGCAGCTTTTCTGTTATGACGAGAAATCAGCGGGAGGATGTGAGATGCGCGGCGGCCTAATCGTCGTTCAGGCCAAAGCCTATTTTCAGCATCACCTGAAAGCGCTCGACCTTGCTGCCATCAAGCGCACCGCGAATTTCGCGGACCTCGAACCACTGCAGGTTCTCTACGGTCTTGCTGGCGCGAGCGATGGCGCCCCTGATCGCGTCCTCGAGACTCTCTTCCGAGGTGCCTACAACTTCGATGACTTTGGCGATATTGTGCATACAGTCTCCACAGCGAAATTCCCTGTCGAAACGATCATTGACTGCCGATGTTCCGGCGCTCCGCCTCCGTTCCACGCGGCCGGATGGGGATGGAGGGAAGGGCGGACGAAACGTAACTCGTGAAATCGCCGTGGCCCTCCCTATATCGGCGGGACATCACATTTCTGGGTGAGATACACATTATGGCCAGTGGCTGGGCGCCCGACGGCGCAGTACAGGATCAGATCGAGGACAGCCTGAAAGACGCGATCGCCAACGCGCGGGCGTGTATGCCGTCGGGCGATAGTCTGGCTCAATGCGAAGACTGCGGCGAGGCTATCCCGGAAGCGCGGCGGCGTGCCCTTCCGGGCGCACGCACATGCATCGGCTGCCAGTCCCAGCGCGATCAGCGGCCATCCTTTTCCGCGTACAACCGGCGCGGCAGTAAGGACAGCCAGCTCCGGTGACGGCAACGCGCACGGCTGGGGCGACGGAACGGAAGACGCCAGTGACCATCGCAGACCTGTTTGATGATCTGGTGCCGCGCACTGGCGGGAGCCCGGTCCTGCCAGGCTGGGATGAGGTCATCACGCCGGCTGACGAAGCCGATCTGATCGGCCAAATCGATGCATCGGATCTCGAGCCCTTCCGTTTTCAGGGTTGGCTGGGGAAACGGCTAACCCGCTCGTTCGGCTGGATCTACGACTTTGCCAACGGGCGGTTCGAGCAGGGGCCGCCGTTGCCGGTCTGGCTGCTGCCAACGCGCGACGCCGTCGCCAAGGCTACCGGACTGGACGCGGCTTCGCTCGTCCATGCCCTGCTGATCCGCTATGATGTCGGCGCCGGGATCGGCTGGCACAAGGACCGACCGGTATTCGAGCATGTCGCCGGATTGTCGCTTGGCGGTGAAGCCGCAATGCGCTTTCGCCGCCGATCGGCGAACGGCTTCGAACGCTTTACCGCGCCGCTCCGTCCCCGGTCTGCCTACCGGCTGTCGGGCGAACTTCGCGGCAGTTGGGAGCACAGCCTTGCGCCGGCAGAGGTGCCGCGCTGGTCGATCACTTTCCGCACCCTGCGCGCGGCGCAAGGCCGATAACGGATCAGCCGTGTTCGTCGGCGGCGGGCTTGCGCCGACGCCTCCAAGGCGGCCGGGCTTCCGGATCGCTGAACAATCCCTAGATACCGTCCTCACAGTCCCCGCGGGAGCAGCACGATGATCCAGCTTCGCCCTTTCAACACGCTCGGCGCCGCCAACCACGGCTGGCTTGATGCGCGCCACCATTTTTCCTTTGCCGATTATCACGATCCCGAACGTGTCCAGTGGGGCGCGCTGCGGGTCTGGAACGATGACGTGATCGCGCCCCAGACCGGGTTTCCCGCGCATCCACACCGCGACATGGAAATCGTTACCTACATTCGCCAGGGCGCGATCACGCACCGCGACAATCTTGGCAATTCCGGCCGGACGGAGGCAGGCGACGTGCAGGTGATGTCGGCAGGAACCGGAATCCAGCACGCGGAATATAATCTGGAGGATGAGCCCACTCGCCTGTTCCAGATCTGGATCATGCCCGATGCGCGGGGCCATGCGCCAAGTTGGGGCACCCGACCGTTCCCGCGGGGCGAGCGCGCCGGGCGCTTCGTCGCGCTCGCCTCGGGGTTCGATGGCGATGCTGATGCGCTGCGGATCAACGCCCGGGCGCGGGTGCTGGGCGCTGCGCTGCCGGCCGGCACCTCGGCACGTTACCAGCTGGGCGCGGAGCGCCATGCCTATCTGGTGCCGGCCGCGGGACGTGTCCGGATCGGCGAGGTTGAGGCCAACGCGCGGGACGGCGTTGCCATCACCGGCGTTGATGCCTTCGAAGTCACCGCGCTGGAAGACGCCGAACTTGTCCTGGTCGACACTGCTTAGACGCCCATACCGCGTGAGCCGCCACGCCCTTGCCGTCAGCTTCGGTCCGGCTATCCCTTGCCTTCTCTTCCACGGAGCCTTTCGCTTATGACCCGTACCGCCAGTCCCCGCGTGTTGCCGATGATCGTCGATCGCTGGTCTCCCCGTTCGTTCGACGGGGCTGCGCTGCCGCAGGATGATCTTGACGTGATATTCGAAGGCGCGGGCCTTGCGGCGTCGGCCTATAACTATCAGCCGTGGCGGTTTCTCTATGCCCACCGCGCGGACGAGGCATTGTTCGCGCAGTTCCTGCAGCCCCTGGCCGAATTCAACCAGACCTGGGCCAGGAACGCGAGCGTGCTACTGTACGTCGTTTCCGATGAGGTCATGGTTACCCGCGACGGCGCCAATCCCAATCACAGCCACAGTTTCGATGCCGGTGCGGCGTGGGCCAATCTTGCGCTGCAGGCACTGGCATTGGGGTACCACACCCACGGCATGACCGGGGTGGATTTTGCCAAGGCGCGCGATGTGCTGAAAGTGCCCGAAGGCTTCCGGATCGATGCCGCGATCGCGCTCGGTACGCGGGCACCGGCCGATCGCCTGCCGGACGCCCTGCGCGAACGCGAGGTACAGAGCGGCCGCAAGCCAGTGGCAGAGGTCGCATGGTCCGGAACGTTCCGCTAAGGACACGGGGGTGATACGTCGTCGGCGCTTCCGCGCGCTCCCGAAATCGGTCGCGCCGTCGCTGCGTGTGCGGTAGCGTACGCCGTGGCCGATCCCGACGCTTCGTCCCGCCCAGCGGCACTTGGCTCGCCGCCAAGCGGGACGCGCGTGCGGCGCCACGGCCTGTCGGTTCGGCTCTGGCACTGGTCGAACGCTGTCGCAGTCATCGTCATGATGATGAGCGGTCTGATGATCTTCAACGCGCACCCGCGGCTGTACTGGGGCGATTACGGCGCCAATCCCGATTATGCCTGGCTGGAAATCAGCCAGTCCGGAGCGGGGCGTTCGTTGCGGATCGGTTCCCTGGTGCTGGAAACGGCTGACAGGCAGGCCGTAGCCGCTCTGGCCCTCGGCGGGGCGCAAGCTTTCCCGGGCTGGATGACGATTCCGTCCGGCTACAGCCTGGCCGATGCGCGGCTGTGGCACCTTGCGTTCGCGTGGGTGCTGGCGTTCGGGCTGCTGGCTTACCTGCTGACATCGCTGCGCAATGGCCATCTGCGGCGCGATCTGCATATCACGTGGCGGGAATGGCGCCCCGGGCACCTGTGGCGGGACGTTGTCGACCATGCCAGGCTGCGCTTCCCCGCCGGAACTGCGGCGCTGCGCTATGGCGTGCTGCAGAAGCTGGCCTATTGCGGCGTAATATTCGGCTTGCTGCCGCTGGCAATCGCGACCGGGCTGACGATGTCACCTGCTCTCAACGCCGGCCTGCCGTTCCTGCTCGATCTCCTCGGCGGGCGGCAATCGGCCCGTTCGCTCCACTTCCTTGCGACGCTGGGGCTGTCGGTATTCATCGTGGTCCACATCGCGATGGTCCTGCTGGTCGGACCGGTCAACGCGGTGCGCGCTATGGTCACGGGCTGGCATCGTGTAGCGCCGGAGCCGGGCCATGACTGACCGGATGAGCCGCCGGCGCTTGCTGGGTGTGGGCATGGCCGGGGTGGGCGCCCTGACGCTTTCCGGGTGCGACCGGCTCAACCGCTCGCCGGCATTCAGGACGCTGCTCCAAAGCGCGGAGGCCGCCAATCGCACGAGCCAGCGTTTGATTGCGGGCGATACGCTCGCGCGCGAATTCGCCGAGAATGACCGCTCGCCGGTGTTTCGTGCCAACGGCAATCGCGCCGGTGCGGGCGATGCCGCGTGGGACCTTCACGCCAAGACCGCCTTTCGCGATTGGAAGCTGCGCATCGATGGCCTGGTCCTGCGCCCGCTCGACCTGTCGCTCGAACGGCTGAAAGGCCTGCCGCAGCGCCGCCAGATTACCCGGCACGATTGTGTCGAAGGGTGGAGCGCGATCGGCGCGTGGACCGGGCCGACGCTGGCGGCGGTGCTGGAAGGCGCCGCGTTGCTGCCGGCCGCGCGTTATCTGGTGTTCCATTGCGCCGATCGGTTTGGCGACCGTCCGTATTACGAATCGATCGATTTGTTCGATGCATTCCACCCGCAGACGATCCTTGCGCACACGATGAACGATAGGCCGCTGCCCACCGAACACGGTGCGCCTGTGCGACTGCGGGTCGAGCGGCAACTGGGCTACAAGCATGCCAAATATGTGATGCGGATCGAGGCGCGTGCAACGCTGGCCGGACTTCATGGCGGCAACGGTGGCTATTGGGAGGATCGCTCGGCCTATGCGTGGTACGCGGGCATCTGAACGAAGGGCCTGATGAACGAACGGCCTGACCGGATCTGGCGGCCGACACCAAAGGCGTCGGTGTCCCCAGCTTTGTGCAAAGCTACACGGAATACCCCGGCATCCGACTTGCGGTGCGGGTGCGCTTGGGGAATCACCCGCGCATGGCGATTCTATCCGACAAGTGGATCCGGGCTCAGGCGCTGGAAACCGGCATGATCGAACCGTTCGTTGAGAATCAGCGGCGCGACGGCTGCATTTCCTATGGGCTGTCGTCCTATGGTTATGACGCAAGGGTGGCGGACGATTTCAAGATCTTCACCAACGTGGATTCCGCGGTGGTCGATCCGAAGAACTTCGATTCCAATTCGTTCGTGGATCGCAAGACCGATGTCTGCGTGATCCCGCCCAATTCTTTTGCGCTGGCCCGCACCGTCGAATACTTCCGCGTCCCGCGCGACGTTCTGGTGATCTGCCTGGGCAAAAGCACCTATGCCCGCTGCGGGATCATCGTGAACGTGACCCCGCTTGAGCCCGGCTGGGAAGGGCACGTGACGCTGGAATTCTCCAACACCACGCCGTTGCCTGCAAAAATTTATGCGAACGAAGGCGCGTGCCAGTTCCTGTTCCTGAAGGGCAATGAACCGTGTGAAATCAGCTATGCAGATCGCGCCGGCAAGTACATGGGCCAGCGCGGGGTCACGCTGCCCCGGCTCTGACGCGGCTCTGACCCCCCCACTGCCCGGGAACAAATCCGGTCGCGGCCCGCTTCCCCGGCATAACCTTCGGGGAGAGTGTGTGATGTCCACGATCGCGGCGGTTATCGGCCGGATACTGATTGCGTTGCTGTTCATCGTCTCCGGTGCGATGAAACTCCTCAATCCCGCTCCGGCGGCGGAAATGTTGGCGGGGGTTGGGTTGCCAACCGCCGTCACCATTCCAGCGGCACTGTTTGAAGTCGTGCTCGGCGTCGCGCTGGCGATCGGGATGATGACCCGGCTGGCCGCCATTCTGCTGGCGGGGTTCACCGCCCTCACCATCTTCTTCTTCCACAACCAGTTCAACGACCCCGCGCAAATCCCGATGATCCTGCTTCACGTCGCGCTTGTCGGCGGCTTGCTGGGAGTGTTTGCGCACAGCCAGATCTGGTGGAGCTACGATGCGCTGCGCCGCAAGCGCGGTGCCGAACTTGCCGAGCACGATGCGGATTTGCGCGTGGCGCGGGCAGAAGCGCACGCCGATGGCACTCGGCCGGCAACCGTGGTGGCTCCCAAGCGCCGCTGGTTCTGATACGCTCCCGCTGTTAATCGGCGGAGGTGACCGGATTTCTTCTTTCCTTCCTGGCCGCCCTGATCACCGGGACAGGCGCGCGCGACCAGATGACGGTGGCGCGATTGACCGAGATCCAGGGCGCCCGCCCGGCGTTGTTGGTCGTCGCGCTAACGGCTGCGGCGGTTTGTACCGGCGCTTCGGTTTGGCTGGCGGCCGGAATAATTACGGGTTTCGCGCCAAGCGATCCCATCCTTTTTACCGCGCTGCTGATGATCGCGGCCGGCGTTGAAGTTGTTGTTCTCCGACCAACGCTGCAACCTGTCGAACCCACCAATTCGCTGTTTGCCGCCTTCGTCGTGCTGCTGTCCTTGCAGCTTGCAGACGCCGCGCGGCTGGTGGTGCTTGCGGTGGGTGTCGGCATGGTAGCGCCGCTGACCAGCGGAGCAGGCGGTTTCGCCGGCAGTGCGCTGGCCATCACGCTGGGATGGACAATGCCGGCGCGGCTGCGATCCGGACCACTTGTTCGATGGCGACTGGCGAGCGGGCTGCTGCTGATCGCTGGCGGTTTGTTCATGGGGTACCCCGCGTTGATCGCCTGAAGTGGTTACAGTGTTCGTATAAGGACAGGGATACGATTACTCAGGCTGTTGTATAGCAAGGGAACTATACGTGCGGCGGGCTGCCGCTGCTAAACCAAAGGGTGAAGCCATGGGTGATAACGTGAACAAGGCTTTGGTGGAAAGCCTGAACGGGCTGCTTGCCGATACTTTCGCGCTCTACGTGAAGACAAAGAACTTTCACTGGCATGTCAAAGGGCCAAATTTCCGCGATCTGCACCTGCTGTTCGATGATCACGCAGCCGAAATATTTGCGCTGACCGACTTGATCGCAGAGCGGGTGCGCAAGAACGGCGCCGATACGTTGACTTCGGTCGCGGCCATTGCTGAAAGGACCGGGATCGCCGCCCAGGATCGTACCGATCTTGACGCTGCGGACATGGTTCGTGAACTGGTCGCGGACAATCAGACCTATCTGGCAAAGCTGCGCGAAACTAAAGCAGCCGCGGACCAAGCGGGCGACAACGCCACGGACGGGATCATCGACGACTGGACCGATCAGTGCGAACAGCGCATCTGGTTCCTGAAGCAGACGGTCGCGTGAAGGCACTGCGCCGGAATGGTGCAGCATCACCGTTCCGCTGCGCGGCGCGGGCTGCTATGGAACCGCGATGTCGATCGAATTCATCGATGGCGCCGCGGACGGAACGATTGCCGGCTGGATTGCCGACCGGCTGCTGATCGCGCTTGCTCGATCGGATCGGATCGCGATTTCGGTCCCCGGCGGTGCTACGCCGTTCCCTGTCTTGGCGGACCTTGCAACGCGTCCGATCGATTGGCGCCGGGTCGAAGTGTGGCCCGGCGATGACCGGATCGTGCCGGAAAACCACCCGGCCAGCAACGTGGGCAAGATCCGCGCGCTGCTCGGTCCCGCGGGTGCGACCGTGATTGCCCTGGCGGAAGGGCTGCAGCCGCCCCGTTTTGCAATGACATGGTTGGGAATGGGCGGGGACGGTCATGTGGCTTCGCTGTTCCCGAACACCGATCCGCGGGTGGACGAGCCGGTTGGCGTCCGGCGGCTGATGCCCGAACCATTGCCCCCGGATGCCCCGTTCGAGCGGCTCAGCCTGACGATCCCGGCGCTGGTCAATAGCGACGCGCTGGTGTTCATGATCCGCGGCGCGGACAAACGCGCGCTGTTCGAGGCTGCAGCGGTGGGGGTGAACGACCTGCCGGTGGCCCGGCTGCTGGCGGCAAGGCGCCAACCGGTAACATGCTTCGCCTGACCCGCATCCTTCCTGCGCGCGCCCATATCGCGGGGCTGCGCGTTGCGCACGCGGTGCGGGTGCGCTGGTGGCGCGTCAGCCGATGCACGGTCCGCGGCTGCCGCGTGCTGGTGCTTGACCCTGCCGGACGAGTCCTGCTGATCCGCCATTCCTATGGGACGGGGGACTGGATGCTCCCCGGCGGCGGGCTGGGGCGCAGCGAAGACCCGGTACGCGGCGGGTGCCGCGAAGTGCAGGAGGAGACCGGCTGCCGGCTGGACCACGCTGTATCGCTAGGCCGCACTGATGATCCCTTGTCGGCCAGCGAATCGTACCTGATCGCCGGTTGGACCGCTGACGAACCGCGCGCGGATGGACGCGAACTCACCGCCGCCCGGTTCTTTCCGGTCGATGGACTGCCGGCCAGACTGGCGGGCCGGCTGGCGTCTGCGTTGCCGGAAATGGTCAAAGCAGCGTCATCTGCCCGTCTGGGGCGTTAAGCGCGACCGCCTGGGTGTAATCGCTCCCCGCGCGCTCGAGCGAGGACAGCGTCAGCCCCATCAGCCGGACCGGTTGCGGCAATGGCAGCAGTTCATCCAGCAGCCCGTGACCCAGCCGGGCAAACTCGGCCTTGCTGCCCACCGCACGGGAAACGGACCGTGCGCGCGTCAGGGTGGTGAAGTCGCTGTGGCGCAGCTTTAGCGTCACCGTGCGTCCCCGCGCCTCGGCGTGCTCGATCCGGTCCCACACAATGTCGATAATCCCCTCTAGCGTTTCGCGCAGTACTGGCCCGGTAGAGATGTCGTGGTGAAAGGTGCGCTCGCCGCCCAGTGACTTGCGTGGGCGGTTGGGCTGCACCCGGCGCAAGTCGATCCCTCGCGCTGCGCGGTACAGGTAATCGGCCTGGCTGCCGAAGTGGGCGCGCAGATATGCGATGTCACGCTCTCGCAGGTCTGCGCCCGTCTGGATTCCTAGCGCGGCCATCCTCTGTGCGCCGCGCGGGCCGATCCCGTGAAACCGCCCCACCGGCAAACTCGAAACGAATTCCGCGCCCTGCCCGGGCCGGATCACGCATAGCCCATCCGGTTTGTTTTGATCGCTCGCCAGCTTGGCCAGGAACTTGTTGTAGGAAACCCCGGCGCTTGCGGTCAGCCCGGTCTGCGCCCTGATCCGCGTACGGATCAGCTGCGCAATACGGGTGGCTGATCCGATCCCGCGCAGATCGTTCGTAACGTCAAGATAGGCTTCGTCGAGCGACAGCGGCTCCACGTGCGGGGTGTATTCAAGAAAGATGCCGCGGATTTGCTGCGACACCTCCTTGTATACGTCGAACCGTGGCTTGCGGAATATCAGCTGGGGACAGAGCCGGATCGCCCGCGCCGAAGCCATCGCCGAGCGCACCCCGAATGTGCGCGCCTCATAGCTGGCGGCCGCCACCACCCCGCGCCCGGAAGAGCCGCCGACCGCCACGGGCAGCCCGCGCAGCGCCGGTTCGTCCCGCTGTTCGACGCTGGCGAAAAACGCGTCCATGTCGACATGGATGATCTTGCGCAGACCGGCTGTGTCCTCCGGTCCGGCATCGCCAACATCACCAGGGCCATCACAGGATCGCATCACAGCAGCATAGCGCGAGGCTATGGCTGTGTCGCGTGCCGGCGTGGTCTGCCCGTTTGCGCGGAACCGTCCGTGATGCCTGAGGATTACGCCGCAATGCGAAAGAATTCGGCGTTTCCGGTAGCATCGCAGACGCGGCCGGGCCATGAGGGGGCAATGCCGCCGTCTGCTTCATCCGCCGCCCGCCCGTTTCCATTGGGCGAGCGTGAACTGATCGCGATGATGGCGCTGATGCAGGCCCTGCAGGCGCTCGCGATTGACGCCATGCTGCCGGCGCTGGGCACGATCTCAAGCGATCTGGGCGTGACGAACCAGAACCACCGCCAGTTGGTGGTCGGCCTGTTCCTGGGCGGCATCGCGCTGGGCTCGCTCATTCCGGGGACGGTCTCGGACCGGTTCGGCCGCAAACCGGTGCTGATCGGCAGCTTGCTGCTGTACGTGGTGCTCACCGCGGGATGCGCGCTGGTCACCGAATTCAACACCATGCTGGCCATGCGCACCATTGCCGGGATGGCCAGCGCGGCGCTGTCGGTGGTGCCGGCGGCCGTGATCCGTGACAGGTTCGATGGCGATCGGATGGCACGTCTGCAGTCGCTGATCGCGGTGATCTTCCTGACGGTGCCGATGCTCGCCCCCAGCATCGGGCAGGCGATCCTGCTGTTTGCCGGCTGGCGCTGGATTTTCGGCTTCATGGCGCTGATGGGTGCCGGAGTGATGGTATGGGTCTGGCTGAGGCTGCCCGAATCGCTCCATCCGGCCAACCGCCAGTCCACCCGCCCCCGCACAGTCCTCACCAACATGAGCGCGACGCTGATCAACCGCGCGGCGCTGGGCTATGTGGTGGGCAGCGCGTTCACGCTTGGTGTGCTGTGGGGCTGGGTGCAGTGCTGCCAGCAGCTGCTGGGCGAACACTTCGGCGCGGGCGAACGGCTGCCGCTCTATTTCGGCGGGATGGCGCTGCTGATGGCCGCGAGCAACTTCACCAATTCGCGGATCGTGGAGCGGTTCGGCGCGCGCCGCGTGGGGCACAGCGCACTGCTGGCTTATATCGTGGTGTCCGCCGCGCAAGTATGGCTGGCGCACCGGCCCGATCAGACACTGTGGCAGTTCGTCCCGGTCATGGCGCTGAACATGATGCTGATGGGCTTCATGGGCGCGAATTTCATGTCGATCTCGCTGCAGCCGTTTGCGCGGATCGCCGGCGCGGCCAGTTCGGCGCAGTCGTTCATCCGCATGGTGGTGGGTTCCGTGATCGGGCTGCTGGTCGGTCAGTCCTATGACGAAAGCGCTCGCCCGCTCGCGCACTGGCTGCTTGGGGCGGGCCTGGTATCGCTGTCGCTGGTGTTGTGGAGCGAGCGCGGCCGGCTGTTCCGCCGGGTTCTGCCCCCAGGCGCGCGCCGTCTGGTGTAGGGCACAGGCCCCGTCAATCCGGGCTCCCGCTGTTCTCGGCCGAGTAGCTGAAATCCGGGTCAGCCCCGCGATGAGGAGAGCGCGGTGGGAGTCCCCGCCTGCCCATGAGCCCTCGCGGACAGTTCCCGCCGTGACCACTGCGGTTGGGGGACGGCGCGTCGGCCGGGCAGCGCCGCCAGCACCGCGGCGCGCATCACGTGGCCCAGCTTCTCGCCCTTGCCGGTAACCGTGCGCTGGTCCCACGCGTGAATGCCAGCCGCCGCCACTTTTCGTGCGATCGCACCATAGATTCCCGCCGCTGCCAGCACCGCCCAGCGCTGGCGAAAGCGCAGCCCGCGCGCGCCTGATCTGGCCGATGCCTCATAATCGCGCGCCAGCGTACACAGCCGGCCGACCACGACAACCAGCGCCGGGCGGTAATACGGGCGCAGTTGCTCGCCCGGCGGAATGTCCGCCTCGGCCAGCCAGTCGGCGGGCAGGTAGCAGCGCCCGACCCGGTCGTCCTCGGCCAGATCGCGGGCAATGTTGGCAAGCTGGAACGCGAGCCCCAGGTCGGCGGCGCGGTCCAGCGTATCCTCGTCGCCGGGCGCAACCCCCATCACCGCCGCCATCATCACCCCCACCGCGCCCGCCACGTGAAAACAGTACTGCAGCATGTCCGCTTCGCTGCGGGGGATCCAGGCCGCGGCATCAAGTGCAAAGCCGGCGATCACGTCGTCGGCCATGGCGGCAGTGATCCCGCATTCCTGCGCAACCACCGCAAAAGCATCGAAACTGGGCTCGCCCGTGGGGCGCCCCGCCAGCGCCAGGTCCGTCAACGAACGGATGCGCGCCAGCCGGCCGGCCGCGCCGGCCTGATCGCCCAGCGCACCGCCCATGTCCTGCGCATCCGCCAGATCGTCGCACGCGCGGCACCATGCATAGAGCAGCCACACCCGCTCGCGCGTGGGGCGGTCGAACAGGCGGCTGGCCGCGGCGAAGCTTTTCGATCCCCGCGCGATCACCGCGCGGGCGTGCTCGACCAGCGCCTCGCGGTCCAGCGGGGCGCCGCCGTCACAGATCCTTCGCCTCCATCCGGATGAGCGGCTGGTGCGGTTCGTGCGCGGCCATCCGGGTCAGCAGCAGGTCCAGTTCGTTCTCCGCAATCACGATCCGGGCATGCGATGGCCGGATAAAGCCGGTTTCCACCATGTGCCGGTTGAACGCCAGCAGATGGTCAAAGAAATCAAAGGCGTTGTACAGGCCCACCGGCTTGGCATGATAGCCCAGTTGTGCCCAGCTGACCGCCTCCCACAGCTCGTCCATCGTGCCCACCCCGCCGGGCAGCGTCAGGAACCCGTCGGCCAGGTCGGTAAACGCCCGCTTGCGCTCGTGCATTGTCTCCACCACGTGCAGCTGGGTGCAGCCGGTATGCGCGATTTCCGCGCTCGACAGCGCGTCGGGGATCACGCCGATCACCTCGCCCCCAGCCGCAAGCGCGGCGTCGGCCAGTGCGCCCATCAGGCCCAACCGCCCCCCGCCATAGACGATCCCGATCCCGCGCCCCGCCAGCGCCGCCCCCACCTCGGCGGCCAGCGCGATATAGCGCGGGTCGGCTGGCGTGGCCGATCCGCAATACACGGCAAGCCGTTTCATTTCAGATCCTCCAGCATCAGGCCAGCGGTTGCCTTGGCGCTGCCCACCACGCCGGGAATCCCGGCCCCCGGATGCGTGCCCGCGCCAACCAGATAAAGGTTCTTCAGCTTGTCATCCCGGTTATGTCCGCGGAACCAGGCGCTCTGCGTCAGGATCGGCTCAAGGCTGAACGCACTGCCCAGGTGGGCGTTGAGATCCAGCGCGAAATCGCGCGGGGCATAGTGGAACTTGGTGATGATCCGGTCATGAATATCCGGGATCAGGCGGCGGCCAACTTCGTCCAGGATACGCCGTTCCAGCAGCGGGCCGATCTGCTCCCAGTCAATCGGCAGCTTGCCCATGTGCGCGACGGGGACCAGCGCATAGAACGTCGATTTGCCCGGCGGCGCAACCGAAGGATCGGTCACCGTGGGATGGTGGAGATAGATCGAGAAATCGCGCGGCAGCACCCCGTGCCGGTAGATGTCGTCCAGCAGCCCTTTATAGCGCGGGCCGAACAGGATCATGTGGTGCGGAATGCCCGGCCATGTGCCTTCCAACCCGAAATGCACGACGAACAGGCTGGGGGAATACCGCTTGCGCGCCAAACTCTTGGCGGTGGACTGTGCCGGGCCACTGTCGCGCAGCAGGTCCCGGTACGTGTGCATGATGTCGGCATTGCTGGCGACCGCGTCGAAGCGCTCGCGCCATCCGCTCCGGCACTCCACTTCGGTCACTCGGTCGCCGAATGAATGGACCTGCACCACCGGATCGTGCAGCCGCAGCGTGCCGCCCATCCGCTCGAAATGCCGCACCATGCCTGCGATCAGGCGGTTGGTGCCGCCTTTGGCCCACCATACCCCGCCGTCCTTTTCCAGCTTGTGGATCAGCGCATAGATTGCGCTGGTGGTCATCGGGTTTCCGCCCACCAGCAGCGTATGGAACGACAGCGCCTCGCGCAGCTTCTCGCTTTTGACAAAGCTGGAAACCATCGAATAGACGCTGCGCCAGGCTTGATAACGCGCCAGCGCCGGGGCTGCTTTGATCATGCTGGCGAAATCAAGGAACGGCACCGTGCCCAGCTTCACATAGCCTTCTTCCCACACGTGCGCGGCATAACGGGCGAACTGTTCATATCCGTCAACGTCGCCGGGTGCCACGCGCGCGATCTCGGCATGGAGCGCCGCCTGGTCGTTGGAATAGTCGAAATTGGTGCCGTCCGGCCAGTTCAGCCGATAGAACGGCATGACCGGCATCAGCTCCACGTCTTCGCTCATCGTGTGGCCCGAAAGCGCCCACAGCTCCTCCAGGCAGGGCGGATCGGTGACAACAGTCGGTCCGGCATCGAAGGTGAACCCGTCACGTTCCCACACATAGGCGCGGCCGCCGGGCCGGTCCCGTGCCTCGATCACGGTGGTGGCGATCCCGGCCGATTGCAGGCGGATCGCCAGCGCGAGACCGCCAAAGCCCGATCCGATGACGCAGGCGCGCCGGGTCATCGGCCGGCCCCGGACGCCGACGCGGCGCCAAGCGGGGCCAACGGCCGGCGTCCGGCGATGCTCGCCAGTGCCGGGCCAAGCGGCACCGGCGGCTTGCCGCAAAGGATGCGCATCTTGTCGGTCATCGTGCTTTCACCTGCATAGAACCGTTCGATCAGCCGCGCATCCAGCCCGTAAAACCGCTGGAGCACGCGGTAACGCGCGTCGGCCGGCGCTGCACCGAACAGCATCGCCGACAGCACCCGGTAAAACCCGCCCCTGCGCCAGTGCCGCTCTGCCCATGCCCGGCTGAACGCGCAAAGGCCAGTGCCCGAAAGATCGCTATGGCGAGCCAGGTCGAGCGCAAAGGCGAGCGCGGTGGGCAGGGAATAACTGGTGAGCGGGTGGAACAGCCCGGCGCGCACTCCGGCCAGCGCCGTGCGCTGGTCGGCCGCGGCCCGAAATGCTGGGTAATCCCCGCGCGCGACCACTGGCAGCACCCCGGTCTCCTCGCCCGTTATCTCCGCCACGGTCCACCCGGCAGCGCGGGCATAATCGGCGATCCGGCCGCGCAGCGCCGCCGCGTCGATCTCGGGCGTGTCGGAATAATACGTGTCTTCGATGAACACCTCGTCCGCAGAGAACGGCAGACAGTACACAAACCTGTACCCGTCGGTCTGCTGGACCGCGGCGTCCATCACCACCGGATGCGAAAGCCCGTGAGGGCGCGCCGTCCGGACCATCTGGCCCAGGAACTTCTGCCATCCCCCGAACATGTGCGGCAACCCCGCCAGCCCACGCGCGTCGATCACGCCCCCTGCCCGAAGCACGCGGCCGTCGGCCAGCGTTACGGTGCAGGCGTCGGCTTTCGTCACCGCCGCGCCGCACAGAACCGCGCTCTCCGGCAGGGCTGCGCGCAGGGCGCTGTCGAACCTGGCGCTCGTGATGCTGTGATAGGGGGTACGAAGCTCGCGCCGAAAGCCCGGAAAGCGCACCTCATACCGGTCCCACCGCGCGGCGATCAGCGGCTCGACCAGCGCCGCGCCGCCGGGCGGCAGGTCGCTGGCGAAGAATGACCATACATGATTCCCGCCCAGCTGTTCGCCGCGCTCGATCAGCAGCACGCGCAGTTCGGGTAGCTGCTTTGCCAGGGCAAGGGCGATCAGTCCCCCCGCCAGTCCGCCGCCCAGCACGGCAATATCTGCGACCCCGTTGTCCATTTGATCGTATCTTAGAGCGGGCACAGCCCGGTGCAACCGTCATGCGGGCGGGCGTTGCCCCAGGCTCAAGCCTGGAGTTCGCGCCAGCATTCGAACGCGGCCGCCTGCCCGTGAACCGCGCCGTTAAGGTCGATCAGGTTCCACACCGCAGCCTGCTCGATGCGAAACCGCCGGCCCGTCGCCGAAATCCGCACCCCCGCATAGTCTGCAATGTATCCGTCGCGCGTCACCCGGTCGAGCAGCTCCCGGCGCTCAGCGCGGTCGGGTGCCTCGGCCGACAAGCGCGATGGCATGCCGATGAACTGGCCCGGCGTGCAGTCAAACCGGGCAAGCGCGGCGCGGTTGCCGAAGAAGAACAGCGGATCGACTTCGGTGCCGTGCGCAACCACGACCGGCACCGCCGCCCACAGCGCCTTCACCGGATCGCCGTCTTCCGCCACCAGGTCCCGGCCGAGCAAGCGCCGGTAGCTGCCGGCGATCAGCGCGACGCGGGCTGCGGTTTCGGCCGCGCGATAGGCGGGCGGGAGGTCATCGATCATCCCGCCCGCCTTACCGCAGGTGCGCGGCGGGGGCTATACATCACCGCATACCTCGCGTACCACATCGCATCCCCGGGGAGCCGGCTGGCTGAGAGGGGCGCTTCGCATCGCCCGACCCGTCGAACCTGAACCCGTTAGCACGGGCGGAGGGAAGGGCCGGTCTGTACCCCGCGCTCCCGACTTTCGCCCCCCGAAGGAAGCGCACATGGCGGACATCAATTCCACCCTCGAAATCGGTGTGACCACCGGCCCGATCCGCGGCAGCCGCAAGGTCCACATCGCCAGCCCGCGCCTGCCGCAGGTAAAGGTGGCGATGCGCGAGATCGACCTTGAACCCTCCTCGGGCGAGCCGCCGCTGCGGGTCTATGATACCTCCGGCCCCTATACCGATCCAGCCGCCGCTATCGACATTTCCGCCGGCCTGGCGCCGGTGCGCCGCGAATGGATCGTCGCGCGCGGCGATGTCGAGCAGTATGACGGCCGGGCGATCAAGCCCGAAGACAATGGCCAGCTGGGGCCAGACCGTTCTGGCGGCGTCCCCCCGTTCCCGCACGTCGTGCGTCGTCCGCTCCGCGCCAAAGCGGGCCAGAACGTCAGCCAGATGCACTACGCCCGCCAAGGGATCATCACGCCCGAGATGGAATATGTCGCGGTGCGCGAAAACCTCGGCCGCGCCGCGCTCGGCGAGGCGCTGGTGCGCGATGGGCAGGACTGGGGCGCGTCGATCCCCGACGAGGTGACCGCCGAATTCGTACGCGACGAGGTGGCGCGCGGCCGGGCAATCATCCCCAGCAACATCAACCACCCGGAATCCGAACCGATGGCGATCGGGCGCAACTTCCTGGTCAAGATCAACGCCAACATCGGCAACAGCGCGGTTGCCTCGGATGTTGCCGCGGAAGTCGACAAGATGGCCTGGTCGATCCGCTGGGGCGCGGACACGGTGATGGACCTGTCGACCGGGCGCAACATCCACGATACCCGCGAATGGATCATCCGCAACAGCCCGGTCCCCATCGGCACCGTGCCGATCTACCAGGCGCTGGAAAAGGTCGGCGGCGTGGCCGAGGACCTGACGTGGCAGATCTTCCGCGATACCCTGATCGAGCAGGCCGAACAGGGCGTCGATTACTTCACCATCCATGCCGGCGTGCGCCTGCCCTATATCCCGATGACCGCAAAGCGCGTCACCGGGATCGTCAGCCGCGGCGGGTCGATCATGGCCAAGTGGTGCCTTGCGCATCACAAGGAATCGTTCCTCTACGAACACTTCGACGACATTACCGAGATCATGAAGGCCTACGATATCGCCTATTCGCTGGGCGACGGCCTGCGCCCCGGATCGATCGCCGACGCCAATGACGAAGCGCAGTTCGCCGAACTCTACACGCTGGGCGAACTGACCAAGCGCGCCTGGGCGCAAGACGTGCAGGTGATGATCGAAGGCCCCGGCCACGTGCCGATGCACAAGATCAAGCAGAACATGGACAAGCAGCTCGAAGCCTGCGGCGAGGCTCCGTTCTACACGCTCGGGCCGCTCGTGACGGATATCGCGCCGGGCTACGATCACATCACCAGCGGCATCGGCGCGGCGATGATCGGCTGGTTCGGCACCGCGATGCTCTGCTACGTCACGCCCAAGGAACACCTCGGCCTGCCGGACCGGGATGACGTGAAGGTCGGCGTCGTCACCTACAAGCTTGCCGCCCACGCGGCCGATCTGGCCAAGGGCCACCCCGCCGCCCAACTACGCGACGATGCGCTATCGCGTGCCCGCTTCGAATTCCGCTGGCGCGACCAGTTCAACCTCAGCCTCGATCCGGATACGGCGGAACAATACCACGACCAGACGCTCCCGGCCGAAGGCGCGAAAACCGCGCATTTCTGCTCGATGTGCGGGCCCAAGTTCTGCAGCATGAAGATCACGCAGGAAGTGCGCGAGTTTGCCGCCAGGCAGAATGCCGAGATCGAAACCTTCGTCGCGGCGGAAGACGCCGAACAGGGCATGGCAGCGATGAGCGAGACGTTCCGGGAAAAGGGCGGCGAACTCTACCTCCCGGCCGAATAAATACCTCGAAACCCTCTCCCCGGTGGGGGGAGGGTTGGGAGTGGCGGCGGTCTATCCTGGCCCCAATAAGTGTGGGCAGTCCGTTACGGCGCCTTTTGCCCCAGCCCCTCCAGCAATATCCGCGCCACCTCCTCCGGCTGGTCGATCATCACCCCGTGCCCGGTGTCCGCCACCATCACCACGCGCGCCGCCGGATCGCCACGGTAGGCATCGTACATCCCGTCGCAAATGCCGCCCTGCGCATAGATGTACAGGCGCGAGGCCACGTTCCGGTGCGCGCCGGTCAGCGCGATCTTCTGGGCAAAGCAAGCAAGCGGGTGCGGGGTGCGCCGCGCATTCAGCCAGTCCCAGAACTCGGGCCGCGTGTCGAACGCCGAGGCGGCCCGCGGCATCACCATCAGCCCGGCGCCGGTGCCGGCCGCGTCCATGAACGCCTCCAGGTATTCGGGCCGCAGGGTGAACAGCGTGCTGCCGTCCTGCGGCACCACCGCATCCAGATAGACCAACCGCCCGATCCGCTCCGCCAGCCGGTCGGCCACCCCGGTCACCACCATCCCGCCATAGGAATGACCCACCAGGATCACGTCCTGCAGGTCCTCCCACAGGATAGTATTGGCCACATCGGCAATGTGCGTGTCCAGGTTGATCGCCATCCCCGCCAGGTGCGATCGCTCGCCCAGTCCGGTCAATGTCGGCACGAACACCTCATGCCCGGCGGCGCGCAGCAACGGCGCCAGCAAACGCCAGCTCCACCCGCCCTGCCAACCGCCATGAACCAGTACGAATGTCGCCATGCTGC
>JAZKDH010000019.1:4867-19595 GCA_040387665.1 Pseudomonadota bacterium | reverse complement strand
GCGGAATCGACGAGGCGATCGAAAAGGCCAAGAAGCTGGCCGACGAAGCCTGATGTAACTTAACCCCTCCCGCCCGCGGGAGGGGAGAAGAGGAGCGAGATGCTGCACTTTGAACTCGTCACCCCCGCCCGGCTGGTCCGTAGCGAGGACGTCTACATGGTCGTCGTCCCCGGCAGCGAGGGCGAATTCGGCGTGCTGGAAGGCCACGCGCCGTTCATGTCGACTGTCAAGGATGGTGTGCTCAAGATCTACAAGACCGCCGGCGGCACTCCGGACGAGATCATCGTCCAGGGCGGTTTCGCCGAAGTTGGCGACAACGGCCTGACCGTGCTGGCCGAACACGTCGAAAGCTAAGCGACTGCTCATGTGCTGAAACAAAGGGCGGCTCACGGCCGCCCTTTGCGTGTCACCTCCTTGCGCAGGAAACGGAGCTTCAGTCCGCATCGGGCGGGATACCGGGCCCGGTCAGTCCTTCACGCCGGTCTCCACCGGCCGGTAGTTCATCCGTTCCGCCTCGCTGCCATCAAGCGCCGAAGTCTCGGTCATCAGCAGCTGCCCGGCCCGCCACAGCCGGATGCGCTGGGGGGTATGGGCGGCATTGGCAAATTCGATCGACTCTGCGGCCGCGACCGCCAGCGGGTAATCAAGCTCCGCGCCGCCAGCGCGCCGCGCCGTCAGGCTGATCACGCCGGCCTTGGTGCGGACGATCCGCAGCGCCTCCCAGCTTTCCTGCTCGGCGCCGAAGCCTTTGCGCCCCAGCCCTAGGATCATGCCGCCGCGCGGACTGGTCCACACCGCATCGGCCCAGCGCGCGCCGGCCTCCATCGCCCAGGTTCCCGCCAGCCACGCCGGCAACCCGGCGTTGGCTCGCTCGGCATCGGGCACGACCGGAGCCCGGTCCGGCCCCGGCGGCCCGATGTGAAGGGTCTGTGCACCAACCGCCGTCGCCGCCAGCAGCACGGTCGCAATACCGGTTATCAAGCTGGTCCGCTTCATTCGCCAGGCACCTCGCGCATCCGTCCCGCGCGCCACAGATACAGTCCGGCCGCGGCGATCACCGCCATGCCGACCATGCTCATAGGCTCAAGCCCGGCGCCGAACACCATCCACCCCAGCGCCGCCGCCACCAGCAGCTGGACATACGTCATCGGGGCGACGGTGGCGGCCCCGGCCAGCACCGTTCCGCGATAGATCAGCCAGTGCGCGGTGCTGGCGGTCAGCGCCACCAACGAGCATTTCAGCACAACGATCAGCGGCGGCGCCTCCACCGCAAACCGTTCGACCCCACTCAGGTGGCCGGCCACGGCGGCAACGATCAGCAGCGGCGCGGCGATTACCGACACATAGAATTGCTGTGACAGGGCCGGCGCCGTTCCGGCGGTCGCCCGGTTGCCGATCATCAGCATGCTCATGCCCACCGCCGACAGCAGCGGCAACAGCGCCGTCGGCCCCAGCGCCATGAAATTCGGCCGCAGCACAATCAACACCCCCGCGAAAGCAGCGATCGTCGCCATCCACGTCTCGCGCTTTGCCGGTTCGCCCAGAAACATTGCCGCCAGCAGACTGGTGAGCATCGGGCTGGTAAAGATCATCGCCGTGGCGTCCGCCAGCGGCATCACGAACAGGGCCACGAAGAACGCGACTGTTGCCATCCCCACGCCAAACCCACGCAGCAACTGCAATCCCGGGCGAGGCATCACGAGCGCCGACACCCCGTGCCCCCACCCGACCAGCGCGGCCAGGCCCACCGCCGCGATCGAATAGCGCAGCGCAGCCAGCGCCGTGGGTGCCCACATCCCCGCCATCGATTTGATTATCGCATCGCCCACCGACAACAGCGCAAAGCCGGCCAATGCCAGCAGCAGCCCTTTGCGTTCAGAACCGGCCGGTGCGAGAGCGAGCGAGGCGATGGGCAGTTCCTTGTGGTGAAGGGCGGGATCGCCGGACGGGCCGGCAAGTCTGGCAGTTGCTGCCCCTGTGGCACAACTTTCGAACCTTTTCTTCTATCCTTGCTCCGGCATTTAGGAAGTTTTCAAATTTTCAACCATATACCCAGCCGGTACGACGGATGCCGGGCAGTTTGCTGCAGCGGATCCGGGGGTGATTGCGGGGATCTGATCAGATGAATGCATTCGGGCGGAAGAACGGGATAGGCGCTGCCGGGCCGGGCGCGCGGCCCTCTTTCGGTGTCGCGCGGCCGATGAAATCGCCCGTAACTCCGACCAGCGAGGCCCCGCGCCCCCCGATTCCAACCGATCAATTCCCGCAGCTGCCCACCGAAGGCAGCGCCTTCAACGGCGGGGGCGACAAGGGCGATGCAATGTCGCGGCTCGCCGACCGCGCGAATCAGGTGGTCGCAAACGAATACCAGGCCGAAGGATTCGAGGCCTCGGTCCACAAGATCAAGGAGCAGGTGCTGCCACGCCTGCTCGAACGCGTAGATCCCGAAGCCGCCGCTACCCTGTCCAAGGACGAACTGTCCGAGGAATTCCGGCCGATCATCCTGGAAGTGCTGGCCGAACTGAAAATCACGCTCAACCGGCGCGAGCAGTTCGCGCTGGAAAAGGTGCTGATCGACGAACTGCTCGGCTTTGGCCCGCTCGAGGAGCTGCTCAACGATCCGGACATTTCCGACATCATGGTCAACGGCCCGGACCAGACCTACATTGAAAAGAAGGGTAGGCTCATCCTCGCCCCGATCCGCTTCCGCGACGAGCAGCACCTGTTCCAGATTGCCCAGCGGATCGTGAACCAGGTCGGCCGCCGGGTCGACCAGACCACCCCGCTGGCCGACGCCCGCCTCAAGGACGGCAGCCGCGTCAACGTCATCGTGCCGCCGCTGTCGCTGCGCGGCACGGCCATATCCATCCGTAAATTCTCTGAAAAGCCGATCACGCTCGACATGCTGCGCGATTTCGGATCGATGTCCGACAAGATGGCCACCGCGCTCAAGATCGCCGGTGCCTGCCGGATGAACATCGTCATTTCGGGCGGTACCGGCTCGGGCAAGACGACGATGCTGAACGCACTGTCGAAGATGATCGACCCGGGCGAGCGCGTGCTGACGATCGAGGACGCGGCCGAACTGCGGCTCCAGCAGCCGCATTGGCTCCCGCTGGAAACCCGTCCGCCGAACCTTGAAGGCCAGGGCGCGATCACCATCGGCGATCTGGTCAAGAACGCGCTGCGCATGCGGCCTGACCGGATCATCCTCGGCGAAATCCGCGGCGCAGAATGTTTCGACCTGCTCGCCGCGATGAACACCGGCCACGATGGGTCGATGTGCACGCTTCACGCCAACAGCCCGCGCGAGTGCCTGGGCCGTATGGAAAACATGATCCTGATGGGCGACATCAAGATCCCCAAGGAAGCGATCAGCCGCCAGATCGCCGAATCGGTCGATCTGGTCGTGCAGGTCAAGCGCCTGCGCGATGGCAGCCGCCGCACCACCAACATCACCGAAGTGATCGGGATGGAAGGCGACGTGATCGTGACGCAGGAATTGTTCAAGTTTGAGTACCTGGACGAAAGCGACGACGGCAAGATCATCGGCGAATTCCGCGCATCGGGTCTGCGCCCCTACACGCTGGAAAAGGCGCGCCAGTTCGGGTTTGACCAGGCTTACCTCGAAAGCTGCCTCTGATCCGGTGACGCACGGCGGGCATTCCCGCTGACAAGAAGGATGGGAACGCCTCGCCGGCGGCGGACTACACTCGGGCCGCCGATGATGCGCAGGCCGGGAATTTCCCTGCACGCAAAGCTGCGGGCAAGATAGACCGACTGCGGTGCCTGCCAACAGCGTCGATGTTGAGCCTCAATTGCTGCCGGGCATGCTCCATCGCTGGCCTTGCCTGATACGGCAGCACAGCTAAACCCGCCGCGTGCCGCCTGTCCCCCACGCCCCGCCGTCCGCCGGCCCCGCATCGCAAGAGCGCCCGTTCCTTGCGCTGGGGCTGCGGCTGCTGGCGATGCTGATGGCGTCGATCATGCTGCTGCTGGTCAAGCTGGCCGGGCAGCACGGCGTGTCGCTGCCCGAAACGCTGTTCTGGCGCCAGTTCATTCCGGCGCTGGCCATAAGCGGCTGGGTGATCGCACGCGGCCGGATCGCGTCGCTAAAGACCAACCGGCCAATGCTCCACGCCCGCCGCGCGGTGCTGGGGATGGGTACGATGTTCATGATCCTGGGCACGGTGCGGATCCTTCCGCTAGCCGAATCGACGGTGCTTGGCTTTACCATGCCGGTGTTTGCCGTGCTGCTTTCGGTGTTGCTGCTGCGCGAGCAAGTCGGGCCGTGGCGCTGGGCCGCGGTGTTGCTGGGGCTGGCCGGCGTGCTGGTGATCGCCGGCCCCGATCGCTCGCACCTGCCGTTGCCCGGCCTGGCTCTGGGGCTGGGTGCTGCGCTGGGGCTGGCGCTGGTCTCGATCCAGGTGCGCGACATGGGCCGGACCGAACAGACCGTTACGATCGTGTTCTGGTTTTCCGCGATCGGCGCGCTGATGCTGGCGCCTGCACTGCTGGTGGCGGGGGATCGGCATGACCCTTGGCAATGGGCGCTGCTGTGGGGGGTCGGCCTCTCGGGGCTGTTCACACAGCTGCTGCTGACGTCGGCCTTGCGGTTCGGTCATGTTAGCAGCGTCATCGTGATGGATTATTCGCAGCTGATCTGGGCCGGACTATGGGGCTGGCTGGTGTTCCAGCAACTACCGCCGGCCACCACCTGGCTTGGCGCGCCGCTCGTGATCGCTGCTGGCCTGATTGTCACCTGGCGTGAACACGTGCGGCGCACTCCGAGGCGCGCAGTCGCCGCGGCTACACTGGCAGATTGACCCCCGGCCACGACCGGCGGAACCCGCGCCCGGCTGAGCCGTTTACCGTTCGACTCGGGCGCCTTCGCGCCGCAAGAGGAGACCAAACATGATCCGCAAAGCACTTGTCGCGCTGGCTGTGACCAGTATCGCACTCACGTCTGTTGCCTGCAATACCGTCAAGGGTGTTGGCAGAGATGTGGAATCGGTTGGCGAAGCCGGTTCGGAAGCAATCGAACGTTAAACGATATGGCCGGGCGGAAAAGCCCGGCCATTTTTATTATGCGCCCGCATTCGGCGCTGACGCTCAGCCCTGCCAGACCAAAACCGGCCGGCGTGCGGCCATGGTCTCGTCCAGCCTCCGACGCGGGGCAAGATATGGAGCGCTTTTCAACGAAGCGTCCTCATTTGCTGCGCGTTCCGCCAGGCTTCGCATCGAGCGAATGAACCGGTCCAGGCCCGCCTTGCTCTCGGTTTCGGTCGGCTCGATTAGCATGGCACCATGCACCACCAGCGGGAAATACACCGTCATCGGGTGAAAGCCCTCGTCGATCAGACCTTTCGCGATGTCGATGGTGGAAAACCCGTCAGGCAGTCCGTCATCGCTGAACAACGCTTCATGCATGCACGGCCCCGCGTTTGCGAAGGGTGCGTTCAGAACGTCTTGCAGACTGCGCAGCAAGTAGTTGGCGTTGAGCACGGCATCTTCGGCCACCTGCCGCAAGCCATCCGCTCCGTGGCTTAGAATATACGTCAGCGCGCGGACGAACATTCCCATCTGACCGTGAAACGCCGCCATCCGCCCGAACGATTGCGGGTGTTCGGCCGGCGCATCTTCTTCTTCCACGAGCCGCATGGTGCCATCCGCCGCCCGCTGCGCGAACGGCAGCGGCGCAAACGGTGACAGTGCCGCCGAAAGGACAACCGGGCCCGAACCCGGCCCGCCGCCGCCGTGCGGGGTGGAGAACGTCTTGTGCAGGTTGATGTGCATCGCATCGATGCCCAGGTCGCCCGGCCGCACCTTACCCACGATTGCGTTGAAGTTCGCACCGTCGCAATAGACGAACCCGCCGGCCGCGTGCACGGCATCGGATATCGCCTTCATCTCACGCTCGAACAGCCCGCACGTGTTGGGATTGGTGATCATCACCCCCGCCACGTCAGGCCCCAGCCTGGCAGTCATGGCCGCAAGGTCGACCCGTCCGTCCGCCGTCGCCGCGATGTTCTCCACGCGGTAACCGGCAAAGGCGGCGGTGGCCGGATTGGTCCCATGCGCGGATTCGGGCACCAGGATCACCGAACGCGGATCGCCTCGCGCTTCCAGCGCCGCCCGGATGCACAGCAACCCGCACAGTTCGCCGTGCGCCCCTGCCTTTGGTGTCATCGCGACCGAATTCATACCCGTCAGCGCCACCAGCCAATCCGCCAGTTCCGCGATCACGCTGATCGCGCCGCGCACGGTCTGCTGCGGCTGGAGCGGATGGATGTCGGCAAATCCGGAAAGCCGCGCAATTTTCTCGTTCAGGCGCGGGTTGTGCTTCATCGTGCACGATCCCAGCGGAAACGGCCCCAGGTCGATGCCATAGTTCTGGCGCGACAGCCGGGTATAGTGGCGCACCGTCTCAGGCTCGGTCAGCCCGGGCAGAGCGGCAGGAGCCTTGCGCAGGAACTTCGCCAGCCCGGGCAACGGCTCACCCGCCGGTTCGTCCAGATCCACGCCGCAGGTACCCGCACGGCCCAGTTCAAAGATCAACGGCTCCTCAAGCATCAGGCCGCGGTCGCCGCTGGCGGTCCGGACCGGCTCTGCCCCGTCCGATCCTTCGCCCAGCTTCGGGCGCCATCCCGATGGGTTGGCTGCGCTCATGTCGGTGTTCCTTCGTGAGTATCGATCAACAGCTCGGCAAGGATCGTGGCAAGCGCGTGGATGTCCTCATCGGTCGTGGTTTCGGTCGCCGTCACCAGCAGCCCTCGGTCCAAGTCGTCCGCACCGGGATAGAGCCGACTCAGCGATACCCCGCCCAGCACCCCGTATTCCGCCAGTTCGCGCACTACGTCGCGTGCGTCGCGGGGCAGGACCACCGTGAATTCGTTGAAGTAAATATCGTTGAGCATGCGAACGCCCGGAATTTTCGCCAATGCCTCCGCCGTCCGCCGCGCTGCGTCATGGTTCAGCCGCGCAAGCCGGGCCAGCCCGTCACCGCCCAGCAGCGTCATGTGGATCGAAAATGCCAGCGCGCACAGCCCGGAATTCGTGCAGATGTTGCTTGTCGCCTTCTCGCGCCGGATGTGCTGCTCGCGCGTCGATAGCGTCAGCACGAACCCGCGCTTGCCGTCGGCATCGACGGTCTGCCCGCACAGCCGCCCCGGCATCTGCCGAATGAACTTTTCGCGGCAGCCGAACAGGCCAAGGTACGGGCCCCCGAACTGCAGGCCCACGCCCAGCGATTGCCCCTCGCCCACCACGATATCGGCGCCCAGGTTGCCGGGTGCCTCGATCAGCCCCAACGCGACCGGTTCGGTGACCACCACGATTAGCAGCGCGCCCTGGGCCTGCGCCGCCTCGGCAATCGCCGCCAGATCGGGGATACGCCCCAGGATGTCCGGGTACTGCACCACCACCGCCGAAGTGTCGCCGTCGATCGCGCCGATCACCGCGGCATCGTCGGGCTCGGCGCTCAGCTCCGGCACACGCGAGTCGATTGCGTCGCCGGTAAAGCGCGCCATTGTCAGCACGGTCGAAACGTAGTGCGGATGCAGCCCGCCAGACAGCACCGTGCGGCCCCGGCGGGTGATCCGGCCGGCCATCGCGATCGCTTCCCAGCACGCGGTCGAACCATCGTACATCGATGCGTTGGCCACATCGGTCCCCAGCAGCCGCGCCACCTGGGTTTGGAATTCGAACAGCACCTGCAGCGTGCCCTGCGCGATTTCTGGCTGGTAGGGCGTGTACGCGGTCAGGAACTCGCCGCGCTGGATCAGGTGGTCCACCGAAGCCGGGATGTGATGGCGATAGGCCCCCGCCCCCAGGAAGAACGGCGCCGCTCCGGCCGACAGGTTCTGCGCCGCCAATGCGGTCATATGCCGTTCAACCGCCATTTCACTGGCGTGCAGCGGCAGGCCCGGCACCGGGCCGGCCAGCCGCGCCTCGGCCGGCACATCGCAGAACAGGTCATCGATCGCGCCCGCACCGATCGTGCGCAGCATCTCCGTCCGCTCGGCCGGGGTCAGGGGCAGATAGCGCATCGCGTTACAGCGCGCCGACGAACGTGTCGTACGCCGCCCGGTCCATCAGGCCGTCAAGCTCCGCGGTATCGGTCAACGTCAGGCGAAACAGCCATCCCCCCTCTTCAGGTTGCTCGTTGACCAGTTCGGGGGCTTCTTCCAGCGCGGCGTTCACTTCGGCCACCGTACCGCTGACCGGGCTATAGACATCGGACGCGGCTTTCACCGAATCGACCACGCACGGGGCGTCACCCTTGCGCAGCGTCGCGCCCACGTCCGGCAGGTCGACGAACGTGATGTCGCCCAGCTGTCCCTGTGCATAATCGGTAATGCCGACAGTGCCGACCCCGCCGTCAACGGCGATCCATTCATGGTCCTGCGTAAAGTAAATGGTCATCGCGTGCTCCTCAGCGGAAATAGCGGTGTGGAATGAAAGGCATGGGCGTGACGGTCGCGGCCAACTGCTTGCCGCGCACTTCGATCGTAAGCTGCGAACCGGGTTCGGCATGCGCGGCTCCGACATAGGCCATCGCCACGGGTCGATCGAGGCTGGGCGAAAAACCGCCCGATGTCACCGTGCCGGTCCGCTCACCCGCTGCCAGTACCGCGGCCCCTTCGCGCGCGGCCATCCTGCCCTCCAGCGCCAGCCCCACGCGGACCGTAGCGGTTCCGCCGGTCAACGCCTGCTGCACCGCCGCTGCGCCCAGGAAGCCGCCCTGTTCCCGGCGGCGCTTGCTGATCGCAAACGCCAGCCCGGCGCTCACCGGATCGGTGTCCGGCGTCAGATCGTGTCCGTACAGCGGCAAGCCGGCCTCCAGCCGCAGCGAATCGCGCGCACCAAGCCCTACCGGCTTGACCTGCGGCAGTGCCGCCAGCGCATCAGCCAGTGCGGCAACGGCGGTTTCAGGCACGGAAATCTCGAACCCGTCTTCGCCGGTATAACCCGATCGGCTGATCCCCAGTTCAACGCCGTCCCATTCTATCACGGCCGATTGCATGAACCTCAAACGGCCCGCTGCCGGCACCAGTGCCGTAAGCGCGGCGGCTGCGTCGGGCCCTTGCAGCGCCAGTAGCGCGTGCTCGTCCAGATGGTTGAGGGTGATGGAATCGGGCAGAAATTCGCGGAGATGGGCGATGTCGTCCCACTTCGTGGCGCCGTTGACTACCACATAGTAATGGTCGCCGCGGTTGGTGATCATCAGGTCGTCAAGGATGCCGCCGTCCTCTGCCAGCAGCAGCGAATACCGCTGGCGGCCCGGTTTCAGTGCCGAAATGTCGCCCGGCAGCAGAGCTTCCAGCGATACGGCCGCTTCCGCCATGTCGCCTTCCGGGCCGCGCACGGTCAGCTGGCCCATGTGGCTCACGTCGAACAGCCCGGCATGCGCGCGCGTCCACAGATGCTCCGCCATGATGCCTTCGTATTGAACCGGCATCACATAGCCAGCGAACTCGACCATGCGAGCGCCCCGCGCACGGTGCCATGCGTCGAGCGGCAGGATCAGGGGCTCGGCCGGAAGCTCTCCGGCATCGTCAGGGGCATAGGATTCGGTGGAATTCACTGGACACAGCTCCGCACAGTTCTGGCACACCAATCACGGTGCCCCCTCTGTCACGGAAACCTGAGAGCTTTCCCCCGGCCCTTACAGAAGGTTCGAGGTTACCCCTTCGGCGGCCCTCCTGAACCAGGAGAACACTTTCCAGAGCGACGCTATCGACCCACGCGGTCCGTTGGCCTGAGAGATTCCGGGGCGGTTGCTCCTTCGGCGTCCGGCGATCCGTACCGGCAGCAACCGGCAGCGAATCGACGGAACTCTCCCGCGCGATCAGCGTCGGCACCGGCGATGGGGCTGCGGGCGTGCGGAGTCAACCAAACGCGGCCGGGTTAATCCACAGTGCCCGCCACCGCCGCCCGCACCCCGGCCTCAAGCACATGGCGCCGGATCGCGCGGAGCAGTGCGTCGTGCTCGTGAACATAGCGGCCACGCGTCTTGATCTGTGCCAAGGCCAGGATGGCGTCCGCCAGGTCCGTTGCCCGGATCGAACGATAGCGCGACAGGCCGCCCAGCAGCATTCGGTCAGCCGCCGGCATGACGATCTGGCCGATCCGCTCCAGCGGCCGGCGCTCCTCCCGCTTTCCCCGCAGCAGCCCCGGCCGCACGATGTCCAGCCGGGCAAAGCCGATCTTGCCAAGCGCCATCTCGACCTCGCCTTTTGTCCGCAGGTACACCGATCGCGCCGCCATATCTGCACCCACCGACGATACGAAGATGAACCGGCCAACCCCCGCCTCCGCCGCCCACCGCGCGCAGGACAGCACCAGATCATGATCGGTGCGGCGAAACTCGGCTTCGTCGCGCCCCGCCGCCGCCCAGGTCGTGCCCAGCGCGCAAACCACAACATCGGGCGTGGCCGCGGCGATCGCATCGCTCCAGCGGTCCGGTTGCGTCAGCAGGACTTCCATCCGCGCGCCTTCTGGAAGCGCGAACTCGCGGCGGCTGACCGCCGTCAACCGCACGTCGGGCCGGCCGACGCACCGGTCGACCAGCGCGCGTCCGACCAACCCGGTCGCGCCGACCAGGCAGACCCGGACCGGCCTAGCCACCGCGCGGCCTAGACATTGCTGAGGCCATCGGGCGCGCTCCCCGTGATGCGGGTGAACGCTGCGATCGCGAACCGGTCCGTCATCCCCGCGATGTAATCGGCGATGTGGCGGCTGCGCGCCGGCTCGGCCGCGTCCAGCCGCTCGGTCCAGCCGGGTCCCATCTGCGCCGGGTCGGCGGAATAGGCTGCGAACAGCCCGGTCATCACCGCCCGCGCCCGCTCTGCCGTGGCAAGCTGTTCGGGATGATAATACAGCCGATCGTACATGAACCGCTTGAGCCCGCGCTCGGCCTCCGCCAGCCAGGGGGAGAACGCGGCCGTCGGGCGGCCCGCGGCGCGCACATCGTCAACGCTGGCCAGGCCCTCCGCCCGCCGCCGGGTCTGGTCGATCAGATCAAGCACCATGATACCGATCTGCGAACGTATCAGTTCGCGCAGCTGCCGGTCACGCGGCGCAAAAGGAAAGCGCCGCTCCACCTCGCGCCACCCGTCAGCCACAAATTCCAGTTCCAGCAGGTCGTCCAGCTGAAGAAAACCCGCGCGCAGCCCGTCATCGATATCGTGATTGTCATAGGCGATATCGTCGGCCAGCGCCGCGACTTGCGCTTCCAGGCTGGACCAATCCCCCAGTTCCAGCGGAAATGCCGCGTCGACTTCCGCCAGCGCCCAGTTGGGGAACGTAACCGGGCCGTTGTGCTTGGCCAGCCCTTCCAGCAGTTCCCAGGTCAGGTTGAGCCCGTCGAATTCGCAATACGGGCTCTCCAGCCGCATCAGCGTCCGCAGGCACTGCGCGTTGTGATCGAACCCGCCATATGGCGCCATGGCCGCGTTCAGCGCCTCTTCGCCGGAATGCCCGAACGGCGGGTGCCCGATATCGTGCGCCAGGCACAGCGCCTCGGTCAGATCCTCGTCAAGGCCCAGGGCACGGGCAATGGTCCGGCCGATCTGCGCCACCTCCAGGCTGTGGGTCAGCCGCACCCGGTAATGGTCACCGTCCGGCGCCACGAACACCTGCGTCTTGTGTCGCAGCCGGCGAAACGCAATCGAATGGATGATCCGGTCGCGGTCACGCTGATAGGCCCCGCGCGGCCCGCGCGTGACGGTGTCGTCCGCCGCGAACTCCCGTCCGCGGGTGTGCGCGGGATCGCTGGCATAGCGCGCCCGGCACGTCATGCGGCGCCAAGCATCCAGTCCGCCGCGGCGTCGCAATGGATGCGCGTGCAATCATAGATCGGCAGCACGTTGGCATCGACGTCCACGACCATCTCCAGCTCGGTGCAGCCCAGCACGATCGCCTGCGCGCCGTCCTTCTGCAGTTCCACGATCATCGTCTTGAGTTCGCGCATTGCGTTCCGGGTGGCCTTGCCCAGCAGCAGTTCGTCATAGATGATCCGGTCCAACGTCTCGACGAACCGCATCTCGGGCGGCAGCAGTTCGACGTCGCGCTCGATCAGCTTGCGGCGATAGAACGTTTCAACCATCACGTTGCGGGACCCGATCAGCGCCGCCTTGCGCACGCCTTTTGCCGCCATCCGCTCGCCCACGCACTCCGCGATGTGCAGCACCGGCACTGATACCGCAGCCGCCACCTGATCATAGACCTTGTGCATCGAGTTGGCGCCGATCAGCACCGCCGTGGCGCCTGCCTGTTCCAGCCGCCGCGCGCTGTCCGCCAGCACGTCGGCCGCGCGCTTCCATTCGGCTGCGGTGTGCAGCCGCTGCAGCTCGGTGAAGTCCAGGCTTTCGATCAGCAGCGGGGCACTGGTCCTCTTGTCGGTCCGCGCCTGCACCATCTGGTTGATGTGTTCATAGTAAGTACGAGTCGATAACCACGACATGCCACCGATCAGGCCAAGCTTGCGCAAGCTGCGATCTCCCCGGGAAAGTTCTGCTCGGCCCGTTCGTCCCGGCCTTAGGAAAGCACGATGCCAAGGTCCAGCACCGAAGCCGCCCCGGACGGGCGGCTCAACCGAAACCGGTCGCGCAGAGCACTGCGGAGCTGGACGTGACCTCCAGCACCTCGCGGTCGCCGATCCGGCGCACTGCATCGACGTATTCGGGCACCGTCCGCCGCGGCCCCTGCAAGGCCCGCAGTTTGCGCAGCTGGGCAATCGTCAGCCGGTCCACCATCCGCCGCGCCATGCAGGTGGAAACGTCATCCGGCAGTCCCGCGTCGACCAGCGCGGTCCGCACGCGGTGCTCGGCCACTTTCTCCACGCAGCCCGACAGCAGCAGCGCGCCGGCGATCAGCGCTGCACCCGCCCCCGCCCGTGCAAAGCCGGATGGTTGTGCCGCGCGGGCTCTGCCAGCAGACTCGCCGCGGCCTGTTCGATCAGGAAAAAAGTTCACGCCCTAGTGCTGCAACGCTTTCACGATGTCTTCAACCATCTTCTTGGCATCGGCCAGCAACATCATGGTCTGGTCCATGTAGAATACGTCGTTGTCGACCCCGGCATAGCCGACCCCGCCCATCGACCGCTTGATGAACATGATGGTCTTGGCCTTGTCCACGTCGAACACCGGCATGCCGTAGATCGGGCTGGACTTGTCGGTCTTTGCCGCCGGATTGACCACGTCGTTCGCGCCGATGATGAACGCAACGTCGGCCTGCGCGAACTCTCCGTTGATGTCTTCCAGTTCGAACACTTCGTCATACGGCACGTTGGCCTCGGCCAGCAGCACGTTCATGTGCCCCGGCATGCGACCCGCGACGGGGTGGATCGCATACTTGACGTTGACGCCTTCCTTCTTGAGCAGGTCGCCCATCTCGCGCAGCACGTGCTGGGCCTGCGCCACCGCCATGCCGTATCCCGGGATGATGATGACCGTTTCGGATTCCTTCATCAGGTAGGCTGCGTCTTCGGCGCTGCCGCGCTTCCACGGCCGCTGTTCCTTGGTCGCACCGCCGCCGGCCTCGGGCGCTGCGCCGAACCCGCCCGCGATCACCGAGATGAAGCTGCGGTTCATCGCCCGGCACATGATGTACGAAAGGATCGCACCCGACGAACCCACCAGCGCCCCGGTGATAATCATCGCGGTGTTGTGCAGGGTGAACCCCATCGCCGCGGCGGCCCAGCCCGAGTACGAGTTGAGCATCGAGACGACGACCGGCATGTCCGCTCCGCCGATCGGAATGATCAGCAGGAAGCCGATGACGAAGCTCAGCACGGTGATCGCAGCGATCACCCACAGCGACTGGTCCTGGGTGAAGTACGCCACCAGCGCCACGATCGCCCCAAGGATCGCCAGATTTATCACATGGCGCCCGGGCAGCATGATCGCCGCCCCGCTCATGTTGCCATTGAGCTTGAGGAACGCGATGACCGAGCCGGAGAAAGTGATCGCGCCGATCGCGATGCCCAGCCCCATCTCGATACGGCTGACGGCATTGATCGTCCCGTCGGGCAGCAGGATGCCGAACGCCCCGGGATTGAAATAGGCGGCCAGGCCCACCAGCACCGCGGCCATGCCGACAAGGCTGTGGAACGCCGCCACCAGCTGCGGCATCGCGGTCATCGCGATCCGCCGCGCGGTGACGATGCCGATCACTGCGCCAAGCGTGATCGCGGCCAGGATCTTGGCCAGGATCACCAGATCCTGGGCTGTCGGGCGCGGCCACCAGTGGCCCGGCGGGATCGGTGCCTGGGTCACGATGGTGGTGATCATCGCGATCCCCATGCCAACCATGCCATAGCGGTTGCCGCTGCGCGACGTCGCCGGCGAGGACAGCCCGCGCAGCGCCAGGATGAACAGCACCCCCGAAACGAGGTAGGCGAGCAGGGCCCAGGCGGGCAGGATCACATGTTCCATCCGCTCAGCCCTTCTGCTTTTTCTTGTACATCGCCAGCATCCGCGCCGTTACCGCGAACCCGCCGAAGATGTTGATCGAGGCCATGACGATTGCCGCCAGCCCCAGCCAGCTCGATGCGGCCGAACCCTTCGCCGCCCCCGCCACCAGCGCACCGACGATGATCACGGATGAGATCGCGTTGGTCACCGCCATCAGCGGCGTGTGCAGCGCCGGCGTAACCGACCACACGACGTAGTAGCCGACGAAACAGGCCATCACGAAGATGGACAGGATAGAGATGAAGTCCATT
>JAZKDH010000019.1:0-4767 GCA_040387665.1 Pseudomonadota bacterium | reverse complement strand
AGGTTGCGCGCGAACAGCGCCGATGCGTCCGCCGGCAGCTTGGCCGGGGTGTTGGTATACCCGGCAATCTTGACCCCGTGCCTGACCACCACCTGATCCGGCACCGAACCTTCCACGTTGCCGCCCTGCGCCACGGCCAGGTCGAAGATCACGCTGCCCGGCTTCATCGTCGCGATCTGCGCGTCGGTGATCAGGCGCGGCGCGGCGCGGCCCGGGATCAGCGCGGTGGTGATCACGATGTCCTGCTTGGCGATGTGGCTGGAAACCAGTTCGGCCTGCGCCGCCTGGTATTCCGGGCTCATCTCCGTGGCATAGCCGCCCGCGCCCTCGCCCTCGATCCCCGCGACGTTCTCGACGAAGATCGGCTTGGCCCCAAGCGACTGGATCTGCTCCTTCGTGGCCGAGCGCACGTCGGTGGCGGAAACTTGCGCGCCCATCCGGCGCGCGGTGGCGATCGCCTGCAGGCCCGCCACGCCCACGCCCATGATGAACGCCTTGGCCGCGCTGATCGTACCGGCGGCAGTCATCATCATCGGGAAGGCGCGGCCGTAAAGGTTGGCCGCCTCGATTACCGCCTTGTAGCCCGACAGGTTGGACTGCGACGAGAGGATGTCCATCGACTGCGCGCGGGTGATGCGCGGCATGAATTCCATCGCCAGCGCCTCCAGCCCGGCGGCCGCATAGCCATCGATGCGCGCGCGCTGGCCGAACGGATCCAGCCCGGCCACTACCCAGGCGCCCGGGGCTGCGCCGCCCAGCGCAGCCGGATCGGGGCCCTGCACGCCAAGGATTATATCCGCACCTTGCACCGCGTTTGCGGAAACTTCGGCACCCATCGCAGCGTAATCGTCGTCGGCAATAGACGCATGGACGCCAGCGCCGGGTTCAACCGCCACCGTAGCGCCCAGGGCGATGAACTTCTTCACGGTCTCGGGCGTGGCGGCCACCCGGGTTTCCCCCGGAGCCCGCTCCGCAACAACCGCGACCCTCTGTGTTACCCCCATCTAACTGATCAGCTGATCAGAAAGATAACGAACGCGGTGATCAGCACCGCCAGCGGCGTCGCCCATTTCACTGTTGAAATAAAGCTGGAGTACGTCTGGCTAGCCGCCTTCAGGTCTTTGTCCGAAGCCATGTGATTTTCCCCGTGAGGTGCCCGTCGGCTGGGCTTTGTACTGCCCGAGGGCTCTATCGCGCTGCCCTGCAGCACTCAAGCGACAGTTTCAAGCCCGGCCCGCAGCCTTAATCGCCTTTTTACCCTCTGCCTTTATGCCGGACCCGTAACCAGGAGCGCGCATACAACCATGACCGAGTTCGAACAGCGCACGCTAATGCTGATCGACGATGAGCCGGCCCAGTGCCGGCTGGTCACGGCACTTGCTGCGCGCGAAGGGTGGCGCACGGTGATCGTCCGCGATTCGGAAACCGCGATTGCCACGCTGGGCACCCGGCAGGGGATGCAGCTGTCCGCCGTCATCCTCGATCAATGGGTCCCGGGGCACGACGCCTGCGCGCTCATCGCGGAGCTTAAGGCGCGCCGTCCGGCCTTGCCCATCCTCATGCTGACCACCAGCGCGTCGCCGCTGCTCGCGGTCGAGGCGATGCGTGCCGGCGCAGCCGATTACCTGATCAAGCCGGTCGCACCAGAACGCCTGATGCAGGCGCTGCGTTCGGCGACGACTGGCGAAGTCCCGCGCGACGAACTTGCCCCGCTCACCGAAAAAATGCCGGCAAATCTCGATTTCGATGCGATGATCGGAGCGGCGCCAACCTTCCGCGCCGCGCTGGCCGTCGCAGCCAAGGCCGCGCGCGGCCAAGGCCCGTTGTTGATCGAGGGAGAAAGCGGCACCGGCAAGGAAATGCTGGTGCGCGCGATGCACGCCGCCAGCCCGCGGGCGAAAGCGCCGTTCCGTATCGTCAACGTCGCCGGAATCACGGCCGGTTCCATCGAATCGACGCTGTTTGGTCACGAAAAAGGCGCGTTTCCAGGCGCATTCGATCGCCAGATCGGCGCGCTCCAACAATGCGACGGCGGCACGCTGGTGCTGGACGAGATCGACCGGCTGCCCGAAGCGGTGCAACAGCGACTGTCGGAATCCATCACCCGGGGCGATGTCCGGCCGATCGGCGCACGTCATTCTTTCCGGGTCGACGTGCGGCTGATCGCGGCAAGCAACCTGCCGCTGCGCGACATGGTTGCAGGCGGCCACTTCCTGCCCGAACTTCACGAAGCGCTCGCGTCCGTGACGGTCGTGCTGCCGCCACTGCGGGTGCGCGTGGGCGATATTCCCGCCCTCGCCCGCCATTTTCTTGCCCGCATTGGCGAGCAGCCGGGTCTGCGTCCGCTTGGCATCACCGACAGCGCGCTGTTCTTGCTGTCCGCGTTCGACTGGCCGGGCAACGTGCGGCAACTGCAGGCGGTGCTGTTTCGCGCCGCCGTGTTCTGCGACGGCGATGCACTCACGGCCGACGATTTTCCGCAGCTGTCCACCATGCTCGGAACCGATCAGCCCACCGCATCGAACGGCGGCGTACACGAAAACCCCGGGGTCCAGCTTTACGCATCCGATGGCAATCTGCGCCCGCTGGAGGACATCGAGGCCGACGTCATCCGTCTGGCGATCGGACACTACCGCGGCCGGATGACCGAGGTCGCCCGGCGGCTTGGCATCGGCCGCTCCACGCTGTATCGCAAGCTCAGCGATCTGGGCATTGACAGCGCCGCCTGACGGGAACCGGTTGCAAGCAAAGTCGTTGAAGTACCAGATAAATTCTGGACAGAATGCCATGAGCCTGCACTGCATCGTCGAACCCGCCGGCGCACTTCAAACCGGATGGAAGCTTTCGGGCAAGGATCCTCGTCCAGGAGACTCTCCCGAGGCGGACAAGCCGCCGTGCGGTTCGCAGGAGAAGTCCAAGGCTCGCTCGAAGTGGGAACGTTCAGCCGAGAAGCTGGCTAAAATCCGTTAACGCTGCGTCGCGCAGGCCGCGCCATACGCGCACGGCTTGCACGGTTTCCGGCACGTCGTGCACCCGCAGCAGTTGTACCCCCGCCTCCATTGCCTTCAGCGCCAGCGTCAGCGAGCCGCCCAGACGGCGGTCCGCCGGCGCTTCGTGCGACAGCGCGCCAATCATGCGTTTGCGGCTGGCCCCCACCAGCAGCGGCTGGCCCAGCGCATGGAACAGCGGCAGCGCGTTCATCAGTGCAAGATTGTCGGCCAGCGACTTGCCAAAGCCGATCCCGGGATCAAGCACGATCCGATCACGCGTCACGCCCGCCGCCACTGCGGCGTTGCGCCGCGCTCCCAGCCAGTCGAACACGTCGAACACCACGTTGCCATAACTGCCGCCCGCGTGCAGGTCCTCGCCCGAACCGGGCGCGTGCATCAGCACCACCGGCAGCCCGCTCGCAGCGGCAAATTCCAGACTGCGGGGGTCGTCGCGCAAAGCCGATACGTCGTTGAACAGATGCGCACCTGCCGCTGCAGCAGCTTCCATCACCGCCGGCCGGCGCGTATCCACGCTGATTGCCGCGCCCATCGCCGCCACGCGCTCGACGATCGGGATCACCCGCTTGAGCTCGTCCCCTTCCCACACCGCCGGCGCGCCCGGCCGGGTGCTTTCCCCGCCGATGTCGATCAGCGCCGCGCCCGCCTCCAGCATCGCTGCCGCATGCGCCGCCGCCACTTCCGGCCGGTCAAGGAACTCGCCCCCGTCGGAAAAGCTGTCTGGCGTTACGTTGAGGATCCCCATCACCGCCGGCTGGTCAAGACGCACGGTCCGCGCCCCGCACACCAGCGGAGCCCGCGGCCGCTGCAGGGCCTCCCATTGCTCACGCACGGCGGCGGGCAGGTTGGGCAGCGCGGCCTCCAGCGCCACTGCGTCATGCCGGCGGTACGAAACAACCTTGCCGTCCTTGCGCTCCAGCAACGCAAACCTGCTGGCATAGGTCATCCCCCCGGCCAGCCGTACCGCCGCGCCTTCCTCGCACTGCGGGCTCTCCGCCAGCGCGATCGGGCGCAAGTACCAAGATGTCATGCTGCGGCCCCGCGCGTCACGGCTCGGTCGAGAGCAGGTACAGTTGCCGGATGTCGTCGATCGGCTTGACCGCCCCCTCATGCTCGATGTGCCAGAAGCTCCACCCGTTGCACGAAGGCGCGCCCTGCAGGCCGGCGCCCAGGCTGTGGATCGATCCGCTCGCGGCCGCCCCGCCGGGCAGCCCGCCCTCCAGCGACCCATCCGCCCGCACCATCGCCCGGAACCGGCGCTTCTTGTCGAACAGGACCGCGCCGGGCGTAATCCAGCCCGTTTCCACCAATGTCCCGAACGCCACCTTGGGCGCGCTGCGCGGGCTCTGCATGGTGGTGATCGCGCTTTCGTCCAGTGGCAGCGCCAGTTCGATCCGCGCGCACGCCGCCGCGCGGTAGGTAGCGTCGCGCTCGCAGCCGATCCATTCGCGCCCCAGCCGCCGCGCCACCGCGCCGGTCGTGCCGGTGCCGAAGAACGGGTCCAGCACCACGTCGCCCTTGTTGGTGGTGGCCAGCATCACCCGGTACAGCAGACTTTCGGGCTTTTGCGTCGGGTGGACCTTGGTCCCGCCCTGCTTCAGCCGCTCGGCCCCCGAACAGATCGGCAGCACCCAGTCAGACCGCATCTGCAGCTCGTCGTTCAGGGTCTTCATCGTGCGGTAGTTGAAGGTGTACTTCGCCTTCTCGCCCATGCTCGCCCAGATCAGCGTCTCGTGCGCGTTGGTAAAGCGGGTGCCCT
>JAZKDH010000018.1:0-3184 GCA_040387665.1 Pseudomonadota bacterium | reverse complement strand
GTAAGCGTCCGGGTCTTGCACGTAGGTCAGGTGTTGACGGCGGTTTGCGTTTTCCAGTTCCAGGGCAGGAGGTCGTCGAGCTGGCTGGTCGGGTGACCATGTGCCATTCGATCGAGGACGTCGCTGAGCCAGACGTGGGGCTCAACATGGTTGAGTTTGCAGGTCTCGATGAGCGAAGCCATGGTGGCCCAGCGCTTGCCGCCGCCGTCGGAGCCGGCGAACAGGTGGTTCTTGCGGCCAAGCGCGACCGGGCGGATGGCGCGCTCGACGGGATTGGTGTCGAGTTCGATGCGGCCATCGTCGAGGAAGCGGCTGAGCCCGTCCCAACGAGTGAGCGCGTAGCGGATAGCCTCGGCAAGTTTGCCGCGCGCGGACAGTCTGGGCAGTTGCCCCTCCAGCCAGGTTCGCAAGGTATCGACCAGCGGACGTGACGATTGCTGTCGCAGCGCAAGGCGCTCCGCCGGCAACATGCCCCGGACCTGTCCTTCGAGGGCATAGATCTCGGCGATCCGACGCACGGCTTCGAGTGCGACGGGCGAGCCGTCGGCCTGGCCGATCTCGTAAAACCTGCGGCGCGTGTGCGCCCAGCAGGCAGCGAGCGTGATCTTGCCGCCAACGGTCAGCTGTTCGAACCCGGCATAGCCGTCGACATGCAGGATGCCGCGATAGGTCGAGAGGTGGGACCTGGGCCGCTCGGCCTTGCGATCAGGCTCGTAGAAGCAGATCGCCGCTGGCGGCTCGGGCCCCGACCAACCTCGCTGATCACGCGCATAAACCCACAACCGCCCGGTTTTCGTCCGGCCGCGCCCCGGATCAAGCACCGGGATCGGAGTGTCGTCGGCGAACAGATGGCTGGAGGCGAAGATATGCCGGGCAAGCCGCTCGTGCAGCGCATCGAGCCACCAGCAGGCGCCGCCAACCCACCCGGCCAAGGTCGAACGCTCCAGTTCGACGCCGTGGCGTGCGAAGATCCGCGCCTGGCGGTAGAGTGGGAGATGATCGGCATACTTGCTGACCAGCACATGGGCGAGCAGTGCCGGCGTCGCCATACCGCCGGCGATGACCCGCTCGGGCGCCGGTGCCTGCATCACGGTCGTGCACTGGCGGCAGGCATATTTGGGGCGGCGGATGCGCAGCACGCGCAAGGTCGCGGGCACCCAGTCGAGCATTTCGCTGACGCTCTCGCCGATTATATGACGGGGCCGCCACAGTCGGGACAGATGTCGCCGGGCACGTCCAGCAGCACATCCTCGCGGGCCAGATGATCGGGCAGCGGCTTGCGACGGGGGCTTGGCTCGGCCGGTGATGGTTCGGGCGCGGGGCAGTTCGCTTCAACCGCAGCGATATCCCCGTCCAGATCCTCAAGCCCCAGCGCCAACTGATCGGGATCAAGCCGCTCCGACCGGCGCCCGAACCGCATGCGCTGCAGCTCTTTCACGATGTGGCGAAGTCGTTCGATCTCCCCATCGCGGGTGGATACCTGCACCGCCATATCGCGCACCAGACGGTGCAGCAGTGCCGTATCATGAGGCAGATTTTCGAGATCGAGCCGCATGGTCGATCATACCTCGGATTGGCGTAAAACCCAAGCTTTTTGGCCGTTTTCGATGCCCTTTAACCCGCCCGAGAGGGCCTCCAGACCTGCTCCGGAACCCGCCAGTCGATCCCCTCGATCAACAGCGAAAGCTGCGCACTGGTCAGCACCACCTTGCCGCCAGGATCATCCGCCTGCGGCCAGATGAAGCCACCCTGATCCAGCCGCTTGGTGAACAGGCACAGCCCGTTGCCATCCCAGAACAGGATCTTGATCAGGTTGGCCTTGCCGCCACGGAAGGCGAACAGATGACCCGAGAACGGGTCGACGCGCAGCACGCTCTGCACCAGCATGGCCAGGCCATCCATGCCTTTGCGCATGTCGGTCACCCCCGCCGCGATATGGATCCGCACACTTGTGCCAGTGGGAAGCAGCATCATGACGCAGCGCCTTCCAGCGCCATGATCATCGCTCGCACCGTTGCCGGATCGGTATCGCGCCCGAAGCGTACTCGCCGCCCGCCGATCAACTCCACCTCGATCTCATGGTGGGCGCGTTCGACGATAATCGGCGCCGCCACCGGCGCTGGCACTGCGGGCATGACAGAATCCTCCGCCACACCGCGCACCGTCACCGGCAAAAACACCGGTTCGGGCGGTGGCGCCAGTTGCTGCTTCCACCGGAACAGCAGTCTTGTGTCGACGCGATGGCGCCGCGCCACCGACGACAGCGACGCTCCTGGCAGCTCCGTTTCCGCCACGATCCGCCGCTTGTCGCCCACGCTGAAGGTTCGGCGCCCTTCAGGCATCGTCCGTGTAGAGGGAATGTAACCCGGCGACACGGCGCCAGTTTCCCTGTCAGACATATGGCTAGCCATATGTCTAAGCCCGCCACGCCGATGCAGAAGCCCGACCGGCCTGACTTTCTCTTCCATCTTGAACTGCGCCCGCCAGTTGCCGAACCGCTTCAGCGGCAAACCGTGCAACTCGCAATACTCCCGCTGGTTCAGAGTCCCGCGCACCCATTCGTCATGGCGAAAACGCCAGAATGCCGCCAGTTCCTCATGCTTCTCTCGGCTGACACGCGCCATCTCCAACCTCCGTCCACGCAAAAATCCGTGAACCCAAGGTCAGAATCCAATCCGCGACCGGCAAGCGTGCATTCCCTGTACGCTTACAATAAAGCGTCTGTTCCGGTCGATCAAAGCCCCTGTTCCGGCGATTAAATACCCTGTTCGGGCGAATAACAGGGAATGCGCGAAAACGGCGCTGCAAACCCGCACGATTCTGCGGTTCTCTCCGAGTGCGAACCGACCGATCGGCCCCGAAACAGCTGTTCTGGAGCCCGGTTTTTGCATTTTTCCCTGTTATTGCCTGCTGAGCAGGGAAACCGTACCGATCTAGATCCGCGCGGAGACGGCGCGGCATACCCGCGCCACAGGCGGCGCGAAGACGCGCCCGCACACGCCGGCCTGTTACAGATTAGGCGCCTAATAACGGCCAGCACCCGCCGCTTTGCGGCGGAGACCTGATACCCGAGACTTGTGCTGGGACTGCCTGGCGGTGCTGTCAGGCGAAGTGCTACAAGTCTCCGGCCAAGGAGGCTGCATGCGCCCGATCTCGTTCAAACGGCACCGTTTCCCGCCGGATG
>JAZKDH010000017.1:6764-26652 GCA_040387665.1 Pseudomonadota bacterium | reverse complement strand
TGTTGAAGCGGCCATAGCTGATGTCGCCGCCGGCTTCGAACGTGGCGGTCGGCTTGTTGGCGATGTAGTTGATCGCGCCGCCGGTGGAGTTCTGGCCGAACAGGGTGCCCTGCGGACCCTTCAGCACTTCGACGCGCTGAAGATCGAACGCCGAGTGCGCGCCCATCGCCGGGAACGGCAGCGGAATCTGGTCAACGTAAAGCGATACGGCCGGGTATACGCCCAGCGAGCTTTCGTTGAAGCCGACGCCGCGCAGCGTCAGGATCGGCGTGCCGGTGTTGGAGGTGGCGAAGGCCAGGCCGGGGATGCTGTTTGCCAGATCGGCCAGCGAGGTCAGCCGGCGCTCCTGCAGGGCATCCGCCGACAGCGCGGTGATGGTCAGGCCGACGTTGTTGAGGTTCTGCTCGCGCTTGTTGGCGGTGACGACGATGTCGCCGGCGCCGACATCGCTGGTCGCGGCCGATTCCTGAGCTTCCTGGGCCTGAGCGACCGTCGGGAGAAGCATCCCCACGCACAGGCCGACAGACAGACGCAACATGACTTTATTCATACCCCACTCCCTCTAAGTAGCTCGGCGCTCCGGGACCACGTCCCTGCAAAGCGCCGTAGGTGAGTAACACTGCCCGAAAAGAAACCCTGATGCCGAAATTCACCATCAAGTATTCGCGGACTTTTCCATAGTTTGACCCAATTTCGACAGCCATGCGGCAGCCGGAAACTCGGCCAGGAAATCTTCAACAACAACTCTGAGCTTGGACGATGAGGCAAGGCACCATGACTGTTCATGCCAGCCCTGATCCGTCGGCTATCCTGCTCCCACGATGTTACTGCATATGCCGTTCGCACTTCGATCAGGCAGCTGCCCGCTCGAAACCGGACGCGCTATAGATCGGTCGAACCATCGAAACAACCGACAAAGTTTCGCGTTTGTGCAGGAAGGCGCTTGCCTGTTGCATAAGCGCAACATTCAGCTCAAGGCATTGAAAGTATTCCGTTTATCAAAGATAGTAAATGAGAATGGTCGCCATAAGGTGGTGATATGCGGCGGCCCGGGAACAGCGTTTCCGGAAGATCGTCCGACGTCCACCGCTACGCGGTCCTCAGCGTCGCGGTAGCGCGAATGCAACCAGGACGTTGCGCTCGTTGCTGGCGAGCGCGGCACTGCCTCCGGCCGCGATCACCACGTACTGCCGCCCGTCGGCGCCGACATAGCTCATCGGGTTGGCGTTGGCGTTGGCGGGCAGATCCGCCTGCCACAGGAACTTGCCGGTGCGGGTGTCGAACGCATGGATCCGCCGGTCCGGGGTGGAGGCGATGAAGGTCAGTCCGCCCCCAGTGGTGAGCGAGCCGCCGACGGTCGGCACCCCAAATGCCAGCGGCAGGTGCGAGGCCATCCCCAGCGGCCCCATCCGGTCGGCGCTGCCGAGCGGGCGCTGCCACAGCACGCGCCGGGCGGCGAGGTCAACCGCGGTCAGCTGGCCGATCGGCGGCTGGATGCAGGGCACCTCGAGCGGGGACATCAGCACGCCGTTGAGCACCGCATACCGCGCGCCCACCTGGGGCACTCCGGCGCGCACCGCCTCGGGCGAGCTCTTCACGCCCGGGCCGGCGGGGACCATCCCGCGCCGGCGGGCCTCTTCGGGCAAGATCAGTCGCGATTTGGTCGGCAAGCGGTTGGAGTTGACGATCAGGATGCCGTTGTTGCGGTCAATCGAGACGCTGCCCCAGTTCACCCCGCCGGCAAAGCCCGGGTACTGGATCGAGCCCTTCAGCGACGGCGGCGTATAGCGCCCCTCGTAGCGGTGCCGGCGGAACTCGATCCGGCAGTAGAGCTGGTCGAACGGGGTTAGCCCCCACATCTGCGCCTCAGTCAGCAGGCCGCCTGCAAAGTCGGGCATCGCGGGTGAGAACGGCTGGGTCCGCGAACCGCGCTCGCCCGGGGCGAAAGCGCCAGGCACGCGGCGCTCAACCACCGGATGGATCGGCCGACCCGTCCGCCGGTCGAGCACGAACGTCTCGCCGGTTTTGCTGATGCTGATCAGCGCTGGCACTTTCGTTCCGTTCACGGGAACGTCGGTGAGCACCGGCTGGCTCGCGATGTCGTAGTCCCAGATGTCATGGTGCACAGTCTGGAACAACCAGCGGACCTTGCCGGTCTTGTTGTCGAGCGCGAGGATTGCGTTGGAGAATTTTTCCCCGCCCGGGGTTCGCTCGCCGCCATAGTAATCGGGCGTGGCAACCCCCATCGGCACGTAGATCAGCCCCAGCGCCTCGTCGGTGGACGAAACCGACCAGCTGTTCGGGGTCCCGGCTTCGTAGAACTGCCCGTCGGTCAGCGGCGTGTTCTGGTCAGGCCGGGCTGGATCGAATGCCCACACGGGTGCGCCGGTAACAAGGTCATAGGCGCGGATCACGCCGGACGGCTGACGCAGGCGCTGGCCGTCGAAACCATAAGATCCGATCATCACGACGTTCCCCGAAACAGTCGGGGCGGCGGTGTAATAGTAATAGGCCTTGTAGTGCGGCGAGAGGTTGCGGCGCATGTCGACCGCGCCGCCCGCGCCGAAGCCGGTGCAGGGACGGCCGGTATCGGCATCAACCGCGAGCAGCCGCGCGTCGATCGTGCCCGTATAGAGCCGCCGCACGCACAATGGAGCCGCAGGAGCAGTGGCTGGCGCAGCCGCTGCCGCAGCCGCTGCCGGTGCCACTATGCCGCGCGCGCCAAGATCGGCATAGGCGATCCCCCGGCAATTGGCGAATGCCAGCCCCTGATCGTCGGTGCGCGGATCATAGCGCCACAACTGCCTGCCCGTCACCGCATCGAGCGCGAACAGCACGTTGTGCGGAGTGCAGCCATAAAGCGTGTTGCCGATCTTGAGCGGCGTGACCTCGAACGCCAGCGCCTGCGCGCCGCCCGGACGCGGGGCGGCGCCGGACTGGTACGACCATGCGAGTTCCAGCCCTGAAACGTTGGCCGGTGTAAGCTGCGCGGCGGGCGTGAAGCGCTGGCCCCCCTGATCGCTGCCCCATGCCGTCCACTCGGTCGGGGCGGCGGGAGCAGCCGCTCCGGCGGGGCTGCTGTCGTCCGGCCAGCCCGGCCGCGCCAGCATCAGGCCCGCCACGCCCACCAGCGCCAGCACCAGTATTCCGATCAGCAGCCCGCGTGCGGCGCGGGCACGGTGCGTGCAGCCGAGATGGCGCACGACCGGAGGAAGCAGGAAGGCCAGTCCCAGCACCGAAAGGAACCCGACGCGCGGCAGCAGCGCCCAGCCGTTCCCGCCGGTTTCCCACATCGCCCAGCCCCAGGTCAGCACCAGCAGCGCCAGATAGAGCCAGGCTGCGGCCGGCCGTCCCCGCCACAGCAGCACCGCGATCAGGACCAGCGCGCCGCCGGCCAGTGCATACCAAGGCGATCCGCCGAGCGTGATCAACTTGACGCCCCCGGCCAGCAGCGTGCCGCCCGCCAGCAGGATCACCACCGCCACGATCGTCAGCAGAACGCCGGGAAACCCTCGACGCGCATTGTTGCCCGGCATTTATCCCTCCACTGGGCGCTGGCTGCGGCAGCCGGCCCTTGCCCGTACAGTGCCGAAAAGTTGTCGCGGCTACAAGGCAGCCCGCAAAGACTGTGAAGTGGCCGGTTGCGCGGCAGCAAGCTATCCGCCCTATCGGCCGGCGTGCCGCGCTGGCGGCAATTCATGCCCAAGCCGCCGCCAGTCCCGCGGCGCTGCCGATCCATTCAGATGTGGCTCGACAGATGCGAATTGAACCGATAATAATTCGGAAAAATAGGTTCTCCAGGCAACAGGCCATCAGCAATCTTCGCACCTGCGCGCGATTGAGCTACGATGTGCCAACTGCCAGAACACCCTTGAGGATGCATATGCCTGCAAAGTTGACCGATCCCCTTACGCTGCCCTGCGGCGCCACGCTGAAGAACCGGTTCGCGAAGGCCGCGATGACCGAGGGAATCGGCACCGCGCTGAACCAGGCGACGGAGGAGCACACCCGGCTCTACGGCCGCTGGGCCGACGGTGGCTGTGGGCTGCAGCTGACCGGCAACGTCCAGGTGGATCGCCGCTATCTCGAACGCCCGGGCAACGTCGCGATCGACGGGAACGAGGGGCTCGAGGCGCTGGCCGCCTATGCCGAGGCCGGAAAGCGCGGCGGCACGCATATCTGGATGCAGATCAACCATCCGGGTCGCCAGGCCGGCGCGACACTGGAAGGGCTCGTCGGCCCGTCGGCAGGCAGCTATGGCGAGCAACCGGTCCGCGCGCTCGAGGCCGCCGAGATCGAGGACATCCGCCGGCGCTTCGTTCACGTGGCGACCACCGCGCAGCAGGCCGGTTTTACCGGCGTGCAGGTCCACGCTGCGCACGGTTACCTGATGTCGCAGTTCCTCAGCCCGCTCACCAACCAGCGCACCGATCAATGGGGCGGCGCGCTGGAGAACCGGGCGCGGCTGCTGCTCGACGTGGTCAAGAACATCCGGGCTGCCGTCGGGCCAGCCTTTCCGGTCTCGGTCAAGCTCAACAGCTCCGACTTCCAGAAGGGCGGGCTGACCGAGGACGAATCCTGCGAGGTGATCCGCTGGCTGTGCGATGCCGGGATCGACCTGCTCGAAATCTCTGGCGGCAACTACGAATCGCAGATCATGGTCGGGCGCGGCGAGGACGGCATCCAGCTGACCAAGAAGGCCTCGACCATCGCACGCGAAGCCTACTTCCTGGAGTTTGCAGCGCGGCTGCGTCCGCTGGTGAGCGTGCCGCTGATGGTCACCGGGGGCTTCCGCACCCGCAGCGCGATGGAAAACGCCTTGGCCGCGGGCGAGCTGGACGTGATCGGGCTCGCCCGGCCGCTGTGCATTGATCCCGATCTGGTCAACAAGCTGCTGGATGGCTCGGCCCAGCGCCTGCCTGCGCCCGATGACGAGGCGCCGATCGATGCCGGCACCGGCATTGCTTATTATTTCAACCAGATCCGCAAGCTGGCGGCCGGCGAAGACGCCGACCTCGAGATCGACTGGGAGGAGCAGGTCGAGCGTCATGTGGCGTTCGATGGTGCGGCGAACGAACGATACCTGGCCACGGCGTGAGCCAGGCGGGCGTGGATTTCCCCAGGGGGTGGGAGAGCGCATGACTACAACACCGATTGTGGATTTCACGGGCCGTCACATTGCCGTCGTCGGCGCGGCCGGCGATATTGGCACCGCCATCGTTGCCCTGCTCCTGTCGCATGGCGCGCGCGTCACCGCGATCGACCGCGAGCCCGCGATGCTCGCCGCGCTTTCGGCGCTGCCCGGTGCATCGGCCGGCGCGCTGGCAACTGCGGCAGTGGATGTAACCGACGAGCCGCGCATGGCCGAAGTGTTCGCGGGGCTCGGCCAGCTCGATGGTCTGGTCAACGGCGCCGGGATCGAGCATCGGCCCACGCCCATTCCCGAGCTCGACACCGCGATCCTGCGGAAGGTCATGGACGTCAACGTGACGGGCGTGTTCCTGGGGATGAAGTACGGCCTGCCGCTGCTGCGCCGGCCCGGCGGGGCGGTGGTCAACTTTGCCAGCACTGGCGGGATCAAGGGCGCCAACGGGATGAGCGCCTATGTCGCCAGCAAGCACGCGGTGATCGGGCTGACCCGCTGCGCGGCGATTGAATCGGGTCCGGACGGGCTGCGGATCAACGCCATCTGCCCGGGGCCGACCGCGGGGCGCATGATCGATTCGATCATGGGCAGCGAGCCGGGCAAGCCGTCGGCGGCGGCGCAGGCGCGGATGGACGTGATCCCCAGCCGCCGCTTTGGCGACCGGGCCGAAGTTGCGAACGTCACCGCGTTCCTGCTGTCGGCGGCGGCGGGCTATGTCAACGGCGCCTGCTACACGGTTGACGGAGGAATCTCCGCAATCTGACCTGCGACTGACCAAGCGGCAAATTGACACGACCGGGCCCGTCTGCGAACAAAATCGCAAATTCAACAGACACGCCGCATACGCCGGCGAAATCGAACTTGAGGATGTGGATACATGAAGTTCATCGAAGAAGGCATGCGGTTCGGCCTGTTTTCCGGGCCATACCATCGTCCCGACCTGAACCCGATCATGGCGTTCCAGCAGGACATGGAAATGATCGTGAACCTCGACCGGCTTGGCTTCGATGAAGTGTGGATCGGCGAGCACCACTCGGGCGGCGTCGAGACCATTGCGTGCCCCGAGCTGATGATCGCCGCTGCGGCCGAGCGGACCAAGCACATCAAGCTGGGCACCGGCGCGGTCACCGTCCCCTACCACAACCCGTTCCAGGTGGCGGAGCGGATCGTCCAGCTGGACTACATGACGCGCGGGCGGATGATGTTCGGCGTCGCCCCCGGCCAGCTGGTGCAGGACGCCCAGATGGTCGGGCTCGATCCGATGAACAACCGCCGGATGCTGCAGGAAGCGCTGGACGTGATGATCCCGCTGTTCAAGGGCGAGCGGGTGACGAAGAAGACCGACTGGTTCAACCTGGTCGACGCGCGGTTGCAGCTGCTGCCCTATACCAACTTTGAAATGGCCACCGTGAGCGTCATTTCGCCCTCCGGCCCGCTGATCGCCGGCAAGTATGGCATGGGCATGCTCAACGTCGCGGCGACCAATCCGGTGGGCGTGGAGATGCTGCTGGAGCACTGGCGCATTGTCGAGGAAGAATCCGCCAAGCACGGCCACGTTCCCAACCGCCGCGACTGGCGCTTGCTTGCGCCGATGCACATCGCCGAAACCTATGAGCAGGCGCTGGAAGACGTGCGCTACGGTCTGTGCAAGATCGAGAACTACCGCGAGCACATCAATCCGGGCGCCGGGATCGACTGGACCAGCACCGAACGTGCGGTCGAGCAGCTGAACGAGAACGGTTATGCGGTGATCGGCACGCCGGAAATGGCGCGCGCGCAGATCACCCGCCTGAAGGAGAAGTCGGGCGGGTTCGGCTGCCTGATGCTGATGGGCGTCGATTGGGCGCGTCACCAGGCGACGCTGCGCAGCCACGAACTGTTCGCGCAGGAAGTCATCCCTTATTTCCGGGGCACCAACACGCCGCTGCTGAAGAGCTTCGACGACGTGATGGGTACCGGGTTCGAAGGTGCCGAGATCACCGCCCGCGCGCAGCAGGCAATGATCGACAGCTACAAGAAAACGCACGCCTGACACGGTGCCGGCACCGCCCGGGGCAAGCCCGGCGGTGCTGGCCAACGACCCGTGCAGGAACGACGAAAGGCCAGAGGATGCAGAAGATCGCGTTGCCGACCGGACCGACGGTTGCCTATGAAGACAGCGGCGGCAACGGCACCGCCATCGTGTTCAGCCACGGCTACATGATGAGCCGCGAAATGTTCGAACCGCAGTTTGCCGGGCTTGCTGACCGCTGGCGCTGCATCGCGTGGGATGCCCGCGGCCACGGCGAGACTGAGTGGGAAGGCGGGTTCGATTACTGGGATTCGGGCCGCGACATGCTGGCGCTGTGCGACGCGCTGGGCCTGGACAAGATCGTCCACGTGGGCATGAGCCAGGGCGGCCTGCTCGGCATGCGCGCTGCCCTGCTGCATCCGGAACGGTTCCACGGGCTGGTCCAGCTGTCGACCCAGGCCGGCACGGTGCCCGAGAGCGAGGCCAACCGCGATTTCGGCCCGCACATGATGGCTTGGCTGGATCACGGCCCGAACGAGGAACGGCTGAACTATCTGGGTGACCTGATCCTTGGTCCCGGCGTGGATCACAGCCAGTGGCATCAGGCGTGGCGCGCGATGACAGCCCAGCAGGTGCGTGACGCCACGGGCGCGCTGATGACCATCGACGAACTGTGGGATCGCCTGCCCGAGGTCAAACCTCCGGTCTGCACGATCCACGGCCTGGCCGACATCGCCACCAGCCACGAGCTGGGGCTGCGCACGCCGCTGGCGGTGCCCGATGCACGCACCGTCACCCTGATCCCGCACGGTCCCCACGCGGTCAACGTGAGCGATCCCAAGCGGGTGAACAAAGCGATCGCCGGTTTTATGGAAGAGCTTGCCGAGGAAAATCCGGCGATCAGGGAGAATGCGTGATGAGCCTGGGAATTGAAGGAAAAGTCGCGCTCGTCACCGGCGGGGCATCCGGCATCGGCGAGGCCTGCATTCGGCTCCTGCACGGAGCCGGCGCGAAAGTGGTCATCGCCGACATCGGGGAAGACACGGCGCAGGCGCTGGCGCAGACCCTTGGCGGCGGCGCGGTCGCGGTGCGGACCGACATCACTTCGGAAGAATCCTGCCGGGCGATGGTGCAGGCCGCGCTCGACAACTTCGGCCAGTTGAACATCGCGGTGAACAACGCGGGCGTCTCCAGCGTGCTGACCCCGACCGAGGAACTGACATTCGAGGAATGGCGCCGGGTCGTGTCGATCAACCTTGATGGCCAGTTCCTGTGCCTCAAGGCCGAACTGCCGGCGATGAAGGCCAGCGGCGGCTCCATCATCAACATCGCCTCGATCATGGGTGCGATCGCGCGCGATGGCGCATCCGCATATGTCGCGGCCAAGCACGGGGTGGTCGGCCTGACCAAGGCAGTCGCGATCGAATGCGCGCCGCACAACCTGCGCGTCAACGCCGTGGGCCCCGGCTATGTCGATACGCCGCTGCTGCAGAAGGCGACGCTGACCCAGCTGGACAGCATCGCGGCGCTGCATCCGCTCGGCCGGCTGGCGCGCGCAGAGGAAATTGCCGCAATGGTCGGGTTCCTTGCCTCGCCAGCGGCCAGCTTCGTCACCGGGGCCTACTACCCGGTCGACGGCGGCTACCTCGCCCAGTAACGACCGCTCCGCGCGCCGGGCCGAGCGCGGCCCGGCGCTTGGCGGTTGACCCGGCGGCGCAGTCACAATAATTGGTTCGACCAATTCACGGGCCCATTCGACACAGTGGCGCGCCGCAGGACCTTTCGGGGATGACGCCGATGCACCAATTCAAGCCGACCGACCACTTGCGCCATCCCGCCGGCACCGATGGCCGCATGCGCGATTCGCTGTTCTGGCAGACCGTGATCCCCGAGGAACGGCTGTGCTTCCAGACGTACCTGTACCTCACCGCGGCGGGCAATGTCGGCCTTAACATTGCACTGTGGGGCGGGACCGAGGAAGAGAAGTTCAAGACTTACGAATTCGTTCAGGCCGAAGTGCCCGAAACGATGGATCTCGACAATTTCAGCTTCGACGGCTTCTCGCTCAACAAGGTTGCGTTCGGCGGCCCCGCGAAAGTGACTTTTGCCGGCAGCAAGATCAGAACAGAGTTCGAGTTCACGGGCCTGCACGAGCCATTCAGCTATCACGACAATCCCGATGGGCTGCCCAACTGGATGGCCGCTGATCGTTATGAACAATCGGGCCGGATCAAGGGCTTCATCGAGGCCGGCGGTCGCCGCATCGAGCTGGACCGGATGGGCCACCGCGACCATTCATGGGGAATTCGCAGCTGGGGCATGCCGCAGCACTGGAAATGGTTCTGCGCCTATACGCCCGACGGATCAATCACGCTCAACGGCTGGTTCTGGGTCGCACGCGGCGAATATGGCTGCGCCGGCTACGTGGTGAAGGACGGCGAGCTTTCCGCCATCGCCCACATGCGGCCCAAGGCCGGATACGATCCGGACATGAGCCAGCGCCGCATGGAAGTGGACATCCACGACGTCGCCGGCCGGGTCACGCGGCTTGAATTCGAGCGTTTCGGCAACTTGCGCCTGCCGTCGGGCGACAAGCTGGGCACGATCATCCAGGAAGCCGGCTGTTTTGCCACGATCGACGGGCACGAAGGCAGCGGCCAGTTCGAAACACACTGGCAGCAATCCTATATCGACCACCTGAAGGATGCGGGCCTGACCGCATGAGCAACTGGGATTGGTGCGACAATAGCCGGGCGAAACTGACCGCATTTCTGGCGTGCAACGGCCTGATGGATGGCGCCCCGGCGATCACGCCGATCGGTGACGGACATTCCAACCTGACGTACCGGCTGGTGCTGGGGGATCGTTCGCTGGTGCTGCGTCGTCCGCCGCCGCCGCCGCTGGCGCCAGGCGTCAACGACGTGCTACGCGAGGCCCGGGTGCTGACCGCGCTGTGGGGCACCGGCGTTGCCGTGCCGCATGTCGTGGCGACCGGCCAGGCGGGCGATGTGTTCGACGTGCCGTTCTATTTGATGGAGCACGTGGAAGGCATCGTCATCACGGGCTCGGCCCCTGAAATCTTTGCCTCGCCCGAAGCGGCGCGCGAACTGGGCGAAGCGTTCGTCGATGGGCTGATCCAGCTTCACCGGGTCGATCCGATGGCGGTCGGGCTGAACGATTTTGGCCGGCCCGAAGGTTTTAACGCGCGCCACCTCAAGCGCATAGCAGGCATCGTCACCGAAGCTGGCGCCGTGCGCGACGAATTTGCCGAAATCCACGGCTGGCTGGCCGCGAACGTTCCCGCCGAAACCGGCGCGACGATCATTCATAACGATTTCCGCCTCGGCAATGTGATGTGGAAAAACCAGCGTCCCGCGACGCTGGCGGCGGTGCTTGATTGGGAACTTGCCGCGCTGGGCGACCCGATGATGGACTTCGCCTATTTGCTCGGCTCGCTGCCCGAAGGCGGGCAATCCAACACCCCGGTGCAGGATTTCGCGCGCGACGCCTATGTTCCCGGCTTCCCGCCGCGCGCCGAACTGGTCGCGCGCTATGCGGCCGCGTTGCCGTACGACACCTCTTCGCTCGACTGGTTCATGGCGTTCGTCCAGTGGAAGCTGGCGATACTATACGACTTTTCCCGGCGCCGCGGAGCGGATCCCTATTACCGCGATCCCACGCAGGTCTCTCGCCTTCTGGCCGAGGCGCGCCGCTTTACCGGGCTTGGCTAGCCGCAGCCCGGCGCGCGATCACCGCGCAGGCCACCAGCTGCAACTGGTGAAACAGCATCAGCGGCAGGATCACCACCCCCACTTGCGGCGCCGGGAACAGTACGCCCGCCATCGGCACCCCGCTGGCCAGGCTTTTCTTCGAACCGCAGAACAGCAGCACGATAGCGTCCTCGCGCGTGAATCCCAGCGCTCTGCCGGCCAGCCAGGTCAGCACCAGCACCACCGCCAACAGCCCGGTGCACAGCGCGGCGATCTGGATGATCACGGCTGGCGGCAAACGGTGCCAAAGTCCTTCGACCACGGCGGCGCTGAATGCGGTGTACACCACCAGCAGGATCGACCCGCGATCGACATAGCTGACGACCAGCCGGTGGCGCGCGACCAAGCCGCCCACGACCGGGCGCGACAGGTGGCCGAGCACAAACGGCACCAGCAACTGCAGCACGATCTTTTCCACCGCGCCCCAGGAAAAGCCCGCTCCGCTGCCGCCCATCAGCAGCGCCACCAGCAACGGGGTAAGAAATATCCCGACAAAGTTCGAGAACGAGGCGCTGCAGACGGCAGCCGCGACATTCCCGCGCGCGATCGACGTGAAGGCGATCGAAGACTGCACCGTCGACGGCAGCAGGGTCAGGAACAGCATTCCCCCGGCGACCACCTGGGGTATGCCCGGCAAGGCGGCAATCCCCAGGCCGAGCAGCGGAAACAGTGCGAACGTGGCGGCCAGCACGCTGATGTGCAGCCGCCAGTGCCCGGCGCCCGCCAACAGTGCCTCGCGCGAAAGCTTTGCCCCGTGGAGGAAGAACAGCAGCACGATCCCGGCATTCGCGATTCCGGCCATCGCCTGTGCAAACCCCCCGCGCGCGGGGACCAGCGATGCCGCGACCATCATCAGCATCAACGCGACGATGTAAGGGTCCAGCGCTGCTTTCAATCGCCCGATCACGCGCGTGTCGCCCTCCGCAACAGCGGGATTGGGACGGGGCTACCCTGCCCGCGATGGATCAGATAGATCGGCACAACGCGAACCTCCTGTGCGACAGGCGGCAGCCGGTCAATCCGCAACGGTCACCGTTACCCCGCTGCAATTGCCCGCCCCTGACCATTCCGGCGGTTGCCGGGAACAGACCGGCGCAGGGCGTTTTGCAGCGGGGGCGGCCCGGACAACAAAGCTGCGCTTCAAACGCAGACACATTATCTGTAATGTCTATCTATTCGGTTGATATTATGGAACCGCAGGACGAGGAGGAGGACAGCGTATGAGAAGCCGGACGAGTCGCAGGCCCACACGGCGCCTGTACGTGGCCGCCGCACTGGCGTTGACCGCAATTCTCTCGGGGTGTTCGGGCGAAAAAGCCGCTAACACGGTCGAACTGACCAACGTCAGCTACGATCCCACGCGCGAGTTGTATCAGGAGATCAACCCGGCTTTCGCCGCCCAGTGGCGCAAGCAGACCGGCCAGACGGTCAGCTTCCGGATGAGCCATGGTGGGTCGGGAAAACAGAGCCGATCGGTCATCGACGGGCTCGAAGCCGATGTCGTGACGCTGGCCCTGGCCTATGACGTCGATGCCATCGCGCAAAAGGCGAAGCTGCTGCCGGCTGACTGGCAAAAGGCACTGCCGCACAATTCGTCTCCCTACACTTCGACGATCGTGTTCCTGGTCCGCAAAGGCAATCCCAAGGGGATCCGCGACTGGGGCGATCTGGTAAAACCGGGCGTGGCGATCATCACCCCCAATCCAAAGACCGGCGGCGGGGCGCGCTGGAACTTCCTGGCCGCGTGGGCCTATGGCCGCCAGGCCGGGGGCTCCGACGCGGCGGCGAAGGCCTATGTCACGCAGCTGTTCAAGCAGGTCCCGGTGCTCGACAGCGGAGCCCGCGGCGCCACCACCACCTTTGTCGAACGGGGCATCGGCGATGTCCTGATCTCGTGGGAGAACGAGGCGTTGCTGGCCCAGAAGAAGATGGGCGGCGGCAATTTCGAAGTGGTCGTCCCGACCTTGTCGATCCTGGCTGAACCGCCGGTCGCGGTCATCGCGGCCAATGCCCGCAAGCACGGCACCGAAGCCGCCGCCAAGGCCTACCTTGACTATCTCTACACGCCCGAGGCGCAGCTCATGATCGCCCGCAACTTCTACCGTCCGCGCGATCCGCAGGTTGCCGCGCAATTCCAGGCACAATTCCCCGGTGTGAAGCTGGTCACCGTTGACCAGGATTTCGGCGGATGGGACAAGGCGCAACAACAATTCTTCGATGACGGCGCGGTGTTTGATCAGATCACTACCGCGAAAAGATAAGTTGCCCCTTTTTTGCCACGGCGATTGAGCAGACCACTGCAGATGTCCACCACCCTGTTCCCACGCCGCAGACGGTGGGCCTTGCCCGGCTTTACGCTGACGTTTGGCTTTACGATCGGCTGGCTGACGCTGATCGTGCTGATCCCGATCGCCACCATTTTCCTGAAATCGGCCGGAATGGGCTGGTCGGAATTCCTGCGGGTCGGGTTTTCCCCCCGCGCGCTCGAAGCCTATCGCCTCTCGTTCGGGACGGCGGCGGCGGCGGGCGCGGTCAACGCGGTGTTCGGCCTGCTCGTCGCGTGGGTGCTGGTGCGATACGAATTCACTGGCAAGCGGGTGATCGGCGCGCTGGTCGATCTGCCGTTCGCGCTGCCGACAGCCGTCGCCGGGATCGCCCTTACCGCGCTCTATGCCCCAAACGGGTGGATCGGCCGGTTTCTCGAACCCATGGGAATCAAGGTGGCGTTCACCTCGCTCGGGATTGTCATCGCGCTGGTTTTCATCGGGCTGCCGTTCGTCGTCCGGGCAGTGGAACCGGTGCTGGCCGACCTGGGCAAGGAGGTGGAAGAAGCCGCCGCCACGCTGGGCGCTAGCCGGCTGCAAACCTTTCGCCGCGTGATTTTTCCCGCGATTGCCCCGGCCCTGCTGACCGGGTTCGCGATGGCGTTCGCCCGCGGAGTAGGCGAATACGGGTCGGTCATCTTTATTTCGGGCAACATGCCGGGGAAGACCGAGATCGCACCGCTGCTGATCGTCACGCAGCTTGAACAGTATGCCTATGCCGGGGCCACCGCGATCGCGACCGTCATGATGCTGGCGAGCTTTGCGATCCTGTTGCTGGTGAACATGCTGCAGGCGGCCGGCCGCGCGAGGTACGGTTCGTGAACGCGACACTTGCAGTCCGGTTGCGGGCCCGGCGCACCAGCCGCCGCACCACCAGCGAAGGACCGGTCGCACGCGCGCTGCTGATTGGCGGGGCGATGATCTTTCTTGGCTTCTTCCTGATGCTCCCGCTGGTGGCGGTGTTCTCGGAAGCGTTGCGGCACGGTTTCAATGCCTTTGCCGCCGCCATCACCACGCCCGATGCATGGTCGGCGATCAAGCTGACGCTGCTCATCGCCGCGATCAGCGTGCCGCTCAATATGGTTTTCGGCGTGGCGGCGGCTTGGGCGATCACGAAGTTCAGCTTTCGCGGCAAGTCGTTGCTGCTGACCCTGATCGATCTGCCACTGTCGGTGTCGCCGGTGGTATCAGGCCTTATCTTCGTGCTGCTGTTCGGCGCGAACGGCATGTTTGGGCCCTGGCTCATGGCGCACGGGGTGAAGATCATCTTCGCGGTGCCCGGGATCATCCTGGCAACGGTGTTCATCACCTTTCCCTTCGTCGCGCGCGAGCTCATCCCGGTGATGATGGAACAGGGCCGCGCCGACGAGGAGGCCGGGATCTCGCTGGGCGCCAGCGGCTGGCAGACCTTCTGGCACGTGACATTGCCCAACATCCGGTGGGGGCTGCTGTACGGCGTACTGCTGTGCAACGCGCGGGCAATGGGGGAATTCGGCGCGGTATCCGTGGTATCGGGACATATCCGGGGCGAAACGAACACGATGCCGCTGCATGTCGAAATTCTCTACAACGAATATGACTTCGTCGGCGCCTTCGCCGTCGCGTCACTGCTCGCCGGCCTTGCGCTGGTGACGCTGGTGGCGAAGACCGTGCTGGAGTGGCGGTTCGATCTCCACGGGGGGGGCAGACATTGATCCGGATCGAGAACCTGCAGAAGCGCTTCGGCGACTTTCCGGCGCTGCACGACATCAACCTGCACATCGAACCCGGCGAATTCATCGCCCTTTTGGGGCCGTCGGGTTCAGGCAAAACCACCTTGTTGCGGATCATTGCCGGGCTGGAATTTCAGGATTCGGGCCAGGTGTTCTTTCAAGGCGAGGATGTCAGCGAACGCTCGGTGGCGGAACGCGGGGTCGGGTTTGTGTTCCAGCACTATGCACTGTTCAAGCACATGACCGTGGCGCAAAACGTCGCTTTCGGCCTCACCGTGAAGAGGGGGCGGCAGCGTCCGCCCAAAGCTGCGATCCGCGACCGGGCCGAGGAACTCCTGCGTCTGGTGCAGCTGCCCGGACTGGGCGATCGTTATCCGGCACAGCTTTCGGGCGGCCAGCGGCAGCGCGTCGCGCTCGCCCGTGCGCTGGCCATCGAACCGCAGCTGCTGCTGCTTGACGAACCGTTTGGCGCGCTCGACGCCAAAGTGCGCAAGGATCTGCGCCGCTGGCTGGTGGATTTGCACCGCAAGATGGGCCTGACCTCGGTGTTCGTGACGCACGACCAGGACGAAGCCCTGGAAATGGCGGACCGGGTCGTGGTGATGGATCACGGGATGATCGAACAGGTCGGCACGCCGGAGCAGGTCTACATGAACCCGGCGAGCCCGTTCGTGGCCGACTTCGTGGGCGAAACGAACAAGCTTACCATGGGCGGCAAGCAGCTCCACGTCCGCCCGCACGACATCGAGATCGTGGCAGACGGGGGCCACCCCGTGCGCGTCGAAACAGTTTTCCGGCGTGGGGGCGCCTGGCGTGTCGAAGGCCTGATCGAAGGGGCAGAAGGCGCGGCGGGGCGGCTGGTCGAGATCGACCTTGATGCAAGCCGGCCCGCCCCCACCCCCGGCGAGACGATCCTCATCGCCCCCAGACACGCGCGCGCATTCTGACGTGCGCGCCACCGCACATTTTCGCGTAACAACGCCATGTCACGCCGCTCAGCGCTGATCATCCGCCACGTCCCCTACGAAGGTGTGGCCGGCTTTCGCCAACCGATCGAGGATGCCGGATATGCGGTCGACCGGGTCGACGTCGCCGACCCGTCATTCTCGCAGGTGGACCTGCGCGATCCGGACCTGCTGATCATGATGGGCGGCCCGATGGGAGTCTACGAGCAGGACGCGCATCCGTGGATCGCATGCCAGCTGCGTCGCCTGGCACAGCGACTGGATGCGGGACGGCCGACCTTGGGCGTATGCTTTGGCGCGCAGATGATCGCGGCCGCGCTGGGCGCGCGGGTTTATCCCGGCCCGGTCAAGGAGATCGGGTTTCACCCGGTGGCCGTGCATCACAATGATGGCCTGCTGCGCCATCTGATTGACGTTCCGGTGCTGCACTGGCACGGAGACACCTTCACCCTGCCCGACGACGTGTCTCTCCTGGCATCGAGCCACCTCTATCCGCATCAGGCGTTCCGGCGGGGACCGAACGTGCTGGCGCTGCAGTTCCATGCCGAAATGGGACTCGACCCGCGCTTCGACGCGTGGATCGAGCAGGGCGAAGGGTCGCTGCCCGAAGCGGGGACAGATGCCGCGAAGCTGCGCGCGCTGCATGACCGGCACGGCGCAGACGCAGTGGACGCGGGCCGCGCAATGATCGCAGAGTGGCTCGCCGGGCTGGTGTACTGACGTTGCAATCGGATTGCATTTGGCATTTTCGGGAGGACCTGCAGCGCGGATCGGCCATGCGCTAACCCGCCAGCTGCACTGGTCCCGGTGGGCTTATGCCGCCGGCGCAAGCAGATTGCCGGCCAGCAGCAGCAGGCCGATCACCACGATCCAGCTGTGATACAGCGTTCGCCACGCCGGGCGTGCATGCGTCGTTTCCATGAACCGCGCCGCAACGACATGGCCCTTGCCGATGGCGACCCCGAAGATCGTGAGCAGCATGAGAACGCGGTTATCCGTCAATTCAGCGAAAACCGCCGACCCTAGCGTAAGTGTCACAAGCAGCACCCAGGTCCGGGTGAGCATCGATTCAGTAGCCTTCACCGCGTCAGCCCCGCCAGATAGAACAGCGGAAAAATGAACAGCCACAGCAGATCGACGAAGTGCCAGAACAGACCGGTGTTTTCTAGTTTTCGCAAATAATCAGGATTGCCGGCATCGCTTCGCGCGCGCGCGAAGCAATGCCCGACGAAGACCAACCCGCCCAGAACATGGAGAAAATGCGCGCCAGTCACGAAATAATAGAACGAAAAGAAAGAATCCGTTGCGGGATTCAGGCCGGCGGCGATTTTTGCCTGATATTCGATCACCTTATTCAAGCCGAACAGCGCTCCGCATCCCATGCACAGCGCCAGTCGCGCCCGCACGCGCGCACCGTCTGCGTGCCGCGCCGCCTCCACGGCCTTGGCCATGAATAGCGAACTGGTCAGCAACACCAGCGTGTTCGCCAGGCCAAACTTGAAATCCAGATGGACGTAGCCCGCATTGAACACGGCAGGAACGCGCCATTTCTCGCTCAGGAACACCAGGAAGATCAGGCTGAACACGATCATGTCGATGAACACGAAGGTCCAGATGCCTTCGGTGCCCGGTTGATCGCGCGCAGGATGGCGCGGTGCGGCCGATGGTTGCACGATCACCAATTCCTCCGGGTAGACGGAGCCCCCGGCCGATGCGCGGGAGGCTCCGTCAGATTCCGCCGCTTCAGGCGTTGAGCATGCGCCCCGCCGCGCGCGACTGCGCTTCGGGCGAACGATAGACATGCTTGAGCACATAGAAGTTGTACACGCCGAAAAATGCGAACAGCCATGTGGTGAAGATGATCCAGTAGTTCCACAGGCCCATCACCGCGAACGGACCCTCGCTGACGAATGGCATGAACACGAGCGGCACGAACCCGACGCCGATCGCGATCGATGTCCATCCGGCCCACGCGGGAAAGATCGTCTGGCGCTTGTTCAAAACAGTCCACAGGCCGAGTCCGACCATCTGCATGGTGGTGATCATGTAAGTGCAATCGAAGATGAACCACGTGAAGGTGTGGACCATCTTGATGATCTCGGGGTTCACCTGCTGGACCAACACGGAGCACGCCGCCCACATGGCCGAGCAGAAGGCGAAGAGCCACCCGGTCAGGATGCCCCCGGCTATTTCCATCAGGCTGAGCGGTCCAAGCTGCCCCTGATCGTCGCGCATGAGCGAGGCCAGCAGGCACGACCAGATCGTGTAGAACAAGCCGAATGTCGCCGCCGCGATCATCCCGATGCCGATTTCCGGATATCTTCCGTAGTACTCTGTCACCAACTGATCGGGTGACATGCCCATCATATTAGGGGGGGGAATGTTGTGACCCATTACACCCCAAGTCAGGATGATCGTAACCACGAACAGCGGCCCGCACCATGCAAGCGCTCGTTCAATTCCTACTTTTGCACGCTCCTCCATCACGCCTCTCCTCTTTTATAATGCTTCTATTATATTTGTTAGAAAGCGCAAAAACCGTCATGGCGGCCGGTCGGATACTGATGCCATAGCCATGGCCCCGATGCCTTGGATGGCGTCCGCACCCAGCCTTGAACAAACCGCTGCACAGCACAAACAACCATTTGTTTTGACACTATCGCGCTGCGGGGTTAGCATGTCAATCCTATGGGACGGCTCTGCACATTCCGCGCGCTGCACAATGCCGGGCTCCGACGCGGATTGAGACGGCGCGCCCGCGCGCAAGGCGTTACAATTTTGCCACACCGTTGTTGCGCTGTAATCTGGCCCCAACACGGGGAAGCGTTATCTCTGCGGCAGCAAATCATTGAGAACGGGAAGGTATTTTCAGTGTCCGGGGAATGCGCCGCTGCCGACGCGGCCTCTGCGACGTCAGCCAGAACCGCGAAAGGATTTTTTCTACACACGCGTTGAACGAGGCGCTTGTCTTGCGACCTCATTTATGGCTGATCTTGCATATCAACAAAAACAACAACGGCTTTGACAGACCGACAAAGGTAGAGGAGAATTTATGGGATCGCTTAAATCTAATGCATCACTGCGAACGGGTATCACTGCTGCCCTGCTGTCGACGGCGGCGTTGACTCACCCCGTTTTGGCGCAGACCGCCGAATCCGCTAACGTCGGCCTTGGTGAAATCGTCGTCACCGCCACCAAGCGCACCGAAAACCTTCAGGACGTGCCGGTCTCGATCACTGCCATCGGCGCCGAACAACTGGTATCGCGCGGCGTCACGTCGTCGGGCGACCTGGGCGCCGTGGTTCCCAACCTCCAGGTGTCTTCGCAGTATGGCGAAACTTCGCCCAACTTCTCGCTGCGCGGCGTGGGCGTGACCAACGAATTCGCGTCAAACACTGCCTCCCCGATCGGCGTCTATGTCGACGAAGTCAGCCAGACATTCCGTTATACGCACGGCCTCCAGCTCTACGATCTGGAGCGTGTTGAAGTGCTGCGCGGGCCGCAGGGCACGCTGTTCGGTCGCAACACCACCGGCGGCGCGATCAACATGTACACTCGCCAGCCCAAGCTGGCCGAGGCGAACGGCTATCTGACCGGCGGCTACGGCAATTACGATCGGTGGAAGCTGCAGGGCGCGGCCGAAGCGACACTGGTTCCCGAGACCGTGGGTCTGCGCGTCGCATTCAACTATCTGCAGGGTGACGGCTACTTCAAGGAAGTGGATCCCGTATTCCGCCAGAACCAGGATGCCTATGGCTCGTCCGACTCGATCGGGGTACGCGCCAACCTGCGGATCAAGCCCAGCGACAACCTCGACATCAAGATTGGCGGTTATTACGCGAAAGACGAACCGGTCGGCTATCCGTTGCATTACATCGGCCTGGTCGGCGCGGATGCGAACGGCAACGGCGGGACAGACTTCTTCGGCAGCACCCGCCAGGGCGGGCTGACTCCAAACGG
>JAZKDH010000017.1:4731-6664 GCA_040387665.1 Pseudomonadota bacterium | reverse complement strand
TACGGCGAGGATGAGATCGTCAGCCCGAACACGGTGCTGGCGTACAACGTCCTGCCCGACGCGCCCCCGGGCACACTTCCCGCGGCCTGGGCGCCGGGAGTCAGCAATTCGTTCAACGTCGATTTCGGCTTCAAGCAAAAGCGCAAGACCAAGGCCGTCTATGGCGAGGGCACGTTCAGCTTTACACCGAAGCTCGATCTGACGATCGGCGTGCGCTACACCGATGATGACGTTGACTATCTCGATGGGTATTCGACCGCTATTACCGACCGGCCGGGTGTAGACTTGTTCGACATCTATGCGAACAAGAACATCAAGAACAGTTACGACAACTGGTCCGGACGCGCGATCATCAACTATGCATGGACTGACGAGGTCAAGACCTACGTCAGCTTCAGTCGCGGGTTCCGTTCGGCCACGTACAACGGGTTCGGGTTTGTGACTCCAGAAGCGGTCTACTTCGTGGAGCCTGAACGGCTCGACTCGCTGGAAGGGGGTTTCAAAACCCGCTTCTTCAACAACCGGCTGCAGCTGAACGGCGCCGTGTTCCATTACGACTACAAGAAGCAGCAGGTGCAGGAAGTGATCGGCGGGGTTGCCTACCTGCGCAGCCTCGACGCCAAGGTGCTCGGCGCGGAACTCGAGCTTCTGGCGCGGCCAATTTCCGCGCTGACGCTGCGTGGTTCGCTCGGGTATCTCGATACCGAGTACAAGGACAACCAACTGCTCAGCGGCGTGGATGTGGGGGGGAACCAGATCCCGTTCGCCTCCAAATGGACGCTCAGCTTTGGCGGTGACCTGACAGTCGGGGAAGTGGCAGAGGGCCAGATCGTGCTCAGCGGCGACGTGGCCTACAAGAGCAGCATCTGGTACGACGCGTTCAACGACAACCAGCGGCCGGATCCGACCGCGCTCTATGGCCCCGATGACCGGACCAGCCTGGTTGGCGAAGGTGGTTACGCGTTGGTCAATGCCAGCCTGGCGTGGAACCACGAACGCTTCCAGCTGCGGTTCTGGGGCAAGAACATCCTCGACAAGAAGTACTATCCGTTCGGCTACGATACCGCCGGCGCATTCGGCACCGTGCTGCAGGTGCCTGGTCAGCCGCGCACTTACGGCGTGGAGGCGACGGTTCGGTTCTGATCGGACGTCACAAGCATCGTCACGGATCGGCTCGCCCCCCTCGGGCGGGCCGATCTTTGCATTCGCAGGTTCGCTTTTTGCAAAAGGCTAGGTTATGCGCCTCGGCAATCGCGGTGCGCTCCGCTGGCCAGGCAATGTGTTCATGACCGGGTGTGCGACCGCTTCACCACGACAACGGCTGGCGATGTACGAGTATGAGCAAAGGTAGCGTAATCAAGCAGCGCCGCGAGGCAGCGGAGGCCGATCCGGTCGCCTACCAGAACCGGCGCAAGGAAATCGCCGAGGCGGCCGTGCGCGTGTTCGACCGGCTTGGATTTCAGAAGGCATCGATTTCTGCGGTGGCGCAGGAAATGAAGGTCGACCGTTCGTCGTTGTATTACTACATCTCGTCCAAGGAGGAACTGTTCGACGAAGTCGTCCGGACCGTGGTCGAGCGCAACCTGGATCTGGTTCGGCGCATCGCCGACAGCAACCTGCGACCCTCCCGCAAACTGCGGGAAATGATCACCTCGCTCATGAATTCCTACGGCGAGCACTACCCGCTGTTCTATATCTATATCCGGGAAAACCTGTCCCACGTCTCCAACGAGCGATCGGAATGGTCGCGGCACATGAAGGCGATCAACCGTCAAACCACGGATGCGATGATCAGCGTGATCGAGGAGGGCTTTGCCGACGGAAGCTTTCGCAAGGTAAAGTCCGCGCGCGTGGTGGCGTACGGCATCTTCGGCGTGATCGGCTGGACGCATCGCTGGTTCAGGCCCGACGATTGCGAAGCCAGCGCCGAGGA
>JAZKDH010000017.1:0-4631 GCA_040387665.1 Pseudomonadota bacterium | reverse complement strand
GTCAGGCGGGCTGCACGTCCGAAAGCCGCTGGCCGAAGCAGTTGGCGCTAAGCTGACCCGGATCCATGAATTCTATCATCTCGGCCACCTTGCCGTCCTTGATGCGGAAGACGAAGGCATAATTGCGCTGCTTGTACTGGCCGAATTTCGCCGGCCCCTCCCCATGCCCCAGCGCCACGCCGCGATCGCCTTCGACGATGATCTCCGTGCACTGGACCACCGGCGGCGCGATGAAACGCTCGGCCAGGAGCGGAACCAGCGAATTGGTGATGTGGTCGGGCCCGACGTAGGTGCCGGAAACCGGCGTGTCGCCAATGATGATATAGGCGCCGTCATCGGCAAACATCCGGAACGCCTCCAGAAAGTCGCCGCTGAACATCTTGTCCATGTAAGTCTGGATTACTTCGCGGGTACCCATGGCATCACTCTCCTTCTGTGCTGTTTTTATCTGCAGGCATCTTCGATCTCTTGCCGTGATGGCGATTTGAGACTGGTGTCGCCCGCGGTCATCCCGCCGTCGACGGGAAGTACCTGCCCGGTGACATATGCCGCTTCCGCCGAGAGCAGGAACGCGATCACCTTGGCGACATCGGTCGGCGTGCCGAACCGCCCCAGCGGGGTTCGGGCCAGCACGGCCCGTGCATAGTTTTCAACCTTCAGCACGCGCTCGGTCATCCCGGTCTGGATATAACCGGGGCTGACTGCGTTCACGCGAATGCCGCGCTCGGCCAGTTCCACCGCGAGCGACCGCGTGAGCATTGCCAGCCCGCCCTTTGCCGCGATGTACGGGGAAAGGTTGGCGCCCGCGAAATGCGCCATCACCGACGTGACGTTGACAATGGCGCCGCCGCTGTCGCCGATCTGGCGAACGAACAGCTGCGACATCAGCATCGCGCCGACAAGATTGGTGTCGACCACGCGCCGCCAGTCATCGATCGGAAAGTCCTCGAACGGACATGCCACGGTGATCCCCGCCGCGTTGACGAGATGTGTTGCGGTGTGCCCAGCCTCGGCGATCGCCCTGAAAAAGTCGCGGCAAGATGCCTCGTCACTGATATCGAGGCTACCCGCGTGTGCCGTTCCGCCGGCCGCCTCGATCTCCCGGGCGACCGCCCCGGCGCTTTCGGGCCGACAGTCTCCGATCCACACCCGGTGCCCGCGCTCTGCCAGCAGGCGCGCGGTGCCCGCCCCGATTCCCGATCCCCCGCCTGTAACGATGGTGGCCGGCGCATCGATCATGTCGGGTCGGCCATGTGATGACGGACGAACTGGCCGACAACCTGCAGCGCCTCGCGCGCTTCGGGCAGGCGATCGGCGAAGATCGTCCAGATATGCGCCATTTCCTTGCCTTCGTAATATGTCGCATCGACCCCTTGCGCGACCGCGGCCGCAACGCACAGCTTGCCGTCATCGCGCATCATCTCGATCTCCCCGGCCAGGATCAGCAGCGGCGGCAGGCCGGTCCAGTCGCCATACAGCGGGGAGAGGCCGGGCGTCCTGGGGTCTGTGTCGCCGCAGTAAACCTGACCGAGCGCAGCAAGGAAATCCTCGGTCACCAGCGGATCCGTGGCGGCATTTTCCTTGTACGAAGCTCCCGTGCGGGCGAAATCTGCGACCGGCGAAATCGCGATGCCGCAGCAGGGCAAGGCTATCCCGCGATCGCGCATCGCCTGGAGCGCCGACAGGACCAGGCCGCCCCCGCCTGAATCGCCGCACAGGGCGAGTGTCTGCGCAGAAATGCCCTGCTTGAGCAGCCACTGGACCACAGCGATCCCGTCCTCCACACCGGCCGGATAGGGATTTTCAGGCGCGAGGCGATAGTCTGCCAGCAAGACCTTGCATCCGGTCGCCGCGGACAGGTAGCCGCCGAACGACCTGTACCCGTGCGCCGATCCCAGGATATATCCTCCCGAATGGTAGTGCACGATAACCCGGCCCGGATCGGCGCCCGGGACACTGGCCCAGATGCCGGGCACACCGTCACAATCGACCGGTTCAAAGTGCGTCCCCTTCGGAATGGCGATCTGCCCCAACCACTGTTCGAAAATGAGCCGCAGTTCATCAAAGCTGGCTTCAGGATCGGCCAGCCAGGCGTCGCGCAGTCCATTGTTCAGACGAAGTACCTCTTCCGATTCGGGACTCGGCATCGCTATCTCTCCACTATACGGCCCGTTGTCCGAGCTTACGGTTCCACTATCGCGTGTAAAAAGGGCTCCGATAGCGCACGCGCGCCTTAAAGCCTGGAACGGGCGCCTCCCGCGTAACTAATTCCAGCATTACAATATCTTGCAATCTATGCGGACAGCTTGCCGACCATCGGCGCAGCATGTTGGCCCGCATAGTTGTCGGCAGACTATATGGATTGCGCGCCGGTGCGCAACAGCGACGTTGCATAAGGTGCGCGCACCGGTTACCTCTTATCGAAACATAATGGTGGTGCCTGCCGGCGGACCAAGAACAACCGAGACGAGTGGAGAGAGCTATGGAAATCGGTCATCTCAACGTGATGCAGAATTGGCACAAGGACCTTACCGACCAGCAGATGTGGCAGGGAGAGATCGATCTGGCCATTTCCGCGGACCGGCTGGGATTTGATTCGCTGTGGTGCGTGGAGCATCACTTCGAGGATTACGGCCTGTGCCCCGACAATATCCAGTATCTGACCTATCTCGCCAGTCAGACGAAGAACGCAAAGCTGGTGCCAGGCGCCGTCATCCTGCCCTGGAACGATCCGTTGCGCGTGGCCGAAAAGATGGCGATGCTTGAATATTACGCGCCCGGCCGCGTGGCGCTCGGCATCGGACGCGGTCTTGCCCGGCGCGAGTACAATGGTTTCCGCGTTCCGATGGAAGAAGCGCGAGGGCGCTTTGAAGAAGGCGCCCGGCTAGTCCTCGATGCGCTGGAAACCGGGTTCATGGAAAGTGACACCGAACTGTTCAAACAGCCGCGTGTCGAAATCCGCCCGCGCCCGATCCGCGGCTACCGCGATTCGCTTTACTGTGTGGCCATGTCGAATGATTCCGCAGAGGCGGCAGCGGAACTGGGTGGAAACATGATGACGTTCATCCAGTATGCGTTCGAACGACACGTGCCGATGATCGAACTGTATCAAAACAAGTTCCGGGAAGTTCACGGCCGTGCGGCACCGCCACCGATGCTGACGGACGTGACCATCATCCACGAAGATGAAGAGGAGGCCCAGCGGCTCGCTTACGAGCATATCGGCAACCACTTCGTGGCGGTTACCGACCATTACGAGTTCGCGGGCGATCATTTCAGGAATATCCGGGGTTACGAAAGCTATCAGTCCGGCGCTGACCTCATCAAGTCGGCCGGTCTCGAAAAATCGCAGAAAACCTACGTGGAAGCGCAGAATTACGGCACGCCGAAGCAGGTAATCGAGAAATACCGGGCCCGGATGGATGTGATTGGGGATTTCAACACGATGCTGATCGTATCATCGGGCGGCATCCCCTTCGAGGTCGCGCAGAACACCCTGAAGCTGTTCTCCGAACAGGTCATGCCGGAACTGCGCGAGATGTCGGCTCGCACAAAAGTCGCGGCCTGAAGCGTTTAACCGCGATGCGGATACAAGAGATCCGCTTGCGGCGCCAGCCTCAGGGCCGGGTCGCCGCAAGCGATTTCGAACTCGCCGATGTCACGTTGCCGGTTCTTGGGCCGGGTGACGTCCTGGTTCGCAACGCATGGATGTCGGTCGACCCGTACATGCGGCTTCTGATGACCGGCCAGGAAGGGTTCGTCCCGCAGAAACGTCCTGGCGACGTCATGGACGGCGCTGCGATCGGCTTGGTCGAGCGATCCAAGCACCCTGATTTCCCAGTGGGAACCGCAGTTCGCAGCATGTTTGGCTGGCGCTCGCATTTCGTAGCGTCGGGCGGAGCCTTGGCGGCTGTTGACGATAGGGGAGCGCCGCTTAGCTGGCATCTTGGACTGCTCGGGCTCACGGGCGTCACCGCGTGGCTCGGGATCGAGCGCGTGTTGCGCCCCCGCACGGGCGAGACCATTCTCGTTTCGGGTGCCGCCGGCGCAGTCGGGAGTATTGCCGTGCAGCTGGCCAGACGTCGCGGTGTGCGCGTGCTGGCTACATGCAGTTCCGCCGAAAAGGCCCGCTGGCTGCTCGAAACCACCGGCGTCCATGCCGCTTTGAACTACCGCGAGGAGACGGTGGAAGGGTTCCTCAACCGCGAGGCACCCGACGGCCTCGACTGCTATTTTGACAATGTCGGCGGCGATCTGCTCGATCGCACGTTACCACATATGAAGGCCTATGGCCGGGTGGGCTTGTGCGGCGCAATGGCACAGTATGAGACTGGGGACTACCGTCGCGGCCCCGTAAACTTCTTTGCGGCAATTGAGCGATCACTGACCCTCACGGGGTTCAATGCATTTCTACTTTCCGGAGATGACAACGCCGAGATCGTGCGGGAATTGAATTCGCTTGCCAGAGACGGCAGGATTCAGGCGCACGAAACCGTTGTCGAAGGACTGCAAAACGCGGGAAAAGCGTTTAGCGAGTTGTTCGATCGAGGCAATCCTGGCAAAGTCGTCATCAAAATTTAGAGCGGTTTTCGACCGATTTGAATCGAATGGGGATTCCTCTCAGGGCCGAT
>JAZKDH010000016.1:72478-97184 GCA_040387665.1 Pseudomonadota bacterium | reverse complement strand
GGCATGGTCCACATGTCGGACATCGCCTGGGGCATCTCGGGCGAGGACGCGCTGGCTCTGCATCGCAAGGGCGAGCAGGTGTCGGCGATCGTGCTTGACGTGGACGTCGAGAAGGAACGCATCAGCCTTGGCATGAAGCAGCTTGAAAAGGGTGCTCCGGCGGCCGGCGGCACTGCGGCAGCAGGCGGCGGCGGCACCAGCCTGCGCCGCGGTGAAGTTACTACCGTGACCGTGCTCGAAGTGCGCGATGGCGGCCTTGAAGTGCAGGCCGGCGACGATGGCGCCACCGGCTTCATCAAGCGTTCTGACCTGGGCCGCGACCGTGACGAGCAGCGTCCGGACCGCTTCCAGGTTGGCCAGAAGCTGGACGCAATGGTTACCGGCTTCGATCGTTCAAAGAAGCCGAACTTCTCGGTCAAGGCGCGCCAGCTCCACGAGGAGAAGGAAGCCGTCGAGCAGTACGGTTCGTCGGATGCCGGCGCTTCGCTGGGCGACATTCTTGGCGCCGCACTGAAGGCCAAGAAGGACTGATCTGCTTCAATCGGGTCGCTTTGCGATCAGACCAGACAACGAAAAGCCCGTCCGGAGCGATCCGGGCGGGCTTTTCGTTGCGGCAAGCCTTTTCGTCGCAGGCCGGGGGCGTTACATCTGCTGCGAAAAGGATACCGCCATGCTTGAGATCCATCAGTTTCCTTGCCTTTCCGACAATTACGGATTTTTGCTGCACGACCCGGCCTCGGGCGAAACTGCGGCAATCGACACCCCCGATGCGGACGCATATCTGCGCGAGGCGCAGGCGCGCGGCTGGCAGATCACACAAGTCTGGAACACGCACTGGCACCCCGATCACGCTGGAGGAAATGCCGCGATCAAAGCGGTGACCGGATGCACCGTGACCGCGCCCGCGACCGATGCGGAAAAGATTGCGGTCGTGGACCGGGTCGTCCGGGCGGGGGATGTCGTCGCCTTGGGCGAATGGGAGGCGGACGTGATCGATGCATCGGGCCACACCAACGGCCACGTTGCCTATCACATCCCCGAAGCCTCCGCAGCATTTGTGGGGGACAGCGTCTTCGCGCTCGGGTGCGGCCGAATGTTCGAGGGTACTGCGCCGCAATTCTGGGCCTCGCTGTGCCGGCTGCGCGCGCTTCCACCGCAGACGATGCTGTACTGCGCGCATGAGTACACCGCTGCAAATGCCCGCTTCGCGCTGCATGCCGACCCCGATAACGCGGCGCTGGCAGCTTACGCCGGGGAAGTTACCGCACGCCGTGCCAATGGCGAGCCGACCGTTCCGACCAAGCTGGAGCGCGAACGGGCAACCAATCCATTCCTGCGTGCAGACGACCCGGTGTTGCAGGCGTTATGGTCCACGCGCGGCGGCCGGCCGGGCGATGCGGTTGCAACTTTTGCGGCCATGCGGGAAGCGAAGAACGATTTCTGAACGGACATAAACAGACCGGCGATGGCTGATTGTTGCGATTGTTGCACATGTGCCAAATCGAGCAAGTCCGCACAGCCAGCATATTTCGCTTTGCTCTTGGCCGTTATGATTTATTGAGCAAGTTTCGACAACGGGGGGCTCATCCATGGCCGATTCCATGAAGCGATTGATAGTCACGGGGATGTCGCTGGTGGTGGTGCTCGGGATTTTCGTCGCGTTCTCCAACCTGCCCGTTGTTACCGGATGCGGGTTCTATGGCCAGTGCGGCGCACCCGACGGCGAGTGAAGTGACAGGTCGTCGGGCATCGAATGGTGAGCGCAACAGGGGGGAGCTCGCGTGAGAGTCTATAGTCCGGAATGGATAAGCACCGCCAATCAGCGGTTACGGTCCGGGGATTCGGCCGTTAAGGCAAGCGACGGGCTCTCCACATTTTCGGTCATGTGGGCCCTGGCGCTTATTTTCAGCGTCATTTCGCATTTCCATACATTCACTTTCCGCGCCGGCATCGGTGTCGGAATCCTGAATTACACGGTGCTGATCTGGTGTGCGGCACTGATCCTGCAGCCCCGCCGGCTGGTCCTGCTGGTCGGTTTGGCGGCAACGATGGCGGCGCAATATGTGTGGCGACTGCCGGTGGCCTCGAACAACCAGACGATTGCCTTCTTCATGAACCTGGCGATCGTCGCTGTCGCGGGCGTCGCCCTGCTACGCAACCAGCCGATCGAAGCGGCACGGGACGAAATTTACGAGCGGTTGCGCATCGTGGCCCGGCTGCTGCTTGCTGTAATGTACTTCTATGGCATCTTTCACAAGATCAACACCGACTTTCTGGACCCCAACGCCAGTTGCGCGGTTGCGCTTTATACGAAGTTGACGCAGGCTTTTGGTTTGGGAGATAGCCTGATTGGTCGGTACGGCTCAATCGTTTCAACCTTCGTAGTCGAAGGTATCGCGATTTACTGCCTGTTCAAGCGTCAATACTTTGCCATAGGCCTCATTATTGCGCTCGTATTTCATTACATCATTCCAATTTCTGCATATTCCTGGTACATGGATTTCTCCAGCCTGGTGTTTGCGCTCTATGCGTTGTCCATTCCTCGCGAAGTCAGCATTGCCTTTTATCAGAAGGGCGCAAAGCTGCTGAAGCGGTTCCCGTCGTCTTCTGCGGGGGGCATGGCGATCATAGCGCTGACCGCGTTGCTGTTCGTGGCGGTTTTGACCGCTACCGGGCTGCGCGAACAGCACGGCGACCTGGTCATCAGCGACAAGATGATGTGGCATTCGGCCTGGATAATGATCTGGGCGGTGGTCGGCGGGGTGATCATGGTGCTGCTGACGATCGCCGCGCTGGATGCCCTGCCCTATCGCCCGCAGCCGGCGCTGCCGATTCCGCGTTGGATTTATGCGTTCCCGGCGGTGTTGTTCATCGCGTGTCTGTCGCCGTATCTCGGGTTGAAGACCGAAAGCTCCATAGCAATGTTCAGCAATCTTCACACCGAAGGCGCGGCGAGCAACCATCTGCTGATCCCGCATCCGCCCTACGTGGCGGATTACCAGCGTGACGTCGCGATGATCACGGGCTCATCCTCGCCGAGGATGCAGACCTTCGCGAACCGCGAGCTGGGAATGGTGCGCTATCACCTGGAGCGATGGATCGAACAGAATCCGGACAAGTGGGTTAGCTTCACCATGAACGGCAAGCATTTCGAACGTGTTTCGACCGCGAACTATGCGGTCGAGCCGGCCAACTGGCTGGAGCGCAAGCTGTTGATTTTCAAACCAGTGGACTTGTCCCGCCCGAAAGTCTGCACGCACTGAACGCGTTTAATCGCCGTGCACCATCTGCGCGGGTGGAGAGCGCGCGGTCAGACGTTCGTCGGTGTCGAAGTTCAAATGTGAGGGTCAGCTGCGTGTGTCGGCAAGCAGGCCGCGTCCGCGTGCCTTCAACGTAATCCGGCGGCCGAGCTTCAGCGCCGGATAGAGCAAGTTGGCCGTCGCGCGCGAACGGAAGACCGCGGCATTAAGTCGGTTGAAGAACCCGCTGCGGCTTGACAGGCTGGCAAGGACGTGGACCGCCTCTGCCCCAAAAAACACCCGGCCCTGATGGATGAACAGCATCCCCTCATCCAGATTGTATCCGTCGTGCCAGTACTGTTCCACCCGCGGATCGCCCGAGCGGGCGTCGATCAGGTCAACCGAGCCGATCGTTTCACGCAAGCGGAAAAACCGCACGTAGTTCTGGCAGAACACGCATTCCCCGTCGTAAATGATCAGGCTCTTGTTCGTCATCAGCGGGCTCCGGGTTTGCCGGCGATCACCGGCAGTGTTCGCGTTCGCGGCCATTGGACAAAACTACACGAGCCAGCCGCACGTCACAAGTTCTGCTCCGCGGATGATTAACCGGGCGGAGTCCTGCTTGCGCAAATTCCGCTATTGTTACGAAAACGGAATGTCATGGGCATGCTGCGATGAGACGTCCCAGTCGTTCGCAGGGATACTTCACATGTTTTCCAGTCTGAAAATTCGTACCACAATCACCGCCGGGGTGCTCTCGCTGGCGGCCTTGGCGGCTACCGCGCTGATCATGGGCACATTGGGGCTGCGGCAAGCGCACGGCCACTTCAGCAAGATTGACAGCCATACCGTGCCGACCCTGGGTGCAATCGGGGCGCTCTCATCGGACGTGGAACTGCTGAGAGTGCGGATTGCGCGCAAGCTGCTGAACGAGGACGTGCGCAGCTTTGCGGCAGATACCCGCGAGATCGTCGACACGATCGACAAGGTTGATCGGCAGTTCGCCACTTATGAAAAGCTGGTGTCCGATCCGGAAGAGCGCACCATCTTCCTCCAGGCGGCAGCACAATGGCAACGGATCAAGGAGCTATCTGCGCCAGTGATCGACATGACCGCGCCATGGCCGCGGGAGCAAGCGCGCAAGCGTTATTCCGAAGATTTCAAGACTGTCGGCATAGAGTTGAATTCGACGCTGAAAAAACAATTGTCTCACGGCGTAGAGATTGCACACCAACAGAATGTGGCATCAACGGAGCAAATGGCGACGAACATTCGCAGCAACCTGCTGCTGGCGGCGCTGGCGGCAGCCGTGACCATTGCGATCGTGGTCATCCTGCAGCGCCGCGTGTCGCGCCCGCTGGAACAGCTGCGGCACGCGATGGAGATGATGGTTTCCGGTAATCTTGATGCCGCTATCCCGGGCGAGGACCGCTCAGACGAACTGGACGAAATCGCGCGCGCCCTGCACGGGATCAAGTCCGGCATCGCCGAGCGGGCGCGGCGCGAGTCGGCTGCGCAAGCAGCAGCGCAGCAGCAGGTTACGGGTGCGCTTGGCCTGGCTCTGGCCGCGCTCGCCAACGGCGACTTGCGCCACCGGGTGACACAGACATTCCCAGCCGACTACGAACAGATTCGCATCGATTTCAACAATACCGTCAATGCCCTGGAGCGGCAGATCACCGAAGTAGCCGGCGCATCGTCGGCGGTGGGGGCGGGCGCCAGCGAGATCGCAACGGCTTCAGAGGACCTGTCGCGCCGGACCGAACGCCAGTCAGCCTCGCTGGAAGAGACCGCAGCGACCGTGAACGAGCTGAAGGGGTCGGTGATGGAGGCCCGCCAGGCCACGATGGCCGCCCGCTCGACCGCGCAGGAAACCCGCACGGAAGCAACCGACAGCGGCGAAATGATGAGCCGGGCGGTGCAGGCCATGGCCGCGATATCGCAATCGAGCGAGAAGATGCGGTCTATCATCCAGATCATTGATGGGATTTCGTTCCAGACCAGCCTGCTTGCGCTCAACGCCGGGGTCGAGGCGGCACGCGCCGGTGAAGCCGGCCGCGGCTTTGCGGTGGTCGCCACCGAAGTCCGCTCGCTGGCGGAACGCGCTGCCAGCGCCGCCCGCGAGATATCCGAGCTGATCGAGACGAGCGGCAAGGAAGTGCACCACGGTGTCGACATGGTCAGTCGGACCCGCGACTCGCTGGAACGGATCGTAGGCAAGGCCGGCGATCTGGCCGTAATGATCGAAAGCATTTCGGAATCCGCCGAAAAGCAGACCGTGTCGATCGCGCAGGCTGCCACGGCAGTTACCGAAATCGACCGCGCCACGCAGCAGAACGCGGCTCTCGCAGAGGAAACAACCGCTGCCTCGCAATCCCTCTCGCGAGAGGCGGCGCGGCTGACCGATGTGGTGCGCATGTTTGCGCTGGACGGCGCGCAGGCGCGCACTGGACCGCGCGAAAATCCTCGCAAAGCCGCCCCCTCTGCGCGCCCGTCAGCCCCGGCGCGGGCCCTTACGCACGGCAGCGCGGCGCTGGCGATGGCTCCCGACGTCATGGAGGATTGGACTGAATTCTAAGCTGCGTAGCAGCAGGCAGAACGTTGCACCGCCCGCACAAGCGCGATCCCCTTCCCTTCCCGCGCAATCCGCCCTAGCACTCTGCTGGGCGAACAGGGGAAGGAGGATCGGAAGACATGCCGGTGGTCCGCGCGATCGTGTGGGCGGTGCTGTCGATTGCGCTGCTGCTGTTTTCACTGAACAACTGGGTCCGCACCGAGGTCAGGATCTGGGAAAACCTGGTGATCGAAACCCCTTTGCCGGTGGTGGTGATCGGCTCGCTCCTGCTTGGGCTGTTACCGATGTGGCTGTTGCACCTGGCGGAACGCTGGCGCATGACCCGGCGGATCAACGCGCTTGAAGCGGCGGCGCGCCAACCATCCGCCGCACTGACATCGACCCAGCTTGACGCGGCCGCCCAACACGGCGAAACGCCGGAAAACTGATCCGGAACCGCCATGAACCCCATTTACCTTGCCGTTGACCTGCCCCGCCTGGACGCCGCCATCGCGCTGGCCGAAAGGGTGAAAGGCCATGTGGGGGGACTGAAGCTGGGACTGGAATTCTTTTGTGCGCATGGTCACCACGGCGTGCACGAAATTGCCAAGGTCGGATTGCCGATCTTCCTCGACCTCAAGCTACACGACATCCCCAATACAGTGGCCGCCGCAATGCAGGCGATCCACGTTGTCCAGCCTGCGATCGTTACCGTTCACGCATCGGGCGGCCGGGCCATGATGGAAGACGCGAAAGCGGCGGCAGGCGAACACTGCAAGGTGATCGGGGTGACCGTACTCACCAGCCTGGACGGTGCCGACCTGTCCGCCACCGGCATCGCCGGCGAACCGCATGATCAGGTGCTGCGCCTGGCGGATCTTGCGCACGAGGCCGGCCTGGACGGCATCGTCTGTTCCGGCCAGGAAGTCGGCGCGGTTCACAAACGCTGGAGGAACGGGTTCTTCGTCGTTCCCGGGCTACGACCGGCCGAAGGCAGCCACGCCGATCAGAAACGCACCGTGACCCCCCGCGCTGCGCGCGACGCAGGGGCCAGCGTGCTGGTGATTGGTCGCCCGATCAGCCGCGCCGAGGATCCGGTGGCAGCAGCCCGCGCAATCGAGGGCACTCTTTAGACGGCTGTTCGTTCACCAGGGGTCAATGGGACAAAGCGCAGTTCCGACGCGACGAACAGAGGGAGCCTGCTAAGCATGAACCGCACTTTTCTGATGGCACTGGCGCCCGTTCTCGCCGCCGCTGCGCTCGCCCCCGCGTCCGCATTTGCACAGACGCAGGGCCCCGCCCCGATCCTTGGCGCTAATGCGACGCTGCTCTCGATCAGCGCCGAAGGCCGGTCAACCCGTACGCCGGACCTTGCGACGTTCAACGCCGGGGTGACCAGCCAGGGCGATACGGCCGCCGGCGCCCTTGCCGCGAACTCCACCGACATGGCCCGCGTCATCGCCGCACTGAAGCGGGCCGGGATCGCTGATCGCGACATCCAGACCAGCAATCTTTCGCTCAGTCCGATCTATGCGCCCCAGCGGCAGCTGCCGGATGGTACGATGACGCCGGTGCAGCCCAAAATCGTGGGGTATCAAGCGAACAACTCCGTTTCCGTGCGCCAGCGCAAGCTGGGCGATTTTGGCAAGGTAATCGACACATTGGTGAGCGCAGGCGCCAATCAGGTGAATGGCCCGAGCTTCGAAATGGAAAACCCTGACCCGGGGATGGATGAAGCCCGCGTCGAGGCGATGACCAAGGCCCGCACCCGCGCAGAACTTTACGCGAAGGCCGCCGGGCTTCGCGTGGGCCGCATTCTGTCCATCAGCGAAAGCGGCGGTTGGGCCCCGCCCCAGCCCGTGATGTACCGCATGGCGCGCGCCGAAGCCGCCATGGCCCCACCCCCGCCGGTGCAAGCAGGCGAACTGTCGCTGAACATGACCGTAAGCGTGCAGTTCGAACTCGTGCCCTGAACTACGGCAACGGGTCGACTAACGCCGCAGTTGGGATAAAGGGGGGTGCATGCCGGTCCCTTACATAAAGATCTGCGGCGTTTCGACGCCGGCCGCGCTGGATGCAGCCGCGAACGCACACGCCGACCATGTGGGCTTTGTGTTCTTTCCGCCTTCGCCGCGCAACCTGACCCCGCGCGATGCTGGCGCGCTGGCGGCGCGCGCGGCCGGTCGGATCGGGAAGGTGGGCCTGTTCGTCGACGCCGACGATGCGCTGATCGCAGAATCGGTCATCGCGGGGCAGCTCGACGCGGTGCAGCTGCATGGCGCAGAGACGCCCGATCGCGCCGCGCAGATACGCGCGCAGTTCGGCCTGCCGGTATGGAAGGCGATTGCCGTCGCGGCCCGCTCCGACATCATCCGGGCCGAAGCCTATATGGGCGCAGCCGACCTTATCCTGTTTGACGCCAAGACGCCGAAGGGCACCCTTCCCGGCGGGATGGGCCTTACGTTTGACTGGTCACTCCTGGCGGGCTGGAACAACCGCGCACCATGGGGTCTGGCCGGCGGTCTTGACCCGGGCAATGTCGCCGAAGCCGCGCGGTTGACTGGCGCCCAGCTGGTAGACACGTCATCCGGCGTGGAATGCGCGCCCGGGGTGAAAGATCCGAGCCGGATCACCGCATTCTGCCGGGCCGTCCAAAGCCTCTGATTCGCGCGCAGGACTTGCGAAAACCGGCGTGGGCGACCGGGCCTGACCAGAACGTCCTCCGTTTGTCAGCTCCCGGCGAGCGTGATAAGTCGTCGTCTGCGGAAGGGGTCAGGGGAGAACGTCAATGCGCCTGCGCTACCGCCTTGCCAGCCTTGTCCTCGTTTCAACCTCCAGCGGTGTACTCGCAGCCGACATGTTGCCGCTCAAGAACGGCATCTATGTCCCGGTCGCCCGGCCCTGCAAAGGTGCATCCAATGCCGAGATCGTCAACTATTGGGGTGGCCGAAGCTCAATCGGGGTGGCTCAGGCAACGTGCACGATCCGCTCCCTCCGGCGCAACGGCACCGTGTTCACGGTACACGACGAATGCCGCGATCTTCAGAGCGGAGACGTGATCGAAGGCGGGCCAACCATGCTCAAGATCAGCAGCCCGGCAACATTCCGCATGAACGGGACTAATTACCGGTACTGCGGCACAAAAGTGCAATTTTGAACCCCGATTTCTCCCGCCTGACTACTACATCCAGTCAGCACCCCGCGATCAATTGAACGACGCACAGGACGCGGGTCACAAACGCGAGCGTTGACGAGCGCCGCTGCCCGCCGGGGAATCTGGACATCGGCGCACCACTCTGCCAATCGCCGTTGATGACTTTGCAGACCCCCGCCCCCAACAGCTTCCGCAACCAGCCTGACGAACGGGGCCATTTCGGCCAGTTCGGCGGCCGCTATGTCGCCGAAACGCTGATGCCCCTTATCCTTGACCTGGAACGCGAATATCGTAGCGCCAAGACGGACCCGGCGTTCCAGGCGGAATTCGACGATCTGCTGGAGCACTTTGTAGGCCGTCCCAGCCCGCTGTACCACGCGCCGCGGCTGACTGGCCATTTCCGCGAACTCGCTCCCGCCGGCATGGGGCCGAAGATCTATTTCAAGCGCGAAGAACTGAACCACACCGGCGCGCACAAGATCAACAATTGCGTCGGTCAGATCCTGCTGGCGATGCGGATGGGCAAGAAGCGGATCATCGCGGAAACCGGCGCAGGCCAGCACGGGGTTGCCACGGCCACCGTCTGCGCGCGCTTTGGCCTGCCTTGCGTGATCTACATGGGTTCGACCGATGTTGCCCGGCAACAGCCGAACGTGTTCCGGATGAAGCTGCTCGGTGCCGAAGTGATCCCGGTCGAAAGCGGGGCGCGGACCCTGAAGGACGCAATGAACGAGGCGCTGCGCGACTGGGTGGCGAACGTCGATGACACATTCTACATCATCGGAACCGCCGCAGGACCACATCCCTATCCGGAACTGGTGCGCGATTTCCAGTCTGTCATCGGCGTCGAAGCGCGCGCGCAGATGATGAAGGCAGAAGGGCGGCTGCCTGATCTGCTGCTGGCGGCCGTGGGCGGCGGGTCCAACGCTATCGGGCTGTTCCATCCGTTCCTTGACGATCCGGGCGTACAGATGGTGGGCGTGGAGGCCGCCGGTCACGGCATCGCCACTGGCCAGCACGCGGCCAGCCTGACCGGAGGCAAGCCCGGCATCCTGCATGGCAACAAGACGTATCTGCTGCAGGACAAGGACGGCCAGATCGCCGAGGCGCACTCCATCAGCGCTGGGCTGGACTATCCAGGGATCGGGCCGGAGCATTCGTGGCTTCACGAAAGCGGCCGGGTTCGTTACGTGCCGATCACGGATATGGAAGCGCTCGAGGCGTTTCAGCTGTGCTGCCGGTTGGAAGGGATCATCCCTGCGCTTGAGTGCGCGCACGCGCTTGCCGCGCTGCCCGCACTGACAAGGGAGATGGGCGAGGATCAGATCCTTTTGCTCAACCTGTCGGGCCGCGGCGACAAGGACATCTTCACGGTGGCCGAGGCGCTGGGGGTAAAACTATGACCCGCCTTTCCGCCGCTTTCGCCAAGGGTCGCCCCGCCCTCATAACCTTCGTCACGGCCGGCGATCCGACGCCGGATGCCACCGGCGCCATTCTGGACGCGCTGGTTGCCGGCGGGGCCGACGTGGTCGAACTCGGGATGCCATTCACCGATCCGATGGCCGACGGACCGGCGATCCAGGCGGCCAACCTGCGGTCGATGGCGGCCGGCACGAAAACCGCCGACATTATGCGGATCGCCGCCGAATTCCGCGCGCGCCACCCGGACGTGCCGCTGGTGCTGATGGGCTATGCCAACCCGATGACGGTACGTGGGCCAGAATGGTTTGCCGCCGAATGCGCAAAGGCGGGAGTGGACGGGGTGATCTGCGTCGACATACCGCCCGAAGAGGATGAGGAACTCGGCCCCGCCCTGCGCGCGGCGGGTGTGGCGCCGATCCGTCTGGCAACGCCCACAACCGACGCGGCCCGGCTGCCGACGGTGCTTCAGGGATCTTCCGGCTTTCTGTATTACGTCTCGGTTGCTGGGATAACCGGCATGCAGCAGGCAGCGCAGTCCTCCATCGAGGAAGCCGTGGCGCGGCTCAAGGCCAGTGCCGATATCCCAGTCGCGGTGGGTTTCGGCGTGCGCACGCCCGACCAGGCCAGGGCCATCGGCGCCCATGCCGATGGCGTGGTGGTCGGATCCGCGTTGGTAGAACTGGTCGCGATGCACGGAACCGCAGCCGCAGGACCGGTCCAGCAGGCGGTCGCCGCACTGTCGGCAGCGGTTCGCGTTTCCCGCAAGGTGAGCGCATGAGCTGGATAAACCGCGTTCGCAATGCGCTGCCGTTCCGGCCCAAGCGGGAAACGCCCGACAACCTGTGGATCAAGTGCCCGTCGTGCAGCGAAATGCTGTTCACCAAAGAGTACGAGGATAACCTGAGCGTATGCCCGCGCTGCGCTCACCATGGCAGGATCGGAACGAACGCACGCTTTACGCAATTGCTGGATCCGGGCTTCACGATACTGCCGAACCCGCGCGTGGCAGAAGATCCGCTGAAGTTCCGCGATTCGAAGCGGTACCCTGACCGGCTGAAAGCGGCCCGGGCGGCCAATCCCCACCCCGAAGCGCTGATCAATGCCAAAGGGGCACTGGACGGAATGGCCCTCGTGCTTGGGGTTCAGGACTTTGCGTTCATGGGCGGATCCATGGGAATGGGCGTAGGCGCAGCGTTTGTCGCCGGCGCGGAGGCTGCGGTCGCGGCGCGGGCGCCTTATGTGATCTGTACCGCTGCCGGCGGCGCACGGATGCAGGAAGGCATCCTCAGCCTGATGCAGATGCCCAAGGCGACAGTGGCGGTAAACCGGCTCAAGCGCGCCGGCCTGCCCTATGTAGTGGTGCTGACCGATCCGACCACGGGCGGAGTCACCGCCAGCTATGCGATGCTAGGCGATATCCACATCGCCGAACCGGGCGCGCTGATCGGCTTTGCCGGGCAGCGGGTGATCCAGGACACCATCCGCGAAAAGCTGCCCGATGGGTTCCAGCGCGCCGAATACCTGTACGCCCACGGGATGGTGGACATGGTCGTGCCAAGGTCCGAACTGCGCGAAACGCTTGCACAGGTGCTGGGTTATCTGACCGGCGCCAAGGCGGCGTGATGGACGCTCCCCTCCCGCCTGCGGGAGGGCCGGGAGGCGCGCCGGGGACCAAGCAATGAAGGATTTCGCGGCATCCGACGATCCCGCGGTTCAGGCGCAGCTTGACCGTCTGGCCGCGCTGTCGTTGCCCCAGGGTCGGCTTGGCCTCGATATCATCGAAGCGCTGCTGGCGAGGCTTGGCGATCCCCAGGCCCGTTTGCCGCCGGTGTTCCATGTGGCGGGAACCAATGGCAAAGGTTCAACCTGTGCGTTTCTGCGGGCGATGCTGGAGGAGCAAGGCTACTGCATCCACGTTGCAACCAAGCCGCATCTCGTCCGCTATAACGAACGCATCCGCATCGCGGGAACGCTGATATCCGACGAAGCGCTCGCGTCCGTGCTGGGCGAGGTCCTTGATGCGGCAGCGGGCCTTACACCCAGTTTTTTCGAGGTGACCACCGCGGCCATGCTCTTGGCGTTCAGCCGCACCCCGGCCGATGCCGCGATCATCGAAGTTGGTCTGGGCGGGCGGCTGGACGCAACCAATGTTATTCCGCGCCCGGCCGTGTGCGGAATTACCGCGCTGGGCATCGATCACGAGGCGTTCCTGCTGCGCCCCGAGCCCGGGGTGCCGGCGGAGCCGCTGGCGCGGATCGCATTCGAGAAAGCCAGCATCGCCAAGCCCGGGGTGCCGCTGGTCACGCAGGCCTATCCGGCGGCTGCCGAGGCCGCAGTGATCCAGACGGCCGCGGCCCGGGGTGCTCCGCTGTTGCTGCGCGGACGGGAATGGTCAGCCGGGATTACCGGCAACGCGATCGAGTACCGCGATGCGCATGGGCAGCTTTCCCTGCCGCTGCCGGCGCTGCCTGGCATCCATCAGGCCGACAATGCCGCGCTGGCGGTTGCGATGCTGCGCCATCAGCGGGTCCTGCCCGTTTCGCCCGGTGCCATGACGGAAGGAATCCGCAAGGCGCGCTGGCCGGCGCGCCTGCAACGGCTGGGGGACGGGCCGCTGACGGCGCTGGTGCCCGACCGGCCGGTCTGGCTTGATGGCGGGCACAACCCCGACGCCGCCCGGGCAATTGCGCGGGCATTGGCCGATCGCGCGCCGTTCGATCTGGTGTTCGGGCTGACCGCCAACCGCAGCATACCCGATGTGCTGGGGCCGCTGGCGCCGCTGGTCCGCACCGCCGTGATGGTTCCGCTGGGCGGGCACGCGCACCACGATCCGCTGACGCTGGCCGAGGCGGCGCGCAACCTGCTGGGTCTGCGTGACTGCCATAGTGCCGGAAGCGCGGAAGAAGCCCTGCGCGCGCTGGGCACGAATGGGCAGATAACCCGGCCAATATTGATCGCAGGGTCGCTCTATCTTGCCGGAGACGTGCTGCGGCTCAATCGGGAATGGCCGGATTAGCATCCCGCCCAGCGCTGCCGATCGAGGCATCGACCAGGCCGGTGCGGCTCATCCACCAGAACAGCACGATCCCCGGCACCGCAGCGACCGTGGTGAGCAAGTAGAAGTTGATATAGCCCAGGGCCTCGATCAAGGCGCCCGCGGTGGTGCCGGTGAGGAGCCGGCCGACCACGCTCGCTCCAGCGGAAATCAGCGCGTACTGGGTGGCGGTAAAGCGCAGGTTGCACAGTGCGGAGAAGTAAGCGACCACGACCACCCCGCCAAAGCCCGACGCGGCGTTTTCAAACCCGATGGCGGCTGCCATGCCGAGGTTGGAATGGCCGGCAGCGGCAAGTGCGGCAAAACCCAGATTGGACAGCGCCATCAGCACCAGCGCCAGCAGGACCGAGCGCTTGAGCCCCATGCGGGTATAAGCGGCGCCGCCGGCGAAGATACCGATGAGATAGGCCCAGAATCCGAGCCCGACATCGTAGATCGCGATCTCGTCGTTGCTGAACCCCAGATCGTCGAACAGCAGACGGAACGTCAGGTTGGCGAGCGTGTCGCCGATCTTGTGAACCAGCACGAACAGCAGCACCAGCAGTGCGCCCTGACGCCGGAAGAACTCGGTGAAGGGGTCATGGATCGCAGAGAGCATCTCTGCCAGCCCCTTGCGCCTCACCGCGTCGCGGTGCCGGGCCGGTTCCCCCAGCCTTAGTGCGGTCAGCATCGCCGGCAGAGCAAACACGGCGCAGGCCAGGTATGCCGCCGACCATCCGTGCCGCGCCGCGATTACTAGCGCCAACGCACCCGCACCGGCCGAGCCGATCCGCCATCCATATTGTGACATTCCAGAGCCGACGCCAAGCTGCGCAGGTCTGAGCGTCTCGATCCGGTAGGCATCGATCACGATATCGAACGTAGCCCCGGCCACCCCCACCAGAACCGCGGCGATCACCGTGGCGCCGATATCGGCCGCGGGATCGACCAGTGCGAGATTGATGACCGCCGCGATCACCAGGGTGCCCGACAGCAGCATCCACGACACCCGCTGCCCCAGCCGGCCGATCACCGGCAGATGCACGCCATCGACCAGCCAGGCCCAGAAAACCTTGAGATTGTAGACCAGGAAGGCGAGCGTGAACGCCGTGACGGTCTTCTTGTCGATCCCGTCCTGCGCGAGGCGGGTGGTGAGCGTTGCCCCGATCATTGCGAACGGAAATCCCGAGGAGATGCCGAGCATCAGCGCGCCCACCGATTCGCGTTCGAGGTACGGTTGCACCGCGCCCCGCCAGCCCCGCTGTGGCTCTGCTGATCCGTCCATGCCTGTATTCCTGCCCTGACCTCCTCCCGGACCCTAGCGGGGTTTGCCCGCAAGGCCAGAGCGCTGCTCGATTTTTGCGGGACGAGGAGCTTTTGACGCGATCCAAGGCGCGGTCTAAGGCGGGCCAATGGCCGATGACCAAGAAGACCAAGCTACCCCTCCCCCGGTTCAAGATGTGACCGAAAAGGGTGAGCGCCCCGAAGGTGAGCGGATCGCGAAGCTGCTTGCACGCGCCGGCGTGGCGAGCCGGCGCGATGTCGAGCGGATGATCGGGGAAGGCAGGGTCCGATTGAACGGCGACGTGGTCACTACCCCAGCCACGATCCTGCGCAACCTGCGCGGGGTGTTCGTGGACGGGCAACCGGTGCGCGCGGCGGAATCAGCGCGGCTGTTCGTGTTCCACAAGCCTTCCGGGCTGCTCACCGCGGAACGAGATCCGGCCGGGCGGCCGACGATTTATACCGCGCTGCGCAACGCGCTGCCGCCAGGTACGCCGCGGGTGATGCCGGTGGGCCGGCTGGATCTCAACACCGAGGGCTTGCTGCTGCTGACCAACGACGGCGAGCTGAAGCGCAAGCTGGAGCTGCCGGCCACCGGAATTCCGCGCACCTACCGCGCCCGCACCTTCGGCGATATCAGCCAGAACCGGCTTGAGGAACTGATCGAGGGGATCGAGATAGAAGGCGTGCGGTATGCGGGGATCGATGCCAACATGGAGCGCCGCACCGGCAGCAACCAGTGGATCGAGCTGACCCTGACCGAAGGCAAGAACCGTGAAGTACGGCGCGTGCTGGAACATCTCGGGCTGGAGGTTAGCCGACTACTGCGCGTGGCATACGGTCCGTTTCTGCTGGCCGATCTGCCGCGCGGCGCGGCTGTTGAAATTGCGCCCGCGCAGGTCGAGAAGTTCCGCGTCGAACTGGGGCTGCCGGCATCGCTGCGGGCAACCGAACGGCCGCCTGCCAGGCTGAAAGTGCGCACCGCTCGCGGCCAGGCCCCGACTGCGGGCGGGGCGATTGCCAAGGCGCGCCCCAAACCAGCGCTGGCGCGCCGCAAGGCCGATCCATCGCGGCCGGATGAGGCGCTGGGACGGCGCACCGGGGCGAATGACCGGTCTGGCCCGCGTGAGCGCGCAGATCCCCGTTCAGCCGCAGAGCCGCGCAACGCCCCCGCGCAGGACCGGCCGGCTTCCCGCAATCGCACCGAGCGAAATGACGCGCCAAAGCGGGAAGAGCGTCCGCCGCGGGATTGGGCCCGGACGAACGACCGCAAGCCGGCGGGGACGCGCACACCGGCGCGGCCGCAAACCGAACGAACCGGGCGGGTGGACAGCCGTGCGGCGCGAGAACCGGCGCCTGGCACGCTGACCACGCGCCCGCGTGACGGTGACCGGCCCCCGCGACCCGGAGCCGATCGCCCCGGCGACAAGCCCGGCACGGGCCCACGTGGACGTCCCACCGGAAAAGGGCCACCCCGCAAGGGCCCACGATCATGAGCCTGCGGATCGTTGCCGGCCAGTGGCGCGCCCGCAAGCTGGTCGCGCCCGAGGGGGACACGACCCGGCCAACCGCGGACCGCACACGCGAAACGCTGTTTTCCATGCTGGTCAGCCGCTTGGGCAGCCTTGACGGGCTGGCCGTGGCCGACCTGTTTGCCGGATCGGGCGCGCTGGGGATCGAGGCCCTGTCGCGCGGGGCAGCGAGCTGCATCTTCGTGGAGCAGGATCCGGCCGCGATCCGGGCATTGCGCACCAACATTGCCAACTTGCGCGCGCAGGCACAATGCGACGTGCGGGCGAGTTCGGTGCTCTCGCTGGGGCCGGCCGCCGCGCCGCTCGACCTGGTGCTGCTTGACCCGCCGTACCGCACCGGGGCCGGCGCCGTGGCGCTGGAAAAGCTTGCGCGGCTCGGTTGGTTCGGACCAGCGAGCTGGGTCAGCCTGGAAACCGCGGCGGACGAGGAACCTCGGCTGCGCGGCTGGGAGGCCGCGGCGGACCGGAAGGTCGGCAAGGCCCGGTTGACGTTGTTCCGGCCGAACCCGGGCGCCTGAGCGCTCAGGCCGCGCCTTCGTCAACGGGCCGGGGCGCGGCAAGCGTCCGCGTCGCCCGCACCCCCGCGAACGTCAACGCGCCCGCCGCGGTCAGGAACAGGCCGACGAACGGTGTCCCGCCCCGCTCCGCCAGTGCCTGCGCGGCAAACGGAGCAAGCGCGCCGCCGATGATGCCGCCCAGATTGAACGCAACGCTGATCCCGGTGTAGCGCACCGGGACATTGAACAGCGTGGGCAGCCACGCGCCCAGCGGACCGTAAGTCAGCCCCATCACGAACAGCGCGGCGCTTAACGTCACGAAGACCACCGCCAGCGACCCCGACCCGAGCCCGCTGCCGAACACCAGTCCGACCAGCACCGTCAGCGCGCCGCCCCATGCCAGTACGACCGCCGGAGACGTCCTGTCCGCCCACCAGCCCGATACGCAGATGCCCAGCGCCAGAAAGCAGTTCGCACCCAGCTGAACCGCAAGAAACGTCTCACGCGGGTAGCCGAGCGTGCCTGTCGCAAACGAGAGTGCGAACGTCGTGGCAAGGTAGAAGATCGCGAAGCAGGCGACGACGCCCGCAGTGCCCGCGACCACCGCGCCCGGATGATCGCGCAGCAGCCGGCCCAGCGGAACCGACGGCGGCGGCGCATGTTCGAGCGCGGCGCGAAAGGCCGGGGTCTCCCCGATCCTCAGCCGTACCCACAGACCGACGATGACCAGCACGGCCGAAGCCAGGAACGGGATGCGCCAGCCCCAACTGGCGAAATCGGCCGCGGAAAGATTGAGCGCCAGCCACAGGAACAGCCCGTTCGCACACAGAAAGCCCAGCGGCGCCCCAAGTTGCGGTGCGCAGCCGAACCGCGCTTCCCACCCCGTGGGGGCATTTTCGACGGCCAGCAGCGATGCCCCGCCCCATTCCCCGCCAAGCCCGAAACCCTGGCCAAAGCGCAGCACGCACAGCAGCGCCGGGGCAACCCAGCCGATCCCCCAGCGATCCATGAATGCATATGTGGGCAGGAAAGCGATAAGCAGCGTGCAGCCACCCATCAGCAGCAGCGACGCGACCAATGTGGACTTGCGGCCGATCCGGTCACCGAAATGGCCAAATGCGATCGCGCCAACCGGGCGGGCAAAAAACGCGAGCCCGAATGACATGAACGCCAGCAATGTTTGCGCGGCGGGCGCCTGTGCCGGAAAGAACAGCGGGCCGATGACGAGCGCGGCGGCGGTGGCATAGATGTAGAAATCGTAGAATTCGACCGCGGTGCCCACCAGCGCGGCGCTCAGGACGCGCGCATTTTCCCGGATCGGGCTGGCACGCCGGGCGCTGTCCGGTGGGGGATAAAGGGTGGCGGTCATCGCGCGGGGGAGTTGCCGACCTGTTCCCCGGAGTCAATCCGTCATCCCCATAAACAAGGGGCGCCAGCAGCGCCGGCGCCCCTGATCATGCTGGATGGCGGGTTACTTGCCGCCGCGATTGCGGCAGCTATCCTGCACCGTGCGCGTGCAGACCGGATACGACTTGTTCATCGTGCTTGCGGCTACCTCGGTATTCATCCCCTTGTCAGGGGTCGCCGAAGCCGCCGCGGCACCTGCCATGTCCGATGAAGACGTGCCCATCGATCCAGCCGATGCCGATGGATTCGTCATCGTGCTGGCTGATGCAGATGGCTCCGTCATCGTGCCGGCGGTCGAACCTGCCGAAGCACTGGGATTACCCGGCGTAGCCGAACCGGTGGCCCCGGCTGCCGAGCTCGTGCTGGCACCCGACGAAGGGGCTGCGCCAGCGCGCTGCGAGGCAATCTGGTTTTCGATCGAAGTCCAGGTGGTCGTGCGCTGTTCGGGTGTCATCGCATAGATCTGCCCGCGCTGTTGATCGCTCAGCACCCACCATGCTTCCTGCTGGCTGGGCGTCAGGCTCCAATAGTACTCCTGATATGTGCCCGGCCATGCATCATAGCTCGTACGCCGATCGGCCGGCCAACCCTTGGCGGCCGTCTGCTGATCGGTGGTCATCGAGTATGGTCCGGTGGGCGTAGCCGTGGTGGTAGTTGTTGCGCTGGTCCCGCCCGTGGCACCATCTTGGGCGCCGGTCTGGGTTCCATCCTTGCCGCCGGTCGTGGAGGTGGCGTCCTGTGCATGGAGCATCGGCCCCGCCGCAAGCGACAAGGCCAGCGCGGTTGCGGCCAAAAGCTTTCGCATCAATACTCTCCTGAAAACGCCCATTCAGCGGGCAGATGACCGCGGTACGGGCCGCTCCAATAAGCGTTCCTTATTGAGCGGCCAGCCGGGCGCACGCCGCGTTAAAGCGAGCGTAGCGATTGCCCTGCGCGGTCTAGATGAACATCTGTTAAGCCTGAACGCGGGGTTGCTTTCCAAGTTCCATTGTTATTCGACAGGCTGAATGGCGCCTTGCGGCTGCGGCGTTCGTTCTCTAACTGTTCACCATGTCCGTGTCCGACCGAGATCTCGCCGAGAGCAGCCTGCACGATTCCGGCGCTCCGAATGCGGGCGCCCCGGAATGGCTGGGCCGGCTCAATCCCCCACAGCGCGAGGCGGTGCTGACTACCGAGGGTCCGGTGCTGATGCTGGCCGGGGCGGGCACCGGCAAGACCGCGGCATTGACCGCCCGGCTGGGCTGGCTGGTGCAATCGCGCCGCGCTTGGCCGAGCGAAATCCTATGCGTCACTTTTACCAACAAGGCCGCGCGCGAGATGCGCGAGCGGGTGGGACAGCTGATTGGCCCCGCGGTGGAAGGTATGCCGTGGCTCGGCACATTCCACGCCATCGGCGCGAAGATGTTGCGACGCCACGCCGAACTGGCCGGGTTGCAATCCAATTACACGATCATCGATACCGACGACCAGCTGCGGCTGCTCAAACAGTTGATAGTGGCGGAAGGACTCGATGAAAAGCGCTGGCCGGCGCGGCAACTGGCCAGCCTGATCGACCGCTGGAAGAACCGCGGACTGAACCCGGGTGACCTCGATGCGGTAGAGAACGAAGCCTATGCCAACGGCCGCGGCAAGGAGTTCTACCGCCTGTACCAGGATCGCCTGAAAGCGCTGAATGCGTGCGATTTCGGAGATCTGCTGCTGCACGTGCTCAACATCCTGCGGACCGATCGCGACATCCTTGAAACGTACCGCCAGCGCTTCAAGTACATCATGGTCGACGAATACCAGGATACCAACCAGGTCCAGTACCTGTGGCTGCGGCTTTTGGCGCAGGAGCGTCGGAACCTGTGCGTCGTGGGCGACGACGATCAGTCGATATATTCATGGCGCGGCGCAGAAGTTGCCAATATCCTACGGTTTGAACATGATTTTCCAGGCGCGAAGATCATCCGGCTAGAACAGAACTATCGCTCCACGCCCGACATCCTGGCGGCGGCGTCCGGGCTGATAGGTGCCAACTCGGAACGGCTGGGCAAGACCCTCTGGACAGATCAGGGTGGGGGCGAAAAGGTCCGCGTGATCGGCGTATGGGACGGGCCAGAGGAAGCGCGGCGGATCGGCGAGGAGATCGAACGGCTGGAGCGCGAAGGCGCTTCGCTCAACCGCGTTGCCATCCTGGTCCGGGCCCAGTTCCAAACGCGCGAACTGGAAGACCGCTTCATCCAGATCGGCCTCGCCTATAAGATCGTTGGCGGATTCCGGTTTTACGAGCGCGCTGAAATCCGGGACGCGCTGGCCTATTTGCGGCTGCTGGCGCAGCCGGCGGACGACCTCGCGTTCGAGCGGATCTACAATACCCCGAAGCGCGGGTTGGGCGACAAAGCGCTTGAAAAATTGCACCGCTTTGCGAGGGGCACGGGCGTGCCGCTGCTGCGCGCGGCCTTGGAAATCTGCGACACCGACGAACTGCCGACCCGCGCACGTAACACTCTGGTGGGGTTGATGCGTGATTTTGCCCGGTGGCGCGAGCAGGCGGCGACGCTTGGTCCGGCGGAGCTGGCCCGTACCGTACTGGACGAAAGCGGCTACACCGCCGCGCTGCAGGCCGAGCGGACGCCCGAAGCTGCGGGCAGGCTGGAAAACCTGTCGGAACTGGCGCGGGCGATGGAGGAATACGCGACGCTTGGCGATTTTCTTGAGCACGTCAGTCTGGTGATGGACAACGATAACGCCGAAGACGCGGAGAAGGTCACGATCATGACCATCCACGCGGCCAAGGGGCTTGAATTCGACCATGTATTCCTGCCCGGCTGGGAAGAAGGCGTGTTTCCCTCGCAGCGGGCGCTCGATGAGGGCGGGCTCGCGAGCCTCGAGGAAGAGCGCCGGCTCGCCTATGTCGCAATCACCCGCGCGCGGCGCCGCTGCACGATCCTGCATGCCGCCAACCGGCGGATCTACGGCCAGTGGACGAGCTCTATACCCTCGCGGTTCCTGGCTGAAATACCGCACCAGCACGTTGCAATGGAAACCACGATGTCCGGCGGCGCATCGCTATGGCGCGCCCAATGGTCGGAACGCGACGATCCGTTTGCCCATGTCGCGGCAGCGCAGCCTGCCCGCATCATGACCCGCGGGCCGGGCTGGCAGCGTGCGGCGGCGGGAACGTTTGATCCCGCGCCCCGCCGCATTGCCGAGCCGACCCGCAGCGCCGCCAGCTTTGCCGCCAAACCGCGCGGCGATGTGGCGGTGGGCGCACGGGTTTTCCATGAAAAGTTCGGTAATGGCACCGTGGCGGCCCAGGAAGGGAACAAGCTGGAGATCGACTTCGAGACTGCGGGACGCAAGCGCGTGATCGACAGCTTCATCAAGCTCGCCGACTAGGGCGTCTGGCCAAGGGGCGCTGGCTGGACGGCGGCGTCCGTGCCGCTTTCCTGCCGGGTCTGGTCAGGGTCGGGCCGCGGTGCCGTCTCGGCCACTGGCGTTCCTTCGGCCTTCAGTTCCGCCTTGACCGACGCCGGCAGCTTGAACGCCTTGGCCGCGCGTTTCGGGCACAATTCCATCAGGTGCTGGTAGCGCTGTTTCAGGTAAAGATCGCGCGTGGCGGTGTAGGGATCGCCTGACTCGGCGCGGATGCGCTGAAGATCAGCATCCATTTCCACCCGCGTGGTCAGCATGTCGATCGTCGCCGCCGGGATCGCGTAGTAAGGCTTGTTGAACGGTTCGCCCGCAGCGAACGGAACAAAGGCCCGGCCCATCGAGACCCCGATGACATCGCGCAGTGTGGTCGGCCCGATCAGCGGAAGGAACAGGTAAGGGCCCGGCCCGATCCCGTAACACGCGAACGTGTCCTCGAAGCCGTTAAGCTTACGCGGCAAGTTGAAAGGCTTGCGCTTGGCTACGTCGATCACGCCGCCCAGGCCAAGCGTGGAATTGATTGCAAACCGCCCGACCGTGCGGATCGCCTTTCCCGGCTTTAGTTGTAGCATATAGTTAACGAAAACAACGGATTCGCGCAGATTTTTCAGAAAGTTTCCAAGCCCGTCGCGCACAGGCTCGGGCAAACCGCGTTCGTACGTCTTCGCCACCGGTCCGACTATCGCCCGGTCCACCCCCTGGATGACCTCATACGACTTTGCGTTCAACTGGGCCAAGGGATCAGCCGGCGTGGCGGCCCGTCCCGAGACCACGATCTCCCCTGGTGCAGGCGCAGAGGTGGATGTTGGCGGCTTGCCTGGCTGGGGTTCCAAGGGCGGAAGTACGATCACCGGCACAGGGCGCTGGTCATCTGTCACCTGCGGCGAAGCGGCGCCCGTTGTTACGGCAGACCCGGAAGACGGTTGCTCGGCAACTGCCGGGACAGCGGGGAGCGTAACCACGTTAGCACCATCAGCAGCCGGCGCGGCGAGTGCCAGCATCGCTGCGGAGACCGCGAGGCTCAAGCTTCACCCCGGCAGTACTCGCTGATACTATACGTTACTTGTGCCGTCACGGTGATCCCCTGCTGGGCGTTGCGATGCCACGGAAACGTGCCATGCGCGCTTATACTCTGCATTGCCGATTTTAGAATCGTCAAGGGACGCGCGCGTTCCCCAAGCAGTGCCGCAAGTCGCTGCCTGAAATAAGATCAAAGGGCCGATACGGCAAGGAACCCGGGGATTGGTCCGTTCCATTCACCCGCGTCGACGGGCAGTTCGGCCCGATCGACAGGCCCGGCGTATTCAGTTGGCTCGGCGCGTTCCGCATGCACCGGTTGGTCCGCTGGCACGCGCCGATCGCTAGACGGTGCGTCGCCGCTGCGGCGACGCTTGCCTGACTTAGGCTCAGGTGCCGACTGAGGCCGGTCGGCAGCCTGGGCGGACGGGTCAGTGCGGGGCCGGCGGTCCCTGCGTGGTGCGCGCTCCCGCGAAGCATCGCTCTCACGCGGGGCAGGCGCTGCGTTGTCGTCGCCGCTACTCTCGCCCATAGTGTATATCGGGATCGCGATACCGGTCAGCTTCTCGACATTGCCGATCGCTTCGGCGTCCTCGTCGGTGACCAGGGTAAACGCCCGGCCAGTGGCGCCGCCGCGTCCGGTGCGGCCGATGCGGTGGACGTAGTCGTCCGGGTGCCAGGGCGTGTCGTAATTGAAGACATGGCTGACGCCCTTCACATCGAGCCCACGGGCGGCGACGTCGGACGCGACAAGGATGTTGATGTCCCCATCCTTGAATCGCTGCAATTCCGCGATGCGCTGTGCCTGTTCCATATCGCCATGAATCTCGCCTGCCGAAAATCCCGCTTGTTTCAGGCTTTTTGCGAGTTCCCGCACAGTAGTCTTGCGGTTGGCGAAGACGATCGCGGTCGTCACATTGTCGTTCCGCAACAGGTGGCGCAGAGCCTCGCGCTTGCCGCGGCTGCTGACATGGACCTTGTGCTGGACGATGTTGGTATTGGCGGTCGCCGGCCGGGCGACCTCGATGTATTTGGGATTGCTGAGAAACTTGTCGGACAGCTTCTTGATCGGCGGAGGCATCGTGGCCGAGAAAAGAAGCGTCTGACGATTTCCCGGCAGCTTCGAACAGATCGTTTCGATGTCGGGGATGAAGCCCATGTCGAGCATGCGGTCGGCCTCGTCGATCACGAGCAGATTGCAGCCCGTAAGCAGGATCTTGCCGCGCTCGAACAGGTCCATCAACCGGCCCGGCGTGGCGATCAGCACGTCAACCCCGTCCTGCAATGCCTTGATCTGATCACCCATCTGCACGCCGCCGATCAGCAGCGCCATCTTCAGATCATGGTTCTTGCCGTACTTCTCGAAATTCTCGGCGACCTGCGCCGCCAGTTCGCGCGTCGGCTCGAGGATCAGGGACCGCGGCATCAGCGCGCGGCGGCGACCATGCGCCAGGATATCTATCATCGGCAGGACGAACCCGGCGGTCTTGCCGGTGCCGGTTTGCGCGATCCCGATCAGGTCGCGCATCATCAGCACCGCAGGGATGGCCTGCGCCTGGATCGGAGTGGGTTCGGAATATCCAGCCGACAGCACGGATTGAAGCAATTCGTCAGACAGGCCGAGATCGGCAAAGTTCATAAGCTTGGTTCGATTTCCGGAGCAAGGCAGGGCCCCGGCGGGTGCCCCGCGGGGCTGCCTGCCGGCCGTTCGCGCCAGCGGTTCAGGCGGCGGCGGACTTCTCGCGCCTATGGCCGGGCAGGCCGAAAGTCAAGGAAATGCCACTGGCGTGCCCCGTTCGGAGCGACAAGGCACTCAATCGCCCTGGTCAACCTCGACCAGTTGCCTGAGCTTGCCGAGCGCACAGTTCGCGCCCGAACGCGAATGGAGCGTGTCCCGGCCAGAGCAAAGCATGCCATCGGTCGTTCGCTCAAGGTAAAATCCGGAATAAAAATCGCGTGGATTGCACGACTTTTCAAGCGCAGCGCTGACGATCTTCCGATCTCGCATGAACAACAAGAGCCTGTTGCCCGCGTGGACCCGAACACCGCCAATGCCTGACACCGGCACGCATCGCGCCATGCGCCGCTCCTCCAGATGCACGGCGCCCTGCCCCGGCATGTCCGCGATCATGTTTTGGCGCCACTCGGGCAT
>JAZKDH010000016.1:0-72378 GCA_040387665.1 Pseudomonadota bacterium | reverse complement strand
GCACGGCGCCCTGCCCCGGCATGTCCGCGATCATGTTTTGGCGCCACTCGGGCATTGCGCGTCGCGGATCGGGCATAGGAGCCCGGACCCCCGGTGCGGGTGCAATGCGGATGATAACTCGCTGCTCGATCCTAACCTGGGCGGCACGCTCGCCGCCAGTAGTTCTGGCGACGTCGCGAAAGCCGTCGAAAGCTGACGACGGAGGGACGGCTCCGGCGGGTTGCGAGTTGACGGTCAGCCCAACCCGCTCCGTTTTGCTCACCGCGCCGCCGGGGGTGCCGGCGGGAACAAGAGCAATCGGCAACGCGGCCAAAACCCCAAGCAGGCCAGATACAGGATACATCGCGGTCAAATGTCTCCAGTGGTGCCGATACGACAGCCAGCTTGTGACCCGGCGTTGCGGGGCACGGTAGACTTGCCATAAACCGCCTGGTTGAACACCCGCTTAATCCGCGCGCATCTGGCCTGCCGTGCACGATGGCCGCATCACGGCGCGGCGCGAACTGTGGCGGTGGGCGCCGGCCTGTGCCATAGCCGGTGCGCGATGCCAGCTTTCTCCGACACCGATCGCCAGCGGTTCCTGACCGAGGCCTCTGCGCTGCTCGGCCCCCGCGGCTTGACGACCGACCCCGATCTGGTGGCGCCGTGGCTGACGGACTGGCGCGGCCGCTACACCGGACGAGCGCTTGCGCTGGCAGCGCCCACAAGCACCGAGGCAGTGGCCGACCTTGTAAGGCTGTGCGTGCGATACAAGGTGCCGCTGGTGCCGCAGGGCGGGAACAGCGGCATGTGCGGCGGCGCCGTCCCGAGCGAGACCGGAATGGAGCTGCTCCTGTCCCTGCGCCGCCTGGACCGGATTCGCAGCCTGGATCCGCAGGCCCGGCAGGTAACCTGCGGCGCCGGTCTGATCCTGGAGAACCTGCATGATGCAGCGGGAGCAAGGGGCCTGCGGTTTCCGCTGACGCTCGGCGGCAAGGGCTCGGCCACCGTGGGCGGACTGATCGCGACCAATGCGGGGGGCACGCAGGTTCTGCGCCACGGGACTATGCGCGCGCTGGTGCTCGGGCTGGAGGCCGTGCTGGCGGACGGCAGCGTGTTTTCCGCGCTGTCTCCGCTGAAAAAGGACAACCGCGGGTTCGATCTGAAGCAGTTGCTGATTGGATCGGAGGGCACGCTGGGGATCGTCACGGCTGCCACCTTGCGGTTGGTACCGGCGCAGGCGGCCCGCATCGCGATCTGGGCGGGCGTGCCGTCACTGCAGGTTGCGCGCGCATTGCTGCTCCACTGCGACGACGCGATCGGGGCCGCGCTTGAAGGGTTCGAGGTGGTGCCCCGCGCCAGCCTTGATGCCGTGCTGGCCCATTTGCCGACCGCCCGCCGACCACTGGCGGGGGACCACGCGTGGAACGTCCTGATCGAGGTGGTCGCTGACGTGACCGACGAGGACACGCTGCAGGACCGTGCGGAAGCGATGATCGCGTCGGCCTTCGCCGCCAGCCTGGTCGACGATGCGGTCTTTTCCGCCAGCGAAGCCCAGGCGCTGGCTTTCTGGGCGCTGCGCGAATCGGTACCTCAGGCCGAGCGTGCGCAAGGCCCTGCGCTTCAGCACGACATTTCGGTCCCGGTGGAGCGGATGCCGGATTTCGTCGACCATGCGGTCGCCGAAGTTGAGGCCGCGTTTGCGGGGACCAAGGCGATTGCGTTCGGACACCTCGGAGACGGCAACGTCCACTTTCACGTGATCGCGCCGCCCGGCGCCGACCGGCTGGGCTGGGAAATCGGCCCCGGCAAGGAAATCAGCGCGATGGTGCACGACATGGTCGTATCATGGGGCGGATCGATCTCGGCTGAACACGGGATCGGCCAGCTCAAGCGAGCCGAACTGGAGCGCCTGGCCGATCCGGTGATGCTGGAACTGATGCGCCGGGTGAAGAGCGCGCTGGACCCGCAAGGGCTGCTCAATCCCGGAAAATTGGTGACGGTCTCGTGACAACTGCTGCGGGTTGCACGCCCCTGCGCCAGCGCCTAAAGCCGCGCCGCGCTTAATGCCGCCGTGCGTCGAGGTGACCGCGGCTGACAACCGGAGAGATGACCCCATGGCGACCGCGCCGCAAGCCAGCCTGCCCGTGTTCTACCAGGACCTGACGCCGCTCAACAGCCGGGACCACTCCACGTGGAAGAGCCGCTCGACCGACCGGGCACCGTGGCTTGCGGGGTTCCACGCGGTCCCGCTGACAGTAGAAGAGTTTCCCGCGGCCGCGCGCAATTTTCCGATCGTGTTCTCGACCGGCCCGTCGCCAGTACCGCTGGCCCTGATGGGGCTTAACGAAGGCGTGAACGTGTTCGTCGACGGTGACGGCAAGGTCACCGAAAACATTTACATTCCGGCCTACGTCCGCCGCTATCCGTTCCTGCTGGCCAAGCTGGCCCCGAACAGCGAGGAACTTTCGCTGTGCTTTGATCCCAGCACCGATCTTGTTGGCGAATTCGAGGAAGGCAACGCGCTGTTCGACGATGGACAGCCGACTGAGGCGACCAAGTCCGTTCTGGGGTTCTGCGAGCAGTTCGAACAAGCGGGCATGAAGACGCAGGCTTTCATCGACGAACTGACGAAGCACAAGCTGCTGATGGACGGCGAAGTCGCGATCCAGCAGGAGGGCGTAGAGCAGCCCTTCGTCTATCGCGGGTTCCAGATGATCAACCAGGAAGTGTTGCGCGAAGTGCGCGGCGACGTTCTGCGCGGATGGAACCAGAACGGCATGCTGCCACTGGTCTATGCGCATATGTTCTCGCTCGAGCTAATCCGCGAAATCTTCGGCCGCCAGGTTCAGCAGGGCAAGGGTCCGGTCGCTTCGCCGGCTGGCTGATTCGGGTCAGGCGGCAGTTCGATGCTTGCGCCTCAGCCGAAAAATGGGTGGGCGATCGAGCAATTTTCCGGCCTGCCGCGTGACTTGGTCAGTTAACCGTCCCCTGAAACACGGACAGACCGGGGGGGCTTGAAACCCCCGGTGTACTGACTTACGTTGCGAACGTCTGGCTGGCTTCCCTCATGGCTGGCTGGACTGGTGCACTTCGGTGCACCTCCTCCCTGAACCTTGGCCACCTCGTGCATCGCACGAGGTGGTTTTTTATGAAGTCGCCGCCGCGCGGCTACTCGGCCGCCTGCGCCCAACTTTCGCCCGCCCCGTCGCGGCGCCCGCGCCCGGCGTCGGCCACGCTTCCGGCCAGCCGCTGCACCAGTCCGCTGAGCAACGAAACCATGCCATCGAACCCGTCCCCGCATTCTGCCAGGCGGGCATCGAGATAGCTGCTGCGATCGACCTCAAGCTGGAATGCATGAAGCCCTTGCCGCGTGTCCGCGTGGCGATCGAGTACATAGCCGCCCGCATAGGGACGGTTGTGCGCCGCCCGCCGCCGCCGTTCGCCGAACCAGGCAAAGGTGCTGCCAATCAACGCGCCGCCGCAGGTCGCGCCGAATCGGTCGCCGATCACAAATTCGGGCGCCGGGGCGCCGCGGAGGGTCAGTGGCGGCATCGAATGCAGATCCACCAGCAATGCCGCACCCCAGCGGTCTCGCAGACGCTTCAGCGCCGATTCGAGCGCTTCATGATACGGTTCGTGAATCTGCCTGATGCGCGCGTCCAGCTCGGTCCGATCGTGCGTTCGCTTCCACAGTTCGCCAATGCCGGGAAGGCGGCGGGGGATGAGTCCCAGCCCGCTGCGCGCCCGGCGGTCCGAACTGCCGGATTTGCCGTCCTTCGCCCCGCGCCTTGCCGGGTCGAGCGGCGCTTGCGCAGGGGAAGGCAATTCGCCTCCATCGGCGCGGGCGATCATTTCCCAGTCGATATCGTCAGCCGCACGGTTAAGGTCGATCATTGCGCGCGGGGCCTGGGCGACCAGCAACGCCGCCCCGGTCGCCGCAGCGATACCGTGCGCCAGCCGATCGACATAACGATCCTCCAGCCGCAAAGCGGCATAGGCGGGATTGCGCATGCGATCGATCAGCGCTGGGGGATAGGCACGGCCGCCGTGAGGCGCAGCGATCAACACCGGGATCCGTGACGGATCGGGCGCGAACAGCTGGAACGCCGCCGTCCCCGGGTCACCCGGAATGGAGCCACCCTGGATCATGTCCCAGGCGGGTGCCGTCATGCTGCTCACTCCGGAGGAATCCTCGCGTTCAAATTGATGCAATCCGCAGGCTGGCGTGAAACCGAATATGTGTCAAAGTCGGTCGGCACCGACAGGCGGCAAGATTCTTAACCTGAATGTCGCTACAGCCGATGTCCAGAATATATCAACGCAGGGCACCCATGATCCGCATACTCCTTGCCGAAGACGATGAAGCCATGCGCACCTACCTCGCCAAGGCGCTGAACAACGCGGGTTACAATGTCAGCGCGGTTGACTGCGGCACTGCCGCGGTGCCACTGCTGGAGCGGGAGCGGTTCGATCTGCTGCTGTCGGACATCGTCATGCCCGAGATGGACGGGATCGAACTGGCCCAGCGCTGCGCGGAGATTTCTCCCGACACCAAGGTGATGTTCATCACCGGCTTTGCCGCCGTGACGCTGCGCGCCAGTCAGGAAGCCCCGCAGGCGAAAGTCCTGTCCAAGCCGTTTCACCTGAAAGACCTGGTCCTGGAAGTAGACCGCGTGTTCGGCCTGCCAAGCACCGCGCGCATCTAGAGGCAGGTGCAGACGCATCGCGCAAAGAACGGCTTGATTTGCCCGTGACCCGCCGTTAAAGGCGCACCCCTGCCCGGCGCTTGGCGATCGGCAGCGCCCCGGCGACGGGGCTGGCATGGATGATGTGGGCGTATAGCTCAGTGGTAGAGCACTGTGTTGACATCGCAGGGGTCGGAAGTTCAATCCTTCCTACGCCCACCATTCCCAAAAGCCCGCCACCTTAGGGTTCGGCGGGTTTTTTCATGCCCGCGAGAACCCGCGGCCAAGTGCCATTCCCGGTTGAATGGTTGCTGCAGGTCTCCGACGAGGATCTTGCAGTTTAAGGCTCCGGGCCTGGGTTCTTGCGCCTGACGCCGGACCAATTGCTTGCGCAGGCCTGAGCGGCAGCGGCCTCAGCCAGCGAGGTCCTGCGCTGGCGTGACGACCGCGCGGGCTGCCTCCAACGGCCTGTCCAGATCGAGCGACTTCACCACAGCCACGGCGTCAGCAAATCCCGCGCCGCAGAAGGTCGGCACGCCGCGCGCCTCGATCCCCGCAAGCAGTTCACCTTCGGGCCCGGTGCGGCAGGAACCGTCAACGTCGCGAATGAACACGCCGGCCACCTGGCGCCCATAGTCCTCGACCGCCTTGGCATAGATCGAGACATCGCGCTGGCCATTGTCGCCGATCAGCAGGAAGCGGAACTCGGGATAGAAAGCCAGGATCGTCTCGATCGCGGCGAGCTTGTGCTCGTCATGGCCGCCGTCGATGAACTTGGTCTCATCGATCCCATAGTCCTTGAGAAACATGGGCCCATGCGGGATCGAATTCAGTTCCAGGAACTCGGTAATGAACCCGTACAGGTTCCAGGGCGATGACGAGACGTAGAAGAACGCGCGCGCCGGCGAGGCATGGTTGCGCGCGATCATCTGGTACAGCGAGGCGGCGCCGGGCACGGCCAGCCGGTCCTGCGGGCGTTCGACCAGCACGCGCCGCCAGTTCTTGACGAAATTGGTCGCGCCGGTTTCGACCACGGTATCGTCAATGTCCGAAATGATCCCCCAATTCTGGTCGGCGCCGGGCGCCATGACGGGGACGGCAACCGATCGGGCCTCCGTATCGCGGCCGGGCACGGATATGCTGACATGCTCCCACTGCGTGGTCGGCGGAAGAGGCTCGTCAATTTGCAGCTCGAGCTCGAAATAGCCTTCGTCGTCGCTCACCACCTCGTGCGTCTGACCATAACCATCGATGCGAACAGTAACGCCGGGCAGTTCCTGGCTGTTGTAGATCGCCAGCATTGCACGCACGCGCGAGAGCAGTCCTTCACCGGCATCGAGCGGCTTGGCATAGCGCACCATGCGGCCCTTCACCCGGGCGGTGGTCGCATTGCGATAGCCGGCATAGGCAAGCAGCCGCACCTTGCGATCACGGCCCGTACCCGCGGGCAGGAGATTGCCGATTGTGTCGAAATCACCTTCCAGTTCCGCGATCGCGGTGCGGAACAACCGGTGAAGTGGAGACCTGGCCATTGTCATTCGAACGAAAAGCCCCGCCTCGGAGTTTCACGCAATGCCATTTTTGCTGCGTCAGGATAATCGGTTGGGCGCCGGCGACCTAATGATCTTACGGCCTGGTACACCTCCTGCGCGGTATGGCCGGCTGACCGCCCAGGGGGCTGCAAGGGCGAGCAATTGTTGAGGTATGCCCGGCTGACTTAGCTTACGTTCAATTGGCTCGACTCGCTCGCTGATAGCGGTGTTGCCGATCCAAGCCTGCATCCAGCGCCGGCTAAAATGCGATTTCCATGCCCTCGAAGTCGAACAGCTTGCCGCTGTCAGCGGCCTTCAATTCCTCGATCACATCAAGCAGTTGCAGAGCGGCACGTTCGGGGTCGAACAGCCGCCCGGGCTGAACATTGCCTTGAAACGGGCGAGACAGCGCAGAGTCGACGGTACCGGGGTGCAGCGTGACGACGATCGCGCGGTTGTTGCGACGGTGTTCCTCGATTGCGATGTTGCGCACAAGCATGTTCAGTGCCGCCTTGGAAGCACGATATCCATGCCATCCACCCAGCCGATTGTCGGTGATGGAGCCGACTCGCGCCGACAGCGCGGCGAACACCGTCCGAGCGGCTCTTGGCATGATCGGTAAAAAATGTTTCGCAACCAGCGCCGGGCCGATCGCATTGACCGCGTACACTTTCGCCAGCCAATCCGGATCGACGTCGCGCAGTGCCTTTTCGGGACCATTCTCTCCCGCGTGGAGCAGCCCCGTTGCGACAATCACCAAGGTTGGCGGTGCACCCATCGCCACGTGAGCGGCCGCAGCGGCTATGCTTGTCTCGTCGAGCAAGTCGAGATGCAGCGGCCCGCCCCGCGATCGCGCAAAGCCATGGACGACATCGAACGCGCCTTCCTCCCTGAGCGCTGCCTCGAATGCACCGCCGATCCCGCCAGATGCCCCAATGACAACGGCAGAAGCCTTGTCCGCGCTGCTCATGCCCGAATAAACCGCCAGCGAGCCGCTTCGGTCTTGCCGTCAGCGAAGCGATGTCCGCTGCTTGAGGAATAGCGCCTAGGGGGAAGCTCGGCGATATGGCGCTGGCATTGGCAGGTTGCGATCATGCCACCTGGCGTAACGATACCAGGCGCTGGCGTCAAAACGGGCGTGAAGATCAACTGGCGCAGACGCCGCGAGCCTTGGGTCAACCTGCGTAGGAAACGCGATAGTGAACCGTGCTCCGCCGGCGCGAACGCTGCCGGCGCATCGCATAACCAATTGCACCAAAACCGAGGATGATGAGCGCCCAAGTAGCAGGCTCAGGAACGGCGGAGAAGTAGACGTTGAGCGTGCCCGCCTGCTGCGCGCCAAGTAGTACTGTCTCATGGTGCCCCGCAGTTTCAAAGGCGCCGCTGTTAAAATAGTAAAAAAGGCCACCATGCACGTCTGGCTGATTGAAAAAATCAACGCCGAATACAATGATGTCGTATGGGTCCCCTGACCCCGAAGACCGGCTATCGTTGTTGCGAAACGACTGGAATGCGCACGGATATGCGCCGGCGGGTATCGACCCAAATCCGCTGGAGCCTGCTTGACATGTCGTCAGCTGGCTCGCGGGAATTTCGTAACCAATGATACCGTTGGTCGAGGTCGGGACGCCGGGTAAAGTCACCGTGAACGTTCCGTAGTTATTGTAACCACCGCTAAGGGCGTTGAATTCGTATGTTACCACAGCGCGTGCGGGATTGGCGAAAACCAATGCCGAAAACAGCGCAGCCCACCATACCTTCATCATCGCCACCTCCGGTCAGCAAAGTATACGCGCCTGCGAAGACCGAAGCAAGGTGACTCTGTTTTTACGAATGGACTACAGGCTCCTACAAGGAACATACCCGTGCCTGGTTTTGTTGAAAGGGTATCGTTTCGCGCTGATAGCAGGCGTCGCGCGTAAACGGCTTTCGCGTGCCGCGTGCGCGTGGAATTCCCGCGCCGCCCCGGGTTGCGAAGCGCCGTTTCCCTGCTAAGGCGCATGGCGAAACTCTCTCCCCGGGAAGGCACGCAATGGCGAAGATCAAGGTCGCGAACCCCGTCGTCGAGATGGACGGCGACGAAATGACCCGCATCATCTGGCAGTGGATCCGTGAAAAGCTGATCCTGCCCTATCTCGACATTGACCTGAAGTATTTCGATCTCTCGGTCGAAAACCGCGATGCCACCGAAGACCAGGTGACCATCGACGCCGCCAATGCCACCGCCCAGTACGGCGTTGCGGTAAAGTGCGCGACGATCACCCCGGACGAAGCCCGCGTGGAAGAATTCAGCCTGAAGAAGATGTGGAAGTCGCCCAACGGGACGATCCGCAACATTCTGGGCGGCGTCGTATTTCGCGAACCCATCGTGATGCAGAACGTGCCGCGGCTGGTGCCCGGCTGGACCGACCCGATCGTGATCGGCCGGCATGCCTTCGGCGACCAGTACCGCGCGACCGATACCCTGATCCCCGGCCCCGGCACGCTGCGGATGGTGTTCGAAGGCGAAGACGGCAAGTCCATGGACCTTGAAGTGTTCAAGTTCCCCAGCGCCGGCGTCGCCATGGCGATGTACAACCTGGACGATTCGATCCGCGACTTCGCGCGGGCATCGATGAACTACTCGCTCAACTTGCGCTGGCCGCTCTATCTGTCCACCAAGAATACCATCCTGAAGGCCTATGACGGACGCTTCAAGGACCTGTTCGAGGAAATATACCGGACGGAGTTCAAGGAACGGTTCGACGCAGCAGGCATCAGCTACGAACACCGCCTGATCGATGACATGGTCGCATCGGCGCTGAAGTGGAGCGGCAAGTTTGTCTGGGCGTGCAAGAATTATGACGGGGACGTGCAGTCGGATACCGTCGCACAAGGGTTCGGCTCGCTGGGCCTGATGACCTCGGTGCTGCTGTCGCCCGATGGTCGGACAGTCGAGGCCGAGGCCGCGCACGGCACCGTTACCCGCCACTACCGCATGCATCAGCAGGGCAAGGCGACCAGCACGAACCCCGTGGCGTCGATTTTCGCGTGGACCCGCGGGCTGATGTACCGGGGCAAGTTCGACGGTACGCCCGATGTGGTCAAATTCGCCGAAACGCTTGAACGGGTCTGCGTCGAAACCGTGGAAAGCGGGATGATGACCAAGGATCTCGCGATCCTGATCGGCCCCAAGCAGCCGTGGCTGACAACCGAAGGGTTCTTCCAGGCGATCGTCGACAATCTCGAAAAGGCGATGACCGAACAGGCCTGACGACCCAGGTCCGACAGAGCAAAAAGAGCCCGGCTAACCGGGGTCTTCGCACCGCCGCCGCGCCCCCTGTAAACCGCCGCACAGTTGTGCTGGCGGATGCAGGCACCGTGACAAACTGCGCCCCCTGGCCTAGCCTTCGATAATGTCGACGGAACTTCATTCTCCCGGGTTATCGGATGCGCTGGTAATCCTGGGCGCGGCCGGAATCGTCATACCGGTGTTCGCGCGGTTCCGGATCACGCCGATCATCGGTTTCATTGTGGTCGGCCTGCTGGTCGGACCATACGGACTGGGCCGGCTGGTGGTGGATCATCCGTGGCTCAGCCATGTGACCATCACCGATCCGCAAGGTCTGGGGCCATTCGCCGAATTCGGTATCATCCTGCTGCTGTTCTCGGTGGGGCTTGAACTGTCGTTCGACCGGCTTTGGGCAATGCGCCGCGAGGTGTTCGGGTTGGGCGCGCTGGAGCTTGGCTGCTCGGCCCTGATCCTCTTCGCGGGACTTGCGATGCTCGGCCAGCAGTTGGGCGGAGCCGTGGCGCTTGGGCTGGCGCTGGCGCTCTCGTCGACCGCGCTGGTGCTGCCGATCTCCGGATTGACCACGCCGGTCGGCCGCGCCGCGCTTGCCATGCTGCTGTTCGAAGATATTGCGCTGGTTCCGATCATCTTCCTGTTGGGTGCCATGGCGCCCAGCGCCTCGGGCGGGCTCGACGCCTTTTTGACGACACTGTGGCAGGGCGCGCTGGTCGTGGCGATCCTGCTGGGTACCGGGCGGCTGATGCTGCCCCGCTTGTTCGCCCAGGCGGCCCGCACCAAAAGCCCGGAACTGTTTCTCGCCGCGAGTTTGCTGATTGTCATCGTCTCGGCCCTCGCCACCTCCGCCGTAGGCCTGTCGCCCATCGTGGGCGCGCTGATCGCCGGATTGCTGATTGCGGAAACGGAGTACCATACCGAAGTCGAAGGCATCACCGCGCCGTTCAAGGGGCTTGCGCTGGGGATCTTCCTCATCACCGTTGGGATGAGCATCGATCTGCGCACGGTCTGGGCCGATCTTGGGTCGATCGCCGCCGCGGTGTTCGGCGTGCTGGTGATCAAGGCGCTTGTCACCGGCGTGCTGCTGCGCCTGTCCGGGATGCGCCGCAGCACTGCGGCAGAGACCGGACTGTTGATGGCATCGCCCTCGGAAACGACCCTGATCGTCCTCGGCGCGGCCGCCAGTGCGGCGTTGATTCTTCCGGAAACGGCGCAGTTCTGGCAGACCGTGACGGCCATCGGACTGACCGTCACGCCGCTGCTCGCCTGGCTGGGACGCCGTCTTGCGCGGCAGGTCGAACGTGCCGGCGGACCCACGGTTGCCCCCGAGGCGGGAGACCAGCCACGCACCGTGATCCTAGGGTTCGGCCGCGTGGGTCGGCTCGTGGCGGACATGCTGGTTGTACACGGAAAAAGCTATGTGGCGGTCGAGACCGACGCCGATCTGGTCGGCCCGGCATTGCGCGATGGGTACAACGTGATTTTCGGCGACGCCGGGCAGGCACGCGTGCTGGCCCATCTCCACATCGACAAGGCGCCCGCGGTGGTGCTGACGATGGACGAACCGGTGACCGCTCAGCGGCTTGTGCGCCGGCTGCGCTCGCACCACCCGCAGCTGCCGATCCTAGCGCGCGCGCGCGATGCGACCCACGCGGCCCAACTCTATCGTGCCGGCGCCACCCATGCGGTGCCGCAGACGCTGGAAAGCTCGCTCCAGCTGTCAGAAGCGGTACTGGTGGATCTGGGCGTGCCCATGGGCCCGGTGATCGCCTCGATCCACGAGAAACGCGACGAGTTCCGCCAGCAGATCATGGAAGAAGGCCATCTTGAGGAAAAACCGAGACTGCGCGCAGCTGGAATGCGGGAACGCACCGCGCCCTGAGCGGGTTGGCTGTATGAAGGAGTGCTCCGTATGGACCCCGACCAGCGCAAACCGAACAAGAACTTCGATCCAGCCGCGACCAGCTCGCCCGAACCGGATCCGAAACTTGCCGCCAACCAGACCGATGAAAAGCATGGCAAGATCAAGCGTGCGCAGGATAATCCTGAAAAGGACGTGTCCCGGGGCAGTGAGCCGGCCCGGCACTACCGCAAGTAGCGCCGGCCGCCGCGCCGGCTGATCGCGTCAGCCTGCAAGCACCCGCCGCACCGCCGTGATTGCATCGGCAGCGCGAGCGCCATCAGGGCCGCCGCCCTGGGCCATGTCAGGGCGGCCGCCGCCGCCATTGCCGCCCAGCGCCTCTACGCCGGCCCGCACCAGATCCACCGCACTGACGCGACCGGTCAGGTCGTCGGTCACTGCGGCCGCGATGCTCGCCTTGCCGTCGTTCACCGCGACGATCGCCGCCACTCCCGAACCGAGCCGTTGCTTGGCCGCATCGAGCAGCCCGCGCAGTTCGCGCGCATCAAGCCCTTCGATCACCTGGCCCGAAAACGCCACGCCGCCAATGTCCTCATCCGCCGATTCGGCCTTCGCCGATCCGGTGCCTGCCAACGCCAGCGCTTTTTTCGCTTCAGCCAGTTCGCGTTCAAGCCGACGCCGTTCATCAAGCAGCGCGGCAACCCGCGCCTCCACATCGTCTGGTGTCGTGCGCAGCAGGCCAGCGGTCTGCTTCAGCGCTTCTTCCCGGTCTACCAGCCACCGCCGCGCGCCTTCGCCGGTCAGCGCCTCGATCCGGCGCACGCCCGAAGCTACCGCACCTTCCGAAACTATCCGGAACACGCCGATGTCGCCCGTTGCATGCACGTGGGTTCCGCCGCACAGCTCCACCGAATAATTTCCGGTGTCCCGCATGCGTCCCATTGCCAGCACCCGCACCTCGTCGCCGTATTTTTCACCAAACAGCGCCATGGCCCCCGCGGCGATCGCCTCGTCCGGGGTCATCAGCCGCGTGCTGACTTCGGCATTGTGGCGAATTTCGGCATTAACTTCCGCCTCTATCGCCGCAATATCGGCCGGGCTGAGAGCGGTCGGTTGCGAGAAGTCGAACCGCAGGCGCTCGGCCGTCACTTGCGATCCCTTCTGCGTGACGTGTGCTCCCAGCCGGTGACGGAGCGCCGCATGCAGCAGATGCGTCGCCGAATGGTTTGCGCGGATCGCATCCCGGCGTGCGACGTCGATTTCCAGTCGGACGAGATCGCCAACGCGGATCGTGCCGCTGTCAACCTTCGCGATATGGGAATGAAGCCGGCCGAGCGGCTTGGCGGTATCGCTGACCGTGAGCGACAGGCCGCCCGTGGTAGAAATGACACCTGAATCGCCCGCTTGCCCGCCGCTTTCGCCGTAAAATGGGGTCTGGTTGACGATCACTGAAACGGGCTGTCCGGCGGACGCACTTTGCACTTCCTTGCCGTCCTGTACCAGCGCCACCACCTGCGCCTCGCCGGTGGAGGCGGTGTAACCGGTAAATTCGCTCGCCCCGACGCGCTCGGCGATGTCAAACCACACTTCGCCCGCGGCAGCTTCGCCAGAGCCCTTCCAGGCGGCGCGGGCTGCGGCCTTTTGCTGAGCCATCGCCGCATCGAACCCCGCCCGGTCGACCCCGATGCCGCGCGCGCGCAGTGCATCCTCGGTCAGGTCATAGGGGAAACCGAATGTGTCATAGAGCTTGAACGCCGTCTCGCCCGGCAGTCGGTCGCCCTCGTCCAGATCGGTGGTCGCCTCGTCCAGCAGTTTCAGCCCGTTGGACAAGGTCCGCCGGAACTGCACCTCCTCGCGCAGCAGGGTTTCCTCGATCAGCGGCTGCGCGCGGCCAAGTTCCGGATAGGCTTGCCCCATTTCCATCACCAGCGCCGGCACTAACCGGTGCATCAGCGGATCTTTCGCGCCCAGCAGGTGCGCATGGCGCATCGCCCGCCGCATGATCCGACGCAGCACGTACCCGCGCCCCTCGTTCGACGGGAGCACGCCGTCCGCCAGCAAGAAGCTGGTAGAGCGCAAGTGATCGGCGATTACCCGGTGACTGGCCTGCTGCGCGGCCTCGGCCTTTACCCCGGTCAGGCCTTCGGACGCGGCAATCAGCGCGCGAAAAGTGTCGGTCTCGTAATTGTCATGCTGGCCCTGCAGCACAGCGGCAATCCGTTCCAGCCCCATGCCGGTGTCGATTGACGGCTTGGGCAGGTTGCCGGTGATTTCCCCCGCAGTCTGTTCAAACTGCATGAACACCAGGTTCCAGATCTCGATGAAGCGGTCGCCGTCCTCGTCGGGGCTGCCCGGCGGACCACCCGGGATCGCGGCGCCGTGATCGAAGAATATCTCCGAGCAGGGTCCGCACGGGCCATCATCGCCCATCGCCCAGAAATTGTCCTTGGTGGCGATGCGGATGATCCGCTCTTCCGGAAGACCCGCGATCTTGCGCCACAGGTCGAACGCTTCGTCATCGGTATGGTAGACCGTGGCCAGAAGCTTATCCGCCGGCAGGCCCCATTCGCGGGTCAGCAGGGTCCACGCGTGCGTGATCGCCTGCTCCTTGAAATAGTCGCCGAACGAGAAATTTCCGAGCATTTCGAAAAAGGTATGATGCCGCGCGGTGTATCCGACATTGTCCAGGTCATTGTGCTTGCCCCCCGCTCGCACGCATTTTTGCGACGAGGTCGCGCGCGGGACGGTTCGCGTCTCCAGCCCGGTGAAGACGTTCTTGAACGGCACCATTCCGGCATTGGTGAACATGAGCGTCGGGTCGTTATAAGGAACGAGCGGCGCGGACGGTACAACTTCGTGTCCTTGCGAACCGAAGTATTCCAAGAAGGACCGGCGGATTTCGTTGGTCGAGCTCATGCGCGAGCCGATAGGACAGCCACGCGCGGCCGACAAGCGCCAAGGAACGATTGCAGTGATCGGCACAGGCGCCGTCCCATTGCGGCTCAGCAACGCCAGCCAGGCGATTGCGTGCAAACCGCGCGACAAATCGCAGAGAATCCGCTTGCGAGTCGCTGACCAGAGGCAGACCATCGCTGCCTGTCCACAGCGCGAACGACGCAAGGACCTGCGCCCGACGCGCCTTCGCATGAAGGAGACGAGACGATGGGCAATACCCTCGACACCGCGGCAACGCCTGGCAACACCCGCGCCGTCGCACTGATCGGGCCCGCGGGCGCCGGCAAGACCACCCTGGCCGAAGCGTTGCTGTATGCCTGCGGTGCGATCACTCGCCAGGGCAGCGTAGAGGCAGGCAACACCGTAGGCGACGCCAGCCCCGAGGCGCGCACACGGCGCGGCTCCACCGAACTGAACCTGCTGCGCTGCGAATATCTGGGGGACAGCTTCGTCCTGGTGGACATCCCGGGCGGCGCGGGTTTCTTGGCCGATGGGCTGGCCGCTTTGCCGGCGGTCGATCTGGCAGTAGTCGTCATCGACCCGGCACCGGAACGCGCGCTCCTGTCTGAACCGGTCCTGCGCCGGCTGGATGAATTGGGCGTGCCGCACGTAATTTTCGTCAACAAGATCGACACCGCGCGCGCCGGCGTGGTGCGCGACCTGATCGCCCGGCTGCAACCGATGAGCCGAGAACCGCTGATCCTGCGCCAGATTCCGATCCGCGAGGGGGAGCACGTGACCGGGTACGTCGATCTCGCGCTGGAACGGGCGTGGCGCTACCGACCCGGCGCGCCGTCGGAAGCGATCGAGATACCGGCCGCCGTTGCCGAACGCGAACAGGCCGATCGGGCGCAACTGCTGGAAACGCTGGCGGATTTCGATGACGCGCTGCTGGAAGCAATCCTGCTTGACGAAACGCCCGATCCGGCGACCGTTCTGGCAGACCTTGCCGCCGACACCGCCACCAACAAGGTGGTGCCGGTACTGTTCGGGTCGGCTGCGGGCGGCGGCGGCGTGCGGCGGCTGCTCAAGCTGCTGCGGCACGAGACGCCGGGGCAGACCGCGGCCGCGCAGCGGGTTGGATTGGCATCGGGCGGTGCGCTGTATGTGTTCAAGATCGGCAACGGCGGGGCGCTCGGGCGCCTGGCCCTGGGCCGGGCGTTTGGTGCAACGCTGCGCGAAGGGGATGAGCTATTCATCGGCGATGCCGCGCACAGGGCGGGAACCATTCTTTCGGTACAGGGCGAACGGTCGGCCAAGCTGGCCACGGCCTTGCCGGGCGATATCGCCGCGGTCGCAAAGCTTGACGGGGCGCGCTGCGGCATGATGCTGGCGAAAAAGGGCGCGGAAGTCTTGCGCAACGCCGAGCTGGCCGTGCCGCCGCGCAATGCCACCCTTGCGATTACAACACGTGACCGCAAGGATGACGTGAAGCTGTCCACCGCGCTGCACCGTCTGTGCGAAGAGGATGTGGCGCTGTCCTGGACGCAGGACGACGCAACGCGCGAAACCCAGCTTCACGGCATCAATGACGATCATCTCTCGGTCGTGCTGGCCCGGCTGCAACGCCGTTATGGCGTCGCGGTGGATACCCGGGCGCCGAGCGTTGCCTACCGCGAATCGATCCGTCGCGGCACGACGCAGCGCGGGCGTCACAAAAAACAATCGGGAGGGCACGGGCAGTACGGCGACGTTACGATCGAAATCCGCCCGCTGGCACGCGGCGAAGGCTGGCGCTTCTTGGACCGGATCACCGGGGGTGTCGTGCCCCGGCAATGGATACCGGCGGTCGAGGCAGGTGTGCGTGATGCGCTCGAACGCGGACCGCTGGGCTTCCCGGTGGTCGATGTCGAAGTGGTTCTGACGGATGGGTCGTACCACGCTGTCGACAGTTCCGAACTGGCGTTCCGGATCGCGGGACGGATGGCGATGGCCGAGGGGCTGGCGCAGGCCGCGCCCTACCTGCTCGAGCCGATGGTCAAGGTGACGGTCGATACCCCCGCCGGAACCGCAAGCAAGGCAGGCGCGGTACTGACCAGCCGGCGGGGGCAGATCCTTGGCCTTGCCCCGCATCCGGAATGGGCGCGATGGGAACGGGTCGAGGCGATGCTTCCGGAAGCATCGCTACACGCGCTCGACGCCGAACTCCGGTCACTAAGCCAAGGACTGGCCGCGTTCACCGCCCAATTTGATCATCTGGCGGAGCTGGGCGGCAGGCAGGCAGAAGAAGTGGTCAAGGCGCACGCGCAGCTCGCCGCCTGATCGCGTGCCAGATGCAAAGACCGGCGCAAGGGACAACCCCGCGCCGGCATTGCACTTATGGACTGAAAGTCATTCAGCAGCAGAGGCGGATGCGGGGTGCACCAGCGTCGTGCTGACTGATGTATGTGCCGTGTCAATCGGAGCGGCCGCAGCAGCATCCGTGGCCGGAGCCAGGGGTTCGGCTGGCGCAACAGGAGCCTCGGGCATGCCAGCGGCCACGTTGCCGATGGTCTTGGTCACGTCCGCACGAACCTTGTCGTTGTGCGCCGCCACCGTCGAGACGACCTTGCCCTTCTTGTCCAGCAACTGGGCTTCGTCGGCCGACCCTTCGGCGGCCAGCACAACGTTCAGCGGTCCGGGGACGAGATGGTTGCTTGCCCCGTTTGCGCCGTCGATGACGCCGCCAATCAGCCCCCCCAGCAGAAGGTTTCCGACAGCCGCGCCGCCAGTGCGACTTTGGATCAGGACGTAGGTCGGCTTGTAACCCGGGTGCGCGATGTCGGCCCGAACGTCATGGCGACGCTTAAGTTGCAGCTTACATGGCGAGGTACAGGCCACCCCGTTGCTGAACGCCACGTTGGCGCCGGCGGGGTTCGTCTTGACGACATATTGCTTGCTGGTTCCGTTTATGACCGTGGCACAACCAGACAAAGCAAAGGCAAGCCCCGAGATCAGTAATGTATTTTGGATGATTTTCAATTTGCCCTCCTACGACACACCGGTCGTAGGAGTCACGTTTTTTAAACGTCAACACTAGTATTCTTAGTGTCATTTCACAAAAAATGTAACCATATCTAAACAAAGGATAAAGGCCGGCGCGAAAATATATTCGCGCCGGCCTTTATGTATAACAACAGATAATTTTAAATCGGCGTCGTTCTCGTCAGATGTCAGCCTTCATCCCCGGCGTCCGCCTCGGCGTCGGGACCCACCATCATCTCCCCGGCCAGACCATCGGTGCGGCCGCGGATCGCGGCCTCGAGCCGGTCGCACAATTCCGTGTGTTCCTTCAGGAAGGTCTTGGCGTTTTCACGCCCCTGCCCGATGCGGACGCTGTCATAGCTGAACCAGGCGCCGGACTTTTCGACCAGACCCGCCTTGACCCCGAGATCGAGGATCTCGCCGATCTTGGAAATGCCCTCGCCATACATGATGTCGAACTCGACCTGCTTGAACGGCGGGGCGACCTTGTTCTTGACCACCTTCACGCGCGTGGCATTGCCAACGATATCGTCACGGTCCTTGATCTGGCCGGTGCGGCGGATATCGAGCCGGACCGAGGCGTAGAACTTTAGCGCGTTGCCGCCGGTGGTGGTTTCCGGGTTGCCGTACATTACCCCGATCTTCATGCGCAGCTGGTTGATGAAGATCACCATGCAGCGCGAGCGGCTGATCGAGCCGGTGAGCTTACGCAGCGACTGGCTCATCAGGCGGGCCTGCAGGCCGACATGGCTGTCTCCCATCTCGCCCTCGATCTCGGCCCGGGGCACCAGCGCGGCGACCGAATCGACCACCAGCACGTCGATCGCGTTCGAGCGGACCAGGGTATCGACGATTTCCAGCGCCTGCTCGCCGGTATCAGGCTGCGAAACGATCAGTTCGTCGATGTTGACGCCAAGCTTCTTCGCATAGACCGGATCCAGCGCGTGTTCGGCATCGACGAAAGCTGCGGTGCCGCCGCCCTTCTGGGCTTCGGCGATGACGTGCAGCGCCAGCGTGGTCTTGCCTGAGCTTTCGGGACCATAGATCTCGATCACCCGGCCGCGCGGCAGCCCGCCGACGCCGAGTGCGATGTCGAGCCCGAGCGAGCCGGTTGAAATCGACTCGACCTGCATCGTCTCTTTCGAGCCGAGCTTCATCGCGCTGCCCTTGCCGAACGCGCGGTCAATCTGTGCGAGCGCTGCTTCGAGCGCCTTCTGACGGTCCATGCCCTTGTCTTTGCCTTCCTGGATCAGCTTCAACTGTGCAGCCATGCCACGTTCCTTGCCTAGGTGGCGCCGACCGGAAAGGTCAACCGTCGCGGCCTATGTATCGCGTTTGTTCTTGCGGAACAAGGGTGGAACATACGTTATTTAACATAGGGTCAAGCCATTGAATCTACATCTTAATTCGTGGACTTCTGATGACCGAGTGCCGCCGCAATGAACTGGGGACAGTGGGAAACGCCGAATCGCCCGATCTTTGAACGACCTGATATGTCTGTGATGAGCGCCGTCCAGACTACCGGCGCCGCACAGTTCGAACAGGCTTGCACTCTTTCCCACACCGGCGCAGCCTGCTGCCGCCGGACGTGTTGCGCCGGCGCACCGGGGGGTACGGCCATGCTTGGAGGAAAGGCTGCGCAAGCGATCTGCGTCGGCGCGCTGTTGTTGTGGATCGCGTTCACGGCAATCGCGATCGTGCTGCCCGCCGCCGGCTTTGCGAAAGCGGCAACGTTTCTGGCAATTGTGATGCTGGTGGGCTTCTGCGTGCTGCACAGCGCAAGGCGGCTGAGGTGGCGGCGGACCGGCATCCTGTTCGGCATCGCCTTCGTGATCGCCAACATCTATGAAAATCTCAGTATTTCCACCGGATTTCCATTCGGCTCCTATGTCCATACCGCGGCGTCCGGGCCGTGGCTGTTCGAGGTGCCCATCATCGTCGGGCCGATCTTTTACAGCGTCTGCTACATCGGCTGGACGCTGGCGGTGATGATCCTTGGCGATCAGGGACCCTCACACCAGACTCTGCGCACGATCGGCGTGCCCGCCGTAGGCGCCTTCATCGCCACGGGCTGGGACATCTGCACGGATCCGATCGGGGCGACGATCGCCCGGAATTGGATCTTTGCTGAAAGCGGGGCCTATTACGGCGTGCCCTTGGCCAATTACCTCGGCTGGTTCCTGTGCACCTGGACGATCATTCAGTGCTGGACGTTGTATCTGGCGAAGACCGAGCGCCTGGCCGAGCCGGGCGGATTGTCCTATTGGTACGAGGCAGCGGCATTCTGGGCCGTGATGGCGCTGCAGTTCCCGCTGATGATGCTGGCCAACCCGGTGAGCCGGGTGGTGACCGATACCGGCGGCTGGGCCTGGCGCAGCGGCGACATCGTGCAGGCTGCGGTGATGATGGCAATCTACTCGATGCTGGCAGCGGCGATAACCGGGGCGCTGGCGGTGACGCTGCGGAGCGATGAGAATGATGTTCGGCCGTCTTGAACAGGGCGCACGCTGATGACCCACCATGTCGATCCCACCCCGGAAGATTACGCGCTGTTCAAATCCCTGCCGCGCGATACCGAGATTCACATGTTCAATCTCGCGCGGTTCAAGAAATGGGCCGAGTATCCCTCCGATCACCCGCAGGCACGTTCGGGCTGGTCAGGCAGGAGAGCCTATCAGGAGTATGGCCGCATCAGCGAGCCGGTGTTGCAGCGGGTTGGCGGTAAGATTGTGTGGCGGGGCACCTTCGATGCCTCGGTCATCGGCGATCTTGGACAGGACTGGGATGACGCGTTCATTGCCTGTTATCCCAATGCTCATGCGTTTCTAGATATGGCATCGGATCCCGTATTCCGCGCCGCGTTCGTTCATCGCGGCGCCGGTGTTCTCGACTACCGTCTGGTGCGGTTTACGCCGCGCCAAGCGGGGCATGGATTCTCCGGAGAGGTAGCGCCTGTCTGACGCGCTTGACCGCGATCGGCTACTTCTTCGCCGCGCCCAACACCTGCGCAACCTTGTCGGTAATCTGCTGGACCGAGAACGGCTTGGGGATGAAATGCATGTGTTCGAGGTCGATCTCGTTGCGCAGCTGCTCCTCGGCGTAGCCCGACATGAACAGTACCGGCGTGGCCGGCGCAAGGGTGCGGAGTTCGCGCGCCATCGCGGGACCGTCCATCACCGGCATCACCACGTCGCTGACCACCAGATCGAAGTGGCGGCCATGGCGGACGTATTCCAGGCCCTCCTCACCGTCGCACGCCGCGGTGACTTCGTAGCCCTGCCGGGTCAGCGCGCGTTCGGCGACGGCGCGCACCGAATCCTCATCCTCCACCAGCAGGATCCTGCCCCCGCCCGCCCATTTGCTCGGTTCTTCGGGCCGCACAGCGACCGGCGCGGCGGCGGCGGGGGAACCGTGGTGGACGGGAAAATAAACCGAAAAGCGCGTGCCGCGGCCCACTTCGCTGTCGGCGAAGATGAACCCGCCCGATTGCTTGACGATGCCATAGACCGTCGACAGCCCAAGCCCGGTGCCGCGCCCCTGTTCCTTGGTGGTAAAGAACGGCTCGAAGATCTTGCCCAGGTATTCGGGCGGTATGCCGCCGCCGGTATCCTCCACGATCAGCGCCGTATAATCTCCCTGCGGCAGGATTTCGCTGCGCATCGCGCGTACGTCCGCGGCGGTGACCCGGCGGGTGGTGATGGCCAGACGGCCACTTTCCCCCCGCCCTGCGCCCTGACTCACAATCGCATCGCGCGCGTTGACCACCAGGTTGACGATAACCTGTTCGAGCTGGGTCGGATCGGCGCGGACTGCACCCAGATCACGGTCATGCTTGACCACGAACTGGATCTTCTCGCCGATCAGCCGCTTAAGCATCTGGGTCACGTCGGAAACGACATCGGGCAGCTGCAGCACTTCGGGACGCAGCGTCTGCTGGCGCGAAAAGGCGAGCAGCTGACGCGTCAGGCTGGCCGCGCGGTTGGAATTGGCGCGGATCTGCTGAATGTCATCGTAATCGCTGTCCCCGGGCGTGTGGCGAAGCAGCATGAGATCGCAGGTGCCAAGGATCGCGGTCAGCACGTTGTTGAAATCGTGCGCCACCCCGCCCGCAAGCTGTCCCACTGCCTGCATCTTGGTGGCCTGCGCGACCTGACGCTTGAGCCGGGTTTCCTCGGTCGTATCGGTCAGCCCGATCAGCACCGCCGCATCGCCCAGCCCGCGCACCCCGGCCAAGCTCAGTGAAACCGGGTCTTCCGGCGCTGCCTTGAGCCGCACCGCGATATCGCCGGCAGCGGTCGGGCCCTGCGCGTGGCGGCGCACCGCGTCGGACAACGCGGTCTTGTCCTCACGCACGACCAGATCCGAAGGAAACGGCGGAGGCAATTCACCCTCGCGCCCCGCGGCACGCATGAACGCCGCGTTGGCGAACAACAGGCGGCCGTCCCGGTCGCCCATCGCCAGGCCAAGTGGCAACTGCGAGAGCAGCGCTTCAAGGTGAGGCACCGCGGCATGACCTTCTGCAACGGGGCCGCCTGCGCCGATCCCAAGCCCGGCATCAACCAGCAGCATCAACGACGGGGCATGATCGAAATCGGCCCGGCCAGTAATGTCGGGATCGGCAACGGGGACGTAATACATCGTCAGCGATGCGCCTTTTCCAGCCTCACGCGCCCAGCTCAGCCGGTCCTGCTCATCCTGATGGAGAAGCGCAACGAACGGCTGCCCCGCCAGTGCCGCTGCCCCGTCGCCCACTGCGCGCAAGGCAAAGGCCGAGCTGGTCGCACGGATCAGGCCATCTGGGTCGACAATCGCGGCAACGATGCCCGCCTGGGCCAGCGCCCGGCCAAGCTTGCCATCCAGGTGGTACCCCAGCGCAAGTACCGGGTCCGCTGCCGCGAGTGCGTAAAACCGCCACACCAGGAAATCCTCGCCGCGTCCGGCCCGGACGGCTTGCGCCTGCCAGGCGCTCTGCGCCGTGCCCGGTTCCTGTTCCAGCCGAGCCACCGTGGCGGCGCCGTCGCGCCAGGCGGTGCGCGCGGCCTGAGCCAGCAGGTCAACTCCAGCCGCACCCAGCGGCAGCCGCGGCGGCGCGTTGCCGGTGCCGAACCAGCCTTCGTAGACCGAGTTGGCGCAGACCAGCCGGCCCGCGCGATCGGTAATCGCGATGCCGCTTGGCCCGCTTTGCCCATTCGCGCTGTCCGCCCCGCCGGCATGTTCGATCGCGGCGAACGTGACCGACCAGTCGGGCAGCGCCCATTCCGCCTCCGGCTCGGGCGGGCGCCGCCGTGCCAGCATCCAGCCAAGCGCGCCCAGCGCCGCCACGCCGCCGCCGAAACCGGCGACAGCGGCCGTATCTTGCGTGGCTAACCACACGCATCCGAGCGACAGCGCGAACCCGGCGCCCACTGCCAGCCATTCGGTTGCTGTTGGCTGATTGCGTTCGACCCCGCTCATGCGCACTGCGCCAGGCGCCGGGATGCGGGCGCCGGCCGCGGCACCGATCCAGCGGTTCGCTGATGCGCGGAATGTGGGCGGTTGCAATGCGTCATGGAATCGCCGCAGGGATGCCGGGCATTGTGCCGATATGCAACTGCCGTGCATCGCATTCGGTCAGGCCCCGACGCCGGCAAGCGCCAGCAGGTCAGTGCGGCGAAGCGGATGCCGCGCCGCGTGCAGCGACATGCCGCCGCCGCTTTGCCCTGATCCAAGATCCCCAGGCGATCCCCGTGACCACATAACTGATTGCCGACGCAGCCACGGCGACGACGAGCAGCCCGAATGCCAGCACTTTTCCTTCGTCCGTCAGCCATTGAATAAACTGCCAGAAGTCAGCCACTTGCAGCAGTCGATCAACGGGACTGCCGTTGATTATCCCGTCGACGTGGAGCAGCCATTCCCCGACCTTATAGGAAAACGCCCAGATCAGCGGCGTGGTGAAAGGGTTGGTTATGAACGTCGTCAGGGCCGCGACCGGCACGTTCGCGCGCACCGTCAGGCTGAGCATTGCCGCGATCACGATCTGCGCAACCGGCATCAGGATCCCCACAGCCATTCCCAGCGCGACGCCGCGCGGGACGGACCGGCGGGTAAAGCGCCACAGCTCGCTTGCCAGAACGCGGTGGGCGAACGGGCGGATGAAGCGGCTCTGCTCCATCTGGGCGCGCGTCGGCATCGTGCGGTGGGCCCAGGTTGCAAAGCGAACGATCATATCAGTCCTGTCTGTGCGGCATAAGCTACGCCCTATTGCGGTGCGCCGAAACAGCTTCGTGCCTCACAGCCCCTTTCCACGCGATGAAGACGCTTGCCCGTGCGGCGTGCTGCGGCAGCGCCGGCTCCACCGGTTCAGGCATGATCGCGCATGATGCGCTGCTGTTCGCGCTTCCAATCGCGATCCTTGATCGTCTGGCGCTTGTCGGCTGCGTTCTTGCCCTTGGCCAGGGCCAGTTCCACCTTGGCCCGGCCGCGGCCGTTGAAGTAGATCGATAGCGGTACCAGGGTCATGCCCTTGCGCTCTACCGCGCCGTGGAACTTGGCGATTTCGCGTTCCTTCAGCAGCAGCTTGCGGGGGCGCTTGGGCTCATGGTTGAAGCGGTTGCCATGGCTGAATTCCGGCACGTTTGAATTAACCAGCCAGACCTCGCCGTTTTTCACCTCGGCGTAGGATTCCGCAATCGACCCTTCACCGAACCGCAGGCTCTTCACCTCGGTACCGGTCAGGGCAATGCCGGCTTCGAATACGTCCTCGATGTAATAGTCGTACCGCGCGCGCCGATTTTCGGCGACAATCTTTTTCTTGTCGAAAGCAGCGGGAGTGGGACGGACCATGATAGCTGCGCCTGTAAGGATACCGGCGCGGAAAGGGAAGCCGCCCGAACCTTCAGCATGCCGATAAACCCGGCTACCGGACCGCCCAGCTCGTCAGGCGTTGAAATTGACGGGAATGACCGTGCCGCCAAGCGGCTCACCGGCCGGGGATGCGCGACCCCGCTTGATCCGGGCCTTCGCGCTGGCGTTGCGAACCGTTTGCGCCAGCAGCAAGGTCGATTGCGCGGCCGCTTCGACCGTCAGCGCCACCGATTGTCCATCCGGAAAAAAGAACAGCACCGACCCTTTCGGGCCTTCCACGACGTGGAGGGGGTCGGTGCACACGTGGCGATGTCGCTGCGAGGTGGTGTTGGTCATGCCGGGGCAACGTCGGTTTTCGGTGAGACGTTCCCCCGTTCGTCGCAAAAACAACTCGGTTAATATTTTAATTTTCCCAACTTTCCGAGTTAGTTGCCTTACCGCAACGCGGCGTGAACCAGCGCCGCGTCGACTGCCTCGCGGGCGGAGGCGCTGCAGCGTACCAGCGGCAAGCGCAGATCGTCACAGACATAATCGAGCACGCGGCTCATCGCGTACTTTACCGGTCCGGGCGAAGCATCCTCGAACATTGCATAATGCAGCGGATACAGCCGGTCGTTGATCTGGCGGGCCGTGGCCAGGTCGTTTGCCGCGCACGCCGCCTGGAATTGCGCGCACAGTTCCGGCGCGACGTTGGCGGTGACCGATATGCAGCCGACCCCGCCGGCAGCGTTGAACGGCAGCGCCAGTTCGTCATCCCCCGACAGCTGGCAGAACGGCGAGGAAATCCCCATGCGGTGATCGGTCACGCGCGACAGGTCTCCGCTCGCATCCTTGATGCCCACGATGCGCTGCGGGAACCGCCGCGCCAGTTCGCACACGGTCTCGGGCTTGATGTCCGTCACCGTGCGGGCGGGAACGTTGTAGAGCACCATGGGCAGATCGCTATGCTCCGCCAGGTATGAGAAGTGGGCCAGCAGGCCTTCCTGGCTCGGCCGGTTATAATACGGCGCCACCAGGAGCGCCGCCGTCGCCCCGCACTTGCGCGAGAAATTCATATGCAGCAGCGCGTTCATCGTGTCGTTGCTGCCGCAGCCGGCGATCACTGGAACGCGCCCCGCCGCCTGTTCGACGCAGACTTCGATCACCCGGTGGTGCTCTGCATTCGACAGCGTGGAATTTTCCCCGGTCGTGCCGCATGGGACCAGACCGGCCGAACCGCTCTCGATCTGCCAGTCAACCAGCCGGCGGAACGCCTTCTCGTCAAACGCTCCATCGCGAAACGGCGTAACAAGCGCCGGAATCGAACCGGAAAACATGGACATATTCCCTGCTTTTGCCCCAATTGTGGTATAGCTCCGGTGGGTCGGAGCCACTCCCGCCGGGGGGTCGTGTCATTCAGCGCCTGATAAGGAGCGTTAGGCGAATGTCCAGCATGGTCAGAAAGTCCCTTGCCGCATCGGTTCTGGTGTTCATGGCGCTGGACGGACCGGCGTCGTCGCAAAGCGTCTCGATTCCGGTGGTGCAGCCATTGCCGGCCGCGGCGGCACGTCCTGTGTCGTCGGGCAACCCGTTCACGATCCCCACTGTCGGTGACGGAAGCGAGTGGGATCGGGCGCGCGCACAGCTGCGCATGTCGGGCTCGACGCCGATGGCCGTAGCGGTTGACCGCTGGAAAATGTTGAGCCGGTACGACAATTTCGGGTTCAACGATTATTCCGGCTTCGTCCTCGCCTACCCCGGCTTTCCGGAGGAGCTCAAGCTCCGCCGCAGCGCCGAACGGTCGCTTGAACGCGGCGGGGCGGATCCCGCGCGGATCGCCGCTTATTTTGACCGCGTGACGCCCCTTGGCAATCCGGCCCGTGCCCAATACGCGCTGGCGCTGCGCACGCTCGGCCGCAAAGACGCTCAGACGCAGGCGCTGGCCGCATGGCGCGGCGGAGCGATGACTGACCGGGCGGAAGCGGAAATTTCGGCGATGCTTTCGGGGAGGGTGTCCGCAGCCGATCAGGATGCGCGGATGGATGCGCTGCTGTGGAGCGGCGCAACCACCCAGGCGGCGCGTCAGATCGCGCTCGTCTCGCCCGAACGGCGGCAGCTGTTTATGGCCCGGCTGGCCGCGGCGCAGGGCAGCGATCCGTCCGCGCTCGGCCTGATGATCCCGGCCGAAGCCGGTTCCGACCCCGGTTATCTGTACAATCGCTCCCGGCAACTGATGCAGGCAGGGCGCAGCGCCGAAGCAGTCGCGTTGCTGGCCGGCCGCAGCCGTCTGTCCGCCCTGCCGGCCGACCCCCAAAAATGGGTCGATAACCTGTTGGCGGCGGCGCGCGCGGCCGATTCTGCTAGCGCGGTTGCGATCGCGCAGAAGATCGACGACGCGTTTGTGCCTGGCACAGATATCAGCAAGGCCGGGTTTGAACTGCGTGACGATTATACCTCGCTCATGTGGCTGGGCGGGACCCGGGCGCTGTGGAGCATGGGTACGCCGCGCAATGCCGCGCCGCTGTTCTGGCGGTATGGCGCCGCTGCACGCACCCCGCAGACGCGGGCCAAGGGGTTCTATTGGGCAGGCCGGGCGCTGGCATCGGCGGGAGACAGCGCGGCGGCGCGCACCCAGTTCGAACAGGCCGCGGTCTACGCCGATCAGTTCTACGGCCTGCTCGCGCTGGAACGTCTGGGCCGGCCAATCCCCAAGTTCGCATCGGCGGCCGCGCTTGCGCCATCGCTGGCCGAACGCCAGGCATTTCTGTCGCGGCCAATCTCCGGCGCGGTACGCGAAGTAGCGCGCGAAAGCGATTGGCCCACGGCCGTGCGGTTCTTCAAGGAAATCGCCGAGCAGGCACAGACACCCGCCGAACACCAGATCGTGGCCGAAATGGCGCGCGATCTTGGTCGGCGCGATCTTGGCGTGATCCTTGGCCAAGCCGCCGGATCGGATGGCATCCAGGATTTCCAGCACGTGGCTTTCCCGCTGATTCCGATTCCGGCCGGCACCGATTGGACCATGGTCCATGCAATCAGCCGGCAGGAAAGCCAGTTTGCCCAGAACGCGGTCAGCCATGCCGGCGCGCGCGGGCTGATGCAGCTTATGCCCGGTACCGCGGCGGAGCAGGCGGGCAAAGTGGGCCTTGCCTACAGCGCCGCAGCGTTGATGAACGATCCGGGTTACAACCTGAAACTGGGCGACGGCTATTTTGGCCGGATGCTGCGGTATTACGGCGGCAGCTATCCGCTTGCCGTGGCAGCATACAACGCCGGTCCGGGAAATGTGAACAAGTGGCTGCGGGCCAACGGCGATCCCCGCACCGGCGGTGTCGAGTGGATCGAGTGGCTGGAACGCATCCCGGTTGCGGAAACGCGCAACTATGTCCAGCGGGTGCTGGAAAACGCGGTGGTCTATGAGGCGATGAACCCTGACAAGGCGAGCCTTGGCGGACCCAATCCGCTCAGCCGTTTCATCGGCAAGCGGGCGCCGGGCTAAAGGTCGGCCGCGCCCCTTCCGCTCGCTTTGCGGCTGGACTACAGCCGCGGGCATGAAAGCCGATGGTCCCCCGATCACCCCCACAGGCATGGCGGCGCTGCGCGCGCGCTACGATCATCTGCTGGGCACAGAACGGCCCGCGATCGTGGAGGTGGTAAGCTGGGCCGCCGGAAATGGCGACCGGTCAGAGAACGGCGATTACCTTTACGGGCGCAAGCGGATGCGCGAGATCGATCGCGAACTGGCATTCCTCGCGCGGCGGATGAAGGCACTGCGAGTGATCGATCCTTCCGCGCAGGTTGACCGGTCGCGGGCATGGTTCGGCGCAAGCCTCACGATTGCGGACGACGATGACAACCGGCGAACCCTGACGCTCGTAGGGGACGATGAACAGGACGCAGCGCTAGGCCGATTGGGATGGAGCGCCCCGCTCGCCCGGGCACTTCGCGGCGCTGCAATTGGCGATCTACGCACGGTACGCCTGCCGGGCGGGGAAAAAACCTGGGAGGTCCTGGAAATCCTCTGGCCGGCCTGAGGCCTGATCGTCCGACTGGAATGGAACGACGGATAAGTCGGTTTCCCTATGCCTCCGGCAACGTGTCATCAGCCCCGTTTGGCTAAGCATTTAGAGCGCAGGGTCGCAGCCCGCCAACGCCTTTCGGTGAAAAATGATGATGATGATGATAAAGCGGCTGTTGCGAACTTCCGAGCCCGGAGAAGTCGCCGTCCATAGCCCCCGCCCCGATGGAGGATGCGCACGCGCTGCGCTGCTTGACCTGATCGGCGATTTCCTGCTGCGGCATGATCTTGATATAAACCCCGCCAATTACGCGGTCGCCCATGCGGTGTTCGCAGGAGGAAATCTGGCGCTTGCCGGCAAGATTTCCGCGCGTGAGATTGCCGGCGAACCGATCACCCAGCAATGGCTGGATACGGCAGCTGGCAAGCCAGGCAAAAGCGAGCATACGGAGTTCGGCGCCGAGCAGCCGGCCGAGCTGGACCGATTGATGGACCGGCTGGAGACCAGCGTGGACGCCTTTGCGATGACCGCGTCGCGGGCGCAGGGGGCGACCGCCAAATACGGGAATTCGCTGGAAGAGCATGTTGCCCGGATCGACCGCGATGCTGCCACTGGCGAGGCGCTGTCGAGCTTTGCCGGAATTGCGCGGGCGATGCTTGAACGGACCCGTTCGCTCGAAGATGAGATGCGGCGCAGCAGCGACGAGGCTGCCAGCTTGCGGCAGGGTCTTGAAAGGGCGCGCCGAGAAGCGGAGATCGATCATCTTACCGGCCTGCCCAACCGGCGCGCGTTCGAAGCCGCGCTCGACGTGAACTACCGCGAGGCCCGTCGCGAGATTGAGCCACTGAGCGTGGCATTCTGCGACATCGACAATTTCAAGCGGGTCAACGATGTTCACGGCCACGACACCGGCGACAGGGTGATCCAGGCGATCGGCGAAGTGCTGAACCAGATATCCAACGATCGCTGCCACGTCGCCCGGCATGGCAGCGAGGAGTTCGTGCTGTTGTTCCGGGGCGCCACCGTTGCCGATGCGACCGAGCGACTGGAGCGCGCCCGCGAGCAACTCGCTGCGCGAAATTTCATAAACCGCGCGACCGACGCGCCGATCGGGCAGATCACGTTCTCCGGCGGAGTGGCCGACGTCTTTGCCTATGCGGACCCACGCGAGGCATTGAAAGCCGCAGATACTGCGTTGTACCGGGCCAAGGATGAAGGACGCAACCGGATCTGCGTTGCCCAACTGTAAAAAAACGGAACAACGGGCGCGCGGCACTGCCGCGCGCCCGCCTTGATCAATCGATCAGAAGCGCATGCCCACGCCGACTACGACCTGATGACGGTCGGTGTCGATGTCGAAACGGCTGCTGTCCGGCGTGTCACCTTCGAAGTCAAATTCGCCTTCCTTGTAATGTGAATAGCGATATTCGACCTTGGTGAAGACGTTGTTGTCCAGCTGGTATTCCACGCCCGCGCCGACCCGGTAACCGTCAGTATCCAGGCTCTGTTCCAGCTCGGTCGTCCCGTCGGTGCCCAGCAGCGAATACCGGGCGTTGGTATAGCCGCCCTTGGCATAGATCATCGCGCGCTCTCCCATCACGAAGCCCACGCGCGCGCCGACATAGATGTCGCGGTTGGCCTTCACGCGGCCAAGGTTGAACGTGGTCGGCTCGTCGTCGTCGTTGTCCCACTTCGCGGTGCTATCCGAGAGCTCGGCTTCGGCCCCGATCACAAAGCCGCTGCCGGTGTTGACGTCGTAACCAATACCCACGCCGTACACGACGCCGTCGATTGACTGTTTGAAATCTCGGTCCGCGTCGATGTCCACGCTGCTGCCCGAGCGGTTGTGATCATACCCCGCAATAACTTCCACCTTGGGACCGTTGAACGGGATCCGGCCATCCTGCGCATGGGCGGCGGCGGGCACAAGCGCAGCGGCAGCAGCCGCGAGGGCAGTGCCAGTGGCGATACGGGTAGGAATTTTTGGCATTTGATACTCCATTTTCTACGCTGCCGATTGCGCGTCGGCAGTGCGAGCAGAAATGGTCATTCTCGGTCGTTGTTTCCTGAACCTCACACAACGATCCGGGATGCGACAAATTTGCCACACCCTGTCCGAACGGTGCTAGTAATTGCAATCGGTCGCCCTAGGGCCTTAGGGCAGCAGCAGCATTCGCAGAGAATCGACGATGCCGTCCGGATCGTATGGCTTGTTCAAAAGCGGAATGTGCGCAAATTCATCGCTGATGGCGCCGTAGCCCGTGGATATGAGGAACGGAACTTCGCGCGCGAGCAGTGCCCGCGCGATTGGTTCGCTGCGGTGTCCGGACAAGTTCCAGTCGAGCACGGCAATGTCGAACTCGTCATCGGCAACCATGCGCAGACCTTCGTCGATGCTGGTTGCCGGTCCCAGCACCACGGCGCCGGCATCTTCCAGCACATCCACCAGCATGGCTCCGACCAGGAATTCGTCCTCGACCAGCAGCACGCGCCGCCCGTGCAGGGCCTGCTTCGATGGTGCGCTCATTGCATTTCAGCCGAAACGAGCAGACATTCGGGAACCTTGGCAGGTAGCACGGGAAAAGTCATGCGGCAGGTCAGTCCGTCCGGCGCGAATTCCATGTCGACCGTGCCGTTCAACTGGCCCGTAATGGTCTCCGCAATCAGTCTCGTCCCAAAGCCGCTGGTTCGCGGCGGGACCACCCCGCCAACGCCGCGTTCACGCCATTCCAGTTCCACGCGCGGCGCACCGTCGCTTTGCGGTTGCCCCCATGCGATTTCGACGGTGCCGGCATGCGCCGAAAGCGCACCATATTTTATCGCATTCGTCGCCAGCTCGTGGAGCACCATAACCAGCGCCACGGTGCAGTTCGGCGGCAACGCCAGTGCCGGCCCCGCTGCTGTCACGCGCGGATCGCCGTCACAGATGGTCAGCCCCTGCCGGACCAGATCGGCCAGTTCTGTAACCGGCCCGTGTGCCGCCGACAGCAGGGCATGCGCCTGAGCCAAGGCCTGCAGCCTGGCGTTGAACGCGCCCAGTGCTTCGCGCGGCATGTCGCTGCCGCGAAATGACTGGTGCGCCATTCCCTGCACGACCATCAGGGTGTTGCGCACCCTGTGATCAAGCTCATCGATCAGTAGGTTGCGCTGCGCCTCAAGCTGCTTGCGCTCCGTGATGTCGACCCCGGTTGCCTGCGCGACAGTCCAGCAACCAGCGGCGTCGAACTGGATCGCGTGGTTGCGCCACAGGATCCAGCGCGTTCCGGCGGCTGTTTCAAAACGATTTTCGATGTTCAAAGTAGGGTGATCGGGCGTGAGCAATCGAACCTGCGATTCCACGTGGGCGCGGTCAGCCTCGGAAATATACTGCCAAAGGTTGCCACCCGTCAGCTCGGCCGCGCTGGCACCAAGTGTGTTAGCATACGCGTTGTTGACGAACAGAATGGTGCCGTCCTTCTCGAAACGGCACACCATTTCGAGCTGGGCATCGAGGATTTCCCGAAGCAGGCTCGCGTTGTACACCGCTGTCCCCCACGCCTGCCGAACGCTTCCGCAATGAAGCGATATTATGGCCGCTTTTGATACCGTTGCCTCCACCCCCGGGTCTTGTCAACCGGACGTATGGACGGTTGACCGCGCTGTCTGCCCGACGCCGGGCTGATTGCGAGCGCCGTTGCTGCCGATCCCGCTTTTCACGCGGCGGGCGATCTGCGAATGCGGGGCACGATGCGCGCCGCCTTTCTCATTTCCCTTTCAACCGCGGTCTACGCCGCTGCCGCGCTTGCGTCGCCGGCGGGCGCTCGTGAAAGTTTGGGCGTATTCGGCACGTGGGGCGTATTTCGTGACCCTGCGGTACCACGCTGCTACGCCATCGCCATGGCCGAACGGTCGTCGCTGGAGCGCGATTTCCAGCCCTACGTGGCGATTGGCACGTGGCCGCGGCGGGGTGAGCGCGGGCAGGTGCATTTCCGCCTCTCGCGCCGGGTCGCGGATGGCCGGAAAGCCACGCTGTCGCTGGGCGGCAAGCGGTTCGTGCTGATCGGCGGGGGCGGCGATGCCTGGGCGGCAGACCGAAGGATGGACGCCGCGATCGTGGCGACCATGCGGTCCGCGCCGACGATGTCGATCAGCGCGCGGGATAGTCGCGGCCGCGCCTTTGGCAACAGATACAACCTGGCGGGCGCGGCTACCGCGCTGGATAGTGCCACGGTAGCGTGCGCGGGGTTTCGCTAAGTTCACGCGGCGGCTGGCTAATGCCGGAACCAGTGCCTATATCCCACGCCCAATGGCCGACACCCAGCTTATGCAGATTCCCGGGCACATCGATCCGGTTCCCGTCCCCCGTGAGGTCACGCCCCGTGCCGATGGCCGGGTCGACCTGATCGGCCTGCCCCGCGCGCGGATGGCAGAACTGCTGACGCAGGCCGGGCTTGATGCCAAGGCCGCCAGGCTGCGCGCCAAGCAGGTGTTCCACTGGCTTTACCACCGCGGGGTGACTGATTTCGAGGCGATGACCGATATCGCGAAACCGATGCGGCCGTGGCTGGCCGCGCGCTTTGTGATTGGCCGGCCCGAAGTGGTGCTGGCCCAGCACTCGGTAGACGGCACCCACAAATGGTTGCTGCGTACAGCCGACGATCACGAATTCGAGATGGTGTTCATACCCGATGCCGATCGCGGCACGCTGTGCGTATCGTCGCAAGTGGGCTGCACGCTCAACTGCCGGTTCTGCCACACCGGAACGATGCGCCTGGTGCGCAACCTGACGCCCGGCGAAATCGTCGGACAGGTCATGCTGGCGCGCGATGCGCTGGGCGAATGGCCCAAGGGCAACATGGCCGTTGCCGAGAGCGGGCGCGATGAAGACGAGGACGAAGGCCGCTACACCGCCGATGGCCGCCTGCTGACCAACATCGTCATGATGGGGATGGGCGAACCGCTTTATAACTTCGACAACGTGCGCGATGCCCTGCGCCTGGTCATGGACGGGGATGGGCTGGCCTTGTCCAAGCGCCGGATTACGCTGTCGACCAGCGGGGTCGTGCCGATGATGGCCCGCTGCGGCGAGGAAATCGGAGTCAATCTGGCGGTCTCGCTGCACGCGGTGTCGAAGGAGGTGCGTGACGAGATCGTGCCGATCAACCGCAAGTTCGGGATCGAGGAACTGCTGCAGGCCTGCGCGGACTATCCCGGCGCCTCCAACGCGCGGCGCATCACGTTCGAATACGTGATGCTGAAGGACAAGAACGACAGCGATGCCGACGCGCGCGAACTGGTGCGCCTGATCAAGCAGTACCGCCTGCCGGCAAAGGTAAACCTTATCCCGTTCAACCCGTGGCCGGGCGCGATCTACGAATGCTCTTCGCCAGACCGGATCCGCCGTTTTTCGGACATCGTCTTCGAAGCGGGCATTTCCGCCCCGATCCGCACGCCGCGCGGGCGCGATATCGATGCCGCCTGCGGCCAGCTCAAGACCGCGGCGCAAAAGCTCAGCCGGGCGGAACTTGATCGATTGGCGGACGAAAAGCAGGCGGCGCTCGGCTGACGGATTGCAGCCCTGCCCGATCACCGCGCAAGGTGTCCGGGGCGGTAACCGCTACCATGCATGAATCGTTCATTTGCGGCAGCCTAGCCCGGTGACAGGCCTGCTTGGCTGTTGAGGAGCCCGTGCATGAAAAAAACCGTTCTCGCCGCCGCCCTGGCTGCCGTCACGCTGACAGCGACGCCCGCACTGGCCGACCCCCCGTCGTGGGCACCGGCGCATGGCCGCCGGGCGAAGGAGCACCGCGATGACCACCATCGGCACGCGGCGCGTGTGTATGACGAGCGCGGCCGTTACGTCCAGCCGCGCGCGATGCGCCGCGACGACCGGATCTGGCGCGGCCGGGATGGCCGCTATTACTGTCGCCGCGACAATGGCACCACCGGGCTCGTGATCGGCGCGGCGGTTGGCGGACTGATCGGCAACCGGGTTGCCAGCGGCGACCGGACGCTGGGCACGATCATCGGTGCGGTCGGGGGCGGACTGCTCGGGCGCGAACTCGACCGGGGCAACATCCGCTGCCGGTAATCCGGTTGACGAACCTGCTGCAGGCCCTTCCCTTATCCCCCTGAGACGTGCTCAATACGTGTGATGGAGCGACCGGCCGCACTTGTCACAGGGGGCGCGAAGCGCATCGGCGCCCTGGTCGCCGGGGCTTTCGCGCATGCCGGCTGGCACGTGGTGATCCATTACGGCCAGTCGGGCGGCCCGGCGCGGGAACTCGCCGCTGCCCTGCCCTCCGCCGAAACCGTCCAGTGCGATCTGGCGGACGGCGATGCAGCCGAAGCCATGGTGGAACGATTGGCGGCGCGGCTGGACAACTGGCGCGTGCTCGTCAACTGCGCGGCCGTGTTTCGACCCGACACCGCGACCAGGCTCGATCCGCACGTGCTGGCCGAGGCGATTGCGGTCAATGCGGCAACCCCCGCCAGGATGACCCAGGCGTTTCTGCGTGATGCCAGGGCGCAGGGCGGACGCCGGGTGATCGACTTCCTCGACCAGAAGCTGCGCAACCTCAACCCGGACTTCTTCTCCTACACCATGGCCAAGCACGCATTCGCCGGCGCGATGCGGATGCAGGCGATGGCGCTGCACGATCCGGCGGACCGGATCTATGGCATCGCCCCCGGCGCGATGATGGCGAGCCACGATCAGCAACCGGGTGAACACGAGGTCAGCGGCCGCATGAATCTGCTTGGTCGGCTGACCGATCCCGCCGAACTGGCAGACGCCGCGCTGTTCCTCAGCGAGGGATGGCTGGCGAACGGGTCCACTCTATATATTGATTCGGGCCAACACCTGCTGGCACAACCGCGCGATGTGCTTTATCTTGCCCGCGGCCTGACCTGATGCCGCAATCGCGGAGACTGTTGTCCGCGCGGCGGCTCGTCGATTAGCAGAGGAACGTACTGACGATGTGGTTGCTGGACCGGCTCTTGCGCGCGCTGATCAAGGTAGGGCGACTTGTCGTTGTCGATTTCGATGGCAAGGAATACTCATATGGGTCCGGAACCGATGCCCCGGTGCGGATCCGCTTTACAAAGAAATCAACCGCCTGGCGGATCGCCAGCGATCCCCGGTTGGGAGCGGGCGAAGCATTCATGGACGGCGAGCTGGTGGTCGATCCGCCGCACGATATCCGCGACATGGTCCTGCTGGTCATGGGCAACGCCGGGCGCACCGGCGGCGGCGTGGCGCCGCCCAGCCCGCTGCGCCGGCTGTCCGACCGGATGGTCGCGCGGTTCGATGAATTCAACAACCGCACCCGCGCGAGCAAGAACGTCAAGCACCACTACGATCTCACGCGCCAGTTCTACGAGCTGTTCCTTGACGAGGACCGGCAGTACACGATGGCCTACTGGCGCGATCCGGACGGCACGCTCGAACAGGCGCAGCTCGACAAAAAGGCGCTGATCGCGGCCAAGCTGCGCATCCCCCGCGACGGACGCGGGGTGCGCGTGCTCGATATCGGCTGCGGCTGGGGCGGGTTCGCACTTTACCTGAACCGCCACTACGGGTGCGAAGTGCTGGGCGTCAGCCTTGCCCCCGATCAGGTCCGCTTCGCAACCGAACGGGCCGAGGCGGCCGGCGTGGCCGACAAGGTCAAATTCCAGCTGATCGATTACCGCGACGTAACCGGCACGTTCGACCGCATCACCAGCGTCGGCATGATTGAACACGTCGGCGCCCGCCACTTCGGCGAATATTTCGGCAAGACCCTGCAACTGCTGTCCGACGAGGGCATCATGCTCACCCATACCATCGGGCGGACCGATGGCCCCGGGCGGACCGATGCGTGGACCCGCAAGCATATCTTCCCCGGCGGCTATATTCCGGCGATGAGCGAACTGGTTGCCGCGCTGCAGGAAACCGGCTGGCAAGTGGGCGATATCGAGGTGCTGCGCTATCACTACGCGCTGACGCTGCACGAATGGTACCGGCGCACCACCATGCACCAGGCAGAGATCACCGCGCTCTACGATGCGCGGCTGTTCCGCATGTGGCAGTTCTACCTGGCGGGGGCTGAACAGTCGTTCCGGTTCGATTCGATGGTCAATTTCCAGATCCAGTCAGTTAAACACCAGCACGTCCTGCCGATGGACCGCGATTACATCGCCGCAGAGTTTGCCCGCCTCGTGGCCGCAGACACCGCCCCGGAATGGCATCTGGCGGCAGGCGCCCGCTCCGCCGCCGAGTAGCCGCTCCCGCCGGGGCATGGTTGCGATAGCGGGCGGCGCCTGATAGGCGCGCCCGCTATCCCCAACACCCCTCGCGGAGCGTTTCTCATGTCCGGCAGCCAGCGCCCACCCGTCAAGAAGGTCGTACTCGCCTATTCCGGCGGGCTCGACACTTCGGTCATCCTCAAGTGGCTGCAGGTCACCTACAATTGCCAAGTCGTCACGTTTACCGCCGATCTTGGCCAGGGCGAGGAACTGGAACCTGCCCGCGCGAAGGCAAAGCTGATGGGCGTGCCCGACAGCAACATCTACATCGACGATCTGAGGGAAGAGTTCGTCCGCGACTTCGTCTTCCCGATGATGCGCGCCAACGCCCGCTATGAAGGCGATTATCTGCTTGGCACCTCGATCGCGCGGCCGCTCATTTCCAAGCGACTGGTTGAAATCGCGCACGAAACCGGCGCCGATGCAGTCGCGCACGGCGCCACCGGCAAGGGCAACGATCAGGTCCGGTTCGAACTGTCGGCCTATGCGCTCGACCCGAGCATCAAGGTGATCGCGCCCTGGCGCGAATGGGATCTGACCAGCCGCACGGCGCTGATCGCCTGGGCCGAGCAGCACCAGATCCCGGTGCCAACGGACAAGCGCGGCGAAAGCCCGTTTTCCACCGACGCCAACCTTCTGCACACCTCGTCAGAAGGAAAGGTGCTGGAAAACCCGTGGGACGAGGTGCCCGAGTATGTCTTCAGCCGGACCGTCAGTCCGGAGGATGCGCCAGACGCGCCCGAATACATCGCGATCGATTTCGAGACGGGCGACGGGACCGCACTGAATGGCCAGGTGATGAGCCCGGCTTCCCTGCTGACCGCCCTGAACGAACTTGGCCGCAAGCACGGGATTGGCCGGCTGGATCTGGTGGAAAACCGCTTCGTCGGCATGAAGAGCCGCGGCATGTACGAAACCCCCGGCGGCACGATCTATGCAGTTGCGCATCGCGGGATTGAATCGATCACGCTCGACCGCGGGGCCGCTCACCTCAAGGACGAATTGATGCCGCGCTATGCGGAGTTGATCTACAACGGTTTCTGGTTCGCGCCCGAGCGCGAGATGCTTCAGGCGGCGATAGACCTTAGCCAGGCGAAAGTTTCGGGCACCGTACGCCTGAAACTCTACAAGGGTCTTGCCTCGGTCGTCGGCCGCAAATCGGCGAATTCACTTTATTCGGAACGCCATGTGACATTCGAGGATGATGCCGGCGCATACGATCAGAAAGATGCGCAGGGCTTCATCAAGCTCAACGCGCTGCGCTTGCGCCTGCTGGCCCAGCGCGACAGCCGGTAACAGCCCTGCCCAAAAAAACCGCGACTGATGAGGGCATACGGTTGATCTGTTCACAGCTGAAGCCCACTTATCCACAGTTACAAGCGGGGCTTGTGGAAAAGATGTCCTTTGCCGCTTGAGCGAATCGATCTTCGGGCGCAGCTTCGACAGATCGGAAGGCAAAAGTCTGGAAACCCGGCCAGCCCGAGTTTCAAAGCGCTTCTGTCAGCCGATCCGACGGCAGACGCTCCGGATAGTGTTCGTAAAACCGTCTCAGGTGGCCACAAACGACTTGGGACAGATGCGAAACTTAAGGATGCAAAGCCTGCGGTAGACCGTTGATGCGGCAGCGTCGTGCGGCAATGATCAAACGGAGCAAGCTCTGCGCGATCACGCCAGAACAGCGCAGCACACGTTAACGATCACGGAACCGCCGGGCGGGTAGCGACGGTACGACAGCCGGTTTTCGAACCGGCGCGATCGGACCCAAGCATCCGCCTGACGGGACCGGCCCCTCTCCCACCAGACCTGATCGCCGCTCAAGGCTCCTGAGCGCCAAGCCTGAACAGCGCGGCAGAGCGCTGACCCCCCATGCACACGCGATGAGCCCCGCCCCAAACGAGGACCGGACGCAGCCGTGCGCGGGAGCAAGGGGCGCAGAAACTGCCCAACTGCAACCCCGCTTGGGAGAGGGAGCGAGGAATGCGCCAGAACTCCGGAGTTTTCCTCCCGCGGGCGGAAGGGGCAAGGGGTGGGCTTTGACCCCTCCCCTGCCGCAACCGGGCTTTCAACGCATGGCGGTCTGCCTACTTCGTCAACTGGCCGCGAACGGCGCCGTTCGGAAAATCGGCAGTGTGCACATTGACGTAGAACCCTTCCGGAGTGGCAACGATCGGATCAAGCTTGGCCTTGTCCACCGCGATGCAGATGTTGTCATCCTTGCCGGTGACCTCAAGCGTTATCACCGGCGGGCCGTTCGCTCCGGCGACGCCGGCATGCACATGTGCCGCCGTTGGCGCTGCGGTCTTCTCCGCCCAAAGGGTATAGCAGAAATCGTTGGTGTCCGGATCGACGCTTACGGAAAATCCGCCCGTGCCGTCCGCGTCGCCGGCGGGTACTTCGCTCGCCCCGTCGAGCGTGGCCTTAAGGTCGGTTGGCTTGGCCATCGCACTTGCAGGGATGATGCAAGCGGCAAGCAGGCCGGGAACCAGCAAGCGGGCAGTGTTGACGAACGACTTGGTCATGGCATCTCTCCTCCAGGCCCGTGGAGCTGAGAACTGCCCCGTTTCGGGCCTGGACGGATGCTACACTTTGCCGGGAGACGCACAAGCGCGTTGACTGCCGCGACCGGAGCCCAGCAACGGCCGCAGATACTGCCCGGTGAAACTGCGATCGTGGTCGGCGATCTCCTCGGGCGTGCCTTCGGCAACCAGTTCGCCACCGCGAACGCCGCCTTCGGGTCCCAGATCGAGCACCCAGTCCGCTGTCTTGATCACGTCAAGGTTATGCTCGATCACCACGACGCTGTTGCCCTGGTCGACCAGTCTGTGCAGCACTTCCAGCAGCTTGCGCACGTCTTCGAAATGCAGCCCGGTGGTGGGCTCGTCCAGAATGTACAGCGTCTGCCCGGTAGAACGGCGGGCAAGTTCCTTCGCCAGCTTCACCCGCTGCGCCTCGCCGCCCGAAAGGGTGGTGGCCTGTTGCCCGACCTTGACGTAACCAAGGCCGACTTCGTTCAGCATATGCATCCGCTCGCGGATCGGCGGCACCGCCTTGAAGAATTCCTCCGCATCTTCGATCGTCATGTCGAGCACGTCGGCGATCGACAGCCCCTTGAACTTCACCTCGAGCGTCTCGCGGTTATAGCGCTTTCCGGCGCATTCCTCGCACGTGACATAAACGTCGGGGAGGAAATGCATCTCGATCTTGATCAGCCCATCGCCCTGGCACGCCTCGCACCGCCCGCCCTTGACGTTGAAGCTGAACCGCCCGGGCTTGTACCCCCGCGCCGCAGATTCCGGCAGCCCCGCGAACCAGTCGCGAATCTGGGTGAACGCCCCGGTATAGGTGGCGGGGTTGGAGCGCGGGGTGCGACCGATCGGGGACTGGTCGATTTCGATCACCTTGTCGCACAGTTCCAGCCCGGTGATACGGTCATGCGGCCCGGCGATGATCCGGGCGCCGTTCAGCGCCCGCGCCGCGCCTGCATACAGCGTATCCAGCGTGAAGCTGGATTTGCCGGATCCCGACACCCCGGTGATGCACGTAAACGTGCCCAGCGGGATGCTGGCGGTGACGCCTTTCAGATTGTTCGCCCGCGCATTGTGGACCGTGATCTGATGACCGTTGCCCTTGCGCCGCTCGGCCGGCACGTCGATCCTGCGCCGGCCCGAAAGGAATGCGCCCGTAAGGCTGTCCGGGGCCGCCAGAATGTCCGCAAGCTTGCCCTGCGCGACAATCTCGCCCCCGTGCACGCCCGCGCCCGGCCCGAGATCGACAATATGGTCCGCGGTGCGGATCGCGTCTTCGTCGTGCTCTACCACGATCACGGTGTTGCCCAGATCGCGCAGCCGCCGCAGGGTCGCCAGCAGCATGTCGTTGTCGCGCTGGTGCAGGCCGATGCTCGGCTCGTCCAGCACGTACAGCACGCCCGACAACCCGGACCCGATCTGGCTGGCAAGGCGGATACGCTGACTTTCGCCGCCCGACAGCGTGCCTGAAGTCCGGTCGAGGTTCAGGTAATCAAGGCCGACATTGTTAAGGAATCCAAGGCGTTCGTTTATTTCCTTGAGAATGGCTTTCGCAATCTGGTTCTGCTGGTCGGTCAGCTTGTCCGCAAGAGTGGAAAACCACGCCAGGGCATCGGCCACCGATCGGCGCGTACCGGTCGAAATATCGTCCCCGGCGATCTTTACCGAAAGTGCTTCGGGCTTCAGCCGCGCGCCGTGACACGTCTCGCACGGCTGCGCGGTCTGGAACTTGCCCAGCTCCTCGCGCATCCACGCGCTCTCGGTCTGCAACATGCGGCGGTTGAGGTTGCCGATCACGCCCTCGAACGCCTTGCGCACGGTGTAGGACTTCTTGCCGTCCGCGAACGTCAGCGGCACAGCCTTCCCGCCTGTGCCGTGCAGGATCACCAGCCGCACTTCGGCGGGCAAATCCACCCATGGCGTATCGAGACCAAACCCGAATTCGGTCGCCAAGCTTGCCAGCACCTGCATGTAATACGGGGAGGGCGGATTGGACTTCGCCCACGGCACCACCGCGCCCTGTTTCAGGGTCAGCGTCTCGTTGGGCACGACCAGTTGCTCGTCGAACAGCAGCTTTTCGCCAAGTCCGTCGCATGCCGGACAGGCGCCTTGCGGGGCGTTGAACGAAAACAGGCGCGGCTCGATGCTCTCGATCGTAAAGCCTGAAACAGGGCAGGCGAACTTTTCGGAGAAGACGATGCGGTTGGCCGGTAGCCCCGCGCCCTTCAGGTTCTTGCCGCGCCCTTCATCCTCGCGGCCGGGGCCGACGCCCTCGGCCAGATCGATATAAGCCAGTCCGTCGGCCAACTTCAGCGCCTGTTCGAAACTGTCGGCCAGCCGCGTCTGGATCCCTTCCCGCACCGCAACGCGATCGACCACGACTTCGATGTCGTGTTTGTACTTCTTGTCGAGCACGGGCGCATCCTCGATCGGATACATCTCGCCGTCGATCCGCACACGGGTGTACCCGGCCTTCTGCCACTCGGCCAATTCCTTGCGGTATTCGCCCTTGCGCCCGCGCGCCACCGGCGCGAGCAGGTACGCGCGCGTCCCCTCAGCCAGCGTCATCACGCGATCGACCATCTGCGACACCGTTTGCGCGGCAATCGGAAGGCCCGTCGCCGGGCTGTATGGCACCCCCACCCGCGCCCACAGCAGCCGCATGTAATCGTAGATCTCGGTCACCGTCGCAACCGTCGAGCGCGGATTGCGGCTGGTGGTCTTCTGCTCGATCGAGATCGCGGGAGAAAGCCCGTCGATATGCTCGACATCGGGCTTCTGCATCATCTCCAGGAACTGCCGCGCATAGGCCGACAGGCTTTCGACATAACGGCGCTGGCCTTCGGCGTAGATCGTGTCGAACGCCAGGCTGGACTTGCCCGAGCCTGACAGCCCGGTGATCACGATCAGGCTGTCGCGCGGCAGCTCCACGTCGAACCCCTTGAGGTTATGCTCGCGCGCGCCGCGGACCGTGATCTTGGAAAGGGACATGGCCCGCGCTGTTCCATATTTGTTCAGCGTAATCAATAGCAGGTTTACGAGATGCGAGTGACGCACGCACCATGTTGGCAGGCCTAAAAGCTTGGCGTCCGACGCAGTGTGTGGCCGCCACTTGTGCCAGGTTGGAACAGGCGGAAAGATCCACCTTGAAGGAGGAGATCGTTAAGATCCCAATAGGAGACACGTGCGCCCATTAGCTCGCAGAAAACACTGGCGTTTTCATGCATTTGAACGCACAAGTTCGTAACGGGCAACGCACGATGCGAACCAATTGGTATTCCCTCCGCCGCGGTGGACACGTTAAACTGTATTGAGGATTGAGTTCTATTCAAATGATGGAACCGAATGAGCCGAGCCGCGTAAAACGCACATGCCGTGTCTGCGTGGTTTAAGGGGTTTATCCGTTGAGGGCATGACCGATAAGGCTTTCCATTCACCTTACGTCGAATTACGTATCAACCTACAGCAGTTTAACTGCATGTTGGGCCAACCAATCCCGCTACCAGCGCACCGGAGAGCAGCATGACAATTACCCCCACCACCGGCCCGGACATTCTGACCGGAACCTCCGGCAACGATACGATCGATGCGCTGGCCGGCAATGACACCATCAATGGCGGTGTCGGAAACGATACCTTGCTGGGCAACGACGGTGACGATACTTTTATCGTCGACGAATTCTTCGTGGTTGGTCCAAATCCCCAGAGCGACATTTTCAATGGCGGGTCCGGCACCGATACTTTGGAACTGCGGCCGCTAGCCGATTACACGTTCTATACTTCGTTCGGCGCGTACTCACCGCACGTACTGCTTGGCTCGCAAACCCTCTCGGTCGAGCGGTTGTCGTTTGCGTCCACCGCTGATCAGGCCATCGCCGCGTATGTGCCGATAACATCCGGATTCACTTCGGTGGTAGGCGGCGCCGGGCGAGACTTTTTGGCTTATATAACGACGGGTGCCGGAAGCTATACGCTGCCTTCGCTCAGTCTGTCGAACTGGTCGGCCCCATTGGCGAACGGCTGGGACACAACGGTTGACCTCGTCGCTCTGGTAGCAAACGGCACTGTCGGTCAAACGGTGACGCTGAACGCGGCAAGTGGCCTCAATGCGATGCAGTCACTGATCGGCACCGTTTCCAACGACACGCTCAACGGTTCAGCAAATGCCGATTATCTCGGTGCCAGCACCGGTACGGACCAGCTGTTCGGCAACGGCGGCAATGATACGCTGGGGATTATTAACCAGAACGGCGCCACCTCGGTTATCACCGGCGCCGGCAGCTTATTCGATGGCGGCACCGGCACCGACTTGTTGACGATCGGCGGTTATGTGAACTTCCAGGGTACGTTGACCGCGATGGAAGGCGTCAACCTGCTGCCCGCGCAAACCACCGGCATCGATCCGATCTTCGGGCCATTCGGCCGAGCGAGCGCGGTACTGAAAATTGACAACACGGTGCTGGCGATGCTCCCGGCCAGCGCGACTTTCCGCGGCACTGGCACCGTCATCGTCAACCTTGACGACAACGTCGGGTTCAACGGCAGCGCGTTCCAGATCGAGGGCGGTTCGGCCGTGGCGTTCGAGATCAACGCAGGCGCAGGCAACGTCTCGCTGATCGGTACCTCCACCGCGGACACGTTGGCGTTCGGCCTCGGCACGCAGTCGGCCACCGGCGGGGCCGGGGCCGATGCCTTCCGGATCGGGTTCGGCACGCACACCATCACCGACTTCGCCGACGGGACCGACAAGCTCGATTTCAGCCACACCGACGTCTACATCGGTTCACGCCTGCTCGATTTCGTCAGCGACGGCCCCAACGGAACGACGTTCGCGCTCACCAGCGGCGGGAATTCGGCCACGATGCTGGTGCAGGGCATCGCGCTGTCAAGCCTGAGCGGGGACGACGTGATCCTGGCAGACGGCAACTTCGCCAACACGGACACCGGCACCACTCTTGCCGACATCATGATGGGCGGCGCGCTGAACGACAACATGAGCGGCGGTGACGGGAACGACCGCTTCTATACCGGCGACGGCGCGGACACGATCACGGGCGGCAACGGCGATGACACGATCGTCGTGGACGGCGTGCCGACCGTCGGAATTCAGTATGATGGCGGGGCCGGCACCGACACCCTGTTGCTGCGCTACAATGAAGCCGCACAGGTGGCGCCGACCACCGGCCTGCCCACTTCGACGATCCAGTTGCTGACGACCGCCCCCAACAAGCTCGTCGGGATCGAACGGATCGCGTTCGACAGCCTGGCTGGCGAAGGCGTGGTCGGAATCCTCAGCCGTGACAATTTCCTCGCCAGCGGTGTCAACACCCTGATCGGCGGTGATGGCAGCGATGCGCTGGTCCTCTTCGTCACTGCCTCGGGTGCCTACACCACCCCCAACCTCACGCTGACCGACTGGCAGTCGGATGACACCATCGTACTTGTCGGCACAGGCGCCGGCACGTTCACGCTGACCGCGCGCGCGGGGTTGGCGGGCGCGCAGACCCTGATCGGGGCCGACGGAAACGATACGCTGACCGGCACGACTTCGTTTGACACCCTGATGGGCGGCGCCGGGGCAGATACGATCGTTTCGGGCGGCGGGGCAGACCACATCTACGGGGGTGCCGGCGATGACGTCTTCACGGTTTCGGCGCAGGCGGCGCTGGTCTTCGAATCGGCGGACGAGGGAACCGATAGTGTTACGTCCAGTACCGGGTTCTACCTCTACCAGAACATCGAAAACCTGGCCTTGGCAGGGGGTGCGGGCAACATCTTCGGCGTCGGCAACGATCTCGATAACACGCTGACCGGCAACGAAGGGCAGAACCTGCTGATCGGCGGGGCCGGCAACGATACCCTGTACGGCGGGCTCAACATCGATGCGCTATTCGGACAGGACGGGACGGATACCCTGTATGGCGAAGCAGGGATCGATTACCTCGTCGGCGGCGCGGACGGCGATACCCTGTACGGCGGAGCCGATGCAGACGCGCTCTACGGAGAGGATGGTAACGACCTCATCTACGGCGGGGATGATTTCGTCACCGACATCATGGTTGGCGGCAATGGGAACGACACGCTCTATGGCAACTCGGGACAGGCCGACTATGACCTGATGGACGGCGCGGCCGGGAACGATACGTACTATGTCGATACCGGCGACGACCTGACGTTCGAGGCGCTGAACGGCGGCACCGACACGGTTTACGCCAACGTCGGCGGCAGCAACAACGGTGTCTACCTCTACCAAAACGTCGAAAGCCTGGTCCTGACGGGCACCACCACCTTCGGCGTCGGCAACGAACTGGCCAACTCGCTTGACGGCAACGCGTCAGGCAACTGGCTGCTCGGCGGGGCCGGCAACGACACGATCCACGGCGGCGCGGGCAACGATGTGCTGTTCGGACAGGGCGGCAACGATACCTTCGTGTTCGAAGCGGGCACCGGCGGCGACGTGATCGGCGATTTCGCGCAGGGCCAGGACAAGATCCAGCTCGATGGGATCTTCAGCACGTTCGCACAGGCGCAGGCAAACTTCGTGCAGGTCGGTACTGACGGGGCAATCAATCTGGGCGCGGGCGATCTGATCGTGCTGCACAGCGTCACCATGGCCAATCTGACCGCGGCGGACTTCTTGCTGATCTAACGCTGCGGCGCCCCTCAGCGGTGTGCCAGCGCGCGTTGGCCGGGTTCGCCCAGCCAACGCGCCTGGACTCCCCAGATGGACCGGATTTCGTCGGCCGTAAGGACCTCTGCCGGGGGGCCGTCGGCGACGATCCGGCCATGGTTCAGCACCAGCACCCGATCGGCGTGGTTCATCGCCATCGCCAGATCGTGCAGCACCAGGACCACCCCGGTGCCGGCATGCGCCTGCTCCTCCAGCCGGGCAATCAAGGCGGCGGCGTGCGCCAGATCCAGGTTGGCCAGCGGCTCGTCGGCCAGCAGCCAGCGCGGTTGCCCGGCCAGCACCCGCGCGGCCAGCGCCCGCGCGCGCTCTCCACCCGACAGGCGCGACACCCGACAGTTGGCCAACCCGGCAACGTCCATCGCCGCCATCGCGCCGGCAACTGCCGCATCGTCTTGCGCCGGGGTGGTCGCGGACCGGCCCAGCGGCCCGCCCTGCCATGGCAGCCGCCCCAGCCTGACTAGCGTTTCTACCGTCACGTCCCAGGCAACCTCGGGCGTTTGCGGCAGATAACCGATCAGCCGCGCCCGCACGCGCGATGCCATGCCCGCAACGGGCTCCGCATCCAACAGCACGCTGCCCACCGCCGGCGCCATGATCCCCGAGAGGCAACCGAGCAGCGTGGACTTGCCCGCGCCGTTTGGTCCAACAATCGCCGTGACTTCGCCGGCATGCAGCGCCGCATCGGTACCGCGAAGGCGGCCCGGTAACGACAGGCCGACAGCGGCCAGCGTCTGCGCGATGCGGGTCATGCCAAGCCTCCGTCGATGCTCGTGCCACTGCGCAGGCGCAGCAGCAGCACCAGGAAGAACGGTGCGCCCAGCAGGCTCAGCGCGATGCCCAGCCGCAGTTCGCTCACCAATGGCAACACCCGGCACAGGCAATCCGCAGCAAGCAGGAGCAATGCGCCGGCCAGGGCCGACGGCACGATCAGGCGCGAAGGTCGCCGGTCGGTGAAAGGGCGCACCAGATGGGGCACGATCAGCCCGACGAACCCGACGATCCCCGCCACCGCCACGCCCGATCCGACCGTCAGGCCCACGCCGACAATCAGCAACACCTGCAATCGCCGGGGATCAAGGCCAAGCGAGCGCGCTGCTGCAGTGCCAAGCACCAGTGCATCCAGCCCCGCACCGGCCGCGCGCAAGACCAGCAGGCCGATCACGGTGAAGGGGACCGACAGCCACACCTCGCGCCAGCCGCGATCCGTCAGCGCCCCCATCAGCCACGTCACGATTTCCGACAGCGCGAACGGATTGGGCGCCAGGCTTATCGCCAGGCTCATCAGCGCGCCGGCCAGACTGGCGATCATCATTCCCGCCAGCGTGAACAGTGCGACGCTGCCCGCACGCCCAGCAATCAGGCCAAGCAGTCCCATCGCGCCGCCGGCACCGATCAACGCGAACAGCGGCAGCGCCCAGGCGGCAGCCGCCAGACCGCCCCAGAACGAAAGTACTGCCCCAAGCGCAGCAGCCGGGGCGATTCCGAACAGCCCGGGATCGGCCAGCGGGTTACGCAGATAGCCCTGCATCGCCGCGCCCGCTGCCCCCAGCCCGGCGCCAACCGATACGGCCAGGATTGCCCGCGGCAAGCGCAGCTCGAGCAGGATGACCCCGGCGTTGCGGATGACGGGGTCGAAAGGGTCGATCCACACCCTGCCTGTCAGCAGGGAAAGCGGGACCGCGAACAGCAGCGCGACCAGCAGGGTGATGTGCAGGCGGTTCATGTCACATGCGGGCCGGGTGCAAGTTCGTTACAAATCGGCCCCGGATCTCTCCAAGGCGCGCCGCCGCCCGCACGATCGTGGGGCCGCCGCACCACAGCAGCGCGGGATCCAGCCGTTCGCGGCGGGTCTCCGGCACCGAAGCCAGCGCCGGGTGCTGCAGCATCCGGTTCTCGCCCGAGGGACCGTCGCCGGCTGCCAGAATGACCTGTGGGGGGTCGGCCAGCATCTGTTCCAGCGGGAGCAGATCGGCCTGGCCCATCCCGCGCGCCGCGCTCAGGTTGGCAAAACCGGTCTTGCGCAGCAGGTCCGCGATCAGGGTGTTTTCGCCCGGGACGATCCCCCCCGATTGCCATACGATCGCGGTAACTGGCCGCCCCGAAGGCGCCGCCGCTGCGGCAAGGGCTTGCTCGATCTGCCGGACAAGCGCTTCGCCCTTTGCCGGGCGGCCGGCAAGTTCGGCAAGGTGACGCACCTGGCGCACGCTTTCCGATACGCTGGCGGCTATAGGTATTTCTACGAGCGGAAGCCCGAGCCGGGCAAGCGCCGCACGCGTCGCCGGGCTGACGAAGGTGCCCGACACCACCACATCCGGCCGCAGCGCGGCGATCTCCTCCACCGTCCCCGACGTTGCCGCAAACCGCCTTGCGACGCGCAGGTCCATCGAACTCGCCAAAGGATCGCGGCTGTAGCTCGACAGCGCGAGAATCTGCCCCGGTTCCGCCACCTCTGCCAAAATTGCGTCGGTACACGGATTGAGGCTGACGATCGTCGGGTGGACATTTGCCGGCGCCGGCGGTGAAGGCTGCGCGCACGCGGCGAGCAGCAGCGGCGACAGTTTCCACCACGCGCGTGCCATCCGCGGCAGTCTCGCGGAAGGCACACGCGTCAAGAACAGTCGGCCTAGTATCGTACCCTCGCCCCGATGTACGCCGAACGGCCGGCGGTGGTGTAGCCCGCGGCCGTCTGATAGCGTTCATCGGTCACGTTCTCGATCCGCCCGAAAATTTCGAACCGGTCCATTACCGGCAGGGTCGCGCGCACAGTCGCGATCGAATAGCCGTCCAGCGTTGTACTGGAGAACTGATTGTCGAAGCTGTCGGACACCATGCGGACATCGGCCCCGATTGCCAGGTCGCGAAGCGGGGTGCGCCAATCAGCCGACACCGTGAGCGCATTGCGCGGGCGGCGGGCAAGATCGCGCCCTTCGTAGAAATCGCCGGCGGTGCGGTTGTACGATTTGACGTAAGAGTACGCAGCGTGAAGCTGGACGCGATCGCTGGGCCGCACGGTGCCGTCCACCTCAACCCCGTCCGCCCGCGTGCGGCCGATATTGGCGTACGTACCGGCCATGAAATCACCTCCGCGATCGGCGCAGATCCCCGCGGAACTGGTATCGCAGCTGACGAACGTGATCAGGTTACGGCTGTCGCGCCGGAACACCGTCACGCCCAGTTGCAGCGTACCATCGTGAGTGCCGTATTCGATGCCCGCGTCATAGCTGCGGCTGCGTTCCGGTTGAAGCGCCGGATTGCCGGAGAAGATGAAACCGTAATCGTCCGCAAATGCATAAAGCTGGTAGATCGTAGGCGTCTTGAAGCCTTCCCCGTAGCTGGCCCTGATACGTACGCCATCGACGATTTCGTAGCTTCCGTTCATCCCCACCGTCCAGGCGCCGCCGAACGTGTCATGTTCGTCATAGCGCAGGCCGGCAGACAGGTTGACCCGGCCGGCGTGATAGTCGAGCAGCGCGTGAACGCCCAGCTGGCTTGCGCTTTGCCCGGCCGTGGCGCTGTCGCTGAACCTGGTCCAATCGTTGCTCGCGCCGAAAATCAGGGACACTTCGGGCCGCAGCTGCAAACGGCCGTTGAACGCCGCCTGATATGATCGCCCACGCACATAAAGCCCGCCAAGATCAGGCCCGACGTAATCCCGGCGAACATCATAGATCGCTCCATGGGCCGAGAGTTCCAGAGCCCCGGCGGCGTACGACAGGCCGGCGCGCGCACTGATGTCCTTGGTGAACTGCACATCCGCACTGGTGAGGCCGAACCCGTCGATCTCGCGGCGGCTATCTGCGAAACGGCCGGCGGCATTGACGGCAAGTCCCTGGCCCAGCTCGACAGCGCCTTTGCCCGCCAATTCCCACTGACGGTAACCGTCAGGCTCGGGATCGCCGGCTATCTCGGAGTAACCCGTGCTGCGCGTATACCCCGCTGCAATTGTCCCGCTGGCGCTGCCAATGCGCCCTCCTAGCGCCGCGGTGCCCGCGAAGCTTTCGTACGCCCCATATTCGGCGGACAGGTCCGCGCCTTCAAGCTGACGCGTCGTCAAGGCCATGACGCCGCCAATCGCCTGGCTGCCCCAGATCACGCTGTTCGAGCCGCGCAGGAGTTCGATCTTGTCGACGTTGCCGGCAAGCAGGTTGCCAAAATTCGGGCCGCCGGCAGGCAGCGAGCTATCGTCCATTCGGATCCCATCGACCAGGACGAGCAGCTGCTCGGCCTCGGCCCCGCGGACCCGCACCCCGGTCGCGCCGCCGGGTCCGCCGTTCCGGCTGAACACGACCCCCGGCAGCCGTTCCAGCACGCGGGTCAGGTCCGGGCCCTGAATGGCGAGAATTTCTGGCCGGCTGAGGATGCTGATCGATTGGCCCGATACATCGACCGACTGCCCAAGACCGGTGGCGAGCACGGTGATTGCCGCGTCGGCACCGGCCACGCCTTCGTCAGGCTGTCGTTCATCGGCCAGCGCCGGCGACGCCAGCAGAGCCGATGCGGCTAGAGAAATCAGGTATTTCAAAACGCAATACTCCCGTCACGAACGAATGCCGTTCATGGCGAGAGGACCCACGCTCATTCGTGGGCCCACGCTGCAATCCGGTACACCCCGCCCGGTGCGGAACGACCATCACGGGCAGGTCTCCTGGCTTCCGGATCGATGCTTTCCGCCTGCCTTCCCGGCCCGCTTACGCGCGCCAGTGGCGTTTTCGGCGGATCGCTCCCCGGTTACAGTTGCGGGGGCAGCGCGGGCTTGGCCCGCTTCCCTCTTAGGCCCGATCCAGCCGAAACTGGCGCGGACAACCCGTGATGCGCCGACGCCGTTACGCCGGTTGCGTGCCATGCGCAAGCCGCTGCAGGCGCGCGAACTGCCGCGGTCAGTCATGCGCTGGCCGTAGCTGTTCGGAACGGGCCGCAATTGCCGTCTGCATCTGCGGTGGGTGCGGGCTGGGCGAGCAAGCGCGTTGAACGAAAGCCATTTGTGCCTGTACCGTGTTCCTGAACCGCGACCTTCAGCCGGGAGATTTCACGCCCGCCGCCGCCGCCGCAGGTGCCGCGCTCGCGGCTGGTCTAGCAAGGAGTTGCCTGCGGAGGACAGCTTGCAATGTTCCTGGCAGTGCTGGCGGCCCGACCATGGCAACGCGCTGGAAGACGGTATGCTTTACGCGTCTTCCGGGCAGACCATGCCCGGTTTCCCGCCAGCCGCGACGGATCATAAGCGGGCACGAGAGGCACCGTCGATCCGGTCATCGCTGTCCGATCTGCAGGTCGTATCGGCCGGGTTGCCATCAAGGGGTAAAGTCCGCGCCAAATTCGCGAATCCCGGTGGGTGGTTGGATCAGCTGCGCCAGCAATCAGCCAAATTAACGTCTCTCAACCATGGTGTGACACGTTCCCTTAGCCGCGGAAGCACATAAGCGACGGCATCAGACGAACGAACGGGAGCTTGCCAGTGTCCATCCATTTTGCAGGGTCACGGCGATTGTCGCGTTCACCAGTCACGCGGTGCCTGGAAGTGCCCCGGCTGATGCGCGCGGCGAACGACAATGGCCGGGTGGTTGCGGACAACGCGGTGCTTTGCGCAGCGCTGGGTCATTTCGCGCTGCATGGGCTGGGCGCGGCAGCCCAGGCGCGCAAACAGGCGGACGTTGCCGCGCAATCAGGCGATCAGGAATGCTATCGCGAATGGCTGGCGATCTGTCGCATGCTCGACCGCCGCGCTGCACGCAGGTCATAACAGGGCGACTGCGCCGTGCACCGCTGAGCGCGGTTGATCCACGCCGCGCCACCTATTGCTATTGCGAACCGTTATCGCATACCCTGTATTTGTGCAAAAATTCCCGGTTGCATTCCCGCGCCTGCGCGCTTAGGGCGTGCGGCGTTAATTCGGGCCCCCTGCACGTTCGCGGGACTATGGCGGGTAGGCCTCCCAGTGAGTTCGAAGTCCCGCAACAGGGAAGGACATCCATGGCCCGCAAGAAGATCGCCCTTATCGGCGCCGGCAACATCGGCGGCACGCTCGCCCATCTGGCCGCGCAGAAAGAACTGGGCGACATCGTTCTGTTCGACGTCGTCGAAGGCGTTCCCCAAGGCAAGGCGCTCGACCTGTCGCAGTGCGGCCCGGTCGAGGGATTCGACGCCAGCATTATTGGCACCAACGATTACAAGGACATCGCCGGCGCCGATGTCATCATCGTAACGGCGGGCGTGGCGCGCAAGCCTGGCATGAGCCGCGATGATCTGCTTGGCATCAACCTCAAGGTGATGAAGGCCGTTGGCGAGGGCATCAAGCAGAACGCCCCCGACGCCTTCGTGATCTGCATCACCAACCCGCTCGACGCGATGGTCTGGGCGCTGCGCGAATTCTCGGGCCTGCCGCACCACATGGTCGTCGGCATGGCGGGCGTGCTCGATTCAGCGCGGTTCAGCCACTTCATCGCCGACGAGTTCAAGGTTTCAGTCAAGGACGTGAACACCTTCGTGCTCGGCGGCCACGGCGATACCATGGTGCCGGTGACGCGCTATTCGACGGTCAACGGCATCCCGGTGCCCGACCTGATCAAGATGGGCCTGTCGACCCAGGAAAAGATCGATGCGATTGTCCAGCGCACCCGTTCGGGGGGCGGTGAGATCGTGGCCCTGCTCAAGACCGGTTCGGCGTTCTATGCGCCCGCCACCTCGGGCATCGCGATGGCCGAAGCGTTCCTGCGCGACCAGAAGCGCATCCTGCCCTGCGCGGCATACGTCGATGGCCAGTACGGCGTGGACGGGCTCTATGTTGGCGTGCCGGTGATGATCGGTGCGGGCGGCGTGGAGAAGATCGTCGAAATCGCGCTGGACGATGCCGACAAGGCCGGGCTCCAGGTGTCGGTCGACGCGGTCAAGGAACTGCTGGTTGCCTGCCGGGCAATTGACAGTTCGCTGGCTTGAAATCGTCGGCCTGACCGGCCGTCAACGCACCTCCCCAGGAGCATAAAATGTCCATTCTCGTCGACAAGAACACAAAGGTCATCACCCAGGGGATGACCGGTGCCACCGGCACTTTCCATACGCAGGCGGCGCTCGATTACGGCACGCAGATGGTCGCCGGGGTGACCCCCGGCAAGGGTGGTTCCACTCACATCGGTCTGCCGCAGTTTGATACCGTGGCCGAAGCCAAGGCCGTGACCGGCGCTACCGCCAGCTGCATCTACGTGCCACCTCCGGGCGCTGCAGACGCGATCCTCGAGGCGATCGACGCCCAGATCGAACTGATCGTGTGCATCACCGAAGGCATCCCGGTGCTCGACATGGTCCGGGTGAAGCGCGCGCTGACGGGTTCGAAGTCGCGCCTGATCGGGCCTAACTGCCCCGGCGTGCTGACCCCCAACCAGTGCAAGATCGGCATCATGCCCGGTTCGATCTTCAAGGAAGGCTCGGTCGGCGTCGTCAGCCGTTCCGGCACGCTCACCTACGAAGCGGTGTTCCAGACCACCAACATCGGCCTGGGCCAGACCACCGCGGTTGGCATCGGCGGCGATCCGGTCAACGGCACGAACTTCATCGACGTGCTGGAACTGTTCCTGGCGGACGAGGCGACCAAGTCGATCATCATGATCGGCGAGATCGGCGGCAGCGCGGAAGAAGAAGCCGCGCAGTTCCTCCAGGACGAAGCCAAGCGCGGGCGCCGCAAGCCGATGGCGGGCTTCATTGCGGGCCGCACCGCGCCTCCGGGTCGCCGCATGGGCCATGCCGGGGCGATCGTCTCGGGCGGACAGGGCGGCGCCGAAGATAAGATCGCGGCGATGGAAGCGGCCGGCATCCGCGTCTCGGCTTCGCCCAGCCTGCTCGGGGAGACCTTGGCGGAAGCGCTGAAGGAATACGCCTGATACGATGGGGGCGGCCTGCGGCAGGATCGCCGGACACCGCCCCGCATTCGCCACGGCAGTTTAGTTTAGCATAAACCGCCACGTTGCCGTTGGTAGCACGAGAAAATACGTTCGGGCGTACAGGGTTGGAATAACCATCGGGATGTACACATGGGGAGCCGGATGCGCACCGCGTTTTCCGGGTCGGATCACTGTGCCGGTTGAGGTTGCCGCCGGACATGGGGGCACGCCGAATGCGATGTGGAGCCTGCTGGCCGCCGAAGGATGAATGCGATGGGACAGGAAATGCACGAGTTTCTCCCGGACGAAGGACAGGACGCCCCGCAGGCGGGACCCAGCTGGCAGCGTTCCGGCTGGCCGCAAGTTGGCGGCGGCAGCGAAGATGAACTGACGCAGGCACTGGACCCTCTCGCGCTGCGCGAGGCGATCGCCAGGAGCGTGGCCAGCGGCACCGCGCCCGGCGGCACGTCGCTGGACGAGGCCGCAGTCCAGGCGATGATCGCTGACTCGTTTCGCGCGATCCTGCTGATACGCACCTATCGCGTGCGCGGCCACCTCGCTGCCGACCTCGATCCACTTGGGCTGTCGCAGCGCGAACTGCCCGCCGACCTCACGCCGGAATACCACGGTTTTGCAGGTGCCGCACTTGACCGGCGGGTCTATCTTGGCGGTTACCTTGGCCTCGAATGGTCGACCGTGCGCGAGGTGGTGGCGATCCTGCGGCAGAACTACTGCGGCAAGGTTGGCCTTGAGTACATGCACATTACCGATCTGGAGGAGCGCCGCTTCCTGCAGGACCGCATGGAAGGCAAGAACAAGCACATCGAGTTCACTCCGCAGGGCAAGAAGGCGATTTTGGCCGCCGTCATCCGCGGGGAGCAGTATGAAAAGTTTCTTGGCCGCAAGTACGTTGGGACCAAGCGGTTCGGGCTGGATGGCGGCGAATCGATGATTCCCGCGCTTGAGGCTGTGATCAAGCACGGCGGTTCTCTGGGCGTGAAGGAAATCGTCTATGGCATGGCCCATCGCGGCCGGCTGAACGTGCTCGCCAACGTGCTGGCCAAGCCGTACAAGGTGATCTTCCACGAATTTTCCGGTGGCAGCGCCAACCCCGACGATGTCGGGGGTTCGGGCGACGTGAAATACCACCTCGGCACGTCGTCCGACCGCGAGTTCGACGGCATCAAGGTGCACATGAGCCTGATGCCCAACCCCAGCCATCTTGAAACGGTGGACCCGGTCGTGCTCGGCAAGGTGCGCGCGTACCAGCAGTTCTACGACGATATCGGCGAAGGCAAGCACAAGCAGGTCCTGCCGGTTCTGATCCACGGCGACGCGGCCTTCGCCGGGCAGGGCATCGTGTGGGAATGCTTCGGCTTTTCCGGCGTAAAGGGATACAATACCGGCGGCTGCCTGCACTTCGTGATCAACAACCAGATCGGCTTTACCACCAGCCCGCAGTTCTCGCGCGGGTCCCCCTATCCGTCCGACGTGGCGAAGGGAGTCCAGGCGCCGATCCTGCATGTCAACGGCGACGATCCCGAAGCGGTGACATTCGCCTGCAAGTTGGCGATCGACTATCGCCAGCAGTTCGGCCGCGACATCGTGATCGACATGTGGTGCTATCGCCGCTTCGGCCACAACGAGGGCGATGAGCCCAGCTTCACGCAGCCGCTGATGTACGCCAGCATCCGCCAGCATCCGCCGGTCAGCCAAATCTACGCCGCCCGGCTGAAGGCTGAAGGCGTGATCGATGACGCATTTCCGGCCGAAACAGAGGGCGCATTCGTCGCGCTGCTGGAAGACCACTTCGAGGCCGGCAAGACGTACAAGCCCAATGAAGCCGACTGGTTCGGCGGCCGCTGGAGCGGGTTCAACAAGCCCATGGATCCCGAGACCGCGCGGCGCAACGTGCCGACCGGGATCGAGGCCAAGCTGTTCGACAGCCTGGGACGCACTCTCACCACCGTTCCCGAAAGCCTGACGATTCACAAGACGCTGGGCCGCGTGCTGGACGCCAAGCGCGAGATGTTCGTTGGCGGCGGAGGGTTCGACTGGGCGACCGGCGAGGCGCTGGCCTATGGCTCGCTGCTGTCGGAAGGCTATGCGGTGCGCCTGTCGGGGCAGGATACCGGCCGAGGCACCTTCAGCCAGCGCCACGCAGTGTGGGTCGATCAGACCGACGAGCGCAAATACATTCCCCTCAGCACCGTGCCGCACGGCCGGTTCGAGGTGCATGACAGCCCGCTGTCGGAATACGGCGTGCTGGGATTCGAATACGGCTATGCCAGCGCCGATCCGAAAACGTTGGTGTTGTGGGAGGCGCAGTTCGGCGATTTCGCCAACGGCGCGCAGATCATGATCGACCAGTACGTTGCCGCGTCCGAGGCAAAATGGCTGCGGGCCAACGGCCTGGTGATGCTGCTGCCCCATGGATACGAAGGGCAAGGACCGGAACACAGTTCAGCCCGGCTGGAACGGTTCCTGCAGCTGTGCGCGCAGGACAACCTGCAGGTGTGCAACATCACCACGCCGGCAAATTATTTCCATGTGCTGCGCCGCCAGATGCACCGGCCGTTCCGCAAACCGCTGATCATCATGACGCCGAAATCGCTACTACGTCATCCGATGGCCAAGTCTGCCGCATCCGACTTCATCGGCGAAGGTCATTTCATGCGGATCCTGTCCGACCCGTCGCCCCCGGCGGACGAGGCCACGCGTCGCGTCGTGCTATGTTCCGGCAAAGTCGCCTATGATCTGATCGAGGCGCGTGATGCCGCCGGCATTACCGACACCCAGATCGTCCGGCTGGAACAGCTCTACCCATTCCCGGGCGAGCCATTGACCACGCGTCTGGCGCGGATGCCGGCGCTGGAAGACGTGGTGTGGTGCCAGGAAGAGCCGCGGAACAACGGTTCGTGGTTCTTCGTTGAACCGCTGATCGAGGAGTCGCTGCTCGCGGCACAGAGCAAGATCGCCCGTCCGCGCTATGCCGGCCGCACGGCCAGCGCCTCTCCCGCTACCGGCCTTGCCAAACGCCATCAGTCCGAGCAGGGAGCGCTGGTCGCCGACGCGCTGGGGCTGTCCGTCCGTTCCGAAATTCGCCGCCGTAACAAGGGCTGAAAGTTAGACAGATGTCCATCGAAGTGAAGGTCCCCACCTTGGGGGAATCCGTTAGCGAGGCTACGATCGGCCAGTGGCTCAAGCAGCCCGGGGAGCCGGTCAAGCTGGACGAACCCATCGCCAGTCTGGAGACGGACAAGGTGGCGATCGAGGTCAACGCGCCAGCCGCCGGTGTGATGGGGCAGCAGCTGTTCCAGGTGGGCGACAATGTGTCGGTCGGCGCCTTGCTGGCGATGATTGAAGATAGCGGCGCGATCGCCGGGGCCGAGCCGGTTGCGCTGCGCACGCAGCCCCCGGTCGCGCCTGCGTCAGAGACCCTCCCCCCGGCCGCCGCGCCGGCCCCGCCGGCGGGCCACCTGCCCCCCGTAGCAGCTGCAACCCCGTCGGCCGATAATGCCGACCCGGTTGCGTTGTCGCCCGCAGTGCGGCGCGCGATCCTTGAATTCGGGATCGATCCCACCTCGGTCAAAGGTACCGGCAAGGACGGCCGCCTGACCAAGGAAGACGTGATCGCCGCAGCGCAAAGCAAGGCGGCAACCCCGGCCCCCGGCCCCAGCGACCCGGCCCCACCGGCTCCTGCTGCAGCAATAGTTTCCACCGGCGAGCGCCGCGAGGAACGCGTCAAGATGACGCGGCTGCGCCAAACCATTGCCCGCCGCCTGAAGGACGCGCAGGACACCGCAGCGCTACTCACCACTTTCAACGACGTCGACATGTCGGCGGTGATGGACGCGCGCGAGCGCTACAAGACCGTGTTCGAAAAGAAGCACGGCGTGAAGCTTGGCCTGATGAGCTTCTTTGCCAAGGCGTCGGTGCTGGCGCTCAAGGACATCCCCTCGGTCAACGCCCAGCTACAGGGCGACGAGATTGTCTATTTCGACTACGTCGACATCTCCGTCGCGGTGTCGGCTCCTAACGGGCTGGTTGTGCCGGTGGTTCGCAACGTCGACACGCTGTCGTTCGCCGACATCGAAAAGGCGATCGCCGCTTATGGCAAGAAGGCCCGCGACGGCGCGTTGACGATGGATGACATGAAGGGCGGCACCTTCACCATCTCGAACGGCGGCGTGTTCGGCGGGCTGATGTCGACCCCGATCATCAACCCGCCCCAGTCGGCAGTGCTGGGCCTGCACCGGATCGAGGACCGCCCGGTCGTGCGCGACGGGCAGATCGTGATCCGCCCGATGATGTACATCGCGCTTTCGTACGATCATAGAATCATTGACGGGCGCGAGGCGGTGACCGCGCTGAAAACGATCAAGGAAGCGATCGAGGATCCCACCCGCCTGCTGATCGACCTGTGAAGGGACGCTGGAATGGCTGAATTTGGCTACGACGTCTTGGTCATCGGTGCCGGGCCCGGCGGCTACGTGGCGGCGATCCGCGCGGCGCAACTGGGGCTGAAGGTAGCATGCGCCGACGGGCGCAAAGCCCTGGGCGGGACGTGCCTCAACGTGGGTTGTATACCGTCGAAGGCACTACTCCACGGGTCCGAACTGTTCGAGGAAGCGGCGGGCGGGACGATGGCGGGCTACGGCATCCAGACCGGGGCGGTCACGCTCGATCTGGCGATGATGCAGGGCCAGAAGCAGGATTCCGTAAACGGCCTTACCGGCGGGATCGAATTCCTGTTCAAGAAGAACAAGGTCACCTGGCTCAAAGGCTACGCGACCTTCAAGGATGCCCACACGGTCGAGGTTGCCGGCCAGACCGTCAGCGCGCAGAACATCGTGGTCGCCACTGGTTCGTCGGCCACCCCGCTGCCCGGCGTAGCGGTGGACAACGACACCGGCGTGGTGGTGGATTCGACCGGCGCACTGGCGCTGGCACGCGTGCCCGACCGTCTGGTGGTGATCGGCGGCGGGGTGATCGGGCTCGAGCTTGGCTCCGTCTGGCGCCGGCTTGGTGCCAAGGTGACGGTGGTCGAATATCTCGATCAGCTCTTGCCGGGCATGGACGGCGACGTGCGCAAGGAAGCCGCCAAGATCTTCAAGAAGCAGGGCATGGCCCTCCGGCTGTCCACCAAGGTCACGGGTGTGAGCGTCGACGGCGGCATGGCGACGCTGACATTGGAACCGGCGGCCGGGGGTCCTTCTGAAACCCTCGAAGCCGACTGCGTGCTGGTCGCGATCGGCCGTCGTCCGAACACCGATGGACTTGGCCTCGACCAGATCGGGCTTGAACTGAATTCCCGCGGGCAGATCGAAACGGATCATGACTTTGCGACCAAAGTACCCGGTGTGTGGGCGATCGGCGATGTGATCCCTGGTCCGATGCTGGCCCACAAGGCCGAAGACGAAGGCATCGCCGTGGCCGAAAACATTGCCGGGCTGACCGGAATAGTGAATCATGCACTGATCCCCGGCGTAGTTTACACCACACCCGAATTTGCCGGCGTCGGCCTGACCGAGGAAGCGGCTCGTGAACTCGGCGAAATCAAGATCGGCAAGTTCCCGATGCTCGCCAACAGCCGCGCGAAGACGAATCACGAGCCCGACGGCTTCGTGAAGGTGATCGCCGACGCGGAGACCGACAAGGTGTTGGGCGTGTGGTGCATAGCCACCGTGGCCGGAACGATGATTGCACAGGCCGCACAGGCCATGGAATTCGGGGCTACCAGCGAAGACATCGCCTACACATCCCATGCGCATCCGACTCATTCGGAAGCCTTGAAAGAGGCGGCCATGGCGGTGCGGGGTAAGCCCATTCACATCTGACGGCGTACGCAGCCCACTTGAACAGCCTGCCTGAACAGACAGGCCGCGGCTTGTTCACTTGCCGTCAAACACGCACCCTGCATGATGTGCGCGATTTCATACAGACGTTGAGCAAAGGCTCGGGAGGGTGATCAGATGGTTCGCGTGATGACTGCACTGGCATTGGGTGTTGCCGTGGCCGCCGCGCCCTCTGCGGCTTTGGCGGGAGATGCGAAGGCCGGCCAGTCCGTTTACAAAGCGAAGTGCGCGATGTGCCATGGCGACACCGCGAAGTCTCCGGCTGGGCTGGGCCCCCGCCTGTTCGGGGTGATGGGGCGCAAGGCTGGCTCCTTGCCGGCATACAACTACTCGCCCGCAATGAAGGCTTCGGGCCTGACCTGGAACCCGGAGACGATGAAACGCTACCTCGCGGCACCGCAAAGCGTCGTTCGCGGCAACAAGATGCCCATGGCCCCCATGGCCTCAGCGCCGGATCGTGATAACGTTACTGCGTACCTCGCCACTTTGCGGTGATTGCGAACTTGCGGTAAGCCTGCGGCGGTGACCTCCGTCGTCCCCGCCCTGCCCGTGTCCGCCATTCCGGGGCTGCTCGATCTCGCCGGGATTGCCGTGTTTGCTCTTAGTGGGGCATTGCTTGCCGCGCAGTTGCGGCTGACCTTTGTGACAATGGCGTTCTTTGCGCTGGTTACGGGCGTCGGCGGCGGGTCGGTCCGCGACCTGTTGATCGGCGCGCCGGTGTTCTGGATTCGTGACCCGTTCGTTGCGCCGGTGTGCCTTGCGGTTGCGCTTGCTACCTGGTTCACTCTAAGACACTGGTGGAGCGACAGCCGCGCGGGCATGCAGGCGCTTGACTGGGCTGATGCCGCCGGTCTGGGCGCCTATGCGGTAATCGGCACTGCCAAAGCGCTGGCGTATTCGGTGCCTGCGGTCCCCGCGGTGCTCATGGGCGTCATCACGGGCTGCGTCGGCGGGATCATACGCGACGTCCTGGCGGGCCGCCCGTCGATCCTGATGCGTCCCGAGCTTTACGTCACGGCTGCTGCGCTTTCGGCAACGCTGTGCGCCGCCGCCACGGCTGCGGGTGTGCCCGCGGCGCTTGGCTGGCCCGTCGCCATGCTTGCCGGGTTCGCGCTACGCGGCGCGGCCATTCGGCTCAAGCTGGCCCTTCCCGGATACGGCGCCCGCCGGCTGCCGGTTCACGTGAACCGTCCGGGCGAATAGGGCGCCGGGTCGACCGCGCTGGGCGGCTCGCCAAGCAGCAGGGCGCCAGCGAGCGCGGCGGCGGCGGGGGCGGTCTGGATGCCAAAGCCGCCCTGTCCGGCAAACCAGAAAAACCGTGGATCGCCCGGTGCGAATCCATAGACCGGGAGACGGTCCGGCGCGAACGAGCGCAGCCCCGCCCACCGGTGTTCGACCCGCTTTACCTTCCAGTCCACCACCCCTTCCAGGCGGTCGACCGCGACCGCGACGTCGAGCTCCTCGGCCGCAGCGTCGCACGGCAGGCTGGGCGTCTCGTCATGCGGGCTTAGCCACAGACGGCCGGCTTGAGGTTTGAAATAGAACGATTCCTTCAGGTCCAACACCAGCGGCAGGGAAGCCGGAGGCGTGGCCTGCATCGCCAGCTGCGCGACTGTACGTCGATAGGGCGTGATCCCCACGGGCGCAACGCGGGCTGCTGCGGCAAGTTGGTCGGCCCAAGCACCCGCGGCGTTCACCAGTATGCCCGCCTCGGCACTGCGACCATCCTGCAGCTGCAGGCGCCAGCCAGCGGCCAGCCGTTCGGCGACGACCACCCGTGCCGACGTCCAGAAGCTGGCCCGACCGCGATTTGCAACGGCAATGCAATCCTGGTGCAACCGGGCAACGTCGATATCGCAGCAGTCGGGCTCGAACACCCCAGTGGACCACGCGGCGCGGAGGCGGGGGACTAGCGCCGCAATCCGGTCGCGCCCCATCCGCTCCACCCTGACACCCAGCGCTGCATAGCGATCGGCAAATGCCGACAGGTCGGCTTCCTGGCCGGCGCGTGCGATGGTCAGCGCGCCGCGGGGGGTCAGATAGTTTCCCGCGCGCAAGGCCGGGCCGGACGCGGTGGTGAGCGGTTGGACGCCGGGCCCGCCATAGCTTTCGGTCCAGAACGCGGCCGACCGGCCGGTGGCGTGATAGCCCGGGGCATGTTCAGCCTCGAGCACCAGCACGCGAGCTCCGCCAGAAACCAGCACGGCCGCGAGGCTGGCCCCGGCCATTCCGGCGCCGACGATCGCGATATCCGCCTTATGGTCTGCGTTAGGGGACATGGGGGGTTCAGTCGCCGCCTGACGCGGGCACTGTACGATCGAGGAAGGCGTCAATCGCTGCTATCGCACGGTTGCGGACCGGATCGACCTCACGCAGGATTTCATGGCGCGCCTCGCTTCCGAATCGGTGATATTCGGCGTTCGGCAGCCAGCGCGCCGCGCGGTCGATCGCATCGATGCCCACCAGCCGATCCGCCGAAGTTGCCAGGATGCAAGTCGGCACGGTCACCTGTGCCAGCGCATCGCTTCGGTCGAGCTTGCGCATAGAGGAGATCGCGGCCCGCACCCAGCCCCAGCTGGCCGGTCCCATCACCAGTTCCGGGCGAACGGAGCGCCAGTAAACCTCGTCTGCGTAGCGTTCGGGATCATGAGTCAGCAGCGCCGAGCGGTCGACAGGCAGTTCGCCGGGCTTTTCGCTCCACTTCCACGCCGGCCGGCGCGGGTCGCCCAGAGCGCACATCAGCCGTGCGGCCAGATGCAGGACTGGCAACGGCAGTCCATGCGTGGTGAGGCCGAGCATGGGCGCCGTCAGGACCAGCGCATCGGGTGCGGGTTTGCCTTCCGCGACCGCCCGCAGCGCGAGGTGACCGCCCATGGAATGTGCCGCCAGAACATGCGGCCCGGGCGCGCCGGCCTGCCAGACCGGCCAGAACGCTGCCAGATCCCGCACCCAGACGGCGAAATCATCGACATGGCCGGTAACGGGATCGATGCCCAACCGCCCCGACCCGGCCTGTCCGCGCCAATCAAGCGCGGTGACCGCCCAACCGCGTGTGTGCCAGCGACTGAGGGTTTCCAGATATTTTTCGTAGCAATCGCCGCGCCCGGCCAAAAACAGTATCGACCCGCGAACATGGTCCGGCGCCTTCCAGTCGATCCGGCGCAGCGGCCAGCCGTCTACCGCAAGCCACCGGGATTCCACGGCATTTTCCGGAATAGAACGCCGGCTATTTACCCCTGACACAGATCGAATTCCGTCCGATGACTAATTCCGAGCCCAAGTGCTTGGTTACTTTTTGGTAAGCCCTGGGTGGCACACACATATCCGGATCGATTGGCCCGGACGGTCGGTAGACCCATCGGCTGCACCAGGGGGTGTGTCTTGCGCAGTGAAATCGTAACTTATGGGCTGCTGGCCGCGTTGGCAATCGGACTCCTGATTGCCGCGTTCACCGATTTGCGGCGACGGCAGATCGACAATTCGCTGAACGCCGCAATCGCATTGGTGGCTCCGGCGTTCTGGTGGGCCAGCGGACTTTCCCTGTGGCCCGGCGTGGGCCTGCAGATAGGTGTCGCGGTTGGCGCGTTCGCGGTCCTCGCCCTGCTGTTCGCGATGCGGATGATGGGCGGCGGCGACGTGAAACTGCTGACCGTACTGGCGCTGTGGATCCGGCCCGATCATTTCCTGTGGCTGATCGTCGCGATGTCGCTGATTGGGGGCGTGCTGACCGTGGCCTTCGGTGCGTGGCATGTCATGCGCCGCCGCGAAGGCCGCATCGCAATTCCGTACGGAGTGGCAATCTGCGCCGCCGGGCTGCTGACCATGGCAAGCAAATCACTGCCAACGCTGCAGGGGATGCACGTTGGATAGTCATCTTTTTAACCATTTTCGCCGAAGCACACGCAACGTTTCGAGAATTTCCTCAGGGGGGCTTGCTTAGCCATGGACAAACGAAAGCTCATGCTACTGCTGGGTGCGCTGGTCATCGCGATCGGTACCGCACTGGCCGCCCGAAGCATGTTGAGCGGCGGATCCGCGCCGGCCGCCGAAGCCGCCCAGCCGACCGGACCCAAGGTGATGGTGGCCCAGCGCGCATTGCCGGTGGGCACGATCATCACGCAGGATTCCATCGCGTTCCAGGCGTGGCCGCAGGACATGGTGAAGGATGCCTACTTCATCGAGGGCCAGTCGGACATCAACAAGATGCTTGGCACGGTGGTCCGCTTTCCGGTCACGGCCGGCCAGCCGGTGACGCAGGGCGCACTGGTCCGGCCGGGTGACCGCGGGTTTCTGGCCGCGGCGCTGGGCGCCGGCATGCGGGCGGTGACGATCACCGTGTCTGCCCGCACCGGCGTTGGCGGGTTCGTATTCCCGGGCGACCATGTCGACCTGATGCTGACCCAGACGGTCAACCCGCCAAACGGCGACACGGGAACGCCGCTGAACGCCACGGAAACATTCCTGCGCAACCTGCGGGTGCTGGCCACGGACCAATCGACCGACACGGTCGTGGTTGAAGGCAAAACCGTGGTGAAAGCCTTCAGCACCGTCACGCTGGAAGTGACGCCGAAAATCGCGGAGAAAATAGCAGTGGCCGAGAAGATCGGCATGCTGTCGCTTTCCCTGCGCTCGATCGCCGACAACCAGTCCGATCTGGAGCGGGCAGTTGCGAGCGGCGAAGTGAAGCTGCCGCCGGGCGCCACCAAAGCCGAGGAAGACCGCATGCTGACCGCGGCACTGAACCGCCCGCAGGACAGCGCAACCACGTTCCAGACCGGCGGCGACGTTTCGCGCTTTCAGCGCAAGGCACTGCCGCGCACATCCCCGAACGTGGCCAAGGACTTTGGCGCCGCCATGGGCAGCGCGATCGGATCGATGGTCAAGGCCATGCCAGGCGCAGGCGGCCTGCCGGTCCAGTCCGGCCCGGTCGTGCGCGTGACGCGCGGCAAGACCACCACGCTTGAAGCGGCCGGGAGGTAAGAATGAACAGCTCTGCCGGACACCTCCTGACCGCCTACGCGAAGGGCACATCGATGAACCGTCGTATCGCTTCAACCTTGCTAACCGCCGCTGCGGCGATTGTGCCCATAGCTGCGCTGCAGACCGTGCCGGCCGCCGCTCAGTCGGTCACCCGCCCGGTGCAGGACATCGCGCTTTCGATCGGGCGCGGCCAGCTGATAACGGTCCCGGGCCGGATGGCGGACGTGTTCGTTGCCAATGACGAAATCGCCGATGTCCAGATAAAGTCCACCAACCAGCTCTATGTCTTCGGCAAGGGCGCCGGGGTGACCACGGTCTACGCCAGCAACGCCTCTGGCGACGTGGTGTGGTCGGCCAACCTGCGCGTCGGGTCGAATATCGATACCGTGGATCAGATGCTGCGGCTGGCGATGCCGGAGGCGAAGATCGGCGTTTCGACGATCGGCGCAAACACTGTGCTGCTGACCGGAACGATTGCGGCGCCCGAGGACGCGGCCGAGGCAGAACGGCTGGTCAAGGCATTCGTCGGCGACAAGGCAAACGTCATCAGCCGCCTGAAGATGTCCACACCGCTGCAGGTCAATCTGCAGGTCCGCATTTCCGAAGTCAGCCGCTCGCTGGTCAAATCGCTGGGCGTCAACCTGCAGTCCTACGACGCGTCGGGCGGGTTCAAGTTCGGCCTCACCCAAGGCACGGCCGCCACGCAATACGCGCCCGGCGGCGGCCTGTTCATCGGCGGAACCGCGGCTTCGACCGGAACCACGCTGATCCAAGGCAAGGAAGGACTGACCACGCTGGCGGGCGCGGGCAAGCTGCTGGGCCTTAACCTGCTCGGCGCGCTGGACGCGGGCGAGACGGCCGGCCTGGTCACCACGCTGGCGCAGCCGAACCTGACGGCGATTTCGGGCGAAACGGCCGATTTTCTGGCCGGCGGCGAATTCCCGATCCCAACCAGCCAGGGACTTGGCACCACCTCGATCGAATACAAGCGCTATGGCGTAAGCCTCAGCTATACCCCCACGGTCCTGGCCAACGGCCGAATCTCGCTGCGGGTCAGACCGGAAGTGTCGGAGCTGTCCGCGCAAGGGGCGATCACCCAGAACGGGTTCACCGTTCCGGCATTGACCACCCGGCGCGCCGAAACGACCGTGGAACTGGGTTCCGGTCAGAGCTTCATGATCGCCGGGCTGCTGAAGAACAACACTTCCAATTCGGTCACCAAGCTTCCGGGGGCGGGTGACATCCCGATCCTGGGCAGCCTGTTCCGCTCCACCTCGTTCCAGCGCGGAGAAACCGAGTTGGTGATCGTGGTAACGCCATATCTGGTCCAGCCGGTTGACGCGAATGCGATCAAGCTGCCGACCGACGGCTATCAGGCACCGAACGACATCCAGCGGATTTTTGGCAACATGGAAAGCGGCGGCAACGCCGGTGACCGGCCGAAACCGCGCGTGGGCACATCGAGCCAGCAGGCCAATCCGCCCGCACCCAAAATCGGCGCCGCCGAGCCCGCAGCCGCCCCCCCCGCCGAGCTTGCCGCGTTGCCTGCCCCGGCGCCGGGCACCCCCCCGGTCAAGGGCGATCCCACGGCCACGCCCGGCTTCAACCTGAAGTGAGAGAGGTGAACCCCATGCGTATGAACAATCTTCGCGCGGCGACCCGGAACGCAGTTCCGGCGGCTCTTGCCCTTTCACTCGCGTTTGGCCTGTCGGCCTGCGGCGGGATGGCGGCCAATCCGACGCTGGAAAGCGTCCATCAGCCGGTGGTCGAACGCACCAACTACGTGCTTGACGTGAAAACCGGGCCGGGCGGCCTGTCGGTGCCAGAGCAACGACGCCTGTCCGGCTGGTTTGGCGCAATGAACCTGCGCTATGGCGACAAGGTCTATATCGACGATCCGCTGGCCAGCAGTTCGACGCGCGGCGCGGTGGACGCGGTGGCCGCCAAGTTCGGCATGCTGCTGAACGACGGCGCGCCGGTAACCGAAGGGTATGTCAACGCCGGGACGGCGCGGATCATCGTCACCCGCAGCAGTGCCAGCGTTCCGGGCTGCCCCGACTGGCGCAACAGTTCGGACACCAATCTCGGCAACGGCACCAGCCATGGGTATGGCTGCGCGATCAACGGCAATCTGGCCGCGATGGTCGCCGATCCGGAGCATCTCGTCAAAGGGGCGACCGGTAGCGGCGAGACGACTGTGATGAGTTCGACCAAGGCGATCGACGCCTATCGCGAAAAGCCGGCCAAGGCCGGTGAAACCACCACCATCTCCTCGAAGGGCAGCTGACGATGACCGCGCCGTGGAAAACCGGGACGCCCGGCAATCGGGATCCTTTCGCAGCCTATATCTGCGACGACGCATCGCTGGACGTCTTGCGTCCGGTGGTCATCGAAATGGGGTGGCAGCCGGAAAAGTGTCACAAGGGCGGGCTGCGCAACGCGGTGCAATCGCTGTCCATCAGCGCCAGCCCCAACATCCTGATGGTCGACCTGTCCGAGAGCGGCGACCCGCTCAGCGACATCAACGCGCTAGCCGAAGTGTGCGAACCGGGCACCGTGGTGATCGCGGTGGGACAGGTCAACGATGTGCGGCTGTACCGCGACCTGGTGGCCAGCGGGATCCAGGATTACCTGCTCAAGCCGCTGTCGGCGGGCCAGGTGCGCGATGCGCTGACGTCCGCGCAGACCATTTTCACCCAGCCGCGCGTGCAGGATCCGGGGAATGCCAAGCGGCACATCTCCACCGCAGTGGTGGGTACCCGCGGCGGGGTTGGCGCTTCGCTGCTGTCGACTTCGCTGGCCTGGCTGTTCAGCACCGAGAACAAGCTGCAGACCGCGCTGCTCGATCTTGACGTGCATTTCGGGACAGGCGCGCTGACGCTGGACCTGGAGCCAGGCCGCGGCCTGACCGATGCGATCGAGAACCCCAGCCGGATCGACGGGCTGTTCATCGAACGCGCGATGATCCGCGCCAACGACCATCTTGCAATCCTTTCGGCCGAAGCGCCGATCAATGCGCCGCTGATGACTGACGGATCGGCGTTCGTGCAGCTGGAGGAGGAATTCCGCCAGGCGTTCGAGATGACGCTGATCGACCTGCCGCGCAACATGCTGATCAACTTCCCGCACCTGCTGGCGGACGTGAACTGCGTGGTGCTGACGACCGAGTTCACGCTGGCATCGGCGCGCGACGCGATCCGCATCCTGTCGTGGTTGAAGGCAAATGCCGCGCACGTGCAGACGTTCGTGGTTGCGAACAAAGTGCAGCAGGCCGCGCAGGAAATCAGCAAGGCCGACTTCGAAGCCTCGATCGAGCGGAAAGTGAACTTCGCAATCCCCTACGATCTGAAGGCGGCGACCAATGCCGCAAAGCTTGGCCAGACGTTTGCCGAAGCCAATCGCACCACCAAGGCCGGCGCGATCGTGCGCGAGATCGCCCAGGCGATCATCGGTGTCAGCGGTACCGCCGATGGCGACAAGGACAAGAAGGCCGCGTCGCTGCTGGGCAAGTTCGACTTCAAGGGGCTGCTCGCCAAGAAGGAAAAGGCCGCAGCGTGACTGACGCGGCGCACGTTCACGCGGTGGCCCGGCTGATGCCGAGCCAGCACCGGCGTGGGCCAGATACGATGAAACCGGGGGCCGGATAATGCCGTTCGACACGCTGCAAATGATGGTGATCGTAGCCGGCGCGGCGGCCGTGCTGGGGATGGGCGCCGGCGCGTTTCTTGGCCCCAATCCGGGCAAGGAAGGTACACGTCGTCTTCAATCGGTTAGATTTCGCCATTCCGACAACGCGACCGACAAGGTCGAGGCGCAGCTGAAGAAGGCGGTCGCGGCGCGCAAGCCGCACGCGCACAGAATCGCCGGGGCCGGCTCTCGCGCCGAGGCCCTTGCGCTGCGTCTGCACCGCACGGGCAAGAACTGGACAATGAGCCAGTACCTCTACGCCTCGGTCGGGCTGTCGCTGTTCCTGGCGCTGGTGATCTACCTGAAGACGGGCATCGCCCTGCTGTCGCTGGCCGTGGGGCTGGGGATCGGGCTGGGGCTGCCGCACCTGGTGGTCAACATGTGCATCAAGAAGCGGCTGGGCGCCTTCACCACCAAATTCCCCGACGCGATCGAACTGCTGGTGCGCGGGCTGCGGTCGGGCCTGCCGGTAACCGAAACGCTGGGCATCGTGTCCAGCGAAGTCCCCGGTCCGGTCGGTGAGGAATTCAAGCTGGTGACCGAGCGCATCCGCATTGGCAAGACGATGGATGACGCGTTGCAGGACACTGCCGATCGTCTGGGCACGCCCGAGTTCCAGTTTTTCTGCATCACCCTGGCGATCCAGCGGGAAACCGGCGGCAACCTGGCCGAGACGTTATCGAACCTGGCAGACGTGCTGCGCAAACGCGCGCAGATGAAACTCAAAATCCGGGCGATGAGCTCGGAATCCAAGGCGTCGGCCTACATCGTCGGCGTGCTGCCGTTCATCGTGTTCGGCCTGATCTACTGGGTCAACCCGGAATATGTCGCGAAGTTCTTCATCGACGAGCGCCTGATGGTCGCCGGCGGGGGCGGGCTGATCTGGATGGCGATCGGGGCCTTCATCATGGCCAAGATGGTCAGCTTCGAAATCTGAACGAGAAGGCGCGACACCCATGATCCGCACGCCCGCAGCGCACCCGACCATCCTTGGCTTCGATGTAGTCCTGATCGGTACCATCCTGGCCGGCGTCGCCGCGCTCGCGGTGGTGCTGGCCATCTATGCCGCGATCACGGTCAAAGATCCGATGGTCAAGCGGGTCAAGGCGCTCAACGAGCGGCGCGAACAGTTGAAGGCCGGGATCGTCACCGGCAGCTCGCGGCGCCGGCAGAGCCTGGTGCGCAAGAACCGCACGACCGACAAGATGCGCAGCACGCTGACCTCGCTCAAGGTGCTGCAGGATAGCCAGATCCAGGACATCCAGCAGAAGCTGGCATTCGCAGGCATTCGCAAGAAGGAATACGCGGTCGCCGTCATCTTCGGGCGGATGGTCCTGCCCGTGGTGTTCGGCATGATCGCCGCGACCGTGATCTACTGGATCGATTACTTTCCCGAATGGAACAGCTTCAAGCGGTTCGCCGGCTTTGCGGCGGCGGTGATCCTGGGCTACAAGGCGCCTGAGCTGTACATCAACAATATCGCTTCCAAACGCACCGACGCGATCCGCAAGGGCCTGCCCGATGCGCTGGACCTGCTGGTGATCTGCGCCGAAGCCGGCCTGACCGTCGACGCCGCATTCGGCCGGGTGGCCAAGGAACTGGGCCGCGCATATCCCGAACTGGGCGACGAATTCACCCTGACGGGGATCGAACTGTCATTCCTGACCGAGCGGCGGATGGCGTTCGAGAACCTTGCCTACCGCGTTAACCTGGAAGCAGTGCGCGGGGTCGTGACAACGATGATCCAGACCGAACGCTACGGCACCCCGCTCGCCTCAGCGCTGCGCGTGCTGTCCGCCGAATTTCGCAACGAGCGTATGATGAGGGCCGAGGAAAAGGCCGCGCGCCTGCCCGCGATCATGACTGTGCCGCTGATCCTGTTCATCCTGCCGGTGCTGTTCATCGTGATCCTGGGCCCCGCAGGCTGCTCGATCGCCGACGCTTTCTCCGCCCAGAACAAGTGATGCATGCGGGGTGCGGGCCGCGATCCGGCCCGGGCCCCGCGCCTGCTGCAAACGGGCAACGGCAGCTAGATATCGTCGCGATCGAGTTCGAGGTAATCGCGCGGGATACGCAGCGTGGCCGCCGCCACGCGGGTTTCGCGCAGGAACAGCACGAGCGCCCACATCAGCAAGCCGATCGCAATCAGGAAGAACACCGCCGCCACGCTTTCCAGCGGATATTCGGCCATCTCCTCGACGAACAGAATCGCTACCGTGGTGCCGATCGACAGCCCGCTGATCACCAGGTTGCGGATCGCGCGGCCGATCAGGGCGATCCGGACGTCGATCGCGCGGATTTCGGTGACGACGATGTCATGCGCGGTGCCCGTGGTCTCGCTATGCCGCTGCTGCAGGTGCCGCGCCCGATCGACGATCCTCCCCAGCCGGGCCGACAGCAGATTCAAGATGTTGCCGATCGCCACCAGCACGAAGACCGGGGCGAGCGCGAGCTGGATGGTATGGGCGATCATGGCAGGACGCTCATCCCACTCGCCTAGAACAGCGCGTGCTGCGTGAGGCAGCCATCGACAACCAAGGTGGTACCGGTGGTGAACGCCGAGCGCGGGCTGCTGAGGAACACGGTGGCAGTCGCAATTTCATCCGCAGTGGCCATGCGCCCGGTCGGGTTGCGGGCGATCCAGTCGTTGTAGAAGTCTGGCCGTTCCCGCTTCATACGTTCCCACACACCCCCTTCGAAATAGACGTTGCCCGGCGCTACGACGTTGCACCGCACCTTTTGCGGGGCATGCAGGCGGGCGGCACCCTTCACATAGTTGATCAAGGCGGCCTTCATCGCGCTGTACGGGCTGGGCTTGTACGGTTCGCCCGCGACGATCGACGAAATGGCCGTGAATGCGGCATCCCCCGAACGCGCGCCCGCGGCCTGAAGGTGTGGCAGCGCGGCGCTGAACAGGCGTACCGCGCCCAGCATGTCGATTTCGAACATGGCCCGCCAGGCGGCATCGTCACCCTCAAGGCTCAAGGCGCTGACGTTGGATACCACCATGTCTATTCCGCCCAGCGCGGCCGCGGCGCCTGCGACGAAAGCATCGATATCGCCGGGGCGGGTCATGTCTGCAGCCTGCCCCCAGGCGCTGACACCTTTGGCGGCCAGCGCCGCAACGGTTGCCGAGACTTCATCAGCATTGCGGGCGCAGACCGCGACGCCTGCGCCCTCATCTGCAAAGCATTCCGCAATCCGGCGCCCGATACCGCGGGTTGCGCCGGTCACGAGTGCAACTTTGCCCTTGATGCCAAGATCCATCCCGTCCGCTCCCTTTCGTCATGGCGAAGCCCGATTGCGGCGCCGTCCTTGGACTACGCCAAGCCGGGTGCCCGCGGTTCCCCGGTTTAGCCGGCCCGTGTCGTGATCAGCGTTTCCACCACGCCGGGATCAGCGAGGGTAGAGATATCGCCCAGGTTCGAGGTATCGTTCTCGGCGATCTTGCGCAGGATCCGGCGCATGATCTTGCCCGAACGGGTCTTGGGCAGCGCCGGGGCGAAGTGGATCGCGTCGGGCGTGGCGATGGGTCCGATCTCGGTGCGGACCCAGGCGACCAGTTCCTTGCGCAGTGCCTCGTCCGGCTCGACCTCGGCGTTGGTGGTGACATAAGCGTAGATGCCCTGCCCCTTGATGTCGTGCGGGAAGCCGACGACCGCGGCTTCGGCGACTTTGGCGTGGGCGACCAGCGCGCTTTCGATTTCGGCGGTGCCCATGCGGTGGCCGGAAACGTTGATCACGTCGTCCACCCGGCCGGTGATCCAGTGATAGCCATCCTCGTCGCGGCGGCAGCCGTCGCCGGTGAAATACTTGCCCTTGTATGTGGTGAAATAGGTCTGGAAAAAACGCTCGTGATCGCCCCACACAGTGCGCATCTGGCCCGGCCAGCTTTGCGCGATGCACAAGTTGCCCTCGGTCGCGCCTTCGAGCACCTGGCCTTCGGCATCGACGATCTGCGGCACCACGCCAAAGAACGGGCGGCTGGCCGAACCGGGCTTGAGATCGGTCGCGCCCGGCAGCGGCGTGATCATCGCACCGCCGGTCTCGGTCTGCCACCAGGTGTCGACGATCGGGCACCGACCATCACCCACCACGCGCCAGTACCATTCCCACGCCTCGGGATTGATCGGCTCTCCGACCGAGCCCAGCAGGCGCAGGCTGGAGCGCGAGGTTTTCTTTACCCACGCATCGCCTTCGCGCATAAGCGCGCGCAGCGCGGTCGGCGCGCCGTAGAACACGTTCACCTGATAGCGGTCGACTATCTGCCAGAACCGGCTGAAGTCGGGATAGTTGGGCACGCCTTCGAACATCACCGTGGTCGCCCCGTTCGCCAGCGGACCGTAGACGACGTAGCTGTGCCCGGTGACCCAGCCGACATCGGCGGCGCACCAGT